>NZ_JACJDX010000001.1:0-572751 GCF_014163775.1 Shewanella sp. SR43-8 | reverse complement strand
AACTTCATTTGTAACCGTCTTCGGACTTATTCGAAAATGCTAACGCTTCCGATAGGCCATCCCTGGCCAACGAAAGCTAGCCTGACGTCCTGTCAGGCTCACGCTATTTTCTTCAACGTCCTCAATGTATTGAATACTCGAAGTTTTAGAGTAAATCCCGGATGATATTAATCAACAACTCAAACTGTTGGCTTTTTCGGTCGAGCTGTTGAATGTAACAGTTACGCGAAGCCAAATGAGGCTTCAATTGGGGGGGAGGATAATCCTCATTGAAACAGTTAGGCTTAAAGATGTAAGATAGAAAAATACGATGAAAAGGAATTTCAATGAAAAACTTACCTGCTATTCGATATCAATTGACTCAAAACTGCTCTGTATCCCAGAACCAGCATGAAATATTTTTGTAGTATGAAGCATGCCAATTAACTTTGACTGGGCATCGGCCAAGTCCAAAAAGCGATTTATGCCTTGCAAACCGCAAAACGTATAAATACTAAAACGTTAGCTTTACATTATATTTCACATTTGCTTTAAGCTTTTTACATGGACGAAAATTGTATCGTGATAAAAATATTAGAATCAATAGCCCCCATCGTTTCTTCAATAGCTGCGATTGCTTCATTTTTTGCTGTATTAAAAGCAAATGAAATAGCTAAAACCGTCAAATACTTCCAAAGGAATACTCTACTAAACCAAAGAGAAATCGAATTAATTGGTAAGGCGTTAGAAAAGCTAAATATTTATAATGTTTGGTGTAAAGAAGATAGTGCTGGCATTGATGTTAATTATCATGACAGCAATGAAACTGAATACAATAGTCGTGATGATGCGTGCTTACAAATACCAATAGACGTTAAATTTATTTTAATTCAATTAACTTCCCATAGTGAAAAGTTAGAATTTCTATTACTAAAATGGGAAGAGGGCTTTATTCTTAAATCTGGCAAAACTTACCATTTTAATGAGAGTTTGGTTTCAGAAAAAATTCAATCTCTAAGAGCTATACGTTCTGGTGGACTGTAAAGCCAATAAGGCACTTAAACGGAACTAAAAAGTTGGTTAGGTTTCGTTATTCAACATTGCAACCAACGATTTCAGTCCGCTTAGTGCGGCGTTATATTTTTCAAGGATTAAAATGGAACTCGTTAACAACCAGTCAATAAAGATACATTATGACGGTTCAGGTAAGAGAATTCGTTCTCATCAAATGAAAGCATCTTATGTTTCTGCGAGTATTGAAGGATTAGATACGATTTATCGTGAAGCTCATAAAGAAGCGAACAGAATATATAGATCAAAGATTGAAACCGAAATTTTGTTAGAAGGTGGCTTCCAAGATGGTTCGCTTTGGTGGTTGTTAAAACTATTTACGTCTGAATCTGAGTCGCAACAGTCTCTCGAAAAGAGGTCTGTTAGCCACTCTGTACTTAACTCGATTCAGTACGCTATAAACCTGTTGCGTCAAATGGATTTAAGTACTACAGAAATTGTAATCAAAGAGACAACTGAAGGTTTTGAAATAGATATCGATGGGGATAGGGTCGTTCTAGATGAGCTACAGTGCGCAATTCTAACTAATCCTAAAATTCGTTTAGCTATTAGTGATATTGCTATGCCTTTAACTGAAGATGGTATCGATACCTTAATTATTGATCATGGTATATCGTCTTGTCCTAAAATTAAGATTACTAAAGAGGACAGGAACAATCTTGTGCTGAGGAGAAGTCACAAACATATAGTTGAGGAAGGTGAAATTTTTGGTTTCTACTATGTAGAAACTCTGAGCTATAATCCAAGATCTAAGTGGAAGTTAATTTCTAAAGATAACCCTTCAAATAGCGTTACCGCGTACATTACAGATCCAAAATTTTTGAAACGAGTATCTGATAATCAAGAAAAATTTTCTAAAGATGATTTACTGGAAGTTGAAGGGCTTTGGTACAAAGAAAAAACTAAACTAACAGGTAAAGCGACTGTAAATTACACTATCACAAAGGTTAAAGATCATATACCAGCCGAGGATAAACAGTGGAAACTTCTATAGTTATATCACTACTAATAATTGTGGCAGTTGTCCTATATTACCTTATGCCATTGTTAGTTCATCGATTAAAAACAAGAAAAGTACGAATCGTCGTTGTAGACAGTTATGGCTCTAAAAAAACTAATATTCTATATCTTTACCCTGATGATCCTCTTTGGGAGGTAGTAAAAAACCACACCGGTGGTAAACATGTCTAGTGATAAAGAGCCTCAACAATCAAAAGGTATCAAGAAATCTGACGTATTAAGTGGCGCCGCTATAACTGGCGTTATAACTTTTATTCTCCTCACATGGTCCCAAACTCTTCCTTCTGATTCAGTCTTCACCCTTTATGTTACGGAGCAAACCATTTCTTTTACAGCTGGCTTAACGTCTTATTTGATAACTCTAGCTCTTGCATTTTTCCGATATGAAATTAGCCTCATTCTTCATGAACGTGACTACACTAAAAAAATTAAATATTTACAACAAATCATGACGTTAACAACATGTCCTGAGGCAAAAAAGTCTCTCGAAGAACAGAGAAATAACCTGTTAAAAGAAGCTGCTAAGGCTATCGTTGAAGAAAAAATATAACAAGTGACTATGGTTGAAATCATAATTTCTACGAGAAACGACTGAAGTTCTAGCTCATTTTTTGTTTAAAAATGATTTAAAAACTATTAAACATATTACCTATAGATATCAATCGTTCTGTTCGTGAACTAGATAATCCCCCGCTATACATGAAACAAAAAGTGTCCGCTCGGACACTTTCTCAATGACCGGACAGTATTTACATCTGTCCGCGGACACTTTTGTGGTGTTCGGTTATCTTTTTGAATCCTTATCATCATGAAAAATAACAATAAATAACTATTGGCATGGCTTGTGCTTTATCTTGGTATAAATGTGAAGTTGTGGGTGCGGTTTGTGCGTACCTAAGGACCTGAGATGATTAAAGACACAAGTAGCCAAGATACTGTTATTGCGCCTAAGTTAGGTCGTAAGTTGCGCTTACCCTTAATTATAGGTGGCGGTGCAATATTGATGAGTGCATTGGTGTGGGCGAGTTTGGGCCATGACAGTTCGGTGCGTTCAGTTGATGGCGCTGAATTACGCTTAGCAACGATCACTCGTGGAACCTTAGTTCGTGATATAGCCACTACCGGTAAAATAGTGGCTGCTAATGCGCCGATTTTATATAGCACTGAAGAAGGTGTGGTGACTTTACTGAGCCAACCTGGTGATGAAGTTGAGCAAGGACAGGTAGTCGCTAAAATTGAGAGCCCACGTTTGCAAAGTGAATTGCAACAGCAGCAGTCGATGCTTGAAGGGATGCAGGGCAGTTTAGAGCGTGCCAAGTTAGACGCCCGCCGCGAGCAACTTCGTGTCAGTCAGATTTTAGACATGGCGACAGTGGATTTAGAAGCTGCGGATCGTGAAAGTCGTCGTGGCGATCAATTGATTGAGTCGAGTTTGATCAGCAAAATCGATTTTGAAAAAAGCAAAGATGATTTACACAAAGCTAAATTACTGCATAAGCATGCCCAGCAAGAAGTTGAGTTAATGCGCGATACCCTGAGTTTTGAAATTAAAAACCGTACTCTTGAAGTGCAACGTCAAGATTTAGTGGTGAGAGAGTTAACTCGTCAAGCCAATGCTCTGAATATTATCGCTCCGGTTAGCGGCATCATTGGTAACTGGTTAGTGGAGCAAAAAGCCCGTATCGGTCCGAGTCAGCCAATGCTAACAGTGGTCGACTTAACCGCCTTTGAAGCAGAACTCGCGGTGCCAGAATCTTATGCCGATGAGTTGGGCTTAGGAATGGATGTTGAGTTGAGTTTTGGTAGCGTTAATGTGGTTGGCCAATTGTCGTCAATTTCACCTGAGGTGCGTAACCGCGAAGTGACTGCCCGAGTGCGTTTTGCAGACAGCAACACCTTATCATTACGTCAAAATCAGCGTTTATCTGCCCGAGTATTACTGGAAAACAGACCCAATGTGTTGATAGTAAAACGCGGTGATTTTCTCAATCTTGGCGGTGAAGTGGCCTATCAAGTGAATGATGCGGTTGCTCATAAGAAAACCGTCAAACTGGGTGCACGCAGTATGAGCCAAGTTGAAGTGATTGAAGGCGGTGACGAAGGGGATGTTTGGGTGATATCAGGTACCGAAAGCTTTAAAAATGAACCTAATATTCAGATCCGCTAAGCAAGTCTGCAACTAAGTTAATGACTTAAGCAAATAACGAAACACTCAACTGAGTAAGGATATTCAATGACTTTTATTCAACGTAGACAGCTTATCGCACTCGCTGCTTTATTTGTTCTCGCAATAGCCGTGAGTTATCGCATTGATAATCATACCGATTGGTTATCGGTGAGTTTGCAGTTAATTGACATGAGCAGCCAGGTTTCAACTCGGCTAACGGGGATCAATCCGGCCGTTCGCTTGCATATTGATATTAGCGACATGGTCAACATTAAGCTGCTGTTTTAGCCACGGCTAGCGGGTACTGTCGCTGACAGCACTAATCAAATCAGCGACCACGACATATCACCTAAACCGATAATAACAACACTCATAGCATTAAAAAAAGCATTAAAACAACAGTATTCAGATTAGTAAGATTCACATTATCAGCCATAAGCGCTGGGATGCGACAACCGAATTAACCAAGGAAGCCATTATGTTATCCATGAAAAACATCAGTAAAGTATTCAAAACCGATTTAGTTGAAACCCATGCGCTACGTGACTTTAATCTGGAAGTGAATGAAGGCGAGTTTGTGGCAGTGACGGGCCCATCGGGCTCAGGTAAAACCACTTTTTTGAATATTGCCGGTTTACTTGAAGGGTTTTCATCTGGGCAATACAGTCTTGATGGCGTCAATGTATCGAATTTAAGCGATAACAAAAGTGCCAAAGTGCGCAATGAAAAAATTGGCTTTATATTTCAGGGGTTTAATTTAATTCCTGATCTCAATTTAGCCGAAAACGTCGAAGTACCATTACGCTATCGCGGTATGAATGCCAGTGAGCGTAAGCGTCGAGTCGAGTCAGCATTAGAGCAAGTGGGTTTAGGTGCGCGAATGAAGCACTTACCGACACAATTATCGGGTGGACAACAGCAACGCGTAGCGATTGCGCGAGCATTAGCGGGCGAACCTCGATTTTTATTAGCCGATGAACCTACCGGTAATTTAGACAGCTTAATGGCGCGTCAGGTGATGGAGCTGCTTGAGAATATTAATCAACAAGGCACCACCATTATTATGGTGACTCACGACTCCGAACTTGCACGTCGCGCGCAGCGCAATATTCAAATTGTCGATGGCCAAGTATGTGACTTTTCCATGTATCAACAAGCTGCTACAGGCACGCGATAATCGCATAAGGGGAATATTATGTTTTTTTACTATTGCGATTTAGCATGGCGAAGCATACGTAAAACGCCGATGTTATCGATGTTAATGGTGTTAGCCATCTCGATTGGGATTGGTATTACCATTACCACGTTAAATGTCTATAAAACCATGTCTTATAATCCGGCAGGTGATCGCAGTGAAGTGATTAACTCGGTACAGTTGTGGAGCCAAGGATTGGATACGTGGGATGAGTTTATTGCCAATATTACTTATATCGATGCGATGAATTTGCGTAATAACGATGAGTTAAGCCTTAAAGCTGCCAGTTATCGTACTGGGTTAGCTTTGCAGTCTGATAATCCAAAGATTGAACCAGTATTGCAAAGTGTGCGAGTTACCGACAGAGACTTTTTTAGGATTTTCTCGGTACCATTTTTATATGGCAGTTACTGGGATGCCAGCGTTGATTTACGCCCGGCTTACCAAGTTGTCATTAGCCAAAAGTTAAATTTACGCTTTTTTGAAGGCAAAAATAGTGTGGGTAAAACGGTGTTTTTAGATCGTAAGCCTTATCAGATTGTGGGGGTGATTGAAGATTGGAATCCACAGCCTAAATATTACGATCCAACTAATGGCGCATTTAATGATGCTGAAGAAATATTTATTCCTTTTTCGTTAACCGAACAAGAAGAGTTTGATGTGTGGGGCAACACCAGTGGTTGGAGATTTGAACCCATGCTCACTTACAAGGATCGATTAACGTCAGAAAAAGTGTGGATTCAATTTTGGACCGAACTCAAAACTGATGAGCAAAAACAAAGTTATTTAGCGTGGTTAATCCGTTATGTCGAACAACAAAGAGCCATTGGCCGCTTTACTGATACGGCTAAAACCGCTGGCGAATCAGTGCAAATTAGCGATATCAGCAAATGGCTAGAAGATAATGAAGTGGTGCCCAAAGATAACAAAATATTAGTCGGTTTAAGCTTACTGTTTTTAAGCGTTTGCTTAGTCAATATTCTCGGTTTATTGCTGACTAAATTTTTAAAGCGTGCGCCTGAGGTGGGGGTCCGTCGTGCGATTGGCGCTAGCCGTGGACAGATTTTTAGCCAGTACATGGTCGAAGTGGGCATGATTGGCTTTATTGGTGGGGTAGTCGGGTTGTTATGGGCATGGGGTTCGTTAACGGCGCTAAACAGCTATTTTTCAGTGGACCAAAGTGTCACAGGGCTTGATCTCAGTATGTGGTTTATCACCCCAATTATCGCTATTTCAACGGCGATATTGGCAGGGGTTTATCCTGCATGGGTAGTGTGTCGCACTAAACCCAGCGTGTATTTAAAAGCCCAATAACGGATTATAAACAAGGACATCACCATGCTACATATCAAACCGATTTTATCCAGTTTACTGCGCAGTAAAAGCGCGCCGGTTTTATTGCTATTACAGATTATTTTGTCTGTTGCGATTGTCGCCAATGCTAGCTTTATTATTAACGAGCGTTTGTCGTTAATGCAGCGTGAGTCGGGCTATGCAGAAGATCAAATACTCACATTCAGTGTTTATAACTTCGACCCAGCCGTTGATAATCTTAAGCAAAATGAGGTAGATCAACAGATTTTACGTTCACTTCCTAATGTTATCGATGCCAGTTCTAGCAATATGTTGCCCTTAAGTGACAGTGGTTGGATGGATCGCTATGTTGACAGCCCAAATGAAGATACGGCCAAAAGTACTCCAGGTTTTGCATTTTACTTGGGTAACGAGCATTTGCTCAATGTGATGGGCGCTAAGTTAATTGCCGGACGCAACTTTACGGCAGATGAAATTAATACCAGTTTGAGTGATAGCGGCATGCTGGCGCTAGTGTCGCAACCCTTAGCTAAAGCCTTTTGGGGGGATGAATCGCCGCTGGGTAAAACCATGTATCAAGGAGAGCAAAGTGTTACCATTATTGGCGTGGTTGATAAACTGCAAGGGGCTTGGGTTGATAACAAGAACTTTGAATACAGCGTGATCCAAAATATCGATTTTGGCGGCAACAGCAGTAATAAATCTTATATGGTACGGGCATTACCTGAACACATCCCCGCGTTAGAAAACGCTATCCGAAAAGCCCTCCATGCTGAAAATCCCAATCGGGTTTTTGATAACTTTCAAACTCTGAGTGAAATCAGAAACCTGACTTACAGTAACCACCGTTTAATGGCGACCGTATTAAGTATTATGGTGGTGTTATTGCTACTCATTACTGCGCTAGGATTAACGGGTATGGTGATGTTTAATATTCAACGTCGCACCAAACAAATCGGCACTCGCCGTGCATTGGGAGCTCGTAAGCGTGACATCATTGAATATTTTATGGTTGAAAACTATCTGATTTGTATTGTCGGTGGTGTTATTGGCGGCATGTTATCACTTGTATTGGGACAGCAATTAATGAAACTGTATAGCTTACCAATGGTGCCGGTAGTTTATCCGATAGCATCTGTGGTTGGCTTACTGATAGTTACCACGCTAGCGGTTATTATTCCCGCGGCTAAAGCGGCCAATATTTCACCTGCGATGGCGACGCGCAGCGTCTAGAGTTATGCTGATTTTATTCGCAATCTAGTTAGCTTTGCGCTAGCGTGCTAGGCTAGCAAAGGTGCTCAATCAACATCGCGTTTTGGAGTTTAACCAATGAGAATTACATCAAAGTAATGGATAATATTTTAATTGTTGACGACAACCATGCCATTTGCCAAGCCCTTGCGCTGATGATTGAACTGCATGGCTATCAGGCTATTTTTTGTCACACGCCAGAAGCTGCAGTTGAGATTGTCACTCATAAAGAGATCTGCTTGGTGATCCAAGACATGAACTTTAGCCGTGATACCACTTCGGGTGAAGAGGGCAAACAGTTGTTTTATGGTTTACGTAAATTACAGCCTAATTTACCGATTATTTTAATGACCGCTTGGACTCAACTTGAAACTGCTGTTGAACTGGTTAAAGCGGGCGCGGCTGATTACATGGGCAAACCCTGGGATGACGCCAAGCTGCTCAATAGCATTAGCAACTTATTATCTATTTATCGATTATCACAACAAAATAGCCAATTAAGTCGCATACACAGTGAGCGGATGTCGGCCATTAATGGTGCTGATTTATGTGGGCTAGTATTTGGTAGTGGCGCGATGCAGCGCTGTGTTGATTTGGCGTTACAAGTGGCTCGTTCTGATGTGTCGGTAATGATCACTGGCCCAAATGGCGCGGGTAAAGATAAAATCGCCGATATTTTACAGGCTAATTCGCCACTAAAAGATAAACCTTTTATTAAGGTCAACATTGGCGCTTTGCCGCTAGATTTATTAGAGGCTGAGCTATTTGGCGCAGAAGCTGGCGCCTTTACGGGGGCCAATAAAACTCGTATGGGCCGTTTTGAAGCGGCTGATGGCGGCACGTTATTTTTAGATGAAATAGGCAATTTGCCTTTGTCTGGTCAAGTGAAGTTATTGCGAGTGCTGCAAACAGGCGAGTTTGAACGTTTAGGCAGCCATCAAACTCGTAAAGTCAATGTACGGGTAATTAGTGCAACTAATGCCGATTTAGCCGATGACATTCTCAATGGGCGATTTCGTGAAGATTTGTTTTACCGTTTAAATGTGATTGAACTGAGCGTGCCACCATTACATCAACGCCAAGATGATATTTTACCCTTAGTGAAACATTTTATTGGCACTAACTTTAGTCTTGATAAAACGACCCAGCAGGCGTTACTTAACCATTGTTGGTCAGGCAATGTACGCGAATTAGAAAACGCCTGTAAACGAGCGGTATTACTGGCAAAATCTGCCCAGCTTACTCTGCACGACTTTGGCTTGAACCCGAACACGGCTAATCAAGTGGCTGCGGTTTCAAGACTGCATCATTCAAGTGAAGCTGTTAAAAATCAATATTTTGTTAATGATGCTCTTGAGCAGAATGAGTCAGATGATGCCAGTGCGGGTCTTATTTTTGAGCCTGATAAACAACAGATAGAAGCTGCATTAACCCAATATAATGGTGTTATTGCCAGAGTGGCTAAATCGTTTGGCTTAAGCAGGCAAGCCCTGTATCGGCGGATGGAAAAATACGCGATTAGAGTCACTAAGCCATGATGTTATCGTTACGCACTAAAGTCGTTTTAAGCAACATGTTAAGCTGCCTTTTGGCCGCAATGGCAGGGGCTTTAGTGTGGCTGACATTAGGTGATAACTCGCTATGGTTGGCTGTGCTACTAATGTTGGCTGTGTGCTACTTTTGCAGTATGTGGCTTACCAAGCGCTTAAGTGACAGCCTGCAAGCGTTGGAAATCGGCTTATTAAACTTTAAAGACAACGACTTTAGTGTGTCGCTGCATCCTTATGGTGAGCCGCAACTTGATGCTTTGGTGAGTTTATACAATCAAGCATCGGCAAAACTGCGCAGCGAACGACAATTTATTTATCAGCGCGAGTTAATGCTCGATAAAGTGATTCAAAACTCGCCAAATGTGATGTTATTAATTGATGACTCACAGCGAGTTATTTATGCCAATGGCGCGGCAAGACATTTGTTTAATCATGGCGTTAAAGTTGAAGGTATGTTGTTACCTGAACTGATTGCGATATTGCCAGAAGCGCTTAAAACGGCATTAAATAGTGAGCAAGAAGGGCTGTTTTCGATGGGCAGCAGCTCAGGCGATAGTATCGATGAGAATGATGTTGAAACCTGGCATATTTCCCGCGGTCGCTTTACCCAAAATAATCAGCAACATCATTTAATTTTACTTAAACAACTCACTAAAGAGCTTAATCGCCAAGAAGTCGCCGTGTGGAAAAAGGTGATCCGCATTATCAGCCATGAGCTCAATAATTCAGTGGCTCCTATCGCTTCTATGGTTAACTCAGGTAGGTTTTTAACTCAACATTTAGACAACACTAAGCTGCAACTGATTTTTGATACTATTGAAAATCGCACCAGTCATTTAAGTCAGTTTATTTCTCATTACGCCCAGTTTGCTAAGTTACCTTTACCACAAAAACAGCTAATTGATTGGTCTAAGATGACCCAACAGCTGGCGCAGCAATATCCGTTTCAGGTGTTATCGCCTCTGCCGCAAATGCCGATTAAGCTTGATGCGGTTCAACTTGAACAAGTACTGATTAACTTACTTAAAAATGCCCATGAATCAGGTGCGGATGCCGATAGTGTCGCGCTGATTTTTGAAGATATTACCCATCCAGTTGCTGGTTTATTGATAAAAGTGAATGATCAAGGTTCGGGGATGTCTAGCGAAGTATTGTCGCAGGCACTGTTGCCCTTTTATTCTACCAAGCAGTCTGGTACTGGCATTGGTTTACCCTTATGCCGGGAAATCATTGAAGCTCACGGTGGCCGAATTAGCCTGCAAAGTCGCCCGGAAGGGGGCTTAAGTGTCAAAGTCTGGTTACCTGCTCAACAGAGTTAATAGGCGTTAGCGACTTACTGTTCAGATGGATGTTTATGTCATCACGCTAATGACTCAGCCGTTGATTCATTAAGCTTAACGTTTGCCCCTAACAATCGATCTCAGTGGAAAACAGTTTCAGGTAACCGTCAAGACAAGTGACTGAAATCTTGTGGATGTGTTAACTTACGATGGCGTAATAAGACGAGGTAAGTTGACTATTTTATCGATAGCATTGACTTGATAATACTAATAACTAATAAAAAGGACAGATTATGCAGACGATACTGATATGTTTATTGATTGCGATGTTATTGCCTTATGTGGCAAAAGTACCGTTAGCAATGGCAATGGCTAAATTGGGCAAATATGACAATAACCACCCGCGGTCGCAGCAAGCTCAGTTAACCGGATATGGTGCACGAGCGGCTGCTGGGCATCAAAATGCGTTTGAGTCGTTAATCATTTTTGGTATTGCTGTGTTAACGGCGTTAATCACCAATAATGTGACTGATATGGTTGCGTTATTAGCGATTGTGCATGTGGTCGCGCGGTTGGTTTACCATGTGATGTATTTATTGAATTATGGCACCATGCGATCATTGACTTGGTTTGTTGGGATTGGCGCATCGATTGGCATATTTTGCCAAGCATTTTAAGTTTGAATCACCGATAAAAAAACGCCATAAAGGCGTTTTTTTATCGCGTTAGTTGATACTTTCACGATAGCGATAATATTGTTTAATCTAGGCTAGTAACCCGTTCATAGCCCATTTCAGTTAACTGGTCGTTCACACAGTCTAATAAAAACGATCCAACCTCAGATTCAGGTAGTTGATCTTCAACTGCAATTTGCTTACAAGCATCTTTTAAAGACACCACATCTTTTATTGGTGCTTGAGGAAGGGCTGCTGCACTAAAACTGATTGCTATGCTGCTGATGAATATTGCAGCTAATGTGGTTAGGGTAATACGGGATGCTTGCATGGGTGTTCCTTCTTGGGAGAACTTTATTATTTCGACAAATACTACTGTAGCTTAGTTCCCTTGGATAGGGTTATTTAAGGGCTTTTTATGATTTTATATGCAAAATGTATGGGATTGATATGACAGGGTTACTGACTGAAATCAAAAATTGTCAGCTTTGTGCTTCTAGCTTAGTTAATGGTGTGCGTCCTGTGGTGCAAATCGATCCCCAAGCGAGAATTTTGATCATTGGTCAAGCCCCTGGTCGCAAGGTACATCAGTCGGGGATCCCATTTGACGATGCCAGTGGCGACAGATTACGCCAATGGTTAGGCATCACCCGAGAGGTGTTTTACGATGCGAAGCAAATCGCTATCATGCCGATGGGCTTTTGCTTTCCTGGGAGCTATAGCGGTAAGGGCCAGTCTGGCGATTTACCGCCAAGACCTGAGTGCGCGCCTAAATGGCACAGTCTGTTGTTAGCGCAACTCGTAAATGTAAAGTTGATTTTGCTGGTGGGCCAATATGCACAGCAGTACTACTTAAGCGATAAACCGAAAACCTTAACCGAAACCGTACTGCAATGGCGCACCTTTGGGCCATGTTACATTCCACTTCCACATCCTAGCCCGCGTAATAATATTTGGCTGAGCCGTAATCCATGGTTTGAGGCTGAGTTACTGAGTGATATTCGTCAACGAGTGGCGATTGCGCTAGCGTAATCGCCAAGTTATTCATTGCTGGAATAATGCCTAAGTTATTGTTTCTCTATGATAAAATCAATGGCGCTTTTATCTAAACAACGCTTAGATAAATACGTAGTGGTTTTTTCGAGCTTTATTAATAAACCGCTATCCGTTTCAGTAATCCGATAAATATCAGTCCATAAAATCTGTTGATTTACATGCAGCGACTGACTGTTGATGCCTTTATCATCGATGGTAAGATTGACATGTTCACCTGCCGCTTTACTCATCATTTGACGCCATAACCACCAGGTTTTATTAAAGCGAATACTTAAAAACTCAACAACCGCTAAACCAATGAAAAAGTAGCCTAAATAGTAGGTTTCTTTGGTGCTCATGGCCGCAGAACTGATAGCGTCGAGCATTAAAATAGCCAAACCAATCAATGCAAACACAGCGGTTTTAATAAAACGTTTTGGTGACGGATTGGGATTAACTGATTGCTGATAGCATTCTTCAAAGTACGACTTATCGAGTACATATTCAGCAGTATAACCAAAGGCTTGTGACATGATGACCTAATGAACGGCAGTTGATGGGCATGATTATCGCATAGTCATCTGTTTGCTCAAAGTATGCTTAAGGGTGAAATAGACGGGCCATGGCGGTTAAGCCGCTCATGACCCAGTAAATCAACATTATTGAATCATATTCTTATACACTTACTGGTTTATAAGCCTTGCTATTGTTTGGCGGTAATCGCTTGCATTAATGTTGCCGACAATTGCTGCTGTTGTTCTGGGGTTAATTGTTGATCGTCTTTATTGGATAATAAAAACACATTGTCTGCACGTTCGCCGACCGTACTGATGGTGGCCGAATGAATATTTAAATCCAATTCCCTGAACGCACTGGCAATTTGTTCCATAAATTCACTGGTGTCTAGTGCGGATACATTAACTAAACTACGAGTCGATTTGCGTGAATGCAAAAATTCGATGTTAGGTTGATTATCAAAACTTTGATGCCGTCTGGACTGACGCTTTTTCGATAAAGTAATGCCCTGATCAAGTACTTGATGTAACTTATCAATAACTTGTTTGCGGCGTTGCTCGCTAGTGATGGGTTTTTCATCGAAGTCGAGTACCTTAAATGACTCGACCACATAGCCATCTTTAGTGCGGGCAATTTGTGCTTGTTTAACCGAAATGCGTAATGTTGCTAAGGTATTGAATAATTTTACAAATAAGCCGTGGCGGTCTTTGGTGTAAACAAACACATCACTGCAGCCTTTTACCACCACATCGTCGAGTAAAATAAGGGTGTTGTATTGATTATCTGTCGCTGGCGCAAGATCGTGATTAATCATTGCTTGGGTATAGCGGGCGATATCATCAGCTTCGGCATTACTGAAAAAGGCGATAGGCAATCGACGCCATAATTTTTTAATCTCTTCGCTGTTGTTTTCATCAACCAATAAATTGAGCGCTTCTTGTTTGTGCTCTCGCACTAAGGTTCGCAGTTGCAGAATATTTTCAAAACCACTTCGAAGTGCTTTGCGGGTGACAAAATATAAGTCTTTTAGCAGTGATGCTTTCCAGTCATTCCACAGATCATCATTGGTTGCCTGAATATCTGCAATGGTAAGGCAATATAGAGCATCTAAACGGGCTAATGTGCCGACTTTTTTGGCAAAAGCATTGACCACTTCAGGATCGTAGATGTCCATGCGTTGTGAGGTAATAGACATTAATAAATGATGTTCTACTAACCAGCAAATGAGTCTTTCTTGTGAGGCTTTTAAACCATGGAACTTGGCGAATAAACTGGCATCGACAGCGCCTAATTCACTATGATCTCCGCCGCGTCCTTTGGCTAAATCATGGAATAATGCGGCAAACAAGAGTGTCGATTTATTGGACATTTTTTGATAAATATCAGCTGCTAATGTGAGATCCTTATCTAAGGTTTTGATGTCGTGGCCGTAAGTGTAAATATTTTTAAGCACTTTGTGGGTGTGTTCATCAACAGTATAGGCATGGAATAAATCAAACTGCATCTGGCCAACGACTTCACGCCATTGCGGCAAATAAGACGCTAAAATACCGTGCTGATGCATTAAGGTAATCGCCAGTCCCATGCCTTGAGGGTGAACAAATATCGCTTTAAATTGTTCACGACACAGCTGAAAGTCTTGTAAGTCGCCCATTAAGCGGCGTCTCACTTGGCGCAGTGAACGTAGCGTTTCTGCGGTAATACCGATAATTTTGTCGTGATGAATCGCGATAAATTCAAATAACGCCATAATCTGGGTGCGATCGATAAACACGGTTTCATCTCGAACATGAATGTATTTATCGACAATTTCAAAATTCTCGTTAATCACAATAATGTGTGGATTGAGCTCTGGAATAATTTCTCGCTGGAAATAGGCCATTAAAATTTTGTTTAATTCGCCGATGCGCTTCATGGCGCGAAACAGCTGGCGCATCATTTTTTCGATAGCAATATTGCCGCTTTCGCCGATGGGCATACCATCACCAAAACCCATTAATTTTGCCACTTCAGCTTGGTATTGCAGCAACAAACGATTTTCACCACGCTGGGCTGATTGATGCAAGGCAAAGCGCACCCTAAATAAAAAGTGTTGGCATTCCATTAATTCAGCATATTCATCATTGGTTAAAAAACCAAAGCGTCGAAGTGATTGCATGCTGGATACGCCGAAATGCTTGCGAGCAACCCAGGTAAGGGTTTGAATATCGCGCATTCCCCCAGGGCTGGTTTTAAGGTTGGGCTCAATGCTGTATGAGGTACCTTGTGCTTTGGCATGACGCTCTTGCTGTTCACTGAGTTTGGCATTGAAAAACGTTTGGCTTTGCCATAACTCTTGGCCGTAAAGGGCATTGAGAACTTGTTGCTGATGGTGATGGTTACCGGATAAATGGCGGATTTCCAGTAAACTGGTTGCAATGGTTACGTCGTCTTTACAGGCTTGATATGTGTCGTCTAAGCTGCGAACTGCGTGACCTAAATCAAGGTTTACATCCCATAGTTGGGTAAGGAATTGGCTGATAGCGGCCGCTTCGTTAGGTGTTAATTGGCCATCATGGATAACACAGATATCGATATCGGAGAAAGGGTGTAAGGTTTGGCGGCCATAACCACCAACAGCATTAAGCGATATACGCGCAGGGTCTAATTCGAAGGGGTGCCAGAGTTGGCATAATAGTGCATCGAAAAACTGCGATCGCTTATTCAAGGTGTCGTTAATGGCACTCTGAAAAATGTTATCTTGTAAATGTTGATCCAGTGACTTAATCGCCTGTTTTAATTCGGCGCTAGTCATATCTGAGCGCAAAACTGTACTAGCAGGTTGCGAAAGCATGTTACTCCTTAATGTTTTTGCCTTTTAACAGAATAAGGTATTCTTAAACAAATTGGTATCATTCTATATTGGTGAAGTTTTATGGTGTCTAAACGAGGTCGACTCGATCAATTTATTGCTGGCACGTTACAGATCCCTAAAAAAGCCGTGCGCGAACTATTAATCAACAATAAAGTGCGTGTTGATGGTCAATTTGCTAAGTCACTAGATTTACAAATTGATGAGTTTACTCATATTGAGTGTAATGGTGTGGTGCTACGTCATTATCAAAAACGCTACTATATGCTTAATAAGCCTGACGGAGTGGTCAGTGCCACTATTGACGATAAGCATCCGACGGCATTGGGGCTAATGACGGGCATTAATACTGAGATGCTGCATATAGCTGGGCGATTAGATTTACATTCTACTGGGTTATTATTGCTCACCAATGACGCTAAATGGTCGGAGGCCTTGATGGCTCCAGATCATAAAGTCGACAAAAAGTACTTAGTCACCTTAGCCAATCCGCTGGATCAAGCATATGTTGAGGCCTTTGCGAATGGGATGTATTTTGAGTATGAAAATATCACTACGTTACCGGCACAATTGATGCTTTTATCTAGTCATCAAGCTCGGGTAGTGTTGCGTGAAGGTAAGTACCATCAAATTAAACGTATGTTTGGTCGTTTTCGTAATCCGGTAGTTGCGCTACATCGCGAATCTGTTGGCGATATTGTGCTGGATCACACTTTGTTAGCTGGCGAGTTTCGTGCATTAACAAAAGCTGAAGTTGATAGCGTTTTTCAGCACTAGATCAATTTTTATTATTTGAATACATGTTAATTTAATCGCCTCATTACAGCAGATTAGGTGATATGTGGATATTCAAGCATTAAAAAAAGTCAGCGAATTAGACGTATTTAGTTTGTTGGTGTTTAAGCTTATTTACGAGACTGGCTTTGCTAACTTTGCCGCCAAAGAGCTTGCGGTATCTGCACCTAAAATTAGTCGATGTTTAACATCGTTAAGAGTGATTTTTAATGATGAGTTGTTTTTTCGTCGCCAACAGGGATTAAAACCAACTCCATTAGCTGAGCGCTTGTATCAGCCAGTATGTCAATTGTGTGACATGGTAAGTAAAATTGAGCGTGTGGCAGACGAAAGCCAAAATCACCATCAAATGCCCATTCTACATATCGCTGTCTCGCCCAGTATTATTACCAGCGTCGCCATTGCACTCAGTAAATTACCTCGTAATGTTATCGGTAAGGTGAGCCTTCATAGCTGGCAAGTTGACACCGAAGAGTTGATTTATAATGGTGAGCTCGATTTTGGCATTGGCTTTGATACTCAGAATGCTCATGGCCTAGAGGCTTCCCCAATTGCCAATGTGAAGTCTTTTTGTGTAGTGGGTAATGTTAACCATGAATTTTGGACTAGTGTTGACGAGATTAAATTAGAAAATATCATTCAACATTCAATTGTGTATTTAAGTTGCAAAGGTTTTAACTGCCGTATTGATCCTTTAGAGCTTTATTGTCAAACCAACGGGTTGTTCATCGAAGATATAGAGTGCGTTGCTAAGCTTGAGGATTGGTATTGGCACATGCTCACCATGGACAGTTTGGCGATAACGATTTGCAATGAAGGTTCGTTTGCACAGCAAATTCCACAACTGCGAGTAGAGAAACTACCCGACAGTGAATTTAATAAGCTTAACAGCGTTATGGCGATGCCAAGTTATTGTTTAATTGAGCGTGCAGAGCATTATCGTCGTTACTCGTTAGAGACCAAGCAAATGATAATTGATATCACTAAGTCATTGTTGATATAAGTATTTATCATTTTATGAAATAAGATCCAGCATGATTAACGTGTGATCTGGATCTTTTTTTATATATTAACGCTTAAATTCAATGTGTTACGGTTTTTTATTTATCCTCTTATTTTCATTTGTATTTTACTCACCCTCAACTACCTCTTTATGGTTACATAATCTGTAATTGGCAGTTTCGTTTTTATGGATACTCAAAACTAAAATTATCGATTCCTGTTAACGAATTTGCAACCAAGCTTCACAGGTTTGTTACAGCGCGCGGGTGTTTTGTCCTATTTCCCTATACTTTATAAGTGTAAAACCTACAAATTTAAATCGGGGGATTTAAAATGAAAAAATATAATAGAACCTTACTTGCTGCAGCGTTTATTGCTGCATTAGGTGTGACAGGTTGTGGATCTGATGGCAGTGATGGTGCCCAAGGTGAAGCAGGTACTCCTGGTGCACCGGGTGCTGATGGAACTCCAGGTACACCAGCTGGTTCAGTCGTTACAACAGTTGAAAATGCCTATGACTTTACCTTAACACTGGCTCCTACAGATATTGTAGTAGTAGGTGCAGATCCTTTTAGCCTCAAATTTACTGCAACAGGTAAAGGAAGTGGCGGAGCGGACGTTCCATATTCAGGACTCGAGAGAGTAGCGTTATATGTGACCAGTCAATCAGCGAATACTACTGACACTGGTGCGCCAATGTTATGGACAAACCATGCACTTGCTAATGATTTTGGTAGCAGCATGTATTGTAATTTAGAGGGTAGTACGACAGCACGTGATGGGTCTGTCGTTGATGCATGTACATTAGTTGAAGATCCTGCTAACCCAGGTACTTATACTGGTTCTTGGGCACATGATGGTAATGCGCCTGTGGTACTAGCAAGTGGTGATGCAAACGATTTAGTGCGGGTGATGATCCGTGTTTATGACGTTACTATGGCTGATGGTACAGCAGTAAGTGATAAGATTTTATCAACTCCGGTTGATTTTATTCCTGCTACTGGCGAACTTGCTATTTCTGCAAAAGACTCAGTGTCTAATGCTGCATGTATTAAATGTCATAGCCCAATGGAAGGTTACGCTGATACTGATATGCGCATTAGCAACATTGGTGCTCATCATAATTACCAAAAAGTTGAAAATTGTGTAGCTTGTCATAATCCTGCTTATGCTGGTGGACAAGACGACCCTGCAGTTGGTTTTAACGTCAACTTCAATGCCATGATCCATACCATTCATGCGGGTCATCATATTGCTGACTCTCTAACTGGTGAAGCCAAAGATATGTTTGGTGGAATCGGATTTCCTGCTGAGTTAAACGAATGTACTGTTTGTCATGATAATGGCACCCAGTGGAACGACAATATCTATGCAGAAGCCTGTTTGTCATGTCACGTCAATGTGAACTTAAAGACTGGTGAAAATCACAGAGGTATTGTGCCAGCAAGTGACGCGAATTGTTCAGGTTGTCATGGCGCTGGTAGTTTAAGCCCAATGCAAGCTCACAGCGTTGACCGCCGTGCAGCCTTTGAAAATGGTTTGGTACTAGAAGTCGCTTCAGCTGAAGTCGCATCAGACGTATTAACTGTCATCATTGATGTTAAATTAAATGGTGCGGTTGCGGCTGATGGTACTGATTTAACCCAGTACTTAAACAAAGCTAAAGCAGGCGATGATATTTTAATCGGTACACTTGATAGCAATGGCGATTATGTGCGTGGCTTAAGTATCAATACTGCTTCTAATCCTGAAATGTTCGTGGTTCAAAGTGGCAAGTTAACCTTAACTAAAGCACTTAACCCTAACCAGTTAGACGGCAAAATACTTTCAGTTTCTTCTGAAATGAACATGTGTGGCAATACAACGACCGATATGGTTGTTGTTAATACCAAACTAGCTGAAGGTGCAGGTACCGATACTGGTGCTTGTGATGTACCTGTTCCAGCAAACATAGTGACTAAGTTCTTTATGTTTGATGCAGTTGCGGCTAAAGGCGTATTAACTGAGGACAATCTACGTTTCGTTAGTCCTGAGTTGACAGCTTATACCTCACCTACACAGGCTGGTAACGACCGTACAACGGCTGATGAAGCTAAATGTAATGCTTGTCATGGCAACTTGTCTCACATTAAATCACCTAACCATGGTGTGACTAACTTTACACAATGTGCTGATTGTCATAACAACAACTATGCAGGTTCATATCATGCTGATGTTTACAAGCAAGCTGGTGTAGATGCTGATGGCGAACCTACGTTTGAAGTGGTTGAAGGATTAACTTATACCAATCGTGACTTAGTTACTGTTGCTCACCGTTTCCACAGTGGTTTGTTTGCAGGTAGCACTGGTGCTGGCATTTACTTAGGTACAGATGGTGAAACTTGGGTTAACTATCCTGCAACTAAAACAAATTGCCAAGCTTGTCATAAAGATGCCAATGCTGCGGGAGATGCTATGCCATTCTTCTCTGGTACTGGTACGTTAACATCTGGTAGAACTGCAATTGCAATCAGTGGTGGCGAATTTATTTCTCCTGTCGCTGAAGCATGTCGTAGTTGTCACGCTCACTCTGGTCCTGCTGCTCTAGCTCACTTCAAGAGTAATGGTGCGACAGTTACTGGTGATAACGTAATGTCTGCTGCCGGTGTACCAATTGAGTCTTGTGCGACTTGTCATGCTGAAGGTAAAACTTATGGTCTTGATAAAGTTCACTCAGGTGCAGCGCACTAGTTATAAAATAACTTCTTAATCATCACTTAAGAAAGTAAGTAAGAAGGAGGCAGCAATGCCTCCTTTTTTTATTCATTTTATCTATCAGGGTATAAGCACTTAATGCTCATCCGTTATCAGTATTACTACTCGAAAAAATAGCTATCCAAGCTGATTAGATTTAATCCAGCCCAGTTCAATTCGACTCAATCCAATTCAATCTAACCAACTCAATCTAATCAACTCAATCAATTCTGAAAGCTAGCAGCTTGAGTTATCGCTATTTAATTGGCCACTGAATTAAGGTTAATGCCGTATTGACCTTAATTGCATCATGAAGCGTGGCGGTGTTTACCTACAACAGACTATGGCTTCATTAACCGGATACATAAACCTGTAAGTTGTTGAGGTTACAGGCTCTCGTCTGTTATTTTTCGGATGCCATTTGAGGTACAGTAGCGACAAATAGGCAATAAACAGAGTCGCTAATGAGAACAGGGTTAATAAGATTGACGTTAACTACAGGGCCGTTTTCTTAGGTGTTGATTAAAAACGACCAATGTATTTAGGACAAGAAAGCAAAAGGGAAGCATTGCTGCTTCCCTTTTTATTCATCAACATAAACCTACTGGTAAGTGTTATGCCATCTGTTTAATTACGCTGCTTGTTGGCGTTGCATGGTCAATAACCATTTTCCATAGATAAAAATACCCACCGCAGAAATAATCCCAATCGCACCGATAATATACCAAGCCATGCCGATATTATTGGCTTCATAAAGCATATGAGTTAGGGGTTGTGCTTCAATGCCAGTAAAGTCGACTAAGCGCATAAAGGCTTCACCTTGCGGAATGCTATCAACATCTACTTGGCTCATGCCACGGCTAACCAGTTCATTTCGAGAGATGATCTCTTTAGAGGCGTAAATTTGGTAAAGCTTAGGGGCAAAGTAGCCTTCTAATGTCCAACCAATCCCTTGCGGCAACATGACAAAGCCTAAGTACATGGCTTTTTTGCCTTCAGGGGCAATATTACCCATAAACTCGTTTTTCTTTGGGCTAATCATCATTTCACCGAAAGAAAACATCACAATTGCCAGCACAATCATCCATGCCGCATTAAATACGCCCACTAACATAATCGCGGCAATACTTAAGATGCAGCCAAATAGCATAGTGGTGGTGATCCGGTATTTTGCGGTAAACGCGGCCACTAAAAAACAGGTGGTCATGATCATACCGGCGTTCAGGTTTAGCATGCCTTCTGGCATAACCTTAGTTCCGTCATTATTTAATCCCAACCAGAACTGTAATATGCCGTTACTGGTGCCTTCAGGGCCAAATAGCGAGGTGACAATAACGCTAGTATCAACCCACTCGGCAATGTGGATCGGTAATACGTCAAACAGTGAATTATATAAAAACCAAAAACCAGCAAACACCAGCATGTAGTAAATTACTATCGGTTTTTTAAGTTCTCTTAAGGCATCTTTCCACAGGGCTTCTTGTTGCCGTTCTCCTGACTTTACTTGGCGTGCACGCTCTATGCGATCAGCTTTACCCGGTTCTTTATAAGCCAGTAAAAATAAGAAGTTAAATGAGATTATCGCGGCGCAAGCATAAAAGACGTTGTCCCAAGATAGCTGACGCATGTGCACCGCCACCAATGGGCCGAGAAAGCCACCAATGTTAACGACCTGGTAGAAAATCCCCCAAGCCATAGAGGTGTTCTCGCGTTTTGTCGACAGCACTAAAGTGCCTTGTATACCGGGTTTAAAGACCCCTGTACCTGCAGCGAGTAACATCGCACCAATAAGGAAACCCCAAAAATTGGGCAGTAAAGCCATGGTGAGATAACCCGAAATTTTTATAATCGTGGACACAAAGATAGTCTCTTTATATCCGACACGATCAGAAATTCCGCCAGTGATAACAGGAATAAAGGTTTGTAGCATTGCCCAAACAGCAAGAATAATACCGTAGTCGTGCAAGTCGATGCCTAAACCGCCTTGTGACACCGGAGATTTAGCGTATAAGCCTGCACTGGCCTTGACGCCATAATAGGCGATACGTTCAACCAGCTCCATGCCGCCAACGAGCCAAAATATATAGCCAAGACTGGTGATAGAGGCCCACATTCCCAATTGTTTTACTTCACTCAGATCGTTGCCTGAATGTGAATTAGTGCTCATAAGTCACCCTTTTATTTTATGTTCTATATCATTTTTATAACAAAGGCTGACACTTTACCTAAGTTCTGCAGAAATATCCAAAACCAATAAAAAAGCGGATCAAATGATCCGCTTTTTTATTTAATCATTGGCTCGTAACAGCTTAAAAGTCTATAACTGCTTAACGGCCATTCTCATTTGGATGTTGAGATAGAAATGCAAATACTCAGGGCTAAGCTTGTTGTTATGGTTTAGGCACCACAACACTTTTTGTACTTTTTACCACTGCCACAAGGACAAGCATCATTGCGATTAGGCTTAGCTTCAGACTTTACCGTTTTAGGTTTATTCAATAAACCACTTAATTCGATAATGTTTTCAGGCTTGTCAGCATCAATAGTGATATTGGCAAAGAGTTGTTTTTCAGCAACCATTGCGGCAACTTCCGTTTTACGCGCCTCGGTTTGCACAGACAACTTAAGCGGTAATGCTTCTGTACCAGGTTTAGCTGTGCGCTTGGTGTTATAACCACTTTCGCCATAAGCTGGCTTAGGGGTTTGACGACCTTTAAAAAAGAATTTATCAGACATGGTTTTAGCCCATAAAATAGAATGATGATATTGGCCGAAGCTTATACACCAAAAATGTAAAGTGAGATATCAAAGTTTCAATTTTGAACAAAATAAAGCGTTAATTATTGCCATGAGTCACATCAACAAAGATAAAAAACCAGCGAATTACTCGCTGGTTTTTTATAGAACGTTTTGTGTAAACTGAGTAAACCTCAAGGTAAATAGAGGCTTTCAGTTAAATCTTAGCTAATTCGACTTTTTGTTCGTTTAATTTTTCAATGTCACGAGTTAAATCTGCCATCTTAGCGCGTTCTTTATCTATAACTGCCGCAGGGGCTTTAGCCACAAAACCTTGATTAGATAATTTACCTTCAATACGGGCAATTTCTTGAGCAAGCTTTTCTAGTTGTTTATCGATACGGGCCATTTCGGCGCCAACATCGATCAAACCTGCCATTGGGATTAATAGCTCCATATTGCCGACTAACTGAGTACTCGACATTGGCGCCGTTTCACCTTCCGCTAAAATAGTCATCGTCTCAAGTTTAGCCAAACTAGCAAAGAATGTTTGGTTTGCTTCAAGACGTATACGATCTTCGTAGCTGACACCACGCAGTAACGCATTAAGCGGCTTTGATGGGGCTATATTAAGCTCTGCACGAATATTACGTACCGCTACAATCACTTGCTTAACCCATTCAAGATCGGCCATCGCGGTCGCATCAACTTGATCTGCTTGATAAGTTGGGAACGATGCTAGCATGATGGTGTCACCAGTGACGCCAGCTAACGGTTTAACGCGTTGCCAAATCGTTTCGGTAATGTACGGCATAAATGGATGCATTAAACGCTGCATTTTTTCAAGCACATTGACCAAAGTGTGGCGAGTGCCGCGCATTTGCGCTTCAGTGCCATTTTGCATAACTGGCTTGGTTAATTCTAAATACCAGTCACAGAATTGATTCCAAGTGAACTCGTATAAGGTGTTAGCGGCTAAGTCGAAACGGTAAGCTGCCATATGGTCTTCAACGGTTTTCACGGTTTGGTTAAATAAACCAATGATCCAACGATCGGCTAGCGACAATTCCATCGCACCTGGTTTGCCATCAACTAATAGTTGACCGCAATCTAAAGGCTCGCCAGCTTCATCGCTATCTGGATCGGTCTGCACTTCAGTGTTCATTAACACGTAACGTGACGCATTCCATAACTTGTTACAGAAACTGCGGTAACCATCAAGACGTTTCATGTCCCAGTTGATGTCGCGGCCGGTTGAAGCCATTGCAGCTAAGGTAAAGCGCAGTGCATCGGTACCATGAGCTTCGATGCCGTCGGCAAACTCTTTACGGGTACTTTTTTCAATTTTTGCCGCCAGTTGCGGCTGCATCATGTTGCCAGTACGCTTTTCAACTAAGGTTTCAAGCTCGATACCGTCAATCATGTCTAATGGATCAAGGACGTTACCTTTAGACTTTGACATTTTATTGCCGACTTCGTCACGGATAAGACCGGTAACGTAAACGGTTTTAAATGGTACTTGTGGCTTGCCATCTTCATCTTTAATGAAGTGCATGGTCATCATGATCATCCGCGCAACCCAGAAGAAGATGATGTCAAAACCTGTGACCAACACGTCGGTTGGGTGGAAGGTTTTTAAGTCTTCTAAGTTGTCAGGCCAACCTAAGGTTGAGAAAGTCCATAATGCCGAGCTAAACCAAGTGTCTAACACGTCATCGTCTTGACGTAATACTACTGAGTCGGCAAATTTGTGTTTAGCGCGGACTTCAGCTTCGTTACGGCCAACGTAGACTTTACCGTTTTCATCGTACCAAGCTGGAATTCGGTGTCCCCACCAAAGTTGGCGTGAAATACACCAGTCTTTAATATCGCGCATCCACGAGAAGTACATATTTTCGTATTGTTGCGGTACAAATTTGATGTCGCCATTTTCAACCGCTTCAATCGCCGTTTTGGCCATTGACTGCACGGCCACGTACCACTGGTCGGTTAATAATGGTTCAATTACCACACCTGAGCGATCGCCATAAGGCACTTTTAAGCCGTGCGGAGCAACTTTCTCAAGTAGACCTAAGCTGTCAAATTCAGCCACGATAGCATCACGGGCTTTAAAACGATCCAGGCCAGCATAACGCTCTGGTAAGGCCATTTCGATGTCTTTGTTTGGGGTGCCATCAGTGTTAATCACTTCAACAAAACTACGTACTGCGGCATCTAAGGTGAAGATGTTGTACATAGGCAGTTGATGACGTTTACCAACTTCATAGTCGTTAAAGTCATGGGCTGGAGTGATTTTCACACAACCAGTACCAAATTCCATGTCGACATAATCGTCGGCAACAATCGGTACTAAACGGTTTACGACAGGCAATAGAATGAATTTACCAATTAATGACTGATAACGTTCATCATCTGGATGCACGGCTACTGCGCTGTCACCTAGCATGGTTTCTGGGCGAGTCGTGGCGACTTCTAGGTAATCTTTACCATCGCTAGTTAATGCGCCTTGGGCCAAAGGATAGCGAAAATGCCACATGTGGCCTTGCTTCTCTTTGTTTTCAACTTCCAGATCTGAAATGGCGGTGTGTAGCTTTGGATCCCAGTTAACTAGGCGCTTACCACGATAAATCAATTCATCATCGTACAGGCGAACAAACACTTCTTGAACCGCTTTTGATAAGCCTTCATCCATAGTGAAACGTTCGCGATCCCAGTCAACTGATGCGCCCATGCGGCGAAGCTGTTTGGTAATCGTGCCACCAGACTGTTCTTTCCAGTCCCACACTTTATCAATAAAAGCGTCACGGCCTAAATCATGACGAGTTTTACCTTCTTCGGCTTCAAGCTTACGCTCAACTAACATTTGCGTCGCGATACCTGCGTGGTCGGTGCCGACTTGCCACAAGGTATTTTTACCTTTCATGCGCTCAAAGCGGGTAAGGGTATCCATGATGGTATCTTGGAAGGCATGACCCATGTGCAAGCTACCGGTTACATTCGGTGGCGGGATCATGATGCAGTAATTGCCTTTTGATTCATCACCATGCGGCTTGAAGTAACCTTGCTCTTCCCAGTTTTGGTAAAGGGCTTGTTCGATAGACTTTGGGTTGTATGTTTTTTCCATAGGAGCGTTATGTTCTCTATCTAAATTAAGTGTTTATTCAGCTAATGTTTGAGTGCTGGGCGTAATGCCTACATTCTGATATTGACGGTAGCGATTGCGAGCAATGCGCTTGAGTTCGTCATCATTAGCGACAAAATCGATAATATGGGGCAAGTTTACCGCAAAACTGGGCATTTGGTCTGCAAGATTAATCAGAACTTGGCGACTTTTATTTGGCCCTAAGGTATCAAAACCAATTTCCACAGGTGCACCCGTTATCGGGCCTTCACCTTTTAAGTTGTGTGGTACAAAAGCGTTGGGCTCAAATTGCCACAGTAATTCGTCAATTGCATACGCTTGCTGTTTGTCTTTGCAGTGAATGTAGACGGTTTTTTGTTGGCGATATTGTTGTTCAGCTAACCTGCACGCAGCTAAATACAGCGCATCTAATGCACTCATTTGATTATGATTATCAGGCATAAGGTAAAACAAGGCTTGAGTCATGTAGTGATGCTTTTAACAGGTTAAAAAGATGAGCTCGAGTTTACACTAAAATAGGCCGTGGGTTAATGGTTGTGAGGTGCGATATTTATATGAGGTTAGAATAGCTCAATATCACCAACGTGAGTTTAATCGCGCTTATTAATCCGGCATAGATCGCTATCACAATGGATTTTCTTCGCCGTTGCGGTAATAGCTCTGAGATGGATGGACGTTGAGGAGATGGTTGAGCTGGCGTTAAGCTTGAACGCCACAGTACAAACCACCTAATGGTTAAATTGTAGGGGATGTTATTAATTATTATGTGCTGTTTGCGCCATGGGCTTAACAGCAGTAGCCGACTATAAACTTGTTGCTGATTGACTGATAAGCTAAAACGAGTGCAGAAGCGGTCGTAACAGACATCGATTTTTTAATTATCAATTCAATGTACTTTGTGTAGCCGACGGTCAAATCGCATTCGGTCTCCTTAGCGGATTAACTCACACTTTACATGAGTAGGACTAGTCCCTTTGGTGCACTCTTTTAAAGCTCTGCGTTGTGCTTTTAACATTGAGTCATAACCAAAACCGTATCCATATCTAACATTACCCATATCGTTAACCGATACAGCTAGTGCTTTATGGTTTTTAAAGCCTTCATACTTGATTAACACATCAATAAGTTTCTGATCATTTGTCACAAACTGACACGCTTTAGGTTGCGGCGTTTGTTCACAGGCTAATGGGTAATGGTCAAATACAGGGTAGGAAATATCGATACTGTCAAACCAAGAGGACCAAGTAGTTTCTTGAGTCTCAATTGCGATATCAGCTGGAATATGAATTTGCAGTTGTTGACCTTGTGAATCATGTTGAGCCAGCCATACTAATTTGAGTTTATTGTTGTTAGGATGGCCATTGGCAACGAGCACGTCGCCAGCGCAATTGTCACACAGTTGCTCGTCAGCTTTTATGATTGATACTTGGGTTGAATGGCCAGAAGTGCCGCCGCAACTTCTTTCAAAGATAACAGCCTTGTACATTTTATCTAATGAAAGTGATTCGGTGTAAACGTTATTACCGCACATGGAACTGAGTAGCCAGCCCAATAAAATAGCCATTAACCCAAAAAGCGCCAACGCGCTGACTATTGAAATGAGTATGACTTTCATCGCCTTCATCTGAACATTCCTTTCAGTGAGTTTTATTTCATTAAATTATACATTTAAGCTATTTTGGGTTTTATATTAAATTTGTTACTTAGATGTAACAAGTTAATCATTGTTTATTCTTAGTCAGTTTGGTTTAGAGAGGATCTTTTGGGGAGATTGCATTAAGCATATTTAGCGGGTAACGAAAATTCAATAGTAAAAACTATCTATTGCAGTTGTTATGTATTGGAAATTAATGATCCGTTATCGTTTAGCAAAATCGGTATCAGTTGGAAAATAATCTTGCTAAATGGTTTGGTACATCCCAGATGATGTTAACTCATCAAATACTTACTGCCATAGTGCAATAACCTCATCAGAAGTGTCGTTTGAAAATGCGATATATAAGATAGAGTCGTACAACTTAATAGGAGTACGCTCTATTGAGTTGATATCGATATCGGCTGCTTTTGCCAAAAGGCATCACTAGCTCGCTCATAGGTGTAACATCAACTCTGCCGTAACTGCGCATTTTGAGCGATTGCAATTGGGATTTGTCAGTACTTAGGTTGGTGAAGCCTTGGGAGTCTAAGTAGGTGATCAGCATTACCAAGCACTGCGCCAACATTTCGGACTCGTTTTAAGTCTTCTAAATCTGCTAATGATAATCCGTAATTACGCTTTTGGTAAAAATACACTTCGCTACTAATAATGGGGCCTACCCATTTCATGTTTACTTCTCTTTCCGGCCTTTTAGCAATGACAAACAACGCCGTGTTTGGTTGCGACTTTCAATAACTGAAAAGCTCGATTAAAGGGGGAGGATATTTCAATGTTGGCTGTTTACTGGGTATATTCCATCATCGCTTGAATAATATCGATTGAAAAACCGTTTAAACGGCCATCGTCTAGGTAACTAAATGGGGTAAAGGATGGGTGATGAAATGAACTTGCTGATGGTCTTTTGCAAAGAGCTCGTTGGTTGGCGTAAGTGCAAAGCAACCGCTTCTTTATTTGTATGCCACTGCTAATGACATTATCAAGCGGTTGTGTTGTGTCATTCAATCACTTCCTTGTGATTGTTAATTTGACTATGAGCGTTAGCGTTAAATTGTTCGATAAACAACCTAAAATATGATGAAGTTATAGGCAAATTATAACTCCATCATATGATGATTATTTTATCGTCACATCACAGTTATTGATCATGTTTGGTGAAAGCTTGAGATAGTCTTGCCGGGTCGGGAAAGGTAAAATTCTCGCGAATGCTCGCCCAAGAATCATGACTTTTAATACAGTGGCCTACCACAACCAGAATGGAGCAGGCTAGGATTCCCCAACCAATGGCATTATCGCCAGCACTCGCCCACACGGCAACCAAGCTTGATGCCCCAAAAGCGATGGTGATTTGAAGAAAGTTTTGTAATCCAGCAGCTTTGGATGCGTTATTGCTGAATTGTTGCAGGGCATTATTAACCACAATCGGGTAAATACCGCCATTGCTTCCTGCGAGTAATGAAAATGCAACTAGCAGTGGTAAGATCGTTTCAGTATCGAGGATCACGCTGGATACAAAAATGGCTGTAACACAACAACCAAAGAAAATAAGTAAACAGTTCAAGCTGACTTGAGTTCCCCACTTTTTAATCAGCAACTTACTCGAGTAGCCACCGACAATAAACATAATGGTCTGAGGTATAAAACTTAAGCCAATTTCAGTCGCAGCATAACCATACTGTTCCATCACCGCAGGCCAAAGTGTTAGGTAAGCAAAGAAAGCACCAGAACAGGCGCCAAAAATGATCACATTACCTAAGTATCGTGTATTAGCCAGTAATTGTTGATAGCCAATATTAGGCTTACTTTTATGCAGGCTCACAGTTTCTTTGGGGACAAAAATAGAGGTCATGGCAATCAACAGTACAGCTATAATACACAAACTAATAAACACCGCGCGCCAGCCAAAACTATTCAGTATCATTGCGCCAGCAATGGGCGCCAATGCCGGAGATAATGCCACTAAAGGCATAATATTAGAGAAAATATTTTGAGCTTTATCGGCTGGGTATTGTTCTATCACAATCGCTTGCCAAATGACTGCGGCACTGCAAGCACCAATCGCTTGGAAGAATCGGGCAATATTCATCGCCATCATACTGTCACTGAGTGCAATCAGTGCACTTGCCAACATAAATACGCTTAAGCCAATAAACAGTGAATTACGTTTACCTATTTTATGGACTAATGGTCCATATAATAACTGTCCAATTGCAAGTCCTGCCAAAAAGCTGGTTAACGATATGGCCACTTCAGAAGTGCTGGCATTAAAAGTCCCTTCAATAGATTTGAATGATGGCAGGTACATGTCGGTAGCAATGAAACCTAACATACTCATTAAGGCTAAATAAAACAGGAAGAGGTAAAATGTAATGTTAGTGTTTTTTTTGTTAATTATTAGGTCGTTGTTACTCATTTTAAACATGTCTTTTTCGTTGCTTCAATAAAGCCTGTTAGCTTAATGGTTTACTTAATTAGCTTAAAACGTTTATTTTTGAATTCTGTCATCAAAAAATTTGATTGGATGCTTATTGTAAAGCATAATTGAATCCGATTATGCCCTTAGCACATGATTCATTTTGTCCTGTTATATCCCATGAATACCGCCATTAAATGAGTTAAATAGATATGCTTTCACAACAAATATTTGAGCTAATTGATGTTGTTGCTCAAACTGGCAGTTTTACTGCTGCAGCAAAAAAACTGCATAAAGTACCGTCTGCTATAAGCTATTCAGTTAAGCAAATTGAAACAGAACTCGGGGTTGAACTATTTATTCGCCACCATAGAAGCGTTAGCCTAACCCCTGCGGGAAAACATTTTGCAGCCAAAGCTCGTCAGTTTCTTAGCGAGATGGAATTGATGAAACGAGATACCCTTAGAGTCGCTAATGGGTGGAAACCTATGTTATCTATTGCGCTAGATAATATTGCCAGAACTGACAGCATGCATGCATTAATCGCAGATTTTTACAGACAGTTTCATGATGTTGAACTGATTATTCGTATCGAAGTTTTTAACGGTGTTTGGGAAGCGCTTGCTAAAGGCTTAAGTGACATCGCCATTGGTGCGACAACTGCAAATCCCGTTGGCGGGACATTCAAATACACTAACATGGGTAATATTGATTGGCTGTTTGTGGTGAGTGCAGGGCATCCATTAGCCAAGATAATGCGTCCACTAAGTGATGATGAGTTACGAGGTTTTCCATCTATTTGTCTTGAAGATACTTCCCGTGAGATCCCCAAGCGGATCACTTGGTTGTTAACGAATCAGCGACGGTTAGTGGTGCCTGACTGGCACAGCGCAATTAACTGTTTTGTTGAAGGACTGGGGATTGGTTACATGCCTGAACATTTGGCTGCACCTTTGATTAAATCTGGTCAATTAGTGTGTAAAAAACTGCATAAAGTAAAACAGCCTAGTGCTTGTTGTTTAGCTTGGAATGACGATCAAATGTCACCTGCATTGGCTTGGGTATTAGATTACCTAGGTGATAGTGAGCAATTACATCGTCAATGGTTAGCCTAATCGATGACATCAATCATGTGGGTGAGCTTGTATTCTAATTTACCTGATTGATAACAAAAAAGGGTAAAGCACTAGGCTTTACCCTTTCAATATGTACTTAAATAAACCAAACGATTACTCGTTGATTTCAACTCCAGCACGATTAATTAAGAATTGGCTTAAAATCGGTACCGGACGACCAGTAGAGCCTTTATTCGCGCCGCTGTTCCAAGCTGTACCTGCGACATCTAAATGCGCCCAGTTGTACTTTTTGGTGAAGCGAGACAAGAAACACGCCGCAGTAATCGACCCAGCTGGGCGACCACCTAAGTTTGTCATGTCAGCAAATGGGCTGTCTAGCATGTCCTGATATTCATCCCATAACGGCATGCGCCACGCGCGGTCACCGCTTTGCTCACCAGCATTTAATAGCTCATGGGCTAATGGGTTGTGTGAACTGAATAAGCCAGACGCATGTTTACCGAGTGCAATAACACAGGCACCGGTTAAGGTCGCTGTATCAATCACTAATTCAGGATCATAGCGTTCAACGTAAGTTAATACATCACACAATACTAAGCGGCCTTCAGCATCGGTATTAAGCACTTCAACTGTTTGACCTGACATAGTCGTTAAAATATCACCAGGACGGTAAGCATTACCCGCAGGCATGTTTTCACAACCGGCTAAAATACCAATGACGTTGATAGGCAACTTCATTTCGCATAGTGCTTTCATGGTGCCAATCACACCAGCAGCGCCGCCCATGTCGTATTTCATTTCATCCATGGCTTCGCCAGGTTTTAATGAAATTCCGCCAGAATCGAAGGTTAATCCTTTACCGACAAGCACAATAGGTTTTTCGGTGCTATCAACCGCGCCCTGATATTCCATCACGGTCATGATTGATTCGTTACTGCTTGCACGGCCTACGGCTAAATAAGAGTTCATGCCTAACTTGGCCATTTGCTCTTCACCTATGGTGGTCACTTTCAAGCTTTCGTAAACTTCAGACATTTGGCGGGCTTGTGAAGCCAAGTAAGCTGGATTGCAAATATTCGGTGGCATGTTTGCGACATCACGACACAAATGCATACCTGCAGATACTGCGGTGCCGTGTTCAATGGCACGCTCACCAATAGTTAATTCACGACGTGTTGGCACGTTAAATACCATTTTACGTAATGGACGACGAGTTTCGCCTTTACGGGTTTTTAATGCATCAAATGAATATAAGCTATTTTGTGTGCTTTCAATGGCTTGACGAACTTTCCAGTAGGTGTCGCGGCCTTTGACATGCAGTTCAGTTAAGAAGCAAACAGCTTCCATTGAACCGGTTTCATTTAGGGTACTGATGGTTTTTGTGATAATTTGTTTGTATTGGCGCTCGTCTAGCTCACGCTCTTTGCCACAACCAACCAGTAAAACACGTTCACTCAATACGTTTGGTACATGATGCAATAGCAACATTTGTCCTGGTTTACCTTCAAGGTCACCACGACGAAGGAGGTTACTAATGTAACCTTCACTGATTTTATCCAATTGCTCTGCGATACCAGACAGACGGCGAGGTTCGTAAACGCCAACAACGATACAGGCAGAACGTTGCTTTTCGGGGCTACCGCTCTTTACGCTAAACTCCATGAGCACTCCTAGATTCTTAAAGACAAATTTTTATATTTATTAGATAATGTTTGCATTAGGCCATCTGGCATATAATCAACGAAAAGGTGATAACTGTTTGGGATTATTAACGAAAAAGAGGCGCAAATTGGCAGCCCAAATAGATGTTAACCTTGACCCCAAAGCACCTTCCGCGCTGGTCAGAAAACTAGCAAAACTGCTGAAAGTAGTCAGTTTACATGAAAGTTGCTCTGATACCAGTAAAAAGATAAGTTTAGCCACCGGATCATACTTGTGATTGTATTTAGATATCTTATTAGTGAAGTTTTAAAAGCGCAATTTGCGGTACTTTTGGTACTGCTAACTATTTTTATTAGCCAACAGTTTGTGCGCGTGTTGGCAGATGCCTCAGATGGTGAATTTCCGGCTTCTTTAGTGATGACATTATTGGGCTTAAACTTGCCTCAATTAACCGTATTGGTGTTACCGCTGAGTTTCTTTTTAGGGATATTGTTGGCTCACGGGCGCATGTATTCTGAAAATGAAATGGTCGTTTTGCATGGTGTTGGTGTCAGTGAGTGGTATGTCACTCGAGTAACGTTATTAGTCGCATTTGCTAATTTATTGTTCACGGCCTATTTGTCTGTTTACGTCGGACCTTGGGCAGAAGAACGCCAAAATCAAGTGCTAGAAAAGGCTCAGTCTGAAGCTGGTCTTGCAGCACTAACTCAAGGCCGTTTTCAAGCAAGCCCAAATGGCCGCGCGGTATTGTTTGTTGAAAAAATAAATAAAGACAATACGTTAGATAAAGTTTTTGTCGCGCAGTTGCCAGACCCAGAAGATGAGAATGGTTTAACTAATATTGTTGTGGCCAAAAAAGGTCGGGTGGTTGAAGATAATATAGGCAGTCAACAATTACAACTCGACAATGGTTTTCGTTATCAAGGCAGCCCTAAATCACTCGAACTACAAGTGATTGAGTTTGGCGGCTATAAAATGGAAATCAAAGAACAAGAAGTCGATGAGCGCCGACGTAAACTTTCTGCACTGCCAGTCAATGAACTATTGGATACCCCAGGGTCGGAAGCGGCGGCTGAATTTCAATGGCGTCTGGCGATCCCTATCTCAATTCCATTGTTGACCTTAATTGCCGTGCCATTAGCGCGAGTGAATGTTCGCCAAGGGAAGTTTGCCAAAATGTTCCCCGCTATTTTACTGTATTTAGGTTATTTCGGATTAATGATTGCAGGGCGAAAAGCACTGCAAGATGAGGTGGTGCCGCAGTTCTTAGGCATGTGGTGGATCCATGCATTAGCACTCATGTTAGGATTATTGTTATTAATTAAAGAGCGACCAACAGGGATGAAGTTCTTGGGCTTATTTAAACGTAAGCAGGTGGCGCTATGAAAATATTAGACCTGTATATTGCGCGGATGATCGTTAGTACATCTGGCTTATGTTTACTTATTTTGACCGGTTTATCTGGCATCATTAAGTGGGTTGATCAATTACGTTTGGTTGGGCGGGGTGCTTATACCATGCTCGATGCTGCTATCTATGTATTGTTTTTGATCCCTCGAGATATTGAAATGTTTTTCCCAATGGCAGTGCTGCTTGGTGCGCTAATTGGTATGGGCATGCTGGCATCTAACTCTGAATTAGTGGTGATGCAAGTTTCAGGTATGTCGCGCTTACAAATCACCCAGTCGGCGATGAAAACAGCAATTCCATTGATGATTCTGGTTATGGCTCTGGGGGAGTGGGGTGCACCTATTGCTGAGAAAAGTGCTAAAGAGCTTCAAGCGACTAAAATATCTGGCGGGAGTTTAATCAAATCTCATCGAGGTATTTGGGCGAAAGATGGTGATTTATTCGTCAATATCGGTGAGGTTCAAGACATTAATACTCTGAATAATATTAGTTTATATGAGTTTAATGACCAACAAGAATTAACCAGAGTGACACATGCTAAAAGCGCTCAATTTAGGGATGATGCTTGGCAATTATCTGTGGTTGAGAACACCACTGTTGTCGATGATAGAGTGGTGCGAGATTTTCTTGATTCCGATGTGTGGCAATCTACATTAACCCCAGATAAGTTGAGTGTTGTGTCGATTAAGCCTGAAGCATTATCCATAAGTGGCTTAATTGATTATTTAGATTATTTAAAAGTTAACCAACAAGATCCGAGTCGTTATGAGCTGGCATTATGGCGCAAGATTATGCAACCCGTCACCGTCGCTGTAATGATGTTAGTCGCGTTATCGTTTGTGTTTGGACCATTACGTACCGTAACCATGGGGGCTCGCGTGTTGTTGGGTGTGGTCGCTGGGTTTAGTTTTTATATTAGCAATGAGATATTTGGGCCTATGAGCATAGTGTACGAATTGCCCGCTGTAGTCGGTGCAATTGCTCCTAGCATGCTATTTACCGGATTAGCTTTGTATTATATTCGCAAGTAATACTGAACATTTAATCTGTAAAAAAATGGCAACCTTCTGGTTGCCATTTTTTTGCTTTAACATTACCCATTACCCATTACCCATTAGCCGTGGGTGAATGTGCTATGCGCCGCGCCAATTTCGCATTTGATTGGCCTCTACAGACAGCACTACCACTTCTGAACGAGTCATCTTGTCTTGTAATGCTAATTTGTCATCATTGATGATAATCCATAGATTACCAATACCCAGTAAAGACCACACGATTCGAGCACATGCGGTAATAAAACTCAGGTTTTGACCGTTAGGATGTTGCACTTTGAGTCGCCAAGCGCGCATACCTAAGGTTTGCCCGCCTTTACTCCAAAATATGGCATAAAATCCGCCAACACAAAGCGCTATCCAGAGTTGGTAAAAGCCGTGATAAATGGGGGTGTTATTAAGTAGATCTGACACGTGTTCATGACCATTCATCGCGATAAGGCCACTGCTTTGTAAAGCAAAGAACACCCCAAAGCCCAAGGCACCAGCACACATATAAACGGCTACTGCGAGCATTGAGTCGTACGCCATAGCACCTAAACGTCGAATAAAACTCGCACGAGGGAAATTAGCATGATCTGAATTCAACATAGACAGTCCTTATTGATATCAAAATGATTAAATATCATCATCTTCACGAACAAATTTAATGCTACTAAAACCAAAACGTGCAAACTCGGTCTTGCGAAATTCTTTTTCTGCTTTAGCGCCTTTTTTTGACGTTAAGGCAACTTGTTGTTCCATGGCCAAAAATTTCTTTAAGTCAATCCCTTCAGCTTCAGCGGCTGCTTCATAAAGATCGCGATGTATGTCGTAGCTAAAAGCGATGGTTTTGGTTTGACCTTTAAAGGTGTAAATCACTTGGCGCGCCATGTAAACTCCTGAAATTAATGTAATTCACTGTAAAAAATAAACAATATGGTACCTAAAAATGCAGATTCTGCCTGCAAGTCGTTAAGCTATTCGTGGGGCTTTGAGATACCAAACTACAAAAGGGCAAATACAGTAAAGTTAGCGGCCTCTTGCATAGCGGTTAATTGTCCCACGTTCATCTCGTTATAACCAAGCCGATTTGCTGTAACTGACAATAAATTTTCCACCACTAGAAACAATTGAACTTTGTTGGTTGAATTTTGTTCAATGTAAACGTGTATTAATCGAGGCGAGTGGATAGCCGCCTAGCAATTTAAGCAAGATTCGCTCAACAAACAGCAACACGATTTTAGCTGGACCTTCGGGCAGTGTTTACTGGCCATCGCTCCTGCGTTATCGGCTTTTATGCTGCATAACTTCATTCCTAAGCCCTAGTCTTATTGGCTACTGTTGTCGTTATGGACCAAACATTCACTGCAAAATAACCTTGAAACATCAACACACCCTAGGTTATCTCAATCGGCGAGATCCCTAATAAAGCCGCAACGTTACTGCTTAAGTTGATTAGTAATGTCATAGAGTGTTAAACGCACAGTGGTTATAAACTGATAGCAACATGGCGCGAGCTTTTATCATAAGGGTAAATATAAATAACATGCCCCAGTAGGATAGCTTTCTAATGATTGTGCTAGCTTTGCTGAGGTGGGCTCAGGTTTAAACCCTTGCTGTTGCCAATATGTTTGTGCGCCTTGCACTGCAACTAATCCAATACCATTGACCATTAATGTTTTAGCCTGATTAATTAGGTAGGTAAATAGCTGCTTACCAACACCCATACCTTGTGCATTGGGTGAGATAGCCATGTCATGTAAATACCAGCTGTTGCTCTCAATAGGCCCTTTTAATTCACGGTTCAGTGACGGGGCATCGCCTCTTTGCCACGGGTGAACAAGAGCATAAGCTAGCACATTACCTTGTTGTTCAAATACCACACAGCTAGCAGGCGAGAGTTGCCATTTACTTTGCATAACCTCAAGCGATTCTGGTGTTAGTTCAACATAACATTGCGCTTGGATCGCCATAATAGCGGGCCAATCATTAGCGGTAATTGGACGAATTGACATATCATTCTTTCGTGGTAGTTTTGAGGGCGTAATTATACTCAGAAATGGCATGAATCATAAGTATAAATCAGTGCTAGAGTAACCATAATAATAGCTATAAGGAATATCAATATAATGACAGTCAGTTTACATTCAGCCCGTAAATGTGTTTTGGCAGCGGCGATATTTACCTTAATGACCTCTTTATCATTTACCGCTTCAGCTGGGACTGAGGCATTTAAATCAGGGCCGATAATTAAGGATTATGGCAAAATAGCTGAAGTAAATAGTAGCTTAGTGATACCTGCTGGAATGAAGTTCAAAGTCGCTTTTGATTTAAGTAGTGCAGCAAAACCTGCAGAATTAAATCGTAGTATTGATACCTTAGCGCGTTTTATCAACATGCATGTGGCAGCCGGGGTTAAGCTTGAAGATATTTCTGTTGCTATGGTGGTGCATGGTAAAGCTGCGAATGATATGACCAAGGATAGTGTTTACCAGCAGCTCAATGCGGGACAAAAAAATGTCAATAAAGACTTAATTGCTCAGCTAGTTAAGCATGGCGCAAAGTTCTATGTATGTGGTCAAACCGCGGCATATTATGGCATTACCCCTGACGATTTATTGCCAGGCGTTGAGATGGCATTATCGGCGTTAACTGCCCATGCCGTGTTGGCTCATGAAGGCTACAGTGTAAATCCGTTTTAATTTGCCTGTAGTATATTGGCAGTGGTAGTAGGCAACCGCATTATCGATTAAATACATCTTGCTTGGTGTATTTATCGATAATACTTTGAGTTGTACCATTTTGATTAAATTCTGCAATAGCGGCGTTGATTTGTGGTAACAAGGCTAGGTGCTCTTTACGAAGACGCATCACTAACTCGCCTTGTGTATGAATTGCCGCAAGGCTGATAGGACTGTTAAGTTTTTTAGCCCAATATAAAGCGGGTAAATCGCCGCAGATAGCCGCATCAATTCTTTCTTTATACAGGGCCTTGATGAGATCGCGTTCTGAAACAAAATCGACCCGAGTATATTGCGCATCATCATGGTACAAATAACCACGTACCGTGCCTATTTCTTTGCCTTTAATATTATTGATATTTTGCCAGTTTTTAGCATTTTCCTCCAAAGTAATAATATTTTCTTGGATAGCTATTATGGGATCAGATTGTACAAAAAGCGTGCCTAAATCCTTATTAGGAAACCAATCGGGGCTAACAAAGTCGAAATCTAATAAGCCGTTATCGAGGGCATAATTGGTTCTTTTTGGCGGGAAGTTATGTTTTTCAATGTCAATATTGGCTTTTGCCAGCAGTAAAGGTACCAGCTCTCCTAGTATTCCAGGCTCTTCTGCTGAGTCAGCAATATAATAAGGTACCCAACTGCTTGAGGCGTTGACGTTGTACTTAAGAACTGTAGCGGCTTGAGCTGTCGAACCACAAAAAAACATCACAAAGCAAGACAGTGCTATAAAACGTTTTTTCATGGTGATTCCTTATTTTTATTTTTGTATCAAGACTATATCAACTATTGATAGTTAATAAAGGTCAAGACACAGCAAACATAAACTTGGATGTAAATTACTTGGCATTAGCATGTAAGTTTTATGGTGTTTGATCAGAGAAGTCTTTTTATTGGCTTGACTGAGTAATAAACCTTGTTCTAGTGCTAAGCGAGCGACCAGTTTTTCGTCGCCGCGAATGTACATTGAGATGGGTTTAACAATTTTATCGTCAACAATATGCTGATTAAATTGTTTTGCTGAGATGACTATACTGGATTGACCATCGCTGCCGAGTTTTAATTTTACATCTATATCGGTATCGGTGATCACCACCCACTTTTGTTCTGTCAAGGCGGCTAAAAGGCCTTTAAGTCCTGCACCGGTCGCAATAGTACTGTTGTTAGCTTGTTGATATTGATCTGCAATACAGGTTAACAAACGTTTCAGTTGAGCTCCTGCACCTTGACTTCTTGCTTGACTGATCCAAGTTGTTAAGTCGTCTGCCATGAGCTTTGAAAAGCGTTTTGTTTTTAACGACTCAACCATCCAGTTACATAAAAAATGGCTTTCTTGTGCTGGTGTTCTGACGGATTTGTGTTTTGATGCCGAAGTATTTATGGCTTCTATTCCAGCTAGCGCAAGTGTTAATAAAGCTTGGTTGTATGTTTCTGTCGTCATTTCAACTGGGTCAATAAAGTAATGTGGCGCTTAGTTTACCGTGAAGTGACTCATTGCTAAATAGATATTTGATCAGCCACTGTGCATCGATTATTACCGAGAGTAAAATTAAGGCTATTATTTTTTTTTGGGTGGAAATTGCCCCAAAATAGCGATGATAGTTTGCTGGATACTTTTCACTTTATATTCGCCACCTTGATCATAGCGATACTGACTAGTGCCACGCCAAATTAAGCGTTTACTGGCAGGGTCGATAATATCAATTTGAATCGTTTGAATTTTAGCCGTGTCACTGCCTAGAGGGATCCCCATACTTGTTCCAACGATTAACCCACCATTAGCGCCCCACGTTCCAGAGCCTAAACCAAAAGATAACCCAGAATCTTGCTCTTCGTCTTCAGTGAAAAATGCGTAACTCACTAAAAAGTCAGCATTGTCTTTAGTAAAGACATAACCTTGATTAAGTAAGGTTTGTTTAATTTCGGCATTAATACGATCAGCGGTTAACGGATCATCGGTTTGTTTTACGGTGAGCTGACTGAATGTTTTGAGTACAGAAAAATCGTAATTAACATCATAATCTTGCTTGGGTTTTACCGTGCAAGAGGTCAGTAATAGCAGGCTACAGATTAGGGTAATGAATTGATAATGCGCTATTTTTTGAGTAAAAAACTTACCTGAACGCTGTGGTGTTGTCATAAGACTTCCTTTAACGTGCAATAATGTACAAAATTAACTCAATTAGTATAACCTTAATATCAAGGTGTTCGATAACGACGTTAGTCGGTTCTGAGCCGTTATCAAAGCAAACTATTAATGACTATATCGTATATTTGGCATTTAACAATATTCGCTGAGGTTAAGCATTCTAATGATGGAACAGTTAAGTTTTTTTGCGGTGCCAAGCCCTTGTATCGGCGTTTGTCAGTCAGACAGTCGCGGCTACTGTATGGGCTGCCATCGTAGTCGTGATGAACGTTTTAACTGGATGACGTTTAGCGAGTTACAAAAACAAGATGTGATCCGTTTGTGTTTACAGCGTAAACGACGTCGCCAGTATGCCATTCATAAAGCGAAACAGCTTGAGCTTCAAACCCTGCAAACCGCGCATACACCTCAATTAGATTTTGATACCCAGATAACAGCAGACAATGAAGAAATTGATTTAAGCGGTTTTAGTGTAGATGAATAATACAGTGTTCAGTACGCTACGCTTTCATTGCTTGCCAAAATAATCTAAAACTAGCGTTCCTGTGCGCATCATCGTCACCTAAATTGGGGTTATCGGTAAAGAATCGAATCGCCGCTAAGTACTGCCCATGGCAGTTTTCGAGTAATAAGGCATTGGGAAAGTCTGCAATAATCTGCTGTTGTTTACCTTGCTCAATCAGCTCGACCACAAATCCTAAAATGCTATTCATCGCTTGCTTTCTGACGTCAGCATCAATGTCTGCTGACATCGAATATTGCAAAAAAAATAGTTGCTTTAACGGTTGTGCAATCGCCCAATCGATGGCTTTTTGCCATAGAGTATTAGCATCTTGTTCAATATCCCCAATAAAATCAGTATTGCTGATCATATTGGTCGCAAATTCTTGTTTAATGGATAAGAACAGCTGGCTCATGATGTCTTTCTTGGTTGGAAAATGATGAAACAAGGTGCCCGTTGCCACGCCAGCCGCTTTGGCTATTGAGGCGGTCGATGTAGCATTAAAGCCTTTCTTTACAAACAGCTGTAAAGCTGAATCTAAAATGGCTTGTTTCTTATCTGTGGTCATCACTGCTTTACGGCTCATCGAATCAAGATACCTGTTGATCTAAAGTCTGTTTATAAGGAGAGAGTTGATGATTATCTGTTAAATCAGTTTGACTCTTCATTACGCAGAGCAATTATTGCTTGTCACACAATAATTGCAGTGGCGATAAACCGGTGTTAACGCAAGAAAAACTTCATTAATAACCGTTGGATAATACCGCCATAAGGCGGGTGAACCAAGATACCACTATTTATTTTACCGCTGTGTAGAATGGTTTTAGCGTGGCTAAAGGTTAAAAAACCTTCTTTGCCGTGGTAGTGCCCCATACCTGATGGGCCAATGCCACCAAAGGGCGCATCATCGGCGGCAACATGAAATACCGTATCATTAATGCATACACCACCAGAATGAGTATGAGCTAATATTTTTTGTTGAGTTTGTGGCTCAAAACTCATCACATATAAGGCTAATGGACGATCGTTTTTATTGATGTAAGCCATCGCTTCATCAATCGACTGGTAGCTAATAATCGGTAATAAAGGTCCAAAGATCTCGTCTTGCATTATCAGCATATCATCAGTGGTATTAGTCACTAGTTGAGTGGCTATTTTCCGCTGTGTTGTTGATATTGGGCCTGTAATAGCGGAAGTGATGCTTGCACCTTTGGCTTTTGCATCGTCTAACACTTTGATTAGGCGATGGTACTGACGATCATTAATGATATTGCCGTAGTCTGGGTTGGTGTCGAAGTTAGGGTACATTTTATTAAATCGACGTTGGTAAGCGGCAATAAATGCCTCAACTTTTTCTGCTGGGCATAAGACATAGTCAGGGGCGACACATATTTGCCCCGCATTTAAGCACTTACCAAAAATAAGTCGCTCTACTGCTGTGTCTATTGGCATATCTGGAGCAATGATCGCTGGCGATTTGCCCCCTAGCTCTAAGGTGACTGGGGTTAAGTTATTCGCTGCGGCGCGCATAACATGGCGGCCAACAACGCTAGAACCGGTAAACAGAATATGGTCAAACGGTAATCCTGAAAACACCGCGGCCACATCTGCTTCACCTTCAACGACTGCAACTTCTGTAGGGTCAAATATTGTTGCCAACATCTGACTTAATACCGCATTCGTTGCCGGAGTGAACTCAGACATTTTGAGCATTGCGCCATTACCGGCGGCAATGGCGGTGATTAGCGGACCCATTGATAACATGACTGGGAAGTTCCACGGCACTATGATGCCTATCACGCCTAATGGCTGATATTGCACCGAAACTTTAGACGGCGACAGTAATAAACCGGCATGACGTCGACTGGGTTTCATCCATGATTTAAGCTGTTTGATGGTGTAATTGATGTTATTTACACAAGGCATAATATCGGAAATGATAGTGTCATTTGGCGATCTATGACCGTAATCATTGATTAAGGCATCGATAATAGCTTGCTGGTTATCGAGTAATGCTTGTTTTAGACGAGTTAATTTATCGACTCGTGATTGATAATCAGGTGCTGGATTAGACAGGAAACGCGCGCGTTGATCGGCTAGTGATTGTCGTAGTTGTGTTTCAATATTATCAACGGCCATATTCATATTTTGTCTCCAACAAAAATAACGATGTTGGTTTATTGAGTGTCATGTTGAACAACTCAATAAACCGACTGATTAGTCGGTCTAATGTTAGGTTGTTTTTTGATCTAAAGCAAGTTTTCGGTTTTGATTTGACTTTGATCACTAAGTGACTCTTTAATATTGACTATACTTAATTTCAATGCTGAACATATCTTTAAACGTGGGGTGTTATTCAGCGTTGATGAAACTTATATTGGTGAAACGAAACAGAGTGTGTTTATCTGGTATGTAATGTTTAGCAAATGATATGGAGGAAGATAATATGCGTACTCGTAATATTTTATGGCCTACCGATTTTTCTGATACGGCGTCACATGCATTACGTTATGCCATTGAAATGGCAAATTTATACCAAGTTGGGATTCGTATTGTGCACGTAGTTGATCAGCCTTTTGGTGATGAAAATTATATGGTACTTGCGATTACTCCCGAAGAGTTAGCTAAAAGTATGGAAGAAGCGGCTGCGAGTCGAATGCATGAACTGCTTGGGCAGCTAAATACTAATTTAAAAATTGAAACGGTTATCCGCCGTGGCGATGCGATTACCGAAATTTTAGCCGAAGCCAATAAAGGTGATATTGGTATGGTAGTAATTGCCAGTCATGGCAGAAGCGGGTTGGCTCATTTTTTACATGATAATGTAGCCGAAGCCATTGCCAATAAAGCTGATTGCCCGGTATTAGTGGTTAAATAGCATGGCTTGTTGAAGCTGGCTAGGGTATTACCAAACGATGCTTTTAATCTGCTTAAAAGCTAGAGCCGGGTTGAGTTAAAAATTCGATTTCGGCAGTTGTAGAGTCGCGCCCTAATATTTTATTTCGATGTGGATAACGATTAAATTGCGCGATAATAGCTTGATGTTGCTGTTGGCTGGGCAGATTCTTGGGCGCAAATTGCTCAAATAATGGCAAGCCTTGTTGGTGGATTATCATTGATTCACTATGCATGTAGGGCATGATTAAAAAGCCCGCCTGTTGTGTTGGTAACTGAGCTAAACAACCTAATGTTACAGCTTCTTGTGCAAGTACTAACGCGATATTGTCAGCGGCAAATGCCGCTGGGGTATCGCGATGAATATTTCGTGAAAATTGGTCTAGTACGATAATTTCAGCTAATCGGCCTTGAGCATTAGTACGCCAATGTTGTAATTCACCTTTTATGGCTGCATCTAGCGTGGTGCTAAAAGCTTGTGTTATCTGCAAATCAAGCGCTAAATCCTTTATCCACCATTGCTTAGAGGATAGTTGCACAAACCAAAAATCAATTACATGGTCTGGGGTAACACTTGTTATTATTTGATTCATTTTGCTAAATCCAATTGCGGTTATCGTGACTCGTTGCATTAAGTGATCGTGTAATAATCAGTTCGGCCACTTGTATGGGTATATATGGGAATACCACACTGCCACTGGCTAATCCAACTTCAACATATGCTAGTTTAGCCTGTTTTTGGCTTTGAGTTTGAGTAATCGAAACGTGTTGAACTTTTTCAAATGTGACTCGCTTCCATTGTTGACCTAAAAAGCCACTGTGTTGCCAAATCACCTGATCTGCTACGACATAACCCCACTGTTTATAGCGGATAAACAGTGCGACTATTACCATGGTGGCAGCAAACCAAATCACTTCAAAAAAACCAAGGCTTTGATGGCCATAATACCCCATGATACTGATTACACTGGCTAGGATCAGTGGCAGCGCGATTCTTCTGGTTAGCCAATTAACATGAATAGGCGAGTAACTGTTGGGCAGTGCGCTTGCTCCACCGCTGAGGTGAGGTATTTTTGCCAAAAGAGATTCTATTTCAGCTGACTTAACGCTTGGAACTAACATGTGTTGCTTGGTCTTATGTTCAACCTCATGGCCTTTGACTTGTTTGAAGTATAAGGTCCAGCGGTTAAATAAACGTGCAATGATAGGTTGTTGAACATGCACTAATTGAATACGCCTTATAGCCAAGGCATCTTGTTGATGTGAAATCACACCGCCACTGCGCTGCAAAGTATCATCATGTTTGTCGAGCTGATATGGATGATATTTTAAGATTGCCGCGATAATTGAAATTAACGAAAACAAGCTGTAAACCCCAAACAACACCACTATGACCATGATGGTTTGTAGGCCAATATTTTGATGGGTTTGTTGTTGGGCCCATAGCCAAAATTGCTGCGCCACTGGTGAGTCGAATATGTTATCCCAATTGACTTGGCCTGCTATGGGGCCGGCAATGACTGCAAACCAAATGAAGTTGTTTTGATAAAAGCCAAATAACACTAAATCCCATAAACTTTTACGCACTACAGTCTGGGAGGTATCTGCGCTATCTTGTTCGTTAACCTGTGAATGTTCACTTGTTGATAGTGTTTTTGCGTGGGGTAAATTTAGCAGCAAACGTTTTAGGGTTTGCGCTTGTTGGGTATCTAAAGCAGCTAAGTGAGCCTCATCATTCTTAGATCCTGCAGTTTCAATCACTAAGGTTCCAAGTGACAGTGGCTTAAAATAAAAGGGTTGTTCATAACGAATATTTTGAATACGGCTAAGGGGTATTTCATCTTTTTTAGTAAACAATAAGCCGCGTTTTACTTCAAGTTGATGGTTATTAAGACGAAAGCGAAATTTACGCCATTCTATTATCGCCAATAATGTCACCAGCAATAATAGTATGCCAGACGCCAATATGCCCCATTGCATGTCAAAACCTTGTTTCCATCCAGTGTAAACAATGGGCACAATAGCAAAGCCATTGCTAAGGATGCTTTTTAAGGTACTGAAAATATTACTGACGATAGACCACGCTGACAGTGCTTGCCATTGCTGTAAATCACTTGCGATATTGATGTTATAGGTTAGCGTATGATTAATATCGCTGCTGGCTGCATCAACTGGTTGAACAGTGACAACGGCTTCCGTTCCATGCGGCTGATGGTTATCTGCTGTTGATGGCTTATCCATTATGGTTATCCTGTTGCGCAGGATAAATGGATAAAGTATCAGTTTCTTGGTTAGGAGCCCTTGTTTCAACCATATCATCTTCGGCGATGCCTGACGGGTGACTCGCTGCCGCTTGGCTTAATAAGTGTTGGCGTAAATGTTCAGCTAAATCAGCATTGAGGCCTGGTAAATCTATTTCAGCTAATCCACTGCCAGCACTAAAGCATTTTAAGGTGACCAAGTTGTATTTTCGCTCAAGAGGTCCTTGAGACAAATTAACATGTTGCAGCCGAGTATAGGGCAGCGCTGTTGTCGATATCCAAAATAATCCTTCACGCAGCACCATTTCATGTTTAAACAATCCATAAGCAATTTTGCTGGCTTTGAGGTGGATAAGTTTAATCACTATAGCGGCCAACAAGGCTACTGAAACTAGCCCTACTAGGGCTATCATTAATGGCAGTGGTTGAGCGATTAATTGAAATACACTTAATAGCGATAAGGCAACCACTGCTATAAGCGTACTAATGATGAGCAATAACTTAGGATAGTTAGCATCAATATTGCTCAGTGGTAAGTCAGCCAGTTGAATGTAATCGGCTTGAGATAAACGTCGGCCATGATCATAAATATTTGTTGATGATTCTTTTTCTGCTGACAATTTTTCTGCGGACAATATAGCGGTATCGCTTATTATTGCAGGATCATTGATTGGTGGTTGCTCGAATGGGCTCTTCACGTGCGGCGGAGTATCCATGTTTGTTCGCTATCCATGTCTGCTATTTCTATTATTAAAAACTATAACTAGATTGTCGTAACTTAGGTAGTGTTAATCATCTTAGGTATCGATAAATCAATGCCGTGGCTTAACAATCAGTAATTAATTATGCAGTAATAAAGCCACTCCAGTAATAGTGCTTGCGTGACTGGCTATTGATACAGTAATTTCAACTGAGTGATATAGAGACAATAGGGCGTGTAAAAGATGTTTTCAAATAATTACGTGATCAATAAATCGCAAAAAGCATTTTTACGGAAATTATATTTAGCGCATTTGCTTGATGAAGAACAGCACAACTTATTAAGTCTGCAAAAACTGACTCTGATGCCCAGAAGAACATTGCAAGATGCAATAGCGGCATTTGTCGATATTGGGATTGAAGTGGACTTTGTGCAACAAGGCCAACGTCATAATGATGGTTATTATCGCATATCAACCTGGGGACCAATTAGCAGTGCTTGGGTTAATAGTCATTTTGAGCAGATTAAACAACATATTGAGACGATTGCTGAGTTTGAAAGGGTAAGCTAGGCTATTTTTACTGCAATAATGAGTTGTTAAAAGGGCTATTCATGGCAATAAAGATAATGTTATTCAATGCACAAGGTCTATTATTATCTCAAGGAGATGAGGCCCTTATGGCTGAATATGACCCACAACAGCACTTAATATGGGTCGATATTACCAGTCAACATAGCCAAGCATTTTTTAAGCAATATCCTTACTTTGGTATCGATCATCTCGATTTTGAAGACGCACAACGTGAACGTCATCCTCCACAGTTTGAAGAATATGAGACACATTCATATTTGCTCACCCATGAGCTTATGGACCGAGAGGAGTATCTTCTGCTTGAACGTAGCCAGTTACTACTGCATGTAAATGATCACTTTTTAGTGACCCAACATATTAAACCGTCAGTCAGTGTCAGTAAGGTTACCCAACGGATCTGTGAGCATGGTCAGCTTGATAATGCTGATATGAGTCAAGTGTGTTTTGATCTCATGCGCCAAATTGTGGTTGATTATTTAGCTGTGATGTTAGCGTTAGAAGAGCGTTTAAGTGACATAGAAGATGAGATTTTTGAGGTGTCATCTGATGATTTACTGGCAGAGTTAATCGGTTATAGCAGTAAATTACAAAAAGCAAAACGTTCATTCAGTTATCTCGAAGAGATATTGCAACAATTGCTTCGCGATGACAGCCATCAACATATTAAGATGGATTATCAACAGCTAAGCTATTTATATAATCAGTTTGAGCGATTATCCAGTCGTGCCAGTCTTTATCAAGGCTTAGTGGATAGCCTCATTAATGGCTTTATTTCGGTGAGTGCTCATAAAACCAATCGGGTCATGATGACATTAACCCTAGTTACCGCCGTTTTTTTACCGTTAACCTTAGTGGCGGGTATTTACGGAATGAATTTTGATAATATGCCTGAATTAAAATGGCGCTTTGGCTATTTTGCAGTATTGATCCTAATGGCTGTGATTGCGGTATCAGGTTTATGGATCGCCAAGATTAAGCGTTGGTATTAACTAGGCTGAGTGATAAGAGGGTAATTGAGGTGGCAGGATTTCAACATGGGTTATATTTCGGTGGGCCCCAAGACGGCTTAACCCAAGATTATGTTGTCGAGCCATCGGCTAAAAATCCAATTAGCCCCCCAGTTACTTGGATTAAAGGTTTTCTATCGCCCAAGCAACAGCAGTTATTGCTCAATGAAGTGAATCAATATCCATTAGAGCGGGTTTCAATTGAGGTATACGGTAAACAGCATCTGACTCCTCGAACCCAAGTGTGGTTTGGTGATCCTGGATGCGATTATCATTATTCTAAATTACACATTACCGCATTACCTTGGCCCAGAGTCCTGAGCCGATTACGTGCCAAATTACTTAATGATCATCAAATAGACACTAATTCAGTATTGGTTAATCGTTATGCTGATGGCCATGATTGTATGGGCTGGCACAGTGATGATGAACCTGAGATTGTCAGCGGTTCTGCTATCGCCTCTGTTACTTTAGGCGCCTGTAGAGACTTTGTTGTGCGTCACAAAAACACTAAAATAAAAGTGAATTTTGCACTTGGATCTGGTGATTTACTCATTATGCATCCCAGTATGCAGCAAGACTGGCAACATGCTTTACCTAAACGCCTTAAGGTGGTTGAACCGCGTATTAATTTTACTTTTCGACAAATTATCCCTAATTACTATGGTTAACAGATATCGTTAATGGCCATAGCTAAAAGCGAAAGGCCAAGAGGCTAGGACGCTGCGCCGCTAGATGCTATAGAATCTCAGCAGCTAAGCAGTCTCTATCCCAGAGATGACAAGCGATATCGAGTAAAATTGAAGTGCTGTATCCGCGGAGCGAACTAGCAGCGAAGCGACTCTAGAACCTCGGAGACCGAAGGTCGAGCTAGTTTGAGAATATCGCTAAAATGGATCATTATTGAACCGTTAACCGCTATGTATACGTACTCATTAGCATTGGTACAAACTGTGGTAATGAATAGATGAATAATGCTGGTGGGCAAACTTTCGAAGGCTCGAACCTACAATCGACGTCACAATCTACTGTCAATGCACTTTATTGGTTAGGTGATGATCTGCGGGTAGCAGATAATGCCATTTTTGCAGATATCGCCCAGCATGCACAACAGTTGATGGTGGTGTACTGCATCGACCCTAGCTGGTTTCGCCAAGCTCAATATCAGGCTGATTATGTTGGTAAGTACCGACTGCGGTTTTTACTGGAGTCATTACGGGCTTTAGACGAAACGTTGAATCAATATGGTCAACAGGTGCATATTGTTTATGCCTCAGCGCAAAAATCGTTACCCTATATAATTCAAACTCATAATATTTCAAGGGTATACCGTAGTAACCATAGTGGTGCCGATGAGCAAACGGCTTGGCAAGTGATTCAGCAGCAATGCCCCAATGTTGAATATTCGACTATTACTACGCAAACGCTGTTTGAGCTGCAGCAACTGCCTTTTGAATTAGCCGATCTGGCTGCGACATTCAGCCAGTTTCGTAAAAAGGTCGACAACGTTAATATCAGCCCAGCCACTGATGCAGTATCTTGGCTCCCGCCTATGGTTGCACTTAAGCAACAAGACAAACAACTTCAGTCTTGGCTGGCTTATCCTAGTTGGTTGCCACAAACTCACACGATGAACAATGTCTTTTGCGGTGGTGAAGCACAAGGGAAATTGCAATTAGACAGTTACTTTTCGTCAAATTTAGCCCATAACTATAAAGCGGTACGCAACGAACTTGATGGCTGGGAATGCTCAACAAAGTTTTCGCCTTGGTTAGCCAATGGTTGCTTATCGGCAAGACAAGTTGTGGTAGCATTAAAGCAATTTGAGTTGCAACAAGGCGCTAACGAATCGACCGAGTGTATTTTGTATGAGCTGCTTTGGCGTGAGTATTTCCATTTTTACGCGCATAAATTCAATACGCTGGTGTTTAGATTTTCAGGCATTAATGGGCGTAAACCATTAACCAGTTTTTACGCCCAACGCATTCAAGCTTGGAAAACCGCCACTACACCTTATCCGTTTGTGAATGCATTGATGAAGCAGTTAAATGACACTGGCTATATGTCAAACCGCGGCAGGCAAATTGTAGCAAGTTGCTTGGTCAATGAACTGCAATGTGATTGGCGTTATGGGGCGGCGTATTTTCAACAGCAATTAATTGATTATGATCCAGCAGTGAATTGGGGCAATTGGCAGTATCTAGCCGGTGTTGGCGCCGACCCACGCGGTTCGAGACGTTTTAATCTGCAAAAACAGCAGCAGACATACGATCCACAAGGATTATTTATTAATGCATGGTTGGGACGTGAGGCATTACAGCAACATGATGAGAGCCATGCGTTATATTGTATCGATAGTGTCGATATAACCGATTGGCCAAGGAGTTAATGTCAGTTCGACTTGAGAAAGCTGTGCTCAAACGTTAACTTTTACCCTGCTTGTTTGACCTTTATTCGGCAAACCAGTACCCTGCGATTTCATCGATATGGATTAATAAGAGTATCACTATGTCTGTCGAACAAATCATTACCGATAAATTGAATCACGCTTTTGCGCCATTGCATCTAGAGGTGATTAATGAAAGTAACCGTCATCATGTGCCGCCTAATTCAGAAACCCATTTTAAAGTGGTTGTAGTTAGCGATCAATTTAGCGAACAGCGTTTACTTGCTCGTCACCGTTTGGTTAACCAAGCACTTGCAGACGAATTAGCCAACGGTGTACATGCCTTATCTATCAATGCTTACAGCCAGCCAGAATGGCAAGCTTTAGATGAAGTACCTAAAACGCCTAACTGTAAAGGCTAATGTTTTTCACTTTGTCTAGTGTATAAAAAACCTCACCGATGACGTGAGGTTTTTTGTTTTTGTCGTAAATCAGTTGTATTTGTCACTCGTTATGAATATGTTACAGTCATGGAGTAGAAGAGCCTGATTGATAAAGGATATAGACATGGGCAAGGTGGTACCAATCTGCTGGTTAATGGTTCTTATATTACTATTTGGCTGTCAACAAGAGGCGCCTGCAAAGGTAAACTCTGTTTCTCAAACTGATTTACTCCCTCATCAAGTTATTAAATGGCGTTTGGCAACCTCATGGCCGAAAAACTTGCCCGGTTTAGGCATGGCCCCAGAACGATTTGCGCAGTTAGTCAAACAAATGTCAAACGGACGTTTAGTGATTACGGTTTATGGCGCCGGGGAGTTGATGCCTGCTTTATCGGTTTTTGATGGTGTAAGTAACGGCACCATTGAAATGGCGCATAGCGCTTCATATTATTGGAAAGGCAAAGCACCCGCTGCGCAGTTTTTTTCATCAATTCCTTTTGGTTTAACCGCACAACAGATGAATGCATGGCTTCATTATGGTGGTGGAATGGCATTGTGGGAGGAAGTTTATCAGCCTTTTGGCGTGTTACCGTTGGCAGGAGGAAATACTGGCATGCAAATGGGCGGCTGGTTTAATAAAGTCATTGCAACACCTGAAGATTTTAAAGGCCTTAAAATGCGCCTACCTGGCATTGGGGGCGAGGTGCTTAAGAAACTGGGTGGTGTTCCTGTTGATGCGCTTGCTGGCAGGGAATTATATAGCGCGCTCCAAACCGGGGCTATTGATGCTGCTGAGTGGGTCGGCCCTTATAATGATTTACCGCTAGGTTTGTATCAGGTGGCTAAGTACTACTATTATCCAGGCTGGCACGAGCCTGGATCGACTATGGAATTTCTCATTAACAAGCAGGCTTTCTCTGCCTTACCTGAAGATTTACAAATGATGGTTAAAGTTGCGGCAAGTGCCATTAACCAAGATATGTTAGATGATTATACTCAAGGCCATATTGCTGCCATGGACGTATTGCTTAACGAACACAATGTCCAAGTGAAAGCTTTTCCCTATAGTGTTATGCGAGCATTAAAAAATGCCCGAGATGATGTCCTTAATCATGAAGCGGCTAAAGATCCGCTATTTAATAAAGTATTAGAGTCATATATCGCTAATGAGAAGTCTGTGAAACGTTATTTTAGTTATACCGAAGATGCGTTAAGTCAGTTTGAAATAGATGAACAACATGCGCAGTAAACTCTGACTGTGACAATGCTGGAATAGTGATAGTATCTGGTTATTAGGCTTTATATTGTAAGATTTTTAAATTTATTTTGGAGAAAGCAATGCCTTTATTAGACAGTTTTACCGTAGACCATACACGTATGAATGCGCCAGCGGTTCGTGTTGCTAAGCATATGAGCACGCCAAGTGGCGATGCTATTACTGTATTCGATTTGCGTTTTTGTGCACCCAATAAAGATATCCTCAGCGAGCGTGGTATTCATACGCTTGAGCATTTATTTGCTGGCTTTATGCGTGATCATTTGAATGGTGATGGTATTGAGATTATTGACATTTCACCTATGGGATGTCGCACAGGTTTTTACATGAGCTTAATTGGTCAACCGACAGAAAGTAACGTTGCCGATGCTTGGTTAGCAGCCATGATTGACGTCACAAATGTGATTGATCAAAAAGATATCCCTGAATTAAATGAGTATCAATGTGGCACATACGAGATGCACTCATTAGAACAAGCTCAAGATATTGCGCGGATGATTATTGCTGCTGGCGTAAGCGTTAACCAAAATGATGATCTCAAACTGAGTGATGAAATTTTAGGTAAGTTATAATTCAATTGATTAACTCGGTAATCATAAAGCGGCTTTAGCCGCTTTTTTTGAAAATAGCACATCTCAATGTCGAGTAAACGTTAAAAGTACGCTATTTTTATGTGAAAAAAACCGTTATTGTGATGCCTATGTTTTAGTTAGTAACTTGTCAAATTAAGCGATTTTTGCGTGAACAGACACATATACGGAGATTAATATGTCTAACCACCCATTTAGCCTGTCAGTGATAGCCACCGCAGTGCTTTATGTTTGCTATTCAACCAATGCTGTTGCCGAAATGGTAACAGAGTCTATTGATAAGATTAATAATCAACTTGAGTTGCAGCAGTCATCAATAAGCCAATATCATTATCGTCAGAGTGATATTGTGCTCGGTTTGGCGGGCGCAACAGTATTACCTGCTACACCACATCAAAATGTGATGTTCACCCATGCGGGGGCCACAGACGGTGTTGCTATTTTACAAGATGGAATCTTCTTTTCTCCGGCGCCGTATTCAGGACAACATCTAGTATTGCAACCTAATTTGTTGCATCAACAACAAGTATCCTTTACGGGGATGACCAGTGTCACCGAAAGCTCTGAAGCCGCTTTTGGTAAATTGGATTATCAGTCTGTACAAATTAGCCCTAAAAAAGCTGCAACTGATGTTAACCTTGAAGGCAGTGATAATAGCGCCATCAATGGTGGTGTCATAGTGAGTGGCACTTCAAAAGAATCTGGTATGTTACTGGCGGTTGATTATCAATCAGCGTCAGACGATGTCGGTTATCGTATTTCGCAAGAGGCCGATACCACCCAAAAAGATATTTTATTTAAAATAGCAGCCAAAAGTTTACCTGGTGCGCGCAACCAACAGACTACCGAATTCAGTTACCAGTATTCATCGCAAGACAGTGATCGTGGAAACTTAGGGCTAACCTCTGCAGATTTCGGCTTAAACCCGACTGCCTTATATTCTGCATCCAGCACAGATAACACTGATGGTGAACGTCAACGTTATGTACTCGCTCATAAGGTGATATTGTCAGCGACGTCAACCATGGATACTGATTTTTACTATCAAACCTATTCGCAACAAACTCAAGAAATGCGTTTTGTTGATGGTGTGCAGATTGATAATGACTCACTAACTGACATTGCGACGTTTGAAACATCACCCACTGTCGATGGCATGAACTTAGGCGCGTTAACGCAAAACAACGACTTTGCTGGCTTTGGTGTGCAAACCAAAGGTGTCACTATGTATGGTCAACATCAAGTGACTTATAGCGCACGTTATCACACCGATAAAGCTGAAATGCGTTTAGGTCAACGAGATTGGTTATGGGGCAATGATTTAGTACTTTTACCCACCACAGATAATGAATATGCTCTGACTTATACTGACGATGCTTCAGCTTTTTCATCTGCGGTAGATACCAAATTAAATTATGGTCAGTGGTCTGTTAACCTTGGTTTAGGTTATGAGCATGTCAGTGTTTCGCGCGAGCTTGGTGATGTAAATACGAGTCTTAATGCTGCTGATTTTTCTGATGATGGCTGGTTGCCATCTATTGAAGTGGCTTATCAGAGTGGGCCGTGGTTAGCCGCGTTACAAGCCAAACAAGCTTGGACCGCCGCATCTGCTGGCAATATTGAGCAAACGGCGCAAGAAGCACTGCAATATCAATTAGCGTTAAGCTATCAACAAGATGCTTTATCGATTGCCATGACGGCTTATATACATGATTACGATAGCCAGCATGTGAGCTGTTTGCCGGGCATGATATGTGATTATGAGCAAATATCATTACAAGAGAATATTAAAGACGTCTCAGTTGTCGGCGCAGACTTGAGCATAGCCTATGGCGTTAGTTTTGATAGTTTTTCAATTCCTCTTAAAGCCAAATATCAATATACCCAAGCTGAAACAGATAATGCTAATTGCAATGAGTTGATGGGATGTTTTGCTGCTAATAGTCAATTACCTTGGGTGCCTGAACAACAACTGACCTTAAGCTCAGGTGTTGTTTATGGCGACTTTTCTATTATGGCTCAAGCCTTGTATCAATCTGAATTAGGTTATCAAGGTGGCTTCACAAATGAGCGTGCTATCGATAGTCAATGGAAAGTTGATATCGCCGCAACTTACCGTTTGACTGAGCAGCACGAGCTGTATGTTCGTGTAGAGAATTTGTTAGATGAAGAGTTAGTGGCAAATCGCACTGTAATGGGATCCCAAGGACAGTCTGAAATGACGACTTACTTTGGTTATCAAGGCCATTTTTAGAGAATCGTTTATAGGCTAAGTTAAGCTGTAGACATAGTCGATCACAATTGATGTGACTTTGATGTCAAAATACCAATACTCCTCAAGTGATGACTCATTTGGGGAGTATTATTTATGTCACAATTGTTCTCGTGGTTGAACAGCTGAAATTTATTTCTTTAAAATTAATGCGATAGTTTTTTTATCAGATTTTAGTATACGGCATAACCTTGCAGGTTCTTATTCGTTCAGTCTGATCTAAAAATCATTTAGCAAAGTAATGTATTGGTATGAAAACACCTATAATTTTCGTGGCGATAGTCTCATATTTGCGGTAAAATGCGCGCGACCAGCGTGATTACGATCGCATTTTCGAGTTAAATCTGCGCTAGCTCAAACGTGAGGCATTTGTTAATGCTTTGTTTTTGCAGCGGAACGTGGCGCATTGTCTTTCCTTCAAACGTAGTGCTTGTGGATATGATTACAATTAAGAAAGGATTGGAACTGCCTATAGCAGGCGGACCAGAGCAAGTTATCCATAATGGCCCAGCCATTAGACACGTAGCGACTTTGGGTGAAGAGTATATTGGCTTACGTCCAACGATGAAAATCAAAGTGGGCGATAAAGTACAAAAAGGCCAAGTTCTTTTTGAAGATAAAAAGAACTTAGGCGTTAAATATACGGCTTTAGCCAGTGGTACTATTTTAGAAATCAACCGAGGTGCAAGACGTGTACTTCAGTCAGTTGTTATTGCTGTGGAAGGTGACGATAGCGTTACTTTTGCTCAATACGATGCTGATAAGTTAGACACGTTAGACGTACAAGTTGTTCGTGATAATCTGATTGACTCAGGTTTGTGGACTGCTTTACGTACACGCCCTTTCAGTAAAGTGCCGGCTGTAGATGCTACTGCTGCAGGTATTTTTGTTACTGCAATTGATACCCAACCTCTTGCTGCCGATCCTGTGGTAGTCATAGCTCAACATAAAGAAGATTTTGCTAACGGCCTTAAGGTTCTAGCACGATTGACTGAAGGTAAAGTTTACCTATGTAAAGCACAAGGTGCCGATATCCCAGCAGCCAATGCGCAAGTCCAAGAGTTTGCGGGTAAACATCCAGCAGGCCTTGTGGGTACGCATATTCACAACGTTCTTCCAGCTTCTGCAACACGTACTGTGTGGCATATTGGCTATCAGGATGTGATTGCTTTTGGTCAACTGTTCACCAAAGGTGTATTAAACACTGAACGTGTGGTTGCGATTGGTGGTCCTAAAGCGAAAAAACCTCGTCTAGTTCGTACCGTTTTGGGTGCTAGCATGACTGAACTGACTGCTGATGAAACAGTTGGTGATGGTGTTCGTGTGATTTCGGGCTCAGTGTTAAGCGGTCGCACAGCGGTTGGACCTCAAGCTTATCTGGGGCGTTATCATCAGCAGGTGAGCGTACTGGAAGAAGGGACAGAAAAAGAATTGTTCGGTTGGGCTATGCCTGGCGCAGATAAATTCTCTATCACTCGTGCATTCTTAGGCCACTTAAGCCCATCGCGTCTATTTAATATGACCACTAGCACCTGCGGTTCAGACCGTGCAATGGTACCTATTGGTAACTATGAACGCGTGATGCCTCTAGACATTCTACCTACTATGCTACTTCGTGATTTACTCTCTGGCGATTTTGACGGCGCAGCCCGTTTAGGCGCATTAGAGTTAGATGAAGAAGATTTGGCATTGTGTACGTTCGTATGTCCAGGTAAGTATGACTACGGTTCATATTTGCGTGATTGTTTAGATACGATCGAGAGGGAAGGCTAATGAGTTTGAAAGATTTTATCGAACGTATTGAGCCGCAATTTGAAAAAGGCGGCAAGTACGAAAAGTGGTATGCCCTTTATGAAGCGGCTGCCACAGTATTTTATACTCCGGGTAAAGTGAACAAAGGGGCAACCCACGTTCGCGATAATGTTGACCTAAAACGTATCATGATTACGGTTTGGGCATGTACATTCCCAGCAATGTTTTTTGGTATGTATAACGTAGGCTTACAAGCTCAAGTCGCGATGGCAGCAGGTTTCGGCACGCCAGATGTTTGGCAAGTTGGCTTATTTGAATTATTTGGCGCTCAACTTACTGCAGACTCTGGCATTACGTCCTTGATGTTCTACGGTGCGTGCTTCTTCCTACCTATCTACGCCGTGACTTTCATCGTCGGTGGTTTTTGGGAAGTGCTATTTGCATCAGTGCGTGGTCATGAAGTTAACGAAGGTTTCTTTGTTACCTCGGTACTATTTGCTCTGACTTTACCGGCTACTATTCCATTGTGGATGGTTGCACTAGGTATTACCTTCGGTGTGGTTGTAGCGAAAGAAATCTTTGGCGGTACAGGGCGTAACTTCTTAAACCCTGCATTGGCTGGTCGAGCTTTCTTGTACTTTGCCTACCCATTAAGCATGTCTGGTGATACTACTTGGGTTGTTGCTGATGGTTATTCAGGTGCAACAGCATTAAGCCAAGCAGCACAAGGTACGTTTGACTATGCCTCAACGGCTAACTGGATTGACTCTTTCATGGGCTTCATTCCTGGTTCAGTCGGTGAAGTCTCTACCTTTGCTATTTTGCTCGGTGGTCTAGTTATCATTTATGCCCGCATTGCCTCTTGGCGAATTGTCAGTGGTGTTTTCTTAGGTATGGTTGCTATTGCGACTTTACTTAACATGATTGGCAGTGACACCAACCCAATGTTTGCAATGCCTTGGTATTGGCACTTAGTGTTAGGTGGATTTGCATTTGGTATGATGTTTATGGCGACAGACCCTGTTTCTGCGTCGTTTACTAATACCGCTAAGTGGGCATACGGTTTCCTTATTGGTGCAATGGTAGTGTTTATCCGTGTGGTTAACCCTGCATTCCCTGAAGGTATTATGTTAGCTATTTTGTTTGCTAACCTATTTGCTCCTTTATTTGACCACTTTGTCGTACAGTCAAATATCAAGCGGAGGATTGCTCGTGGCTAGTAATAAAGATTCGTTCGGAAGAACGCTATTTGTTGTTGTCGGCTTATGTCTTATCTGTTCAGTACTGGTTTCGACCGCTGCCGTGGTGTTAAAGCCTATTCAGCAAGAAAATAAGTTACTCGATAAGCAAAAGTATATTCTTGAAGCGGCGAGCCTGATAAATACCAAAGAAGGTAAAGTCACCAAGAAAGAAATCCTAAGCAAGTACGAACAATATGTTGAAGCTCGCTTAGTTGATCTTAAAACCGGTGAGTTTGTTGAAGGTAATGCTAACCTTTACGATCAACGTAAAGCGTCTCGTGATACTGACACTTCGTCTGTGCCAGAAAACGATATTGCCTCGATCAAACGTGTTGCAGATACCGCAGTTGTTTACCTTGTTCATAATGATGAAGGTAAACTGACTAGCGTCATTCTTCCTATTCACGGTTATGGTTTGTGGTCAACCATGTATGCACTTTTGGCACTTGAAGCTGACTTAAATACAGTTCAAGGACTTGTTTACTATGACCAAGGCGAAACGCCTGGTTTAGGTGGCGAAGTTGAAAATCCAAAATGGAAAGCATTGTGGAAAGGTAAGCAGTTATTTGATGCGCAAGGCAATCTGGCGATTAGTGTAACTAAAAACCCTGTAGTGGCGAGTTCTGTTCATGGTGTTGATGCACTTTCCGGTGCAACACTTACCAGTAACGGTGTACAACACTCATTGCAGTTTTGGTTAGGTAAAGAAGGTTTTGCAAACTTTATCGCTAAAGCACACAACGGAGGGTTAAGCTAATGGCTGACGCTAAAGAACTTAAACAGGTTCTAACCGGACCTATTATCAATAACAACCCAATTGCATTGCAAATTCTGGGTGTGTGTAGCGCACTTGCTGTGACCAGTAAGTTAGAAACAGCATTGGTAATGACGATTGCATTAACTGCGGTAACAGCGTTTTCTAACCTGTTTATCTCTCTTATCCGTAATCATATTCCAAGCAGTGTGCGTATTATTGTACAGATGACCATTATTGCTTCGTTAGTGATTGTGGTTGACCAAGTATTACAAGCTTATGCCTACGCTATTTCTAAGCAGTTATCGGTGTTCGTTGGCTTAATTATTACTAACTGTATCGTAATGGGTCGTGCTGAAGCTTACGCAATGAAAACCCCGCCTATGATGAGCTTTATGGATGGTATCGGTAACGGTTTAGGTTACGGTGCAATTCTATTGTCTGTCGGCGTTGTGCGTGAACTATTTGGTAATGGTTCATTATTCGGCGTAGAAATCCTCAGTAAAATCTCTGACGGTGGTTGGTATCAACCTAACGGTTTATTACTGCTACCACCGAGTGCATTCTTCTTGATCGGTGGTCTGATCTGGTTGATCCGTACGTATAAGCCAGAGCAAGTTGAAGCAAAAGGGTAAACGCAATGGAACATTATATTAGTTTATTAATTCGCTCCGTTTTCATTGAAAACATGGCGCTAGCGTTCTTCTTAGGTATGTGTACTTTCTTAGCGGTATCAAAGAAAATCACTACTGCGATGGGCCTAGGTGTTGCAGTTATCGTGGTACTGGCTATTTCGGTTCCTGCTAACCAAATTATTTATCAAGGTCTGTTAGCTCCAGGTGCTCTAGCTTGGGCTGGTTTCCCTGATGCTGATTTGAGCTTCTTGAAGTTCATCACCTTTATCGGTGTGATTGCAGCACTTGTGCAAATTTTGGAAATGGCTTTAGACAAGTATTTTCCACCTTTGTACAACGCGTTGGGTATTTTCTTACCTTTGATTACCGTGAACTGTGCAATTTTCGGTGCAGTATCTTTCATGGTAGAGCGTGATTACAACCTTGGCGAGAGCGTAGTATTTGGTATTGGCTCTGGTATTGGTTGGGCGTTAGCAATCGTATTGCTAGCCGGTATCCGTGAAAAGATGAAATATTCTGACGTGCCAAATGGCTTACGAGGCTTAGGGATTACCTTCGTTTCTGCAGGTCTTATGGCTCTAGGTTTCATGTCATTCTCAGGTGTTTCTCTGTAAGAGTCACTGAGACGACGCATTAATTTGAACCTTTAAGGATAAGTGAATGGGTATTCTTGAATCTACTCCACTAGAAGTCTATCTAGGTGTGAGTATGTTTACTGTGATTGTCTTGGTTTTGGTGTTAGTGATTTTATTCGCTAAATCAAAACTAGTGGCAAGCGGTGATATCATTATTGGTATTAACGGCGACGCAGATAAAGCAATTAAAACAGGTGCTGGCGGCAAGTTACTTGGCGTTTTAGCAGACAACGGCATCTTCGTATCAAGTGCTTGTGGTGGCGGTGGCTCATGTGGTCAGTGTCGTGTGAATATTAAGTCTGGTGGTGGTGATATTCTGCCAACCGAACTTGATCACATTAGCAAGGGCGAAGCTCGTCAAGGTTGTCGTTTATCTTGTCAGGTAAACGTTAAATCTGATATGGAAATTGAACTTGATGAAGAAATCTTCGGCATCAAGAAATGGGAATGTGCTGTTATCTCTAACGATAACAAAGCGACGTTCATTAAAGAACTTAAGCTGCAAATTCCTGATGGCGAGTCTGTGCCTTTCCGCGCCGGTGGTTACATTCAGATTGAAGCGCCTGCTCATCATATTAAGTATGCTGAGTTTGAAGTGCCTGATAAGTATCGTGGTGACTGGGAACACTTTGGTTTCTTCAAGTTAGAGTCTAAAGTAGACGAAGAAACCATTCGTGCTTACTCTATGGCTAACTATCCAGAAGAGTTTGGGATTATTATGTTGAACGTGCGTATTGCTACGCCACCGCCACGTAATTTAACCTTGCCTTGCGGTAAAATGTCTTCATATATTTGGAGCTTAAAAGCCGGTGATAAAGTGACTATTTCTGGTCCATTTGGTGAGTTCTTCGCAAAAGATACCGATGCAGAAATGGTATTTATTGGTGGCGGTGCTGGTATGGCCCCGATGCGCTCACATATTTTTGACCAATTAAAGCGTCTTAAATCTAAGCGTAAGATTAGTTTCTGGTACGGTGCGCGTTCTCAACGTGAAATGTTCTATGTAGAAGACTTTGATGGCTTAGCGGCTGAAAATGAGAACTTCAAATGGCATGTCGCGTTATCAGATCCGCAAGCAGAAGATAACTGGACTGGTTATACTGGATTTATCCATAACGTATTGTATGAAAACTATTTACGTGACCATGATGCGCCAGAAGATTGTGAGTTCTACATGTGTGGACCTCCAATGATGAACGCAGCTGTTATTGGTATGCTAAAAGATTTAGGTGTCGAAGACGAAAATATCTTATTAGATGATTTCGGTGGTTAATGAGTTAACCCATAACATCGACATGTAAGTCATGAGATTGCAGCAGTGCAGACAGGGTGGTTAAACACAGGTCTCGCATGCTGCAATTTTTTTTGTTCATTTAATACAAGTGTAAATTTGAGATGACTGTAAATTCAATCAAGTTACTGCTATTGCCAGCGGTTTTATTATTTGTGAGTGCATGTAGCTCTCCAGAGCCTATTATTTCATTATCTGGCAGTACAATGGGTACCACTTATCATATTAAAGTGGTCAGTAATAAAAGCTTACCCGAACCACAACTACTGCAAGCTGAAATTGACATGGCATTGGAGGTGGTTAACGATCAAATGTCGACTTACCGTCCTGACTCAGAACTGTCTAAGTTTAATCAATTGCAGGTGCAGCAGAGCGTTAGCGTCTCGGCCGATACAATTAAGGTGATTAAAGAGGGCATGCGTCTTTATAATGAGACTGATGGTGCATTAGATATCACTTTAGGCCCAGTGGTTAATTTATGGGGATTTGGTCCCGATAAGCGCCCTATATCAGAACCTACTCAAGCTCAAATTGATGCAGCAAAAGCTAAAATGGGCATACATGAGCTGTCTGTAAACGGTTTGACATTAACCAAGCATAATGCAGATTTGTATGTCGATTTATCTTCAATTGCCAAAGGTTTTGGCGTCGACAAGGTTGCCGCTTTATTAGATAAATATCATGTATCTGGTTATTTAGTTGAAATTGGTGGCGAACTGAATGTCAAAGGAACTAAGAGTGATAATACCCCTTGGCGAGTAGCTGTAGAGCAACCAACCAGCGAAGGTCAAGCGGTTCAGCAAATCATTGAACCTGGCACTATGTCATTGGCAACTTCGGGTGATTATCGTAACTTTTATCAAGAAAATGGTGAGCGCTTCTCACATTTAATTGATCCTCGTACCGGCTATCCAATAAAGCATCAATTAGCTTCAGCAACCGTGTTACACTCTAGTTGTATGACCGCAGATGGATATGCAACGGCCATGATGGTGTTAGGTACAGAGGCTTCATTGGCGTTAGCTAAAAAGAACAATTTAGCGGTAATGTTGATAGAGAAGCAAGAGCAGGGATATCAGGTCTATTACAGTGATGCATTTAAATCGTATCTTAAGTAGCTTGCTTATTTTTAAACTGGTTGATTGAGCTACTAATTTATTGAACCAGTTTACCCTAATCTGAATGAGTCAATAGGAGTTTGTGATGAGTACATTTATTGCAGCGTTTGTGGTTTTATTATTATTTTTTTTGCTAATGTCCATTGGCTATATCGTAAAGAAAAAAGCGGTAGAAGGCAGTTGCGGTGGTTTAGGTGTTTTAGGTATAGAGAAAGCCTGTGACTGTGATGATCCATGTGATAAACGCAAACGCCGTATGGAAAAAGAGCAAGCTCGAAATAAGTTGCTTAACCAAAATCGTATTATTTAACCTCGTTAATTATTTTAAGCTTAGGTTGTTTCACTAATGCTTTGTAAAGAGCCTTCATTTTGAAGGCTTTTTTTATGCTTGAGTATTGCTGGCCAGTTACAAAGCTTAGTTATAATGATAATAGTTATCAATTGTAAGTGTGTGAAAATAAAGGATAATTTGCATTTTACCCTATAGTGTTTTATTCTGTTTGTAATTGATCAAGATCACATTACTTCTCGAGGACACTACTATGAAAGGTCATCCTAAAGTCATCAGCCAACTCAATCGTGTACTTACTTGTGAGCTGACCGCTATTAACCAATACTTTTTACATGCTCGTATGTTTAAGCATTGGGGATTGGAAAAGCTTAATGAGAAAGAATATAAAAAATCGATTGAAGACATGAAGCATGCTGACAAGCTGATTGAACGTGTATTGTTTCTTGAAGGTTTACCTAACCTACAACAGTTAGATAAATTGCGTATTGGTGAACATGCTGAAGAAATGCTTAGCTGCGATCTCACTGCGATAACGGAACAAATTGCCATTTTGCGTGAAGCCATTAAGGTATGCGAAATTCAGCAAGATTATGTTAGTCGCGATTTAATGGAAGATTTACTCGAAGATGAAGAAGAGCATTTAGATTGGATTGAATCACAACAAGAGCTCATCACTCAAACGGGTATTCAAAATTACCTTCAATCACAAATTAACGATTAATAGGACATTATTATGAAAGGTCATCCAGAAGTCATCGATGCGCTCAATAGTTTATTAACCGGCGAATTATCTGCTATGGATCAATATTTTGTCCATGCTCACATGTATGAGGATTGGGGATTTAACGAACTTTATACCCGTATTCTACATGAATCAGACGATGAAAAATTACATGCAGCTAAGTTGATCCAACGTATTTTATTTTTAGAAGGCACTCCAGATGTTGCCAGTCGTGAAGCGCTCAACATAGGTAAAGATGTGCAACAAATGCTACAAAATGATCTTGCATATGAATATCATGTGGCTGATCATTTACGTAAGGTTATCGGCTTATGTGAGCAAAAGGCTGATTACCAAACCCGTGAAATTTTAGAGGTGTTATTAGATGACACTGAATCTGATCATATGTATTGGTTAGAAAAGCAATTAGGTCTTATTGAACGTATTGGTTTACAGAACTATTTACAGACTAAAATGTAACGACTTAGTCGACACTTTACATGTTAATAAAGCCCAACTCAGTTTGGGCTTTTTTGTGTTCGTTGGTGGGAGATACATTAAAAGTGATAATGGTTTGTTTCTAACTAAATTGATATATTTTATAGAACATTTGATAAACTACATGGAAGTTGAAATGAATAGAAATGTACACCTTAAGAGTTTCAAGAGTAGTGAACTTATATTTGATAATGATGAAACTATAATTATTCTCAAATTTATATTTTCGAGTCAACATTCGATTATTGATGAGTTAGATATTACTGATGAAGTACGTGAGTTTGCTCAAGGTTTGTTAGTTGAGGCTGTAGACGCCTCTTATGCGATGGGGTTTATTGACTCTTTATTTCGAGCAACAATGAACCCTCAAGATGGTGCTAAAAAAGTTATAACAAAATTTGGGCGAAGTGCTGCAAAGCATTGGTTTAGTCATGCAACAGCTAAAGATTTAATGCAAATAAAAATATATGACAGAGTGAGAGAGCAACTATCATACAGTTTTGGTCGTGTTTTACTCATGTATTTAAATGGAATAGCAAAAACAAAAGGTCCACATTTTGGTGTTTTAGCTTTTAACTTAAACAACAAAGTTATATGGAGTTAAAATGAGATTTAAGGTATTACTTGGATGTGTTTTCATTACTATTATTCTGTATTCATTAGGTGCCATTTATTCGCTTGAAAATAGCCGTGTTGAAGATGTTGTATTATGTAGTGTAGAAGATAATACACATTACATACCAAATTCATTCTGTGAATTTTATTTGTTTAATTTTAGATTAACTAAACAAGACTTAGATGAGCTTCAGTCTGCTAGCGGTATAGCATTTTTATTTAGCATTTCTAATCAGAAAAAAAAATATGTTTACTTAGATAAATTTATCGAAAATGGTGCCTCTGTTAATAGCAAAAGCGAGATTGATGGATTACCACCTCTTCATGCTGCAATCTTACTTAATGATAAAAAATTAGTCGAATACTTACTTAGCAAAGGTAGTGACCCTGAACTGCTAGATAGTCAAAATAAGTTAAATGCTTATGATTTTGTAATGCTTTTGAAAAGAAATAATGACTCAATAAACAGAAATGAAGTAATAAGAACATTGTCTACAATCGATTTAGCCAATTGATTAACTTCGTAGATGATCTAGGTTTTTCTTCAATAATATTTTATCGAGTTTTAGAATGACTTGAAGCTAGGTTTTGACTTTTAAAAAGTATGTTGAGTTGTACTTATTCATTATATTAACAATACACAATGATTGAATACTGTTTTTATATACAGTATCATTGTTTTTAATTGAGTAAATGATGATGGTTATAGAATGCGTAAAATCATTCACATCGATATGGATTGTTATTTTGCTGCGGTAGAAATGCGCGATTTTCCTGAATTACGAGGAAAGCCCATTGCTGTTGGCGGCAGAAGTGATCGTCGCGGTGTGATAAGTACCTGCAGTTATGAGGCCCGCAAATTTGGCGTGCGAAGTGCTATGTCCAGTTATCATGCACTGCAGCTGTGTCCGCAGTTAATTTTAGTGCCAGGGCGCATGGATGTATATAAATCGGTGTCTGTGCAAATACGTGAGATCTTTCATCGATACACAGATCTTGTCGAACCCTTGTCTCTAGACGAAGCTTATCTTGATGTGACTGATTGCGATGCTCACCAAGGCAGTGCCACGTTAATTGCCAAGGCTATTCGAAATGATATATTTGAGACCACAGGTTTAACCGCCTCAGCGGGTATTGCACCGATTAAGTTTTTAGCTAAAATCGCTTCCGATTTAAATAAACCTAATGGCCAATATGTCATCACTCCTAATCAAATTAGTGATTTTGTAAAAGATCTTCCTCTGAGTAAAATTCCTGGCGTCGGTAAAGTCACTTCAAAAAAGTTAGCTGATATTGGCTTAACCACCTGCTATGACGTGCAACAGTATCCAAAAGCGCAATTAATTGAGGTATTTGGCAAATTTGGTCATGTATTAGCTGAGCGATCACAAGGGATAGATCCAAGACAAATTAGTCCGCATCGGGTGCGAAAGTCAGTTGGGGTTGAAACTACGTTAGCCAAAGACATTTTTACCTTAGAGCAATGCCGTCAAGTATTACCACAGCTTATCCAAGAATTGAGTGCTCGGGTTCATCGCAGTGCTAAAGATAGACAGATCCACAAGCAAGTTGTGAAGCTGAAATTTAATGATTTTAAACAGACCACCATCGAACATCGCAGTGATGAAATGTCGATTAATTTGTTTCATGATTTACTGCAACAGGCTTTGCTGCGCAGCCAAGGGCGAGGTATTCGCTTATTGGGGGTTAGTGTTGGTTTAGCTGATACAACACTGGCTGTTACAGATAATCCAGTGGCACATATTACTCAGCTTGATTTGCAGTTTTAAATGTTAGAATTGCAATGAAAAACGCTCAAGTCTAAAACTAAAAAACGACATTTCTGTCGTTTTTTAGTTTTACGCATAAATCATCGCTATTGATTACGCTTCTTTAGCTGGAATACGTTCTAATACGGCAAGTAGCAATTCCCAGTACTGACCAACAGTGGTGATGTTGACCATTTCATCAGGGCTATGTGGATAACGAATAGTCGGCCCAATAGAGACCATGTCCATTAGTGGATAAGGCTCTTTAAATAAACCACATTCTAGACCTGCATGGATAACCATCACGGTAGGATCTTTTTTATAAATATCGTTATAGGTGTCTCGCACAATTGCCATTACAGGTGAGCTAGTATCTGGTTTCCACCCCGGGTAAGCACCGCTTAAATCTATGCTAGCACCCGATAGGTTTGATAGTGCGGTTAGCATACCGGTGACTTCTTCACGACCTGAATCAATTAATGAACGAATAAGGCATAATATTTCTACACTTTCATCTTCAGTGCTGATCACGCCTATATTTAGTGATGTTTCAGTGACGCCTTCAACTTCATCACTCATGCGCATTACGCCGTTAGGGCAAGCATGTAATAAGTCGATTAAGGTATTTTGCGCCTCTTCGCCCATGACTTTGGTGGGTGCATCAATTGCTGCTAAGCTCAGTAGCATGCCTGGGTCTGCAACGGCTAATTCTTCACGAACTAGGGCTTGGAACGATTCAATGGCTTGCTTTAGTGCGTCAATATTTTCTGCTGGTAGCATAAATTGCACGTTAGCTTCACGCGGAATGGCATTACGCAGCGAGCCACCACTAAAGCTAACTAGCTCTAGGGCTAATTCGTCACTGTATTTAAACAAAAAGCGCGCTAATAACTTATTGGCATTACCACGTCCAAGGTGAATATTAACCCCAGAGTGACCGCCTTTTAATCCTGACATGGTCAGTGAAAAGCTGGCGTTGCTTTGTTCTGGTGCTTGCCAAGACATTGGTACACTTATCTGTGCATCAACACCGCCAGCACAACCCATGTAGATTTCACCTTCTTGCTCAGAGTCTGTATTGATTAAGATTTCTGCATCAAGGTAACCGGCTTCTAAACCAAAAGCGCCCGTCATGCCAGCTTCTTCATCAATGGTGAGCAGTACTTCGAGTGGCCCGTGCTTAATGTCTTTACTGCCTAAAACAGCCAGCGCCGAAGACATACCAATACCGTTATCAGAACCTAAGGTTGTTCCTCTAGCTTTAACCCAATCACCGTCTACATAAGCTTCAATCGGATCGGTTTCAAAGTTATGTACTTTGTCGGCATTTTTTTGCGGCACCATATCAATGTGCGCTTGTAACACCACTATTTTACAGTTTTCCATTCCTGCTGTGGCAGGCTTACGGATGATCAAGTTACCGACTTTGTCTTCAACAACCGCAAGGCCTTGAGCTTTTGCCCATTGCTGAATATGTTGTGATAACGCATGTTCATGCTTTGATGGATGTGGAATAGCGCAAATTTGTTCAAACCATTGCCATAGAGGCTGAGGATATAATTGAGTTAATGCAGTCACGAAACGCCCTCTAAGATGAAATCAAGTCGATATACGACACAAAATATAACTGCAATTATTTTAACATATTCTGCGCAGTTACTTGATATTGCGATACCGATTTGCCAAGGTTTAGTCCACAAATCTGTAAATAATTATGAACCCACTAATTTATCTGTATTCCTAAAGAGTAAGGATCTTGTATGACCCAAGTGAATAAAGCGGTTACCGCCTTCCAAGTGCCAATTATTGATGTCATAAGTGATGGGGCTATTTTTGAAGGCGAAGGTTGGGACGCTGTTGTCGTGATAGCGACGAGTTTAGCTGAGATTAAACAAGATGAAGTGAGTTTGCTTGCTGCACACGCTCGCCAAATTGATATGCGTGTCGGTAAAAGTGCCACGCTCCTTTTTGCACCGGGGTTGGCCGGTGGTCGATTGATCATCTCTCCAGTGGCTGATAGCGGCAATGAGTATAGCGATGTGAGGATTTTTGCCAAAGCTGCTCGAGAAGGGATTGCCATTGCTAAAGCCGCAGGTGCCACTAAACCTTTATTAGTTGTACCAAGTGTAACTGACAAGCGTTTTGCTAATGCTGAACAAGTTGCCGCACTAGCTTGTGGACAAGAGCTTTGGCAACCGTTAGAAGCACGAGAAGCAAAGTCTTTGCCACCGAGTTTAACCGCGATTGGATTATTGAATACCGCCACCCATAGTTTATTACTTAATGCGGCAGAGTCTGGACGAGTATTGGCGCGCGATCTTTGTGGTACAGAACCTGAGCGTATGTCGGCTATTGGGTTTGCACAATATTGTGTTGATGCTTTTGCTGATAGCGGTTTGGCTGTATCTGTGATTGATCAAGCCGAGCAGTTAAAAGCGCAATATCCATTATTAAGCGCTGTTGGCAGAAGCTCTTTTGATGTGGCTCGTCATCATCCACGAGTGGTAAAGCTTGAATATATTGGTGAAGGCACTATTACCAAAACCTTATTCTTTGCGGGTAAAGGCGTGGTTTACGACACTGGTGGCGCTGATATTAAAGTTGCCGGGTCAATGGCTGGCATGAGCCGTGATAAAGGTGGCGCAGCTGCGGTTGCCGGTTTAATGAAGGCGCTATCGATACTTAAACCTAAAGGGATCAAAGTGGTCGCCGAGCTTGGGTTAGTGAGAAACAGTATTGGCAGTGATGCATTTGTTACCGATGAAATTATTGCCAGTCACGCAGGTGTACGAGTCCGTATAGGTAATACCGATGCTGAAGGGCGTTTAGTGCTAGCCGATTTGTTATCCCATTTACGTTTACAGGCTCAAACTGCGGTGAATCCACAATTGTTTTCGGTGGCGACGTTAACCGGTCATGTTGTACGAGCCTACGGTGGTTACCCTGCATTAGTTGAAAATAGCGTGGCTAAAAAGCAAGGTGTTGCAGCAACATTAGCTGAAGTGGGGCAATTATGGGGGGAACCATTTGAGGTTTCACAATTACGTCCAGAAGACTTTGATAAAGTTGCCGATAAAAATGGCGCTGCAGATGTGGTGTCATCGAATAATGGTCCGTCTTCAATTACGGCTCGTGGGCATCAATATCCTGCCGCTTTCTTGATAAAAGCGTCTGGATTAGCCGAAACAGAACTGGCATTTACCCATATCGATATTGCAGGCAGTGCTGTTGATGGCGATCCTCTCTACGGAAAGCCAACTGCAAGCCCTTTGGTTGCTTTATTACAGTTTTCTTTTTTGTAGGCCACGCTTGGTTAAGTTGTTGTGATAATAGATATTATTCCAACTGTCACATGTTGGCAACAATGGGTTAACATGGTTTCAATCAGAAATTATTGTAATTAAATCACTTTTAATGAAGTTTTTGTGAATTAAAGCAAATAATACTTGTAATTAAATTACAGTTTTGTATAATTCATTTCGTCGGCAAGGATTATCATTGCCGGCTCTAGTTAATCCAGGATGGATATAGCCTCCAAGGATCTGAGTGACAAGTTGTCTCAATGGATTTGAGAAATGTACGTTCCAGGGAACCGAGCCAAGCTTTACTAGGTTTATGCAACTTAACTTTATTCAGGAGAAGACCATGTCTTATACAGGTAGCAGCAAATTTTATTGGCAAAACACTTGGTTTGCTGATGTGACAGTTTTACGTGGCGGTATATTCGCCATGAAACGTTAAGAATTGACCCTCTTTACGTCGTTTTAATATCCATCAACCTTTTGTTCGTCTCGTTTGACGGTTTAGACAAGGTGATAAACTAATAGATTTATTACCACATCACATTCAGTGGTGCTAGCTTTCCTTTCCCCATACGGAATGCTTGTAACATGTCTGCCTACTCTTTTGAGTAGGCTTTTTTTTACCTGAAATTTAGCCAATTGGTTAGTGCGTTATATAAAAAACTGAAATCTTTCAATAAAAAGGCAATTGATAGCTATCAAGGTCGTAAGTACTTATAATTTCCCGCTGATTCACACCTATCCTGCGTAAAGATGTCGGCTTAGCATGTAAGCATGCCTTATCCTCATCTGTAACGATTAAAACGATAAACTCAACGTTAACCTTTGCCCAAGGACCTTCGCTCCATGTTAGAAAAATTATTTAAACTTAAACAACACAACACGAGTCTTAAACAAGAAGCGATAGCCGGTCTTACTACTTTCTTAACCATGGCCTACATTATTTTCGTCAACCCTATGATGCTTGCTGATGCAGGAATGGATCATGGTGCGGTATTTGTTGCCACATGTTTAGCCGCTGCCATAGGGTGCTTAGTTATGGGCTTATTGGCTAATTACCCTATCGCATTAGCGCCTGGTATGGGGCTTAATGCTTTTTTCACTTACACTGTAGTTGGTGAAATGGGTTATAGCTGGGAAACGGCCCTTGGTGCGGTGTTCATGTCTGGGGTGTGCTTCTTAATTCTATCTCTAGTTAGGATCCGCGAGTGGATTGTTAACTGTATTCCTATGTCATTGCGATTTGGTATCGCGGCAGGTATTGGTTTATTTTTAGCATTAATTGGCTTGAAAAATGCCGGCATTGTTGTGGCAAGTCCTGCAACATTAGTGACTATGGGTGACATTACCTCATTTCCAGCCTTGATGGCGGCGTTAGGTTTCTTCTTAATTATTGCTATGGTGCATCGTGGCCTGAAAGCGGCAGTTATTTTTAGTATTTTGATCGTGACGGCTCTCGGCATGATTTTTGGTGACGTACAGTATCAAGGCTTAGTTGCTATGCCACCGTCTATTGCACCGACATTCATGAAAATGGACTTGTCTAGTGTATTAGAAATTAGCATGTTATCTGTAGTCTTTGCTTTTTTGTTTGTTGATTTATTCGATACATCCGGCACCTTAGTTGCTGTTGCACAACGTGGTGGATTACTGGATGAAAAAGGCCGCTTGCCGCGAGTTAAACGTGCATTAACAGCAGACAGTGTTGCCACCATTACCGGTGCGGCATTGGGTACATCAACGACGACTAGCTATATTGAAAGTATTGCAGGGGTAAGTGCTGGCGGCCGCACAGGTTTAACCGCTGTGGTGGTTGGATTGTTGTTTGTTGCGGCGTTATTTTTATCGCCGTTAGCTGCTATGGTGCCAGCTTATGCAACAACTGGTACCTTGTTTTATGTGGCTATTTTAATGATGTCGGGTCTGGTGAATGTTGATTGGGAAGATATAACGGAAGCCGCTCCAGTGGTGGTGACATGTTTATTAATGCCGTTAACTTTCTCTATTGCCAATGCTATTGGCCTTGGGTTTATTTCTTACGCTGCAATCAAATTGATGACAGGACGTTTTAAAGATTTAAATTCAGGTATTTTAGTTGTAGCAGCATTGTTTGTGGCGAAATTTATTTATAGTTAATCCGTTGCTCATCAATAGGGTAAATGGTTATAAATTGGCTAAGGCCAAAACAAAAAAGGGCTATTAGCCCTTTTTTTGTTTTTCTAATAAGGCGCCAATAGCCAAGCTATTTAAGCTTAATGAAACTGAGTTAGCAGGATTAGAGACTGTTTGATAACCATTTATTAACCTGAAAATAGTTAATCTCGATAAATATTCCACTATTAGCGGCTTTCACTATGAATTATCGAGTGAATTGGGTATAAAAATGAACTGAATATTTTTTGCAAGCTGAGTGAGATAAATGGGTTATCGCCGCGTAGTAGTTAAGTTAGGCACCAGCGTGCTGACATCTGGCAGTAAAAAGCTCGATAAAGCACATATGGTTGAGTTGGCCAGGCAAATGGCCTCGCTTATGCGTTCAGGCGTTGAAGTTGTATTGTGTACATCGGGCGCAATAGCTGCTGGGCGAGAGCATTTACATTATCCGGTGTTGCCCGACACTATGGCGAATAAACAGTTACTTGCAGCTGTAGGTCAAAGTCAGTTAATTTTGGCGTGGTCACAATTGTTTAGTATTTACGGCTTACATGTTGGCCAGTTATTGTTAACTCGTGCTGATTTGCAAGATCGCGAACGTTATTTAAATGCCCGTGACACTTTAAATGCATTATTAGCTCATAATATTATCCCGATCATTAATGAAAATGATGCCGTTGCCACCAATGAAATTAAGGTGGGTGATAATGATAATTTGTCCGCCCGTGCAGCCTTGCTTTGCGATGCTGATTTACTGATCTTACTGACTGACCAAAAAGGCTTATTTGATGCCGATCCGCGCACGCATCCAGAAGCACAGTTGATTAAACAAGTTGTTAATATCGACGACAGTTTGCGTTTGTTAGCTGGCGGTTCTGTGTCTGGACTTGGAACGGGTGGTATGGCAACCAAACTAGAAGCTGCCGATGTGGCTCGCCGTGCGGGGATTGAAGTGGTCATCGCTTCCGGTCATCATCCTGATGTTATCGCCAGAGTAGCGGCTAGAGAGTCTGTTGGTACTCATTTTAGTGCCATAGAAAATCCATTAGAAAGTCGCAAGCAATGGATCCTTGCCGGCCCAGCTTCGCAAGGTAAATTAGTCATTGATGCTGGAGCATCGGTTGCCGTCGTTGCTAATGGTCGTAGCTTATTGTCTAAAGGTATTATTGATGTAGAAGGTCATTTTGAGCGCGGTGCGACTTTACTGATCGTGAATCAAATCGGTAAGATTTTGGCTAAAGGCATTAGCCGTTATTGTGCCAATGATTTAATTAAAATTAGCGGTAAACACTCTGATGACATAGAAAGTTTACTCGGCTATAACTACGGGGATGCCGTGGTTCATCGCAATGATATGGTCGTACTCGATAATTAAGGATAAGCAGATGTCAGCCACAGAAACAGAATATTTAACCCTACTCGGTCAACGCGCTAAAGCTGCCAGTTTTATCTTAGCGAGTTTAACGGCAAAACAGAAAAACCTGTTGTTAGCAACTATTGCCGATCACTTAGCTCAGCGAAAAGATGATATTTTACAAGCCAATGCACAAGATATCATTGCTGCGAAGCAAAGTGGTTTAACCGAAGCCATGATCGATAGGTTGATGCTGGACGAAGGACGGCTTGGCGGGATTATCGCTGACATTGATAATGTCATCGCCCTAGCTGACCCTGTCGGTAAAGAAGCTGAAAGTCGAGTATTAGATAACGGCTTACGCTTAACACGTCGCAGTGTCCCATTAGGGGTAGTGGGAGTGATTTATGAGGCTCGGCCGAATGTCACCGTTGATATTGCTGTGTTAGCGTTAAAGACTGGCAATGCTGTGATTTTGCGCGGCGGTAAAGAAACCCTGACCTCCAATAAAGTGCTAAGTGAAGTCATTCGAGATGCACTCGTGAGCCTAGATTTACCTAAAGATGCCGTGCAGCTTATTGATTCACCTGAGCGTAGTCTTGTTAGTGGTTTGCTCCGGCTCGACAAATATGTCGATATGATTATCCCCCGTGGTGGACAAAATCTGCAGCGGTTGTGTGCTGAACAATCGAGTATTCCAGTGATTCTTGGTGGGATTGGCATCTGTCATTTATTGGTTGATAAACAGGCCGATTTAGTCCGTGCAATAGATGTGATTGCTAACGCTAAAGTGCAACGCCCAACAGTGTGTAATGCCTTAGATACATTGCTAATACATCAACAGATAGCCGCTGAATTTATTCCAAATATTGCCTCACATTTACATTCGCTTGGGGTACGTTTCCATGCTTGTGCCATTGCCTTACCTTATCTTGACGGTCTAGGTTTTGATGTTACTCCAGCGCATGATGAGTCGTTCTCAACCGAGTGGTTATCACTTACGTTAGGGATCAAAGTGGTCAATGATATTGACGAAGCGGTGGAGCATATTCGTCAATATTCGACAGGACACTCTGAGGCTATTTTAACGGATAACATTCACACAGCGAGCGACTTTATGAATCAAGTTGATTCCGCTGCAGTGTATGTGAATGCCAGTACTCGTTTTACAGATGGTTCACAGTTTGGTCTTGGCGCAGAAGTTGCCGTGAGTACCCAAAAATTGCATGCTCGTGGTCCCATGGCGTTAGATGCTTTGACGACGTATAAGTGGCTCGCCTGGGGCGATTATACTTGTAGACAATAACTGATTGGGTGATGGTCTTCATGATAATAAGGGCGCTGTTAAGCGTCCTTATTATTGATAATTTGTGAATGTAGAGCTGGTTTTTGACAATCAAATAGCGCATTACATATTATAAATAAGATGGCTTGGCATTGCGGATTCATTCAAGCGTTCATAGGTGGTTAACAACCAAATCACAAAAAAAGCGCCGGTCATTAATATGGCTACAATTCTAAATGCTTGAGCGTATTCCATTACATAGGTGAAATAGCGACGCTGTACCGCATTGGTCATAAACGTGGCTATCAGTGAAAACACGCTTAAATACATCGCTGGATATTGAGTGGAGCTCATGCCACAAAACTTTTCATAGATAAGGATTAATGCCACAACGATTAAAATAATAATGCGTATTTTACGTTCCGTGTTATCACTTAAATTCCATCTTGGCAGTCCCATTGCCTACTACCTCTTCAATTAATTGAATTTTGATTATTTTCTAAGCATCCTTGATACTTTTATAACTTTAGTTGTGTTTTTATCAAATGAATAGCGTTATTTAATGCTTGTCTGACGCTGTTTAATATCCTGACAATAAGTTCTGCTGATATGGTTAGCTAATATGGGGAGGATTAAAATATACCCGAGTGCCTATTCTCTCTGAGCTAGCTGATGTTAGCCATCGGTAAACTCGGCTGCAAAGGTCAGTCATCACTGCCTAAGTAACGTTGGATTATTTGAGACTAATATTCGATCAGTTCATGCTGTTATAAGACGTAAAAGGCTTAAGGGGTAATAGTAAAAGACATGGCAAAGCTTGCGCCTTGTTACAGCTAACCAAAATAAAATAAACAGGCGGTTTAGCCTCACGTTGCAGTGGTAAGCTCAACAATACAATTATTTAAGCTGTTGTTGTTAGTTGAAGAGAAAACCCCTTCGCATCATTGATGCTGCGTCAATAATATCAGTAAAACACGATAAATTTTTAGCATTCCCCTTGTAATTCACTTTGCTGTCCCAATATAGGTATCAAGGCTGATATGAGTGGTTAATATGAATCTCAAGTTAAGCAATAAAATGCTTGAAATACTGGTTGTTCATCCCCATATCAACATCAAATAACATATTTGCGACGAATAACGTCAATTTCGGAGGACCCCATGGGCAAAATTATTGGTATCGATTTAGGCACAACAAACTCGTGTGTAGCAGTCCTTGATGGCGGCAAAGCACGCGTAATTGAAAACGCAGAGGGTGATCGCACAACCCCTTCAATCATCGCGTACACCGATGATGAAATTATTGTTGGCCAACCTGCTAAGCGTCAAGCTGTTACTAACCCTGCAAACACATTTTTTGCGATTAAGCGTTTAATCGGCCGTCGTTTTAAAGACGATGAAGTGCAACGTGATGTAAACATCATGCCATTCAAAATTATTGGCGCTGATAACGGTGATGCATGGGTTGAGTCTCGTGGTAATAAAATGGCACCACCACAAGTGTCGGCTGAAATCTTGAAAAAGATGAAAAAGACAGCTGAAGACTTTTTAGGTGAAGAAGTGACTGAAGCGGTTATTACTGTTCCTGCTTACTTTAACGATTCACAACGTCAAGCAACTAAAGATGCTGGCCGTATCGCAGGTCTTGATGTTAAGCGTATCATCAACGAACCAACGGCTGCTGCACTTGCCTATGGTATCGATAAGAAGCAAGGCGACAACGTCGTTGCCGTTTACGATTTAGGTGGTGGTACATTTGATATCTCTATCATCGAAATCGACAGTAATGATGGTGACCAAACATTTGAAGTGTTAGCAACCAATGGTGACACTCATTTAGGTGGTGAAGATTTCGATAACCGCTTAATCAACTATTTAGCTGACGAATTTAAGAAAGACCAAGGCTTAGATCTTCGTAGAGATCCTCTAGCGATGCAACGTTTGAAAGAAGCTGCTGAAAAAGCAAAAATCGAGCTTTCAAGCACTAACCACACTGAAGTTAACTTGCCTTACATTACTGCAGATGCATCAGGCCCTAAACATTTAGTGGTTAAAATTACTCGCTCTAAATTAGAGTCATTAGTTGAAGACTTAATTCAACGTACTTTAGAGCCGTTAAAAGTTGCCCTAGCTGATGCTGATTTAAAAGTATCAGACATCAATGAAGTGATTCTTGTTGGTGGTCAAACTCGTATGCCTAAAGTACAAGAAGCGGTAACTAACTTCTTCGGCAAAGAGCCACGTAAAGACGTCAACCCTGATGAAGCGGTTGCAGTTGGCGCGGCGATTCAAGCTGGCGTACTTTCAGGTGAAGTGAAAGACGTATTGCTACTTGACGTTACACCATTGTCTCTTGGTATTGAAACCATGGGCAGTGTGATGACTAAGCTTATCGATAAAAACACCACTATCCCGACTAAAGCTCAGCAAGTATTCTCAACCGCTGACGACAACCAAAGTGCCGTGACAATTCACGTACTTCAAGGTGAGCGTAAGCAAGCGAGTGCAAACAAGTCTTTAGGTCAATTTAACCTTGAAGGTATTGAGCCTGCACCACGTGGCCAGCCACAAGTTGAAGTGATGTTCGACATCGATGCTGATGGTATCTTACATGTGTCTGCAACAGACAAGAAAACAGGTAAGAAACAAAACATTACCATTAAAGCCTCTTCTGGTTTGTCTGATGAAGAAGTAGAGCAAATGGTACGTGATGCCGAAGCTCATGCTGACGAAGATGCGAAATTTGAAGAGTTAGTTAAAGCGCGTAATCAAGCCGATGGTTTAGCTCATTCAACTAGAAAACAAGTTGAAGAAGCTGGTGATGCTTTAGCAAGCGATGAAAAAGAAAAGATTGAAGCGGCAATTGCAACTTTAGAAACGGCTATTAAAGGCAAAGATAAAGAAGCAATGGACACTGCAACTCAAGCTCTTATCGAAGCGTCTGCTAAGTTAATGGAAATTGCTCAAGCTAAAGCGCAAGGCGAAGCTGAAGGCCAAGCGCAAGATGCTGGCCAATCTAAGCCTGCTGATGATGTTGTTGATGCTGAGTTCGAAGAAGTTAAAGACGACAAAAAGTAATTAACCATTTCAGTTAGTTACTTTAAAAGCGGGCGTTGAGGCTATCCTCACACGCCCGTTTGTATAAATTAAGTTTAACAACTTACTCACACCTTCGAGAAACAGAACACTATGTCAAAGCGTGATTATTACGAAGTTCTCGGTGTTGGACGTGACACCAGTGAACGCGAAATTAAAAAAGCGTACAAACGCTTAGCGATGAAATTTCACCCAGATCGTAATCCGGGTGATAAAGCCGCAGAAGCCAGCTTTAAAGAAATTAAAGAAGCGTACGAAATTTTAACCGACAGCGACAAGAAAGCTGCATATGATCAATTTGGTCATGCTGGCGTCGATCCTAATCGTGGTGGACACGGCGGTGGCCAAGGTGATTTTGGCGATATCTTTGGTGATGTTTTTGGTGATATTTTTGGTGGCGGTCGTCGCGGTGGTCAACGTCAGGCTGCACGTGGTAGTGACTTACGCTACAACCTTGAATTATCTTTAGAAGAAGCTGTCCGTGGTTTAACCAAAGAATTACGCATTCCGACACTCGCTGCATGTGATTTGTGTGATGGTAGTGGCGCTAAAAAAGGCACCTCTGCAACCACATGTGGCACTTGTCATGGTCAAGGCCAAGTGCAAATGCGCCAAGGTTTCTTTGCTGTTCAGCAAGCGTGTCCTACTTGTCATGGTCGCGGTAAAATTATTAAAGATCCTTGTGGCAAATGTCATGGCGAAGGCCGAGTCGAGAAAAGCAAAACTCTGTCAGTTAAAATTCCAGCCGGTGTTGATACAGGCGATCGTATTCGTTTAACCGGTGAAGGTGAAGCGGGCGAGTTTGGTGCACCTCCTGGCGATTTATATGTGCAGGTTAGTGTACGTGAACATGCCATCTTTACTCGTGATGCCAATAACTTATACTGTGAAGTGCCTATTTCATTTAGTAAAGCGGCATTAGGCGGCGAGATTGAAGTACCGACATTAGACGGTAAAGTTAGCCTTAAAATCCCAACAGAAACCCAAACTGGGCGTATGTTCCGCTTGCGTGGTAAAGGGGTTAAGTCGGTTCGTAGCCATGCCGTTGGTGACTTGTTGTGTAAAGTGGTCATGGAAACACCGGTTAACTTGAATGACAAACAAAAAGAGTTATTGCGTGAGTTTGAAGCGACCTTAACTGGCGAGTCAAAAAAGCACAGCCCTAAAGCGGAAGGTTTTTTTGATGGCGTAAAAAAGTTTTTTCAAGACTTAAACAGTTAGTATCGTTCCATTAAACGTGACTATCATGAAAGGCTGTTTACTTTAGGTAAACAGCCTTTTTTATTGACTGGTATAATCAGGTACTAAAAGGTGACATGTTATAGCTCTGCAGATGACGTCAATGTCTGTCTAGTTCATGGCGAACACATTTTTAGCGATACAATTTTTTAGCAACTTATTTAGCTGTTTTTTTACCATTAGGCGTTATGTATGTCATTTTCTGTATTCCAGCTCAATCCAACATTATTAACCGCATTACCGCCAGCAGTGACTGAGCCTAGTCGCGTTCAGCAATTAGCGATCCCTGCAATATTGACTGGGCAAGATGTCTTGGCATTGGCGCAAACCGGTAGCGGTAAAACCTATGCTTATGGTTTACCACTTTTACAGCGCTTGAGTCTGTCTCCAGAGGTTGGTCTTTCTGCGGTGGTCATAGTGCCAACTCGAGAATTAGCTTCACAAGTGATGCAAGATTTAGCCCCGTTAGCGCAAGCATTAAATTTACGCGTTGATATGCTATGCGGCGGGCAAGCAATTGAATTGCAGGTAGAGCGATTGACACAACCTGCTAACCTTATTGTTGCGACCCCAGGGCGCTTATTAGCGTTAGCGCAGCAAGGTGTTATTCAGTTTGAACATCTGCAAAGCTTAGTACTTGATGAAGCAGATAGATTATTGGACATGGGTTTTATTGGCGACATTAATGCGCTAATCGCAATGATGCCAACTGGACAGCGTTTATTGTTTTCGGCCACATTGCCTGAGCCATTAACCACATTAGCCGAGCAAGTTTTGACGACAGCACATGTGCGTATTCAGGCGCATGTGATCAATAGTGCTGTGGCTGATATCGCTCAAACCTTATATCATGTAAATAAAGGCAGTAAAGCAAAAGCACTGATCCACTTAATTACTTTGCACCAATGGTCACAGGTGTTGGTATTTGTTAATGCTAAAGATGATGTCGATTCATTATGTAAAAAATTAGTCAAAGCGGGTATTAATGCCGCGGCACTTCATGGTGATAAAGAACAAGCTGTACGAAGCCATACTTTGGAGCAGTTTAAAAATCAACAGTTAACAGTACTAGTGGCTACCGATGTATTATCTCGTGGTATCCATATTGACGCTCTACCTGTGGTCATAAATGTTGATTTACCTAGCCAGGCCGCTGTATATGTACATCGTATAGGACGAACTGCTCGGGCAGGATTAAGTGGTGTTGCCTTGTCATTAGTGAGTCATGCTGAGTTATTAAGCTTGGATGCTATTAGGCTGTTAACAAGGCAAGCGTTACCGTTAACTGAACTCGCTGGTTTTGCCGTAACAGATAAGCCAACTAGCGAAGCCAGTAAGCGAGCGCCTCGCGATAAACAAGCTAATCGTCGTACAGCTAACAAACGCAGTATTAGTGATTTTACCAAACGCAAACCGACCCGTTAATGCGAGCTGATGTTTGATATTGTAAGTGATGTATTCGCGCTAAAGACTGGTATAAAATAAGCTAATACTGGATTAGCTTTTTGATTCAATAATGTTTAAGGGATGACAACATGAAACCTCTCGCACTAACCCTATTTGTTGCTGCTTTATTAGTGGGCTGTGTCAATAGTCAATCGCCCACGGGGCGAGGGCAGACCTTATTGTTTTCTGATACACAGATGCAGCAAATGGGTGGTCAGTCGTTTGAGGCAATGAAACAAAGTGAAAAAATAAGTCAAAATAAAGCCCAAACTGACTATGTCAATTGTATTGCTAAGCGTATCACAGCAGTATTACCTGATCAGTCTCAACAATGGGACGTAGTGGTATTTGATTCAGACCAGGTTAATGCTTTTGCATTACCGGGCGGTCATATTGGTGTCTATACCGGTTTATTGAAGGTCGCCGTTAATCAAGATCAACTTGCTACTGTGATGGGGCATGAAGTGGCACATGTGTTAGCGCAACATGGAAATGAGCAAGTATCTCGCGCCCAGCTTACTGGTTTGGGTATGCAAGCCGCCGATGCAGCGATAGGCGCATCTGGAATTGCTAATAAAGATCTGTACATGGCCGGACTTGGCTTAGGGGCAAAAGTCGGCATTATTTTACCCTTTGGCCGCAGTCAAGAGTCTGAAGCTGATATTGTAGGTTTAGAGCTAATGGCTAAAGCGGGATTTAATCCGGCGCAAAGCATTGCTTTGTGGCAAAATATGGCCAAGGCTGGAGGTGCACAAGGGCCTGAGCTGTTGTCGACTCATCCGTCACACAGTCATCGAATTGAAGACTTACAAGCGGCGCAAAATCAAGTGATGCCGCTTTATACACAGGCAAGAAAACAGTCTTTGACTGAGTGTAAAATTGCTCAAGTTAAATAGCGTTTTTTGCCAACATTGACGGAGTTTATTGTGATAAACTCTGGTGCGAATTTTTTATGTTTATTGAGAGAAAATTATTATGTCAGATTTGTTCAGCACTATGGAACAGCATGCTAGCTACGGTGTAGGTCGTCAAATGGGCGAGCAGCTAGCGGCAAACTCTTTTGAAGGTATTGATATCCCGGCTGTTCAAGCTGGTCTTGCTGATGCATTTGCCGGTAAAGAAAGCGCAGTATCAATGGAAGAGCTTCAAGTTGCATTTACTGAAATTAGTCGTCGTTTACAAGAAGCTCAAGAAGCTGCTGCTGAAGCCGCTGCTGCTGAAGGCGAAACATTCTTAGCTGAAAACGCTAAGCGTGACGGTATTACGATTACTGAGTCTGGTCTTCAATACGAAGTACTTGTTCAAGGTGACGGCGAAAAGCCTACCTATGATTCAACTGTACGTACTCACTACCATGGTACATTTATCAGTGGTGATGTTTTCGACAGCTCTGTTGCTCGTGGCCAGCCTGCTGAGTTCCCGGTATCAGGTGTGATAGCTGGTTGGACTGAGGCATTACAGTTAATGCCTGTTGGCACTAAGCTTAAATTATATGTCCCGCATCACTTGGCTTATGGTGAGCGTGGCGCGGGTGCTTCAATCCCGCCTTATTCAGCTTTGGTCTTCGAAGTTGAATTGTTAGAAATTATCTAGTTATTAAAAACGCCTAAGTCAACTTAGGCGTTTTTGTATATGCTGTTTTTAGGTTTATCTTTAGTTAACACTGGGAGAAATAAATGACTGCAAAAGTGAGAATTGCTGTAGTTGGTGCCAGTGGCCGTATGGGCCGTACACTGATTGAATCTGCTAGACAGCAACAAGTCATCGTACTTGGCGCAGCGATAGATCGTACAGGCTCTAGTTTAGTCGGTATTGATGCCGGTGTGCTTGCTGGTGTTGGTGCAATGGACGTTGTTATTACCGATTCACTAGATAACGTAGTGAACGATTTTGACGTTCTGATTGATTTTACCTCACCAGAGTCTTCAATCATTCATCTTGATTGGTGTGCTAAAAATCACAAAGCCATTGTCATCGGTACAACTGGGTTCAATCATGCTCAAAAAGAGCTCATTGGTGCCTATTCAGAACAAGTACCTGTGGTATTAGCACCTAATATGTCTGTTGGTGTCAATGTGATGTGGAAGTTACTTGCACTTGCCACTGAAGTGATGGGTGATTATACCGATATCGAAATAATCGAAGCTCATCATCGTCATAAAAAAGATGCACCGTCAGGCACCGCGCTCAAAATGGGTGAGATTATTGCTCAAACATTAGGCCGTGATTTAGACCAATGTGCGGTATTTGGACGTGAAGGTATTACTGGTGAACGCGACCGTAATACCATAGGTTTTGCTACTGTTCGCGCTGGTGATATTGTTGGTGAACATACCGCTATGTTTGCTGACATAGGCGAGCGGTTAGAAATAACCCACAAAGCATCGAGCAGAATGACCTTTGCGAATGGGGCTATGAGAGCGGCTTTTTGGCTCTCAGATCAAAATGCTGGTCTATACGACATGCAGCAAGTACTAGGGTTGAATTAGCAACTAAAAACACCATTCGTTGGTGTTTTTTTTTGAAAACAATCCTGCAAAATATAGACGTAAAAACGAATTTCTTATACAATCGCTAGAATTTGCCAAAATTTCGTAATTTAACGGAAATTGGTATTTTTAGTGCAAAATAAAAAACACATAATTTAAGTGGCTTGGCTCTTTTCTGGAGGTCGCGTTGACACAGTCTGCCTTACTCGTACTCGAAGATGGAACCGTATTCTCTGGTACCGCAATTGGTGCTACCGGTATCTCTGTTGGTGAAGTGGTATTTAATACTTCAATGACAGGTTATCAAGAGATTCTTACGGATCCTTCATATTCACGCCAAATAGTAACATTAACCTATCCTCACATCGGTAACACAGGTACTAATGATGAAGACACTGAATCGGATTCGGTTCATGCATGTGGCTTAATCATTCGTGACTTACCGCTTATGGCGAGTAATTTTCGTAACCAACAATCATTAAGCGATTATTTAAAAGCAAATAATGTTGTTGGTATCGCTGATATTGATACTCGCAAACTAACTCGTATTTTGCGTGAAAAAGGCGCTCAAGCCGGTTGCATTATGGTCGGCAACCTAGATGAAGCGAAGGCACTTGCAGCTGCAAAAGCATTTCCAGGCTTAAAAGGTATGGATTTAGCTAAAGAAGTGACTACCGATAAAGCCTATACATGGCGCAATGGTAGCTGGAAATTAGTCGGTGGTTTACCGTCTGAAACACCAGAAGCTGAACTCAAATATAAAATTGTTGCCTACGATTACGGTGTAAAACGTAATATTTTACGTATGTTGGTTGACCGTGGTTGTGATGTCACCGTGGTACCTGCGCAAACTTCTGCTGCAGACGTACTTGCGATGAATCCTGATGGAGTATTTCTGTCAAATGGTCCTGGCGACCCTGAGCCATGTGATTACGCGATTACCGCCATCCAGCAAATTTTGAAAACAGAAATCCCTGTTTTTGGTATTTGTCTTGGCCATCAACTATTAGCATTAGCCTCAGGCGCAAAAACCTTAAAGATGAAATTTGGTCACCATGGTGCAAACCACCCAGTGAGCAATGTTGAAAAAGGCAACGTGATGATCACCAGTCAAAACCATGGTTTTGCTGCTGATGAAACCACGCTACCTGCTAATATCAAGGTGACGCATAAATCGTTATTTGATGGATCATTACAAGGTATTCATCTAACGGATAAACCCGCATTTAGCTTCCAGGGTCACCCTGAAGCGAGCCCTGGGCCAACCGATGCCGCGCCTCTGTTCGATCATTTCATCGAGCTTATAGAACAATACCGTCAGCACGCCAAGTAGTTATCTGGGAGAAGACAGAAGCAATGCCAAAACGTACAGATATAAAAAGTATTCTTATCCTAGGTGCCGGTCCAATTGTTATTGGTCAGGCGTGTGAGTTTGATTATTCAGGTGCGCAAGCTTGTAAAGCACTTCGTGAAGAAGGCTATCGCGTTATTCTGGTCAACTCTAATCCAGCAACGATTATGACCGACCCAGAAATGGCCGATGCAACCTATGTCGAGCCAATTCATTGGGAAGTCGTACGCAACATTATTGCCAAAGAGCGTCCAGATGCCATTCTCCCGACTATGGGTGGACAAACCGCACTGAACTGCGCACTTCAGCTTGAAGCAAAAGGCGTACTAAAAGAGTTTAATGTTGAAATGATTGGTGCGACAGCAGATGCGATTGATAAAGCTGAAGACCGTAGTCGTTTCGACAAAGCGATGAAATCCATTGGTTTAGACTGCCCGCGTGCGGGTATTGCTCATAACATGGATGAAGCTTATGGCGTATTAGATATGGTGGGCTTCCCCTGTATTATTCGTCCGTCTTTCACCATGGGTGGCAGCGGCGGTGGTATTGCCTACAACAAAGAAGAGTTTGAAGAGATTTGTTCTCAAGGCTTAGATTTGTCGCCAACTAACGAATTATTGATCGATGAATCATTAATTGGTTGGAAAGAATATGAAATGGAAGTGGTTCGTGACCGCAACGATAACTGTATTATCGTCTGTACTATCGAAAACTTCGATGCGATGGGGGTTCACACCGGTGATTCAATCACTGTCGCTCCAGCACAAACGCTAACCGACAAAGAATATCAATTAATGCGTAACGCTTCGATAGCGGTACTGCGTGAAATTGGTGTTGAAACCGGTGGCTCAAACGTACAATTTGGTATTTGTCCTAATACTGGCCGCATGGTCATTATTGAGATGAATCCACGGGTATCTCGCTCATCAGCATTGGCCTCTAAAGCAACCGGTTTCCCGATTGCTAAAATAGCGGCTAAATTAGCTGTGGGTTACACTTTAGACGAGCTAAGCAACGACATTACTGGCGGTAAAACACCAGCATCGTTTGAACCTGCTATCGACTATGTAGTGACTAAAATACCGCGCTTTAACTTTGAAAAGTTTGCCGGTGCAAACGACCGTTTAACCACTCAAATGAAGTCTGTTGGTGAAGTCATGGCAATCGGCCGAACTTTCCAAGAGTCATTGCAAAAAGCGTTACGCGGACTTGAAGTGGGTCGTAACGGTTTTGATTCTGTGGTGGATTTACAATCACCAGAAGCCATGCAACGTATTCGTCATGAACTTAAAGAGCCAGGTTGTGACCGCATTTGGTACATAGCTGATGCATTTCGTGCCGGTTTAAGCCGTGACGAAATCTTCACATTGACGAATGTCGACCACTGGTTCTTGATTCAAATTGAAGATTTGATTACCCATGAAGCCAAAGTGGCTGAGCTTGGTATGTCAGGCTTAGAGCAGAACTATTTACGTCAATTAAAGCGTAAAGGGTTCTCAGATGCGCGTTTAGCTGCTGTGTTAGGTGTCAATGAAAACGAGATTCGTAAACTACGTTATCGACATGAGATTTACCCAGTTTATAAGCGAGTCGATACTTGTGCTGCTGAATTCTCAACCGATACCGCGTACATGTACTCAACGTACGAAGAAGAATGTGAAGCTAACCCATCGAACCGTGAAAAGATCATGATTCTGGGCGGCGGTCCAAACCGTATTGGTCAAGGTATTGAGTTTGATTACTGTTGTGTGCATGCTGCATTAGCCTTACGTGAAGACGGTTATGAAACCATCATGGTTAACTGTAACCCTGAAACCGTATCAACCGACTACGATACATCTGATCGCCTATACTTTGAACCTGTCACCTTGGAAGACGTGCTCGAAATCGTGCGTATCGAAAAGCCAAAAGGCGTTATTGTTCAATACGGTGGTCAAACTCCGCTTAAACTCGCGCGTGAGTTAGAAGCCGCAGGTGTGCCAATTATTGGTACTAGCCCTGATGCGATTGACCGTGCAGAAGACCGTGAACGTTTCCAACAAGCAATTCAACGTTTAAACATGAAGCAGCCAGAAAATGCCACTGTAACGACTGTTGAAAGTGCGGTGATTGAAGCTGAAAAAATTGGTTATCCGTTAGTGGTGCGTCCATCTTATGTATTGGGCGGTCGTGCGATGGAAATCGTCTACGACAAGCAAGATTTACTGCGTTACTTCAATGAAGCCGTTAAAGTGTCTAATGCATCGCCTGTATTACTCGATCACTTCTTAGATGATGCGATTGAAGTCGATATTGATGCAGTATGTGACGGCGAAACCGTGGTTGTTGGCGCTATTATGGAGCATATTGAACAAGCAGGTGTTCACTCTGGTGACTCAGGTTGTTCATTACCGCCTTACACCTTAAGTGCTGATGTTCAGGCGAGAATGCGCGAGCAAGTGTCAAAACTGGCTTTTGAGTTAGGCGTAATCGGCTTAATGAACGTGCAATTTGCGGTAAAAGATAACGAAATCTACATGATTGAAGTTAACCCGCGCGCTGCTCGTACCGTGCCATTTGTATCTAAAGCAACAGGCGTTCCTTTAGCTAAAATTGCTGCACGTGTGATGGCTGGTCAAAGCTTAATTTCACAAAACTTTACTAAAGAAGTGATCCCACCTTATTTCTCGGTAAAAGAAGTTGTATTGCCGTTTAATAAATTCCCAGGCGTTGATCCACTCTTAGGCCCAGAAATGCGCTCAACGGGTGAAGTGATGGGCGTGGGTGATACATTTGCTGAAGCCTATGCTAAAGCACAGCTTGGTGCCACATCTGAAGTGCCTAAGTCGGGGCGTGCGTTACTCTCTGTTCGTAACAGTGATAAAAAACGTGTAGCCGACTTAGCCTCTAAGCTGATTGAGTTAGGCTATGAAATTGATGCCACTCACGGCACTGCGATTATTTTAGGTGAAGCAGGGATTAATCCTCGCTTAGTTAACAAAGTACATGAAGGTCGTCCACACATTCTTGATCGTATTAAAAATGGTGAATATACCTACATTGTTAACACTACTGAAGGTCGTCAAGCAATTGAAGATTCTCGCCAGATCCGTCGTGGAGCATTGCGCTACAAAGTGAATTACACGACGACATTAAATGCTGCCTTTGCGACCTGTTTGGCGCATTCAGCAGATGATCGTATCAAGGTGACATCTTTGCAAGAACTGCACAAACGCATAAAAAGTTAGTTTTTATTGCGAAGGAATGACTAAGGTCGCCTTTTGGCGACCTTTTTTATGACATTTTGATGATGGATGACTAGCAAGTCTGTAAAAGCTTAGGTAAGCTGTCAGACATCATCGAAAAGATGCATCCTAGATACGTACGCTAAGTCGATTGCGTACTTCCAACTGAATTTTTACTGTGTTGACTTTCGTCAGCACGGGATGCTTTTGTTTTTAAAGGAGACAAAGACATTATGAGTAAGGTCCCAATGACGGTAGTTGGCGCAGATCAATTACGTAAAGAAGTTGAATTTTTAAAGTTCGATCGCCGCCCAAAAATTACCGAAGCAATTGCTTCTGCTCGTGAATTAGGTGATTTAAAAGAAAATGCTGAATATCACGCTGCCCGTGAAGATCAGGGTATTTGTGAAGCGCGTATTCGTGACATTGAAGGTAAGTTGTCTAACGCTCAAATCATTGATGTTACCAAATTAGAAAATACTGGCCGAGTGATTTTTGGTACGACAGTGACTATTTTAAATATCGATACTGATGCTGAAGTGACTTATCGCATTGTTGGTGATGATGAAGCTGATATTAAGCAAAATTTAATTTCTGTTAATTCACCGATTGCACGTGGGTTAATTGGCAAAAGTGAAGGCGATGAAGTCTCGATTACCACTCCAGGTGGTTTGACTGACTATGAAGTCATTGCAGTTAAATATCTTTAAGTGTGGATTGTTATTGAGCATAGCTAATATTTAACAGTATGTTTTATCTATTATATTAAAGCTGATGACCAAATATTAAGCATTAAATTTTTTGCACAACTCAATACCGACATCAATAACACATCACTTTAGCGAGCACTAAATAGCATCCTGTTTAGTGCTTTTTTATTGTCATGAAATACAGTACCTATGTGCTGATGACGATAAAACATGTAAAAAAATTCATTTGCACATTAAAGGTGCAATGGATATCATCCATTTAGTTTACAATGCTGTTACATTTTACCGTATGAAGCCTAATATGCTTTGCAATATTACGTTTAAAATATAGGTTTAAAAATCATCTTGTGATGATGTAAAAATAGAATATGCAGATTATGTATCTGAATTGCTTGATTAAATAAGGTCATTATGACGTTTCCGTGGGCTCGTATACTACTAATGCTGGTAATTGTGGGGTTGTGTTCAATCTTCCTCATCAATAGCCGTGTGTTGGTTTTAGCATCGTTGCCATTTACCACGACTACGGCACATTCTTGTTCTTATAATATCGACATACACTCAGACGATCGTATCTGTGATCAACCAATGAGTTCAGCTAACGTTGATATTATTCTGTCGTCAGTCAAAGGCATTGATCGCTCAATTGACCGTCATGATGCAAATAGTATTACCGCGTTAAATCACACCCTCATCGATGGTAATAGTTCACTGCTGGGCTATGTTGGTAATATCTCTTCAACCAACTCTATCTCTGCAGAATCTAATTCTAAAGACATTCATTATGTGCCCACTTATTCGTCGCGATATATCAGTATTGTTCAACACGAGTCTGATGAGTTAAAGCCCAATTATTTATTGGCTTACGAATTTATCTCTCCACCTGTTCCAAGTTTAACCATAGGGTATCAAATTAACTTTAGTCCGCAATTGGACTGGGTTTTATCCACAGCTTCAGCTCCTTCAAGACTGTCCGCCTGGAAAGAGTCTAATTTACTTTTCGTCCATTCCCATACCTGTTAGTCATATTCTGCCTTGATGATAAACGCCATTAGCTTTGCTAATGAGTTTTACTGTGGGTCGATGGGTTAGGTCAATTGCGCCTCATCACTCGCTATGCATTTTTATCGTGGCTTAAATAGCCTCGATCTAGTGAGATCAAGAGTTATGAAATCAAAAACGAAACAGCTAAATCATTATTCTCAATGGAAATACTGGTTATTAATTACCACATTAATCATCTTATTTATGAGCGCATTACCATCTTGGTATGGCGAAGATCCTGCTGTACAACTTGGTGTAAAGCCAAGCAAATCTATAACAGCAGAACAAGTAGATTATGCGCTACACCAGGTAGGCATAAAGAGTAAACGTATTGAGCAACAACAAGATAGTTTACTGGTGGTGCTAGATAACCCTGATATGCAGGCCAAAGCTAAAAAGGCTTTAGCTGAGCAGTTTGATAATCAAGCTCAAGTGACATTAGCCTTAGCGCCTGCTGCACCTCACTGGCTATTAAACCTAGGTGTTAAACCGATAAAGCTGGGTTTAGATTTACGCGGTGGAGTACAATTTTTATTGGATGTAGATCTTGATTTAGTGTTTCAAAACCAGGCGATTATGCTTGGTGATGCCGTGAAGCAATTTGCTGCTGATCAGCATATCAGTAACGTTAAGGTTCGTTCCGGTGATGGCGCTACATTGAGTGTTGAGATTGCTGATGAACCGTCTCGAGCCCAGCTAAGACAATTTATTGCACAGCAGTATCCATTATGGCAAGTAAGTGGTCACCAACAAATACTCACTGTTAGTTTGTCTCAACATGAACAACTTAAATTGACCAATGTGACTGTGCAGCAAAACTTGCAAATTATGCGTAGCCGGATAGAGGAACTGGGGATAACCGAAGCGCTCGTTCAACGCCAAGGTGATCATCGGATCCGTATTGAGTTACCTGGAGTACAAGATCCTGCCACCGCTAAAAACGTTATTGGTGCAACGGCCAGTTTAGCATTTTATCCTGTACTGCCAACGGGTTCTGTAAACGCTGTGGTCATTAATGACCAACATGATAAACCCGTGTACGTATCAAGAAAGCCAGTACTGGGAGGCGATCATATTATTGATGCTAGAGCGACTACTGGTGATTTTGGCATGGCGAAAGTCAACATTAGTCTCGACGCTGCAGGCGGTAAGTTAATGTCTGATTTCTCGCGCGACAACATAGGTAAACCTATGGCGACCGCATACAGTGAATATAGCCGAGATGAAGCGGGTAAAGCTCGACAAACAACGCAAATCATTAGTGTTGCCACCATACAAAGTCAACTGGGTAATCGGTTTGAAATTACTGGTTCAGGGAGCCATCAAGAGGCACAGCAGCTTGCGTTATTGCTAAGAGCAGGTTCCATGACAGCACCGGTGACGATTGTAGAAGAACGCACAATAGGACCAAGCTTAGGTGCTGAAAACATTGTCAACGGATTTGCAGCGTTAGCATTAGGTATGTCAGTAACATTATTGTTTATGGCCTGTTGGTATCGCCGTTTAGGCTGGATTGCTAATGTGGCGTTAATCGCCAACATGACGATGTTATTTGGCTTATTAGCCCTCATTCCAGGGGCTGTATTAACCTTACCAGGTATTGCGGGGTTAGTGCTTACTGTTGGTATGGCGGTTGATACTAATGTGCTTATCTTTGAGCGAATAAAAGAAAAGCTAGCTGAAGGTCGCAGCTTTGCCAGCGCTATAGATGTGGGATTTGATAGTGCATTCTCAACCATATTTGATGCTAATTTTACTACTATGATCACCGCCGTTGTGCTGTTCTCTATTGGTAATGGCCCTATTCAAGGCTTTGCATTGACCTTAGGCTTAGGGTTATTAACCAGCATGTTTACCGGCATTTTTGCCTCGAGAGCATTAATCAATTTAGTTTATGGCCGCGACACTCGCCGCGCAATTAAGGTGTAATACTATGAACTCAACAAGTATAAATAACTCACTAGAAACAGGTAAACTAGAATACCTCACCAAATGGCGCTATATTTCAAGCATACTTTCTATTGTGTTGATGCTGGTGTCACTAAGCGTAATTGGTGTAAAGGGGTTTAATTGGGGCTTAGATTTTACTGGCGGAGTGGTCACTGAAATTCAACTTGACCATCGTATTACGGCCAGTGAAATACAGCCACTAATGACCGCCGCCTACCAACAAGATGTGAGTGTTATTTCCGCCAGTGAACCGGGACGGTGGGTATTACGTTATGCCAACATACCCGACGAGCAGCTTCGTCCAGATCTCCGACAAGTCTTAGCGCCATTAAATACCGATATTACTGTGCTAAACAGCAGTATTGTTGGGCCTCAAGTAGGCCAAGAGTTAGTTGAGCAAGGCAGCATAGCTCTGCTAATCGCTATGCTATGTATTATGGGGTATTTAAGTTTTCGTTTTGAATGGCGCTTAGCTTCAGGTGCGTTATTGGCTTTAGTACATGATGTGGTGTTTGTGCTGGCTTTTTTTGCGTTAAGCCAAATGGAATTTAATTTAACTATCCTGGCAGCAATTTTAGCTATTTTGGGGTATTCACTCAATGACTCGATTATTATTGCTGATAGGATCCGCGAACAGTTAGTGGCTAAGTTACAATGGAAAACGGCGGATATTAATAATTTAGCGGTTAAAACAACTTTCTCTAGAACTATGATTACATCGGGGACCACCTTATTAACCGTGGTAGCATTGTGGATTATGGGAGGGGAGCCATTGGAAGGTTTTTCTATCGCGATGTTTATTGGTATTTTAACCGGCACTTGGTCATCAATTTCAATTGGCGCTACTTTACCTGAGTTTTTAGGCTTAAAGGCGCAGCATTATCAAGAGGTTCCATTACCTGATCACCCCTGATTAACGATAATTCATCTCCCATAAAAAAGCCGCTGAATTCAGCGGCTTTTAATAAAAGAATGTGAAACTATTTGGCTTTAGGCAAAGCAATCTTCATTTCGACCGAATGACGGAAAATGACTAAAACATGACCGATTAGTTGCACTTTCGCAGACTGGGTTTCACGTATAATGGCGTCAACGATGGCATTTTTGAGCTCTCTGTCAGCAGAGGCTACTTTTACTTTAATCAATTCATGATGTGTAAGAGCGCTATCAATTTCAGCCAGAACACCTTCAGTTAGGCCATTGCCACCAAGCAGCACCACTGGTTTTAGACTGTGAGCCAGACCTTTTAAATGCTGTTTTTGTTTGGTTGTTAAGTTCATTTGTGCCAACTTTTGCTGAGTTACTGTTGAAAAACGGGTATTCTACCCTTATATAGAGCTTATGTAACTCTGAATCGTTGCGGAATTTAAATGACAACAAAAAAACGTACGGCGAGCTCAACTCGCTGGATGCAAGAACACTTTGATGATCACTATGTGAAACTGGCCCAAAAACGTGGCTTACGTTCACGAGCAGCATTCAAGTTAGAGGAGATACAACAAAAAGATAACTTGATAAAACAAGGTATGACAGTTGTTGATTTAGGTGCAGCACCAGGTGGTTGGTCGCAAGTTGCGGTTAAACTTGTTGGTGACAGAGGTAAAGTCATTGCTTGTGATATTTTACCTATGGACCCAATTGTTGGTGTTGATTTCCTTCAAGGTGATTTTAGAGAAAACAAAGTACTCGAAGCATTGCTTGAGCGTGTAGGTCAAGATAAAGTGGATGTGGTACTATCAGATATGGCTCCGAACATGAGTGGTTCGGGTGCTGTTGATCAACCAAGAGCTATGTATTTAGTTGAATTAGCGCTAGATATGTGTCATCAAGTGTTGACGCCTAACGGCTGTTTTGCTGTTAAAGTCTTTCAGGGGGAGGGTTTTGACGATTATATTAAAACGGTCAAGCAGGCATTCAAAGTAGTAAAAACCCGAAAACCAGACTCCTCTAGAGCGCGCTCTCGGGAAGTCTATCTAGTGGCGACTGGTTACAAGTTGTAGTAGTCTAACGTTAATAATCGCAGGACTGTTAAGAGGTCTAGTAATTTGAGTGACATGGCAAAAAATTTAATACTCTGGGTTGTCATCGCTGTTGTACTGATGTCAGTGTTTCAGGGTTATTCCCCCTCTTCTTCGAATTCGCAGAAGATGGATTATTCCGCCTTTTTGGACAATGTTCGAAATGGTCAAATTAACACGGTTGAAATAAAAAGCGACCAACGGACGATTGAAGGAACTAAACGTACCGGCGAGAAGTTCACCACAATCATGCCTATATATGACCAAGATTTAATTAATGATCTTGATCGTAAAGGCATCACCATGAAAGGCCAAGAAGCTGAAGAGTCAGGTTTCCTAACCCAAATCTTTATTTCATGGTTCCCAATGTTACTGCTAATTGGCGTATGGATATTTTTCATGCGACAAATGCAAGGCGGTGGCGGCAAGGGCGCAATGTCGTTTGGTAAAAGTAAAGCCAAACTGATGAGCGAAGACCAAATCAAAACCACTTTTGCTGACGTTGCAGGTTGTGATGAAGCAAAAGAAGAAGTCAAAGAACTTGTTGATTATTTACGAGACCCAACCAAGTTCCAAAAATTAGGCGGTCGTATTCCTACGGGCGTGCTGATGGTCGGACAACCTGGTACAGGTAAAACCTTATTAGCCAAGGCGATTGCCGGTGAATCTAAGGTGCCGTTCTTTACCATTTCGGGTTCTGACTTTGTGGAAATGTTTGTCGGTGTTGGTGCATCCCGTGTACGTGACATGTTCGAACAAGCTAAAAAATCTGCTCCTTGTATCATTTTTATTGATGAAATCGATGCCGTAGGCCGCCAACGTGGTGCCGGTGTAGGTGGTGGGCACGATGAGCGTGAGCAAACATTAAACCAGCTTTTGGTTGAAATGGACGGCTTTGAAGGTAATGAAGGCGTTATTGTTATTGCAGCAACTAACCGTCCAGACGTACTTGATTCAGCGTTATTGCGTCCAGGTCGATTTGACCGTCAAGTTGTCGTTGGCTTGCCTGATGTTCGTGGTCGTGAACAAATTCTTAAAGTACATATGCGTAAAGTACCTTTATCAGATGATGTTAAAGCCAGTGTCATTGCGCGTGGTACGCCAGGCTTCTCTGGTGCTGACTTAGCAAACCTTGTCAACGAAGCGGCGTTATTCGCTGCTCGCGGTAATCGTCGTGTTGTTGGTATGGAAGAGTTTGAGCGTGCTAAAGATAAAATCATGATGGGTGCAGAGCGCCGTTCTATGGTGATGTCTGAATCTGACAAAGAAATGACCGCTTATCATGAAGCTGGACATGCCATTATTGGTTGCTTGGTACCAGAACATGACCCAGTGCATAAAGTGACTATTATTCCGCGTGGCCGTGCATTAGGTGTGACCTTCTTTTTACCTGAAGCTGATGCCGTTAGCCAAAGCCGTCGTAAATTGGAATCACAAATTTCAGTTGCCTATGGTGGACGTTTAGCTGAAGAACTTATTTACGGAAGTGAAAAAGTGTCTACAGGGGCGTCGCAAGATATTAAGTACGCTACATCGATAGCTCGTAATATGGTTACGCAATGGGGGTTCTCTGACAAGCTAGGTCCGTTACTTTACGCAGAAGAAGAAAACGAAGTTTTCTTAGGTCGCAGTATGGGTAAAGCAAAGGCAATGTCAGGTGATACAGCAACATTGATTGACTCTGAAATTAAGATGTTTATCGATAAAAACTATCAACGTGCGCAAACGATGTTGACAGACAATATGGATATTTTACATGCGATGAAAGACGCATTGATGAAATATGAAACTATTGACTCGTTGCAAATCGATGATCTAATGAATCGCCGCGAAGTGCGCATGCCAGCTGAATGGCAAAAAGATGAATCATCAGACGACAAAGATAGTGGCAATAACACGCCTAAATCTGAAGCCGAAACGCCAGTGGATGAGGCTAAAACCGACGTTAAAGTCGATAATAAAGCCGATACCAATGACGCGGATGAATCACCCGCTAAATAAACAATTTAGCAAATAAAGAAAACCCCGAAAGGGGTTTTCTTGTTTTTAATCTTATCTAGGAAAATACCCGTGTTTCAATTAACTCATGCTAATAAAACTCTAGACTTATCAAGCCCTGTAGTGATGGGGATAGTGAATGTGACGCCTGATTCATTTTCCGATGGCGGTGAATATATTGGTTTTGAACAAGCCTGTCGTCATGTTGATAATATGGTAGAGCAAGGTGCATTAATTATTGATGTGGGTGGTGAGTCAACCCGACCTGGTGCTGCAGAAGTGACGATTGAGCAAGAACTTGCCCGAGTGATCCCTATCATCGAATACACAGCAAAAACACACAATGTATGGATTTCAATCGATACCAGCAAACCTGAAGTGATGGAACAAGCTGTTAATGCCGGAGCTAATTTAATCAACGATGTGCGCGCGTTACAAGTACCAGGTGCTTTAGCCATGGCTGCAACGCTAGATGTGCCAATTTGCTTAATGCACATGCAAGGTGAGCCGCAAACTATGCAAGATCAACCTGAGTATGAGGATGTGATTGATGAAGTAGCGGCTTTTTTTGAATTACGTATCGCTTACTGTGAAGCGGCTGGAATTGAGCGCGAGCGTTTAATTCTCGATCCAGGTTTTGGTTTTGGCAAAACTTTAGCGCATAATTACCGTCTATTAGCGGCATTACCAAAGTTACATGAATTTCATTTGCCTTTATTGATAGGTCTGTCGCGAAAAAGCATGATCGGCGACCTGTTAGCGCGTGATACAGACCAACGCCTTGCCGGAAGCCTTGCTGGTGCATTAATTGCAGCTCAGCAAGGTGCACAAATTATTCGAGTTCATGATGTACCAGAAACAGTCGATGTGCTTAAAGTGATGTCAGAAACCATGGCTAATCTATAGTTGCATCACATAATAATGTTATCAGTAAAGTGAAAACACTTAAGTAGGGATCTGTGAAGCAAAGAAAATTTTTTGGAACCGATGGTATTCGCGGCAAAGTAGGGGCGGGTAAAATGACTCCTGAATTGGCATTGAAGCTCGGTTGGGCGGCTGGACGAGTATTGTCTCGAAATGGCACCCAAAAAGTGATTATTGGTAAGGATACTCGTATTTCAGGTTACCTGTTTGAATCAGCTTTAGAGGCAGGCTTATCTGCCGCAGGACTTAACGTTTTGCTGCTAGGCCCTATGCCTACTCCTGCAGTGGCTTATTTAACTCGTACCTTTCGCGCCGAGGCGGGTGTCGTGATTAGTGCATCACACAATCCTTATTATGATAACGGTATCAAGTTTTTCTCTACCGATGGCAGTAAACTGGATGATGCCATCGAGCTAGAAATAGAAGCAGAACTTGAAAAACCGTTAGTCTGTGTGGAGTCGCATCTACTGGGCAAGGCTCGGCGTATTGATGATGCAGCAGGGCGCTATATCGAGTACTGCAAAGGTAATTTTCCGGCTGATCAAACACTTAAAGGATTAAAAATAGTCGTTGATTGTGCTCATGGCGCCACTTACCATATTGCTCCTAATGTTTTTCGTGAATTAGGTGCAGATGTTATTGCTATTGGAGATAAACCTGACGGTCTCAATATCAATGATAAAGTCGGCGCAACAGCAATGGCCAAAATCTGTGAAACCGTTTTAGTTGAAAAAGCTGATTTAGGTATTGCATTAGATGGTGATGGCGATCGCATTATGATGGTTAATCGTCATGGCGCAGTGGTTGATGGTGATCAGATTTTATATATTTTAGCGGTAGATGCCCAAAAACGTGGTATTTTAAACGGCGGAGTTGTTGGCACCGTAATGTCTAATTTAGGTTTGGACTTAGCGCTGCAAGCACTTGATATTCCTTTTGTTCGTTCTAAGGTCGGTGACCGCTATGTCATGGAGATGCTGAAGAAGAATAAGTGGCGAATAGGCGGTGAAAACTCTGGTCATATTCTTAATCTTGATCATGGTACTACTGGTGATGGTATCATTGCAGGCATTTTAGTCCTCGCGGCAATGCGACGTCAAAATGCTTCACTTGAACAATTAACTGAATCGATGAAGATGTTACCGCAAGTGTTAGTTAATGTGCGTTTTGAAGGCAGCTCTAATCCACTCGATAGCGAGGCGGTTAAGTTAGCTAAAGCGGATGTTGAACAACAATTGGGTGCTCGTGGACGTGTATTATTACGTAAGTCGGGTACTGAACCGTTAATTAGAGTTATGGTCGAGGGAGATGATCATCCCCAAGTGCTTGCGCATGCAAATCGTATTGCTGACGCGGTAAAGGCAGCATGTTAATTATTTGAATATTAAGATAAGCCGTTGCTCGCTCAAAAAGTAGACGCTTCGACAGTTTATATGAAATATTCCCCTTTTAGCTCTTGTAACTTGATAAGTGGTTCGCTATTATTCACGCCGCTTTCAGAGGAGACAGTGAATGGCACTCAGACGTCCTATGGTCGCTGGTAACTGGAAAATGAATGGTAATTCGGCATTAGCCCAAGAGCTTTTCAAGAAGTTTGCTACCAAGCTCCAAAATGATTCCGCTGAAGTGGTTTTATGCCCGCCTTCAATTTATCTTGAAAGTGTTCGGCAGCTGCTTGAAGCCAATAAGCAAACCTTAGATGGTGCGCTTGTTAGAATGGGTGCACAAAATCTGAGTCAACATGATTTTGGTGCATACACAGGCGAAATATCCGGGCAGATGCTAAAAGATTCTGGATGTCGGTATGTGATTATCGGCCATTCCGAACGTCGCCGTATGTACGGAGAGACGAGTAATATTGTGGCAGAGAAGTTTGCTGCTGCTCAGAAACATGGTCTGACACCGATTTTGTGTGTAGGTGAATCAGGACCAGCTCGTGAAGCAAGACGTACCTTTGAGGTGATTGCGGAAGAGCTTGATATAGTAATTGAAAAAAACGGTACCATGGCTTTTGATAACGCAATTATCGCTTACGAACCTTTATGGGCAGTAGGGACAGGTAAAAGTGCTACACCAGAGCAGGCACAAGAAGTACATGCGTTTATTCGCAGTCGCCTCTCGGAAGTTTCTCCCTTTATTGGTGAGAATATCAGAATTCTTTACGGTGGTAGCGTCACCCCAAGCAATGCGGCAGATATATTTGCCCAGCCTGATGTTGATGGTGGTCTGATTGGCGGTGCAAGTTTGAACTCAAGTGAGTTTTTAAGTTTATGTACCATAGCAATGAGCGCGTAATTATATGTACGAAGTTCTTATAGTTGTATACTTGGTGGTAGCGTTAGGTCTTATCGGCTTAATATTAATCCAACAAGGAAAGGGTGCCGACATGGGCGCATCTTTCGGAGCCGGTGCTTCAGGCACATTATTTGGCTCAAGTGGTTCAGGTAATTTCCTGACTCGCAGTACTGCAGTATTAGCCATTGGATTTTTTGCATTGAGTTTAGTGATTGGTAATTTAAGTGCTAATCACACAGAGCAAAATGATCAGTGGAAAGATTTAGGTCCAGCAGCAGAGCAAATCATTGATGAAGCTCCGGTGCAAACCGAAAAGTCAGAAACGAAAATTCCTGACTAGTAAACCAGGTAACGCCGAGGTGGTGGAATTGGTAGACGCGCAGCCTTGAGGTGGCTGTGTCTTAACGGACGTGCGGGTTCAAGTCCCGCTCTCGGCACCAAATTTAACTAACAAATGATAGATAGCGTTTGATTAGTTATTGCAAGATATAGCGTAAATCAATATACTTGCATACAGTTGACGCGGGGTGGAGCAGTTGGTAGCTCGTCGGGCTCATAACCCGAAGGTCGTCGGTTCAAGTCCGGCCCCCGCAACCAGCTCCTTGTAATTTAATTTCGTTAGAAAATAAATTACAATTTACAGGTTTTATAATAAAATAACCTCGTGATTACGGGGTTTTTTGTTATATGAACTTTTAAATATCCGTGTTTTATGCGGGTTGCAATGGGGCTATTAGCCCTTTTTTTGTTTTTTTGGGGGTCATTTTTGGCAACAATAGAATCCAAGCTTGTTGAAATGTTAACAGTACCTGTTGAAGCATTAGGCTTTAAACTATGGGGCATTGAATATATTCAAGCTGGTCGTCATTCAATTTTACGTGTTTTTATTGATCACGAGAATGGCATCAATATTGAAGATTGTGCAGCAGCCAGTCGTCAAGTTAGCGCAGTTATGGATGTTGAAGACCCTATTTCTACAGAATACACATTAGAAGTATCTTCACCTGGCGTAGATAGACCGTTATTTACCGCCGAGCAATATGCTGCCTATAAAGGTGAGGATGCAAAAATACAACTGACTATGCCTGTTGCGGGTAGTCGTAATTTAAAAGGCGTCATCAATAGTGTTGATGGGCAAATGCTCACCATAACCGTTGATGGTAAAGACTTGATTGTTGCTTTGGATAATATCCGTAAAGGCAGCATTATCGCTAAGTTTTGATAGTTTCAGGTGAAGGACGAGGCAAGACCAAATGAATAAAGAGATCCTGCTAGTCGCAGAAGCGGTTTCCAATGAGAAAGGCCTTCCGCGCGAGAAGATTTTCGAAGCGCTAGAAATTGCACTGGCTACCGCAACAAAGAAAAAATACGAAGGCGATATTGAAGTTCGCGTTGCGATTGATCGTAAAACCGGTCATTACGATACTTTCCGTCGTTGGATGGTTGTTGACGATCATGGCGAGGCTTTGGAAAACCCATATAGCGAAATTACCTTCGAAGCCGCTCGTTATGAAGAGCCAGAGATTCAAGTAGGTGAGTATATCGAAGATCAAATCGACTCTGTCGCGTTTGACCGTATTACTACACAAACTGCTAAACAAGTTATCGTGCAAAAAGTACGTGAAGCTGAACGTGCACAAATTGTTGAACAATTTATTGAACGTGAAGGTGAGATTGTTACTGGTGTTGTTAAGAAAAGCACCCGTGAAAGCGTGGTTGTTGATTTAGGTAATAATGCTGATGGCGTATTATTTAAAGAAGATTTAATCAGCCGTGAATCTTTCCGTCCTGGTGACCGTGTGCGTGCATTATTGTACTCAGTTCGTCCAGAAGCTCGCGGTGCGCAGTTATTTTTAACACGCAGCAAGCCAGAAATGCTGATTGAGCTATTTCGGGTTGAAGTGCCAGAAATTTACGACGAATTGATTGAAGTGATGGGTGCTGCTCGTGATCCAGGTGCTCGTGCTAAAATAGCCGTTAAATCAAATGACCGTCGTATCGATCCAATTGGTGCTTGTGTTGGTATGCGTGGTGCTCGAGTGCAAGCCGTATCAAACGAGTTAGGCGGCGAGCGTGTTGATATCGTGTTGTGGGATGATAATCCAGCGCAATATGTGATCAATGCCATGGCGCCAGCTGATGTTGCCTCTATCATTGTCGACGAAGACAATCATTCGATGGATATTGCTGTTGAGGCAGACAGTTTGGCACAAGCTATTGGTCGTAACGGCCAGAACGTACGTTTAGCGACTCAACTGACTGGTTGGGAACTGAACGTAATGACAGTTGAAGACATGAACAAAAAACACCAAGCCGAAAGCGCTAAGGTGATTGATTTGTTTGTGGCTTATCTAGATGTAGATCAAGATTTTGCAGCCGTATTGGCTGATGAGGGATTCACTTCGTTAGAAGAGATCGCTTATGTTCCAGAATCTGAGCTATTAGCAATAGAAGGTTTCGACGAAGGAATCGTTGAAGCATTACGTGAACGTGCAAAGGCCGCTATCTCTACAAGAGCATTAGCGTCTGAAGAAGCGTTAGATGGTGCAGAGCCAAGTGATGATTTATTAGCATTGGAAGGATTAGAAAGACATTTAGCTTATGTTCTAGCGAGCAAAGGCGTAGTGACTTTAGAAGACTTGGCCGAGCAAGGTATTGACGATTTAATTGATATTGAAGAATTAACAGAAGAAAAAGCAGGTGAGCTCATCATGGCTGCCCGCAATATCTGTTGGTTTGGCGAAGAAGCATAAGTCGATCAACAGGGGGATTTAATTGATGGCAGATACAAGTGTAGAAAAATTAGCAGCGGAAGTGGGAAAATCAGTTGATCGATTAATCGAACAATTCTCAGATGCTGGTATAAGCAAAAAACAACTCGATACTGTTTCAGAAAAAGAGAAGCAACAGCTTCTTGATTTTCTAAAAAAACAGCATGGTGCAGATTCAGTACCGACTAAAATGACATTGCAACGTAAAACCGTGTCTACGTTAAGTGTTGCAAGCACTGGCGGTCAGTCGAAAGACGTTAAAGTAGAAGTACGTAAGAAACGTACTTTTGTTAAGCGTGATGATGCAGAATTAGCCAAACAAGCTGAATTAGAAGCTCAAGCAAAAGCCAAAGCAGATGCTGAAGCTCAAGTAAGAGTGGAAGCTGAAGCAAAAGCAGCGGCAGAAGCGAAAGCTAATGCTGAAGCAAAGAAAAAAGCGGAAGCAGAAGCCAAATTGAAATCAGAAAAAGTAAAGTCTGAACCTAAAGTAACTAAAGTTGCTGACCCAGAAACTGCAGCAGCAAAAGCTGAAGCCGAGCGTTTAAAAGCGACTCAAGAAGCTGTGTTAACTCAGAAGCAAAAAGATGAAGCCGCCAAAGCAGCTGAAACAGCACGTCTACTTGCTGAAGTAAACTCAAAGCGTTGGGCTGAAGAAGAACGTCAACGTTTAGATGCAGAAAAGAACGGTGATCACCATATCACCACATCTAAAGTTGCTCGTGCAGCTGAAGACAGTTCTGATGCCGATGATGAAAAACGTGGTCGTCGTGCTCGCAACAAAAATGCCAACAAAAAACGTGGCGGAAAAGATGCGCGTGACGGTCGTGAAAAACACATGCGTAACCGCAGCACAGCACCAGAATCTATGGCGCACGGTTTTAATAAACCCGCTGCAGCAGTGAGTCGTGATGTACGCATCGGTGAAACCGTAACTGTATCTGAATTAGCGCATTTAATGGCAATCAAAGCCACTGTTATCATCAAGCAAATGATGAAAATGGGCTCTATGGTGACGATTAACCAAGTACTTGACCAAGAAACCGCTCAAATGGTTGCTGAAGAGTTAGGTCATAAGGTTGTGCTGATTCGTGAAAATGAGCTTGAGCATCAAGTACTAAAAGATCGCGATGACAACATCCAACTAGAGTCTCGTGCTCCTGTTGTGACTATCATGGGTCACGTTGACCATGGTAAGACGTCATTACTTGATTATATCCGTCGTGCGAAAGTTGCTGCTGGCGAAGCCGGTGGTATTACTCAGCATATTGGTGCATACCACGTTGAAACTGAAAACGGCATGATCACTTTCCTTGATACTCCTGGTCACGCGGCGTTTACGTCAATGCGTGCTCGTGGTGCTAAGGCGACTGATATTGTTATTTTGGTTGTTGCTGCCGATGATGGCGTAATGCCACAAACGATTGAAGCGATTCAACATGCTAAAGCGGGTAACGTACCGTTAATCGTAGCTGTTAACAAAATGGATAAGCCAGATGCTGATCCAGAGCGTGTTAAGAGTGAGCTGTCTCAACATGGCATCATGTCAGATGATTGGGGCGGAGATAACATGTTCGTTCACGTATCAGCCAAAACTGGTATGGGCGTTGACGAATTGTTAGAAGGTATCTTACTTCAATCTGAAGTATTAGAACTTAAAGCAGTACGTGATGGTATGGCTGCGGGTGTTGTTATTGAATCACAACTTGATAAAGGTCGTGGCCCTGTGGCAACTATCTTGGTTCAAGAAGGTACGTTACGCCAAGGTGATATCGTTTTATGTGGTTTAGAGTACGGTAAAATCCGTGCGATGAAAGACGAAAATGGTCATTCAATTACTGAAGCGGGTCCTTCTATTCCGGTTGAGATTTTAGGTCTCTCTGGTGTGCCTTCTGCGGGTGATGAAGCCACTGTTGTCCGTGATGAACGTAAAGCTCGTGAAGTCGCTTTATATCGTCAAGGTAAATTCCGTGATGTTAAGTTAGCGCGTCAGCAGAAGTCTAAACTAGAAAACATGTTTGCCAACATGGAAGAAGGCGAAGTACAAGAGCTTAACATCGTACTTAAAGCTGATGTTCAAGGTTCTCTTGAAGCGATTTGCGAATCTTTAGCTAAACTGTCAACAGCTGAAGTTAAAGTGAACATTATTGCTCGCGGTGTTGGTGCATTAACCGAAACCGACGCAACATTAGCCGCTGCTTCAAATGCGATCCTTGTTGGTTTCAACGTCCGTGCTGATGCTCAGGCTCGCAAAACCATAGATTCAGAAAGTGTCGATTTACGTTATTACAGCATCATCTACAACCTAATTGATGAAGTTCGTGCTGCAATGACAGGTATGTTAGCACCTGAGTTTAGACAAGAAATTATCGGCCTTGCAGAAGTTCGTGATGTATTTAAGTCTCCTAAAATCGGCGCTATTGCAGGTTGTATGGTTACCGAAGGTATCGTTAAACGTAGCGCACCAATTCGTGTATTACGTGACAACGTAGTTATCTTCGAAGGTGAACTTGAGTCTTTACGTCGCTTTAAAGATGATGCTCCTGAAGTGCGTAATGGCATGGAATGTGGTATCGGTGTTAAGAACTACAATGACGTCCGAGTGGGCGATCAAATTGAAGTGTTCGAAACAGTCGAAATTGCTCGCACCTTATAAGTACCAATGGAAGGGCGGCTTTAGCCGCCCTTTTTGATTGTAGACCTAACGATATGGCATATCATCATGGCAAAAGAATTTAGTCGTACACGTCGCATTGCGCAACAGCTCCAGCAAGAACTTGCTATGGTGCTGCAACGCGATATGAAAGATCCTCGCATTGGTTTCATTACCGTAAACGATGTCGACGTTTCACGTGATTTAAGTTATGCAAAAGTGTTTGTGACCTTCTTTGAAGAAGACACAGAACTTGTTCAACAAAAAATTGATGCACTCACTGTTGCTGCACCTTATGTTCGTACTTTGGTTGCTGGGCGTATGAAATTACGCGTCATGCCTGAATTACGCTTTATTTATGATAGCTCACTGGTAGAAGGCATGCGCATGTCTAACTTAGTAACCCAAGTCATTAATAAAGATAAAGCCAAGCAACAGCAATTTACTCCAGAAGTCTCTGATAACAGCGAGTCTGTTGACGGTGAAAAGGAGCAAGATTAATGGCTCGTCGCCCTAAAGGTCGCTTCATCGACGGAATAGTATTACTCGATAAAGATACTGGCATGAGCTCTAACTTTGCTCTGCAAAGAGTTAAGCGCTTTTTTAATGCCAATAAAGCGGGCCACACAGGAGCTTTGGATCCGCTAGCAACAGGAATGTTGCCTATTTGTCTTGGAGAAGCGACTAAGTTCTCTCAGCATTTATTAGACTCGGATAAACGTTATCTGGTGACGGCTAAATTGGGTGAGCGCACTGATACGAGTGATTCAGATGGCGAAGTCGTTCAGACGCGTCCTGTTAATTTTACTCAAGCACAACTCGATGAGAAACTGGCCTTTTTTCGTGGCACAACGCAACAAGTACCATCAATGTATTCGGCATTAAAATACCAAGGCCAGCCTTTGTATAAGTATGCACGTGAAGGCATTGAAGTACCTCGTGAGTCTCGACCAATCACTGTTTTTGAGCTTAATTTTATCAAGCTTGAAGGTGATGAGTTAACCCTAGATATTCATTGTTCTAAAGGGACTTACATACGGACCATTATTGATGATTTAGGTGAAATGTTGGGATGTGGTGCACATGTTATTATGCTGCGTCGTACTCAAGTTGCCGAATATCCGTATGAAAAAATGGTCACCTTAGCGCAATTAGAAGCGCTACTTGAGCAAGCTCATAGAGATGACGTTGCGCCTCAAACTCTGATGGACCCATTATTATTACCAATGGACACCGCGGTCGCTAATTTCCCTGAAATTAACTTGCCAGAGGCGATGCTATATTACGTCATGCAAGGCCAGGCTATTCAGGCTGCTGGACTTAAGCCTGATGAATTAGTGCGTATCACTATTGGTGATGAACGTCGGTTTGTTGGTATGGGCATCATGAATGATGATGGCTTATTAGCACCAAAGCGTTTGATTGTGATCCATGATAATGCTCCTGCAGAGTAATCAGTCGGAGTTGTTGTTTGCTTTTACTGATAAATAATCGAATTTATATTGCGGTTAACCATCAATCTGGTTAAAATGCTGCCCTCGCTCTGGCTGAGTTAGTGATCGGCTTGAGATACATTTACTTTTTTTGGAGATACACATGTCACTAAGTGCTGAAGCAAAAGCAAAAATTTTAGCTGATTTTGGTCGCGGCGAAAACGATACAGGTTCAACTGAAGTTCAAGTAGCTTTGTTAACTGCTCAAATTAACCACCTTCAAAGTCACTTTAAAGAGCACATCCATGATCACCACTCTCGTCGTGGTTTATTACGTATGGTTAGTGCACGCCGTAAGCTTTCTGCTTACTTAAAGCGTACTGACGTAGCACGTTACACTGCTATGATCCAGAAGTTAGGTTTACGTCGTTAATTCGACACTTGGCTTACTTTAGTAGGCTGATTAAACCATAAAAAAGGAGGCTAATCGCTTCCTTTTTTATTGCCTAAAAATGCTTGTTTTTAGCCCATCCTTTCACTGACCAGTTCTCATAATCATTTGTGGTTGTTTTTTAGTCATACTTTGATTGATCACATCTGTATCGATATTGTTATATCTACCGAAATAGCCTTTAAGGCTTGGATAAATAATGGCCGTTGATCATGACTACATTCAACAAGAGTTAATGGGCACTTAACCGCACTTTAATCACTCCAGAGCAACTTCATCTATGTTTGTCTTTAGGATATTTTGCTCAGCTTTAAGTCTTAAAATTATTAAGAACTGAAAGAAAAAAGAATTGTGGGTTGTAATCAGCCTAAGCTTGGGTAACAAATACCTCGCCAATAGCCCTTTGCCCTACTAACTTAGTTGATTGCACTTAATAAGGGAAAAGGGGCCTTTAACAGGATTATTAGCCGCTAAATGATACTTTGCCGCTTATGGGTAAACCGCTGACGAGATAGGTTTACTGTGGCTTATACAGAGTGTTTAAGCATGAATGACTTTAGCTGTATTACTGATAATATATTTCTCTTCAAACTCGGCTAACGGCAGTGGTTGGCTAAAGTAAAAGCCTTGACCAATCTCACATTGATTTTCTTTGAGCCATTCAAGTTGTTGAATATTTTCAATACCTTCAGCAACAATGGTCAAATCAAGTTGACGACCCAACATTAAAATAGTCGATGCGATTGCACTATCTTCAGGAAGATCACTTACAAAGGCACGATCAATCTTCATTGTTGTTATTGGCAAGTGACGTAGATAGGATAATGACGAGTATCCTGTGCCAAAGTCATCCACCGCAATACCAAAACCGGCAGATTTAAGCTGTTCTAATTTAGTCACTGCTTGTTCAACATCATTCATCAGCGATGTTTCGGTAATTTCAATTTCCAGTAATTCAGGACGTATCTGGTATCGAATTGCCAGTTGCTTGATGTCGGGTACTAAACTGGCATCAGCGAATTGCTGCGATGCCACGTTCACCGCAATAGGGATCTCATAATTGTATTTACGTTGCCATTCTCGGATCACTTTGCAGCTTTGCTCGATAACCCAACGGCCAATTGGGATAATAATTCCGGTTTCTTCGGCCACAGGGATAAAAGACATCGGACTTATCAATTGACCGTCTTTTTGCCAACGAATAAGGGCTTCACATCCGACGACTTTGTTGGTTTTTAAATCAAATTTAGGCTGAAAATATAATAAGAATTCGTTGTTTTTCAATGCGTCGTGTAATGAGGCTTCTGTGCGAAGTCTTATTGCCGCACGTTCAGTCATTTGTTGCTTGAAAAATGACCACTGATTAGAGCCAGCCGCTTTAGCGCTGTACATGGCGATATCGGCATGACGAATTAGGTCTTCCGCAGTGATACCGTCTTCGGGATATATAGAAATGCCTATCGATGCCGCGGGATGAATTGCGTGCTCATTAAGCTGGATTGGAGTATTTAATTGAGCGAGTAATTTATCAACAAAGTCTGCCGCTTGTGAAGGTGTTTGGATCTCATCGGCTAAGATAACAAATTCATCACCGCCAAGACGAGCCACGCTGCCTCTGTCACCCACCACTCGTTCTAATATACGCGCAATACGCGCCAGAAACTGATCACCTATGGCATGGCCTAAGGAGTCATTAATATTTTTAAAGCGATCCAAGTCAATGAAGAGTAGAGCAAAATTTCGTTTGTGGACTCGAGAGCGTTGAATGGTGACATTCAATGTCTCTAATAATAAGGTCCTGTTTGGTAAGCCCGTTAATGGATCTCGGGTTGCCATTTTGCGCAGCTTATTTTGAGTTTGACTGAACTGCAATAATATTTGATTAAACTTACTGGTCACCAGTCCTAACTCATCATCTTTATGAGCTTTTGACATAGGTAACAGGTTTTCGTCAGGATAATCAGGATCAATTTTGTCAATTGCTTCGCTAATCCGAGCAATCGGTTGAGTGAGAAAACGATGAAACACTACGGTCAATACTAATGTGAGTAATAATGCTCGAGCTAATGTTGCGATAAGTCCAAGTTGTAATTGATTAAACAGTTTCGTGGTCAGCTTTTGGGTATCGTAAAAAATCGTTAGGGTGCCAATAAGCTGTTGTTGTTTGTTTCCTTCAAAATAGAAAGGACGATACAGTGGACGGGCGATTTCTTTTAGATCCCCAAACAGACGATTACTTAAGGAAACATAAGCTTTTGAGGACTCTCCGGTTTCATTTACCTCAGACACAAACAATGAACCATCATCGAGTTCGATGACTGCAGAGCCAACATTATCGACTTTTATAATGCCTTCTAGGGTTTGACTGGCAAGTTTATCATCTAACGACCATACCGCGTTGGTAGTGGTTTGTTCGACGGAATTGAGCAGCTCTTGTTGTGCCGCGGTAAGCTGTTGTTTAGCGGTAACAACGACGAGTGCTATTTCGATGATAAAAATAGCAACAGCAAAAAACAAAGCAGTAAAAACTACTAAGTTAGTTTGTTTCCATGTGAGAGACTTAAAACGAGCCGTCATGTATTATTCCATGTCATCTAAGTGACTTTTCACGTTAAATTTGCAGTTTAACAGCCTAAAACTACAAGAATTTATACTCAATATAAATTAAATCGCCAATAGGGCGAATTAATTAGTTAACTTTCACAAAAAATAATAATACTTATTACTACGACTTTAGTTAAATTCATCTCTGTTGTCATTAATAATCAAGCCAAATAGTGAACCTCATGTCATTTAATCGGCGTAAACTCGCTCATCACTGTCAAAATCGTTTGTTAATGCTGTGATCTCATCTAGGAAAATGATTATTTAAAACATTTTCTCATTCTGTATCGCGCGTCTATTTAACTATTCGGTGTAATTGAAGTATACTTGTGCGCGTAATTAAAGGTCATTAAATTAAGGAATGGGTCACGTGAATCCAATTGTAAAGAGTTTTGAGTATGGTCAACATACAGTCACCTTAGAAACAGGTGTTATTGCACGTCAAGCAGATGCTGCAGTTTTAGCAAGCATGGGCGATACCACAGTATTAGTTACTGTAGTTGGTAAAAAAGTAGCGGATTTAAGCCGTGACTTCTTCCCGCTAACTGTTAACTATCAAGAAAAAACCTATGCTGCAGGTAAAATCCCTGGTGGTTTCTTCAAGCGTGAAGGTCGTCCTTCAGAAGATGAAACTCTGATTGCACGCCTTATTGACCGTCCTATTCGTCCTTTATTCCCTAACGGTTTTAAAAACGAAGTTCAAGTTATCATCACTGTGGTGTCTGTTGACCCACAAATTGAGCCAGACATTGTTTCAATGATCGGTACCTCTGCTGCATTAGCTATTTCTGGTATTCCTTTCAGCGGTCCACTAGGTGCGGCGCGTGTTGGTTATATCAACGATGAATATGTCCTTAACCCAACGGTTGATCAGCTTGCAACAAGCTCATTAAACTTAGTCGTTGCGGGTACTAAAGCTGCTGTATTGATGGTTGAATCTGAAGCGAAAGCGCTTGCAGAAGAGATTATGCTAGGTGCGGTGACTTATGGTCATGACCAACAACAAGTCGTTGTTGATGCTATTGCTGAGTTCAAAGCAGAAGCTGGCAAGCCAACATGGGATTGGACTGCACCAGTTCAAGATCAAGTGTTAGTTGCTAAAATCAAAGAGCTTGCAGAAGCTGGCATGACAGAAGCTTATCAAATTGAAGTTAAGCAAGATCGTTATGTACAAGTTGGCATCGTTAAAGCGGCTGCCAAAGCGGCATTAGTGGCTGAAAACCCAGATGTTGATACTCGCGAAGTAGACAATCTACTTGGCAGTCTAGAGAAAAATGTTGTTCGCGGACGTATTATCAGTGGCAAGCCACGTATCGATGGTCGTGAACCAGATATGATTCGCGCATTGAGTGTTTTAGCCGGTGTACTTCCACGTACTCACGGTAGTTCATTGTTTACTCGTGGTGAAACTCAAGCTTTAGTTACCTGTACTCTAGGTACTGAACGTGATGCACAAAAGATTGATAGCATCATGGGTGAGCGTACTAATCGCTTTATGCTTCATTATAACTTCCCTCCGTATTCTGTTGGTGAAACAGGTATGGTTGGCTCACCTAAGCGTCGCGAAATTGGCCATGGTAAGTTAGCATGGCGCGGTATGAATGCCGTTATGCCTTCTGCTGAAGAATTCCCATACAGCATTCGTGTTGTATCTGAAATTACTGAATCTAACGGTTCAAGCTCAATGGCTTCTGTATGTGGTACTTCATTAGCATTAATGGATGCCGGTGTACCGATTAAATCATCTGTTGCTGGTATTGCGATGGGTCTTGTTAAAGAAGGCGACGATTTTGTTGTACTTTCTGACATCTTAGGTGATGAAGATCACTTAGGTGATATGGACTTTAAAGTAGCCGGTACTCGTGATGGTATTACTGCATTGCAGATGGATATCAAAATCGAAGGTATCACTAAAGAGATCATGGATATTGCACTGCAACAAGCTTATGGCGCACGTGTTCATATTCTAAACGTAATGGATCAAGCTATTGGTTCACATCGTGACGATATTTCTGCTCACGCTCCACGTATTACCACAATCAAGATCAACCCAGAGAAGATCCGTGATGTGATTGGTAAAGGCGGCGCAGTAATTCGTGCTCTAACTGAAGAGACTGGCACAACTATTGAACTTGATGACAATGGTACTGTGAAAATTGCCTCTTCAAATGGCGAAGCTACCAAAGAAGCGATTCGTCGTATTGAAGAAATCACTGCCGAAGTTGAAGTGGGTCGTATCTATAACGGTAAAGTTATCCGTATCGTAGATTTCGGTGCATTTGTTAACATTCTACCTGGCAAAGATGGTTTAGTGCATATTTCACAAATCAGTGATGAGCGTGTTGCTAACGTATCTGATCACCTAGAGATGAACCAAGAAGTTGCTGTTAAGGTAATGGAAGTGGATCGTCAAGGTCGCGTAAGACTGTCAATTAAAGAAGCTCAAGCAAAAGAAACTGCTGAGTAATTTTTTAAAGTTTAACGACAAAAAAGGAGACCATTTGGTCTCCTTTTTTTATCTATCGAAAAATAATCGTTAATGCACATGGCTCTTAGATTGCCAGATTGCTATGATGTTGAATATTAATAGAACCTGATAAGGTAAAGCGGATGGAATGTAAGCTACGCACCACAATCGTTGCCGTTGTTGTTGGTGCAAGTATGATGTTGTCAGGTTGTGCTGCAACGTTAGGTTCAAATGATGATACTGCAGGGCAGATGATTGTTGCTCCTGTCATGCCAGACTATAAGTTAGAAGTGACGCTGGCAAAGCTAAATGAAATTTTGGCTACCATGGAATTAACTGACGAACAGCGTGCACGTTTTCATTATGATCGCGGCGTCATATATGACAGTGTAGGACTGCGTTTACTGGGTCGAATTGATTTCCATCAAGCATTAAAGTTGCAACCCGATTTAGCGGATGCATATAATTTCTTGGGTATTTATTATACTCAAGAAGGTGAGTTTGACAGTGCCTATGAAGCATTTGATGGGGTACTGGAACTGTCACCAAACTATGATTATGCCTTCTTAAATCGTGGCATCGCGTTATATTATGGCGAGCGTTACCAATTAGCTGTGAGTGACATGCAAGCGTTTTATGATCGAGACCCTACTGATGGTTATCGTGTACTTTGGCTCTATTTGATGGCTTCAGAGGTCGATAAAAATAACGCGTTAATCGATTTAGCGACGCAACGAAAACAATTAAATAATCAACAATGGTCAAGTGTGTTGGTTGATTTTTACTTAGGTAAAATGAGTCAAGAGCAAGTATTTTCAGCGGCGAAAGTGGGCTTGTCTCAACCAAAAGAATATGCAGAGCGTTTATGTGAAGCGTATTTTTACTTAGCTAAGCATGCTGCTGCAAATGGCCAATATCAGCAAGCTGCTAATTTTTATCGGTTAACCTTAGCGACCAACATTTATGATTTTGTTGAACATCGTTATGCCAGAATTGAATTAGCTAAAATGAAAAATATAATACTACAGTCTTCCGAATTATCCTCGAAAAGCTAAAAAACACTTTGCCTAGCCAATTCTGCCGATAGGCGCTATAATTTGCGCCTTTTTTAGCGGCTAGTGCAAGGTTAACATGTCAGGCAATAAAGTTGAGGTCGACAAGCGTCGTACCTTCGCCATCATTTCGCACCCCGATGCGGGTAAAACCACCATCACCGAAAAAGTACTTTTATTCGGAAATGCCTTACAAAAGGCTGGAACGGTAAAAGGCAAAAAGTCTGGTCAACATGCTAAATCTGACTGGATGGAAATGGAAAAAGATCGTGGTATTTCTATTACCACCTCTGTTATGCAGTTTCCTTACGGTGGCGCACTAATCAATTTACTTGATACACCTGGTCACGAAGACTTTTCTGAAGATACTTATCGTACCCTGACTGCGGTCGACTCGTGTTTAATGGTGATTGACTCCGCTAAAGGTGTTGAAGATCGAACCATTAAATTAATGGAAGTGACCCGTTTACGCGATACGCCTATTGTGACGTTTATGAATAAATGTGACCGTGATATTCGCGATCCTATAGAGTTAATGGATGAAGTTGAAGCGATTTTAAAGATAGCTTGTGCTCCTATTACTTGGCCGATTGGCTCAGGTAAAGAGTTCAAAGGTGTATATCACATTTTACGTGATGAAGTTATTTTATACCAAAGTGGTATGGGTCATACCATTCAAGAAGAACGTATTATTAAAGGATTACACAATCCTGAGCTTGATAAAGTACTGGGTTCTTATGCGTCTGAAATTCGTGATGAAATGGAGCTGGTTGCTGGTGCTTCACATGAATTTGATCAACAAGCCTTTCTTAAAGGTGAGCTGACCCCTGTTTACTTCGGTACAGCCTTAGGTAACTTTGGTGTCGATCATATTCTAGACGGTATCGTCGAGTGGGCACCTAAGCCGTTACCGCGTGAAAGTGATGCACGCAACGTGACGCCTGATGAAGAAAAGTTCTCAGGATTTATCTTCAAAATTCAAGCCAACATGGACCCTAAACACCGTGACCGTGTTGCTTTTATGCGTGTTTGCTCGGGTCGGTATGAGCAAGGTATGAAAATGCACCATGTTCGCATTGGTAAAGATGTTAATGTCAGTGATGCATTAACCTTTATGGCAGGGGATCGTGCCCGTGCTGAAGCGGCATATCCTGGTGATATTATTGGATTACATAATCACGGCACCATGCGTATTGGTGATACCTTTACCCAAGGCGAAAAGTTTCGCTTTACGGGTGTACCTAACTTTGCTCCAGAAATGTTCCGCCGTATTCGCTTAAAAGATCCACTGAAACAAAAGCAGCTCCTCAAAGGACTAGTGCAATTATCTGAAGAAGGCGCTGTGCAGGTCTTTAGACCTCTAGACTCTAACGATTTAATTGTTGGAGCGGTTGGTGTGCTGCAGTTTGAAGTGGTTGTTGGACGCTTAAAAAGTGAATACAACGTCGAAGCCATTTACGAAGGTATCAGTGTGAGTACTGCTCGCTGGGTGTATTGCAAAGATGAACGTAAACTAGAAGAGTTTCGTCGTAAGTGTAGTCAGAATTTAGCCCTTGATGGTGGTGATAATCTTACCTATATTGCGCCTACTATGGTGAATTTAAACCTATCAATGGAACGTTATCCTGATATTGAGTTTGCCAAAACTCGAGAGCATTAATTGTTATAGTAAATGTTTCAGGTATGTTAACAAAAGGTGGCTTTGCCGCCTTTTTTATTACTATTTTTAAGTAGATATTTGACTTAACAAAGCTGTTTTTAAGCTTTTATTGGTAACATCTTGGCAAAATTTCATCTTATGGAACGCTGAGATGACGTTGACACAGAAAAATAAATTCAGTTGTGCACCAAGGATGAGCGATCATGGGCGTGGTATGTCAATATATGAGTCTATTGTCACTTAACATGATATCCGTAATTAATATCAGTAATAGCAGAGCGTGATCTTATGATTGATACCCATGCACATCTCGACATGGCAGAGTTTGATAATGATAGAACACAATTATTTGATGCTATGCATGAAAGTGGTATTACTTCGGTTATTTTACCGGGAGTATCAGCAGAAAAGTGGCAGCAGCAAATTCATATTGCAGATAAATTTGATTGTTATTTTTCGCTTGGAATTCATCCTTGGTTTGTCCCAGACGACATTGATGCAGCGATAATGAAGCTTGATACAATGTTACAGCAATATAGCAATAATAAGCGTTTGGTGGCGATTGGAGAGTGTGGCCTAGATAAATTGCATCACTGGTCAGATAACCAATTGTTGTTACTTGAAAAACAATTATTACTGGCACAAAATTATCAATTGCCTGTCATTTTACATGCCGTGAAAGCGCATCAACAATTATTGACAATGTTAGCGCGTTTTAAATTGATAAAGGGTGGTGTGGTGCATGGTTTTTATGGCAACAGTGATATAGCCAAACGCTATGTTTCGCTCGGTTTTAAATTAGGTGTTGGTGCTTTAATACTCAATCCTAGTGCGAAAAAGCTCCGTGAAACAGTGGTTAATTTACCCCTAGAACACTTTTTATTAGAAACAGATTCACCTAGCATGCCTCCGTTTGATCAACCTAAATCACGAAATACTCCCCTTATATTGCCTCGAATTGTGTCCGAAATCGCATTTTTAAAGAAAAAAACCACTGTCTGTATATTAGAACAGTTGAATAAAAATGCTTTGCAACTGTTTGAGCTTTAATTGTTTTTTTATGAACACAACATTATTAATTGTTTTTAATGTCGTAAGGGTTTGAAATTAAAGTTTAAAAACTTGATCAAAACGACGCTTTTCGTTTCACGCTCAGTTATAATCGTCAGCGGAAATTAGGTGAGTTAACAACATTCAAAAAAACTGTTAACAAAAGGGTGATGATTAATGGATATAATAATGAGTTTAGTAGGGGTGGTCACCTTACTATTGATAGGTTTTGCACTATCAAATAATAGAAAAGCAATTAATGTTCGTACTGTTGGTGGTGCTTTAGCTATTCAAGCATTCTTCGCAGGTTTTGTTTTATATGTTCCAGTCGGTAAAGATATTCTGAAAGGTGTTTCAGATGCGGTATCAAGTGTGATTAGTTATGCACAAGCCGGTACTAGCTTCTTATTTGGTGATTTAGCTAACTTTAAAGTTGGTTTTATTTTTGCCATCAACGTATTACCTGTCATTATTTTCTTCTCTTCTCTAATTGCAGTGCTTTACTATTTAGGCATTATGCAGTGGGTTATCCGTATTATCGGTGGCGCTTTACAAAAAGCACTCGGTACTAGCCGCACTGAATCAATGTCAGCAACAGCGAACATTTTCGTTGGTCAAACTGAAGCACCATTAGTTGTGCGTCCGTTTATTGCGACAATGACACAATCTGAATTATTCGCCATCATGGTGGGCGGTCTAGCTTCTATTGCAGGTTCTGTATTAGCTGGTTACGCGCAAATGGGTGTTCCAATTGCATATTTAGTTGCTGCATCATTCATGGCTGCTCCTGGTGGTCTGTTAATGGCTAAATTGATGCACCCAGAAACAGAAGCAGCTATCAACGAAATGGACGATTTACCAGATGATCCTGATAAGCCAGCAAACGTGTTAGATGCTGCTGCTTCAGGTGCTGCATCAGGTATGCATTTAGCATTAAACGTTGGTGCTATGTTGATCGCATTCGTTGGTTTAATCGCCATGATCAACGGTATCATCGGTGGTGTAACGGGTTGGTTCGGTTTAGAGGGTATTACTCTTGAACTCATCCTTGGTTATATCTTTATGCCTTTAGCATTCTTAATCGGTGTACCTTGGAATGAAGCGCTTGTTGCTGGTTCTTTCATCGGTCAAAAGATTGTAGTTAACGAATTTGTTGCTTACTTAAATTTTGCTCCGTATCTACTTGATGCTTCAGCAGAAGGTTTCAAAGTTGTAGCAGAAACTGGTGTCATGATGTCTGACCGCACTAAAGCGATTATCTCTTTCGCCCTATGTGGTTTTGCTAACTTATCTTCAATTGCAATTTTACTTGGTGGTTTAGGTGCTATGGCTCCTTCACGTCGCCATGACCTTGCTAAATTAGGTATCCGTGCTGTTATCGCTGGTTCATTAGCTAACTTAATGAGCGCGACATTAGCCGGTTTATTCTTAGCTATCTAAGAGTAAGTCCAGGGGGAATACCCCAATAACTGGGTCTTTAGCTTAATCCATATTAAAGACCCAGTTTATAATAAAGTTGTTATTGATTTTGTGTTAATCCACCGTTTCCCAATACGAAGTTATGCCGTTTTATTGATTGCGAAAGAGGATGTATTAAATCCTCTAGTCAAAATTAAAATGTCAAATTGTGAATAGAGTGTAGACAAATAGTCGCGACATTGTTCACAAAAAAGAATTTTGTATTCGTTTTTTATCGATTAAATATTGAGATTAATATCAGTAACGGTAAAATGCGAATGATTAAAAAAGAAGTGCTATCCACGAAGATAGTTTAATAATATACATGGGGTTGATGATGAAAAATGTAAAAATGTTAGCTTTAGCCGGTGCAACAGTTGCTGCTATTTCTGGTAATGCTTTTGCTGCAGACCGCAGCGATCTTCACGGTACTGATTACAAGTGGATGCAGTTTAACGCTATGTACTCTATCGGTGAAAAGCCAGATAACCCAGCTTCAGGTGATCAACATAACTACCTAGAAATGGAGTTTGGTGGTCGTTCTGGTGTTGTAGATTTATACGGTTATGTTGATGTATTCAACTTAGCTAATGAAACGTCTGACAATGGTGACAAGAACCCAGGTTCTGGCACTAGCAAATTGTTTATGAAGTTTGCTCCACGTTTCTCTATCGATGCTATCACAGGTAAAGATTTATCTTTTGGCCCAATCCAAGAAGTATATTTCTCTACTTTGTTTAACTGGGATGGTCTTAACGGCGAAGGCGTTAACTCTACATTCTGGGGTGTTGGTGCTGACGTAAATGTACCTTGGTTAGGCAAAACTGGTATGAACCTTTACGGTTTCTACGACATGAATGCTAAAGAGTGGAACGGATATCAGTTCTCAGCTAACTGGTTCAAACCTTTCTACTTCTTTGATAACAAGAGCTTCTTGTCATTCCAAGGTTATGTTGATTATCAATTTGGTGCAGACGCAGTTGACGACATGTTCGTTCCTAAGACTTCAAGCGGTGGTAACATCTTCTTTGGTCTATACTGGCACTCAGATCGTTACGCTCTTGGTTATGGCTTAAAAGGCTTCAAAGACGTATACCTACTTGAAGATGAAGGCGGAATCGTTGGCCTAGAATCTACAGGTTGGTCACATTACCTAACAGCAACTTACAAGTTCTAAGATAGGTATAGTGCATGTTAGAGTCGCATTTGCGGCTCTAACTTTTCCACTATAAGACAGCCGCGAATTTTTATTTAAAACTATTAAGTTAACAATATTTTTATATAAAGGTTTGTACTCTACAAAGTTGTATCTTTACGCGCTAAAATGGATTTTTCGCGGAATTGTTGAAACAAATGTCTTTGTTTTTTCTTTTCCGGTCTTCAAGGATTCAAGTCGTGGTACTCGTTATCAGATTGAATACTTAGGTTAGTAAATATTATCTAGATTTACTGGCAACACTGAAGGCCCGGCCATAATAATAATCATATGCCCATTCTATAGTGTTGCCTGAAAAAAATTATCGACTTTGATTTTTCGTTTCGGAGAGCAATTATGACTGATTTAAAAAAAGCAGCGTTACGCGGTATTTCATTAATGGATTTAACCACATTAAATGACGATGATACCGATCAAAAAGTGATCGACTTATGCCATAAAGCGAAGTCTGCTGCTGGTAATACAGCTGCGATTTGTATTTATCCTCGCTTTATTCCTATTGCACGTAAAACCCTTAATGAGCTTGATTGTGAAGACATTAAGATTGCGACTGTGACTAACTTCCCACACGGTAATGATGATATCGCTATCGCTGTATTAGAAACTCGTGCTGCCGTTGCTTATGGTGCCGATGAGGTTGATGTTGTATTTCCATACCGTGCATTAATGGAAGGTAATGAGACTGTTGGCTTTGAACTGGTTAAAGCGTGTAAAGAAGAGTGTGGTGATGATGTATTGTTGAAAGTCATTATCGAATCTGGTGAGTTAAAAGATCCTGCTCTTATTCGTAAAGCTTCTGAATTATCAATTGATGCTGGCGCTAACTTTATTAAAACATCAACCGGTAAAGTGGCGGTTAATGCCACTCTTGAAGCGGCTGAAATTATGTTGACCGTGATCAGCGAAAAAGATCGTCAAGTTGGTTTTAAGCCTGCTGGCGGCGTGCGTGATGCGGCTCAAACAGCAGAGTTTTTAGATCTGGCTGAGCGTATTTTGGGTGCTGATTGGGTTAGTCCACAGACTTTCCGCTTTGGTGCTTCTAGCTTATTAAATAGCTTGCTGCATACATTAGAGCTAACTGAAGCACCGAAACCGACTTCAGGTTACTAATTGGCATAATGTATTAACAGCCACTTTGCATAACGAATCATCGTTATGCAAAGCGTCATCATTGAATGACATTCTTGATATTAATGGCGATCCTAAAGGTGTTGGATTGCCTCATGGGGACTCTATATGTTTCTTGCTCAAGAGATTATCCGTAAAAAACGTAACGGTGATGCATTAAGCACTGCCGAAATTCAATTTTTTGTAGATGGCATCACTCATAACACTGTTTCTGAAGGGCAAATTGCCGCATTTGGTATGGCTGTGTATTTCAAAGATATGAATATGGATGAGCGAATTGCCTTAACGATTGCAATGCGTGATTCCGGCACTGTATTAAATTGGGATTCACTCGGCCTTAATGGCCCTATTATTGATAAGCACAGCACTGGTGGTGTAGGCGATGTCATCAGCCTAATGCTTGGTCCTATGGCTGCGGCATGTGGTGGTTATGTACCAATGATTTCTGGCCGAGGCTTAGGCCATACTGGTGGAACGTTAGATAAATTTGATGCTATTCCTGGTTATCAAACTGAACCTTCAAGTGAATTATTCCGCAAAGTCGTTAAAGACGCTGGTGTGGCCATTATTGGTCAAACTGGTGATCTAGTCCCTGCCGATAAACGTTTTTATTCAATTCGCGATAATACCGCAACGGTTGAGTCAATCTCACTTATTACCGCATCTATTTTGTCTAAAAAATTAGCCGCAGGACTAGACGCTCTCGCAATGGATGTCAAAGTGGGCAGCGGGGCATTTATGCCTACCTATGAAGCATCTGAAGAATTAGCCCGCAGCATTACTGCCGTTGCTAATGGCGCAGGTACCAAAACAACGGCATTGTTAACTGACATGAACCAAGTTTTGGCATCATGTGCTGGTAATGCTGTTGAGGTGCGTGAAGCGATAAACTTTTTAACGGGTCAATATCGTAATCCTCGTTTATATGCTGTCACCATGGGATTATGTGCCGAAATGCTCATTTTGGGTGGTATTGCACAGAATGAAGCGGAAGCGCGTAATAAGCTAAATGCTGTATTAGATAATGGTAAAGCAGCTGAAGCTTTTGCTAAAATGGTATCTGGTTTAGGTGGCCCAACCGATTTTGTTGAGGCATATGATAAGTATCTACCTCATGCGAAAATCATTCGCCCTGTGTATGCCAATACATCAGGTTTTGCATACCAAATGGATACCCGAGAACTTGGTTTAGCCGTCGTCACCTTAGGTGGTGGACGTCGCAAACCTGGTGATGCACTCGATTACAGTGTTGGATTAACCCAAGTATGTGCATTGGGCCAGGAAGTTAACAAAGATGTACCGTTAGCGATGATCCATGCTCAATCTGAAGATGCTTTCGCCGAAGCTGCCGCAGCTGTCCAACAAGCCATTATTATTGGCGACAGTGCGCCACAGAAGACGCCTGAAATATATCGTTATATTCGCGCTTCAGATTTATAAGGAAACACATAATGAAACGTACTTTTATTTTAATGCTCGACTCTTTTGGTGTCGGTGCTGCAACTGATGCCGATAAGTTTGGTGATCTTGGCTCTGATACCTTTGGTCACATCGCGCAAGCTTGTGCTGATGGCAAAGCGGATATCGGCCGTCAAGGTCCATTGAAGTTACCTAATCTTGCTCGCTTTGGCCTAGGTCATGCTGGTTTTGAAAGTACTGGTAAATTTGCTGCTGGATTTGCTGATAACGTCGAAATCATCGGTGCTTATGGCCATGCTGACGAATTAAGCTCGGGCAAAGACACGCCAAGCGGTCACTGGGAAATGGCAGGGGTTCCTGTTCTTTATGAGTGGGGGTATTTTAGTGATTTAACCAACTCATTTCCTAAAGAACTCACTGATAAAATTCTTCAACGTGCTGGTTTAGATGGGTTCTTAGGCAATTGCCACGCCTCGGGGACTCAAATTCTTGAAGAGTTAGGCCTAGAGCACATGAAAACAGGCAAGCCTATTTTCTACACCTCTGCAGACTCTGTATTCCAAATAGCGTGTCATGAAGAAAGTTTTGGCTTAGAAAATTTATACAACTTGTGCAAAATAGCCCGTGAAGAGTTAGAACCTTATAATATTGGCCGTGTGATCGCCCGTCCATTTATTGGTACTAGTGCTGCTGATTTTGCCCGTACCGGTAATCGTCATGATTATGCCGTATTACCTCCAGCACCGACCGTATTAGATAAGCTGAAAGATGCCGGTGGTGAAGTGGTTAGTATTGGTAAGATTTCTGATATTTATGCTCATAGTGGTATTACGCAGCAATTTAAAGCGACCGGACTTGAAGAGTTATTCGATGAAACCTTAGCACAAATTAAACGTGCTGGTGATAACACTATAGTGTTTACTAACTTTGTTGATTTTGACTCTCATTATGGTCACCGTCGCGATACCGCTGGTTATGCTAAAGCTCTTGAATACTTTGATTCACGTTTACCTGAACTCTTGGCTATTCTACAACCTGAAGATTTAGTCGTGTTCACCGCTGATCATGGTTGCGATCCTACTTGGGTTGGCACTGAGCATACTCGTGAGCGTGTTCCTGTTCTTGCCTATGGCGCCGGTTTATCTGCCGGTTCACTAGGTCGTCGTCAATCTTTTGCCGATATCGGTCAATCTATTGCGAGTTATTTCAAGCTAGAACCGATGGATTATGGTAAATCTTTTATTAATTAGTCACATTTTCAAACGACGGTTCTATATAAAGGTTAATGGTTTTGCTAAACTACAAACAAGATTAAGCAACACAAAATAAAATAGAAACATAGGGGTTATAAACATGGCTACACCACATATTAATGCTGTAGAAGGTGCTTTTGCTGAAACGGTACTTTTTCCTGGCGATCCATTGCGTGCAAAATACATAGCTGAAACATTTTTAGAAAATGTTGAGCAAGTGACTGATGTGCGTAATATGCTCGGTTTTACCGGTACATATAAAGGTAAGCGTATTTCTGTTATGGGTTCAGGTATGGGTATCCCATCTTGTTCAATCTATGCACACGAACTTATCAAAGACTACGGGGTTAAGAACTTAATCCGTGTAGGTACTTGTGGCGCAATCAGCACTGACGTAAAAGTACGCGATGTGATTATCGGTATGGGTGCATGTACTGATTCTAAAGTGAACCGTTTACGTTTCAAAGATAACGATTTTGCTGCCATTGCAGATTACAGCTTGCTCAGTGCAGTTGTTGATTCAGCTAAAGCGCACGGCACTAAAATCCGTGTTGGTAACGTTTTCTCTGCCGACCTATTTTATACTCCAGATCCTCAAATGTTTGATGTTATGGAAAAAATGGGCATTCTAGGTGTCGAAATGGAAGCCGCTGGTTTATATGGTGTTGCACATGAATTAGGTGCTAAAGCCTTGTGTGTTGTTACTGTATCTGACCACATCCGTACTGGTGAAAAAACCACATCTGATGAACGTCAAACCACATTCAGCGACATGATTATTATGACCTTAGATGCAGCATTAACGCTATAATCAAACGTTATAAATGAAAATGGGCACTCATTAGAGTGCCCATTTTTTATGTCTGTAATTTTATTCTCTACGTTTTAGGTTCTTGTGGGCCACTTTTAGGCTCGTCAGCGTTTACCAAGGCGATCTTCTTAGGCTTTTTACGCAACTTAGCTTGGGTCTTACGTCGATCAAAATCGGCACGCTTAAATGATAATGCTCGCGATAATAGCAAACCAATAAAACCAGCAACAATCAACATCATCTGTTGTAATTGCATGTTTTGTTCATGCAATATTTTGATTTCGTCAAAAAAGATATCAAGATTCAAACGTACTTCAACATAGCCTAAATTGTTTTCATCCTGGATGACATTTTCAATTAACGGAGGATATGGTTTTAATAAGCCTTTTAATATTTCTGAATCAGCTTCTAGTTTTTCATAAGAGACGCTCTGGGCGAAGGCCAATCTGACGCCTTGAGAATTATAGATATTGACCGACATAACTTTAGGGTCAGCAGCCAGCGCAGAGGCAAGCCATTGAAGCTGCTCATCATTTTGTAAATACATTGCAGGAGCTGCACCATTAGCAGCTTGTTGTGCTAATAGTCTTGCCATTACTTTTGTCTGCGAATTTAGTAATTTTTGACCATTACGTAAACTCGATTGCCACAAATAGATTAGGCCGAAGATCAGCACTATTGCCACGATAATTTGCACAATCCTGCTGATTTTTTGTCTTTTCTTAAGACCTTTAACAAAAATCACTTTAATCCTCAGGGTTTTTTCTATTTAATTGGGGGCTGTTTTGGATGCATTATTTGTCTAACAAGCACTCAGTACCAATCCAATTACAGAGAATTATCAAAAAGCTATACTAATCGAAAAATTTGTCAGTAGATAGTCGTAACATTCTAAGAGGCCGTATTGATGCTGGAAAAATGTGATAACGCTTTATTAAACTTCTTATTTTCAGATACTTGTGATACATACCAACATCTAGGCAGTGTGTTATATCGCTATCAAGAGTCAGAATATTTATTGAGCTTGCAAGCTCATTTACCTTACCGTTGCCGAGTTATTTTTAATGGCGAATGCTCAAGTGAGATTGAGTCATGGCTCTCTTCAATATCAACCGATGCTCATGTCGCTAAGCTTGTGAGACAGAATGATTTATTTGGCTTTGAACTAGCAACTCAGACCGTGGATGAGCAATGGATAGCATCATTTCCACATAACATTCCAGCTGAAATTGTGCTTATTCAACAACCGCTAGCACGTCTAAATCAACCTGGATTGCTCGTCATGGATATGGACTCCACAGCCATTGAAATTGAGTGTATTGACGAACTGGCTGCCATGGCTGGTGTTGGCGACGAAGTGGCAAAAGTAACCGCAAGTGCAATGCGTGGAGAGTTAGATTTTGAGCAGTCTTTAAGGCTGCGAGTGAGCAAACTTGCCGGGGCTGATGCGGCGATTATTCAGCAGTTATGTGATACCTTGCCTTTAATGCCCGGTCTTGAAACCATGCTAGCCGAGTTAAAAGCGCATCAATGGAAACTGGTGGTTGCTTCCGGTGGTTTTACACCTTTTGTTGGCCACTTAAAGCAGTTACTTAATCTTGATGCTGCCTTTGCCAATGAGCTGGTTATTGTTAATGGCAAGCTAACCGGTGAAGTCACTGGTGATGTTGTTGATGCGCAATATAAAGCTAATGTGGTGAGTCAATGTGCACAACAATGGACTATCGCATCAGGCCAGCGAGTGGCTATTGGTGATGGTGCTAATGATATCCCAATGATTCAGGCCGCAGACTTGGGGATAGCATTTCATGCAAAGCCTAAGTTAATTGAAGCCGCAGATGCATCAATACAAAATATCGACTTACGAGCATTGGTTTTTTGTTTACAGCTTTAACGATTGGCGCTTACCGACTAAATATAGAATTATTACTCTATTCTAGTTGTGTTTCACTGCAGTAATGTTAGTTTTATAATCAATATTACTAACATAACTGCTTATTTTGACAATAGATATCCTCCAAGACTCATTATTCATTCCATATCGTGATGGCCAATTGCATTTGCGTCATATTCGCCCTCCGTCGCCGACGGCATTAGGTATCCCTATCTTGATGTTGCATGGGGCTATGTCTAACGGGAAAGTATTTTACAGTGAAAAAGGTCGTGGGTTAGGCTGTTTTTTGGCAGCTGCTGGCTTTGATGTTTATGTAATGGATACCGCTGGTCGAGGCTTGAGTGAGCCTAGAATTAATCGTGATTTCACCTTGGGCCAAGGTGAGGTTATCCGTGAGCAATTACCTTTAGTGCAACAATTTATTCTGCAACGTCATCCTTTAGTCAATAAAGTTCATTGGTGTGCTCATTCATGGGGGGGAGTATTAATGGCCAGCAGTTTAGCTCGGTATACTCATTTGCAATCAAGTGTAGCTTCGTTACTAACCTTTGGGTCTAAACGGACCATAAAGGTGAAATCACTTAAGAAATGGTTGATGGTCGATTTTTTTTGGAATCGCTTTGCGCCATTATGCATAGCTAAGCAGGGATATTTTAATGCCAGTCGACTCCGCGTTGGTATGGATAACGAGAGCAGTGCGTCCTTATTACAAACCATCGATTGGGTTAGGGGAGAGTGGATTGATCATGATGATAGTTTTCATTATGCTCAAGCTGCTGAAAAAGCCGTTTGGCCACCAGCGTGGTTTATTGCGGGGAAAAATGATCGTGTATTAGGCAATCCGTCAGATGTACGAGATATGATTGATGAATGTGGTTTTAGCCAGATAAAGTACACCTTGCTCGCCAAAGAAAAGGGTAATTTATTGGATTATGATCATGCAGGAATGTTGACGGATCGACATGCAGAGCAAGATCACTTTGTGCAAATTAAGCAGTGGTATTTGACACTGTAACGCTAGCGATTATTTTATCCTTGCTTGAGTATTACCTAGGCTGCAGGCATTAAGCTAGGAAAACGGAGTTCAACTTCAGCAGTAATATCTAATAGTTCACCTGAACCAATCACTCTCCATAATTGCTCTTCTAGGTGCTTTGCTCTGTGGTTAGCATGAATGTGGATAAACTCTAGCTCGCGTCGAATATAGCTCATATCAGGCTTGTCAGTTGCCCCTAAGTACACTCTTAATGCCATAAAGCGCCCAGCTTTTTTACTTTGGGTGATAAATTGAATTTGCTGCTGACGATCACCGATTTCAGATTTAAGTTTACATTGGATCTGTACTGTTCCTCTAGCGTGGCGAGTCAGTTGCATAAACACTTCAAAGAAGACCATATCCTGATTCGGTTTCATTAATTTGATAGGGTCAATAATCTTTTGTTTCAGTAGGTTATTTTCCAGCAGCGGCATTAAATTGTACTGCAGTACTTTGTCACTATCTTGGGCAAATAAGTGGCTAATTTCATCCGTCGTTGTACCAATACCTATGTAAGCCATTTGTGCTGATTTTACTGTTTTTTCGATAAAATACGGTACACCGGGTAACTGGCGCATGAACAGGTTTTTCATGCCATCAGCCAGCTCTTTTTGCTGACCTTCATGATCGGATAGTTGCTCAAACTTCTGTTTGTTGTGGGCAATTAATTTACTTAAAAACTCCACCCCATCATGGGGTGTATGGCCTATTAAAGCGCTTAAATGCAAAGTCTTTCCACCCATTCTGCTGCGGATTAACTGATAAGGTAAATGGGTTAAATTGGCTTTGCCTGCTGCGGCTTGTAGACGTGGAAACGATAATGTTACCGCACCAGGTTCATTAAAATCCGTCGAAGTTTCAAATGTGAGTTGTAAACCTCGACTCGAAATATCGTGAGTAATACCGGTGGCTTTTTTATCGCCTTGCTGAATTGTGATTGAGGTTTTAAAGGCGAACCGAGCTTCATGGCGTCGTTCACTAAATGGCATTGATACTTTTTTAATGCTGTGTTGTTTTGTTTTTGCTTGCGAAAATATCTTTAAACCATTTACATCGGATTTATCAAACCAACTTTGATAGTCTTCATTTGCTTCTTTATTTGTTAAGTCAATTAATTGTAACGTATGGCTAAATTGAGCTAATTGTTGTTCGGTAAGTGCGCCATATCGAGCATCATCACCCGGTAATGTAGAGTTTTTATAATTCTTACTATGATCGATAGGCTGCATGACAATTCTAAACACTCGCCAGCTCGCTTTGGTAGAGGCAAAGCCTAAAAATAGATGAAGATTTTTAGTTGCTCTGAGCTCTGCTAATGTCGCAGAGTAAAAATGCACTTTCCCATGGGCGCTATGAGTAAAACTGAATAAGTAACAATGTTCATTATTGTCTGGATGTTTAATTAATTGGGTCAAGCGGCGAGTATTAATGAAACTCGGTAGCTGGCTAATTTGATTTTCATCTAGAAAATAATGTTGGATCGGTTGATTACCTCTGCCGAGCAATTCATAGGCTATCAGTGGTTTTCCGTCAACAATGGAGATATATAATGGTAAATGGGTTAGTAATGGTAAGTAATGACGCTCATAACCTAAACCCGTAGCCGTAACAATGACATCGTTGACATCCACTTTATAGCGGAATTTATAGCTGCGGATCAGCTGTGATAGCAAATTATCTAATGCTTCTCCACCACCAAGTCTTTTCAGTCTAAAAATCGCTGTATTGTCTTTATTTTGAACATCAACTATTTGATATTCAATGCCATGCTGCAGCTCTTCTACATAAAACTCATCACTGATTTCAAGCAGTTTAATTTTAACTGGTTTGTCTTGATCCAGTTGGTGTTTTAATGGCAACTTAATCCGCGCACCGCCCACAGATAAATCTAGTGTCATACCATTAACTTCGGGTATTCCTTGCTGAGAAACCAGAATTCGAATGCTATAATTCATTCGTTCTTCGCAGCGATTAAAGTAACTTCCGAGTACGACCCCAGGGATTAAAAATGGATTGTCTTCGCCAATAGCCTCGGCAGGAATATTTTCTCTTAATTTTATGCGTCGCAGCTTATGGGCTTTAATAACCTGTTCGTATACCCCTAGAGTATATTGATTGCGGTATAAAGGCAGTGCTTGCTCTAAAGCCTCTTTAGCGGGTTGGTCAAGGAAGTGCTTTTGATTAGCGATAACGACTTCTTTGCAAGGGAGTTCTGTTTTATCTCGTAAATCTATAATTCTGTTACACAATGATGAGATACGGTTGAGCTCCATTTTCAGAAGAAAACGGGTGGAATTTGATTCGTCAGCAGTTAACTGCTCAAAAACGTCCTGAAAATCAGGTTCCATGAACAGAGGTTTTAGTTGTTCGATTAATGCACTGTGGTTATCTAAACTCATTATTTTGTCGTTTTAATTGTTTATTGTGAGTCTGGCTAATAATTTTATCGGCAAGAAAGTGCTGATCTTTATAGTAATATAGATTTGAACCTTGTTCGAGAGTTATGCTGAAATGATTTTAGAGCTAATTATTTTACCGTTCAGATGAACATAGTGTCTTAACGGTATCTTGGTGTTCTTGAAGCTTATTCATAATGGCTTAGCGTTTGTGTTCATTGCGTGTGGGCAAGGTGTTAATCGTAAAGAACTCTGTAAAGCTGATTGTTATTATTATCTTATGAGTGGTTTAAGCCGTTATAGTTGTATTGATGAGCAGCCGGTATGACTAATAAAGAATGATATGTTCACAGTGATTGTCGATTGGTCCTCAGGCCTAATAGTATCAATCTTATTGTATTAATTGATTTGCAACATGGGAATTAACATGGCAAAAGCTCCAAAAATGGCATTTGTTTGTGACGATTGCGGCCTAGATTATCCTCGTTGGCAGGGACAGTGTCGTTGTGGTGCGTGGAACTCTTTAGTGGAAATGAAATTATCTGCCACAAAAAGCACTACTTCTCGTACTTCGGTATTGGGATACGCCGGTGCTGCTGGTGGTGGTTCAAAAAAACTCAGTGAAGTTGAGTCACAGGATGCTGAAAAAAGACTTACTGAGATCGGTGAATTAGACCGAGTGCTTAGCGGTGGTTTGACCACGGGCTCGGTGAATATTATTTCCGGTGATCCTGGCGCAGGTAAAACGACCTTGTTATCTGATCTAGTGGCCCGAATGTCACAGTCGATGGCATCATTATACTGTACTGCAGAAGAGTCATTATCGCAGTTTAAAAACCGAGTTAATCGTTTAAAGCTTCATTACAACGAAGATAACTTGTTTTTGCTGTCTGAAACCAGTGTAGAAGCTATTATTGAGGAATTAGAAGCCAAGCAAATCAAGTTTGCGGTGATTGACTCTATTCAAGCGGTCGTCACAGATGCCGCCAATGGCAGCCCAGGATCGCCTTCACAAGTTAAAACGGCGGCGCAGGCATTTACGCAATATTGTAAAAAAAATAATGTCACCATGTTCATTATTGCTCATGTGAATAAAAATAACGAAATTGCTGGGCCGCAAACCTTAGTGCATATCGTGGATTCACTGTTACATATCGACACTAATGATGGTCAAATTCGCACTTTGCGCGCCAATAAAAACCGTTTTGGTGATGTTGATACCGTGGGCATATTCCGCATGAGCGAACGCGGTATGGTGAGCGTAGATAATCCCAGTGAGATATTCTTATCGGGTTCTACTACAGAGTCACCTGGCTCGACTATTACCTGTATTCGTAAAGGTAACCGTAATTTACTATTAGAAATCCAATGTTTAACAACTGAAACTGAATCAGAATTTCCCCAGCGTGTATGTGTGGGGTTAAACATGAATCGGATTAAAATGTTAACCGGTATTTTGCGTAAACATACTAAAACCAAAATATTCCACGACACATTTTTTAATATCGTTGGTGGGTTAAAAATTGATGAGTCAGAAACCTGTATCGATTTAGCGCTAGTGACAGCATTATTGAGCAGTTTAAATGACTTTGTGGTGCCAAGAACCACTTGTATTATGGGTGAGTTGAGCTTGAATGGTGATGTGCGCCCAATTGATAGCGGAGTGCCCAGAGTGAGAGAAGCTGCGCAGCATGGTTTTACGGAGATTTTTATTCCATTTCGTAATTATCATAAAACCATGGAAGGGCTCGGCGCAAAAATCATCCCAGTTAAAACTATCCATGAGTTACTTGAGCTGATTAATTAGTTTTCGAGTGATACAGCGGACTATTGGTATAAAAAAGGTAAGTCATTGGCTTACCTTTTTTACATCTCATGGTTTATCTGCAAGCTTAAGGAACTGGTGTGATTAACGAGGTAAGCTCACGATCTAATAATTCTGCATCGCCCATATTGAGTTCGATAATACGGCGCAGATGAGTAATGCTGTCAACATCAATATGAGTGCATTTTAAGCCAAGATGTTCTGGGGTCTTATGAACAATTTCCGCCTCCATGTGCAGTTCAATATCAGAATCGGCTAACACAAACGCTAAGGTTAAAATGGTATGTAGCTGACCAGTATAACCTGCTGGCAGTTCTACTAGAGCGCCATTGAGACTTAAATCTAAAATTTTAGTGCGCCAAGTTTGTTCTGTTTGCGCAAGATGCGCACTGGCTGCAAATAAAATACGAGAAAATTTACGTCTGTTGTCCATGGTTCACCCTTAGTCATCAATATGGCTATGGTACATAGCCAATGCTTATTTGTTAAGCATACTCGATTTATCTCGGTTACGCAGAGAATATTTTGTATAAAAAAGGAGCGCAATGCGCTCCTGAGTTGATATTAAGATGTTATGTTTAGTTACGCCTACTAAATCAGTAAATGGCCCATTAATGCAATAATAGGAAGCGTTACTAATGTCCGTAGGATAAAGATAACGAACAACTCAAAAAAGTTCACCGGAATTTTACTACCAATCAAAAGAGCACCCACTTCACTCATATAAATAAGCTGAGTGACAGATAATGCCGCAATGACAAAACGGGTTAAGTCAGACTCAATAGAGCTGGCCAATATAGATGGAATAAACATATCGGCAAATCCTACCACAATTGTTTTTGAGGCTTCAGTGGCTTCAGGAATATGCAGTAGCTCTAACAGTGGAATAAATGGCATACCTAAGTAGTTAAAAATTGGTGTATGTTCAGCGAGCACTAACGCTACGGTACCAATAGCCATAACGACTGGAATTACCCCAAAAATCATATCAACAACGTTTTTAATCCCTTCTGTTAGGACATGTTTAATGCCACCAGCAGAGGATGCTCGCTGCATTGCTTGTTCAAATCCCCATGAAAAGACACCGTGACTGGCAGGAATTGTTTCATCATCTTCATGGCGTGGGGTGTCGTCGATATACAGATCTTTTTTCCATGATAACGGCGGTAATTTCGGCACTATGATAGCGGCGACAAATCCTGCCAAACACACAGTGAGATAGAATGGTACAAACAAGTGCTCAAGTTTTACTTGCGATATAACCACTAGACTGAAAGTTATCGATACCGCTGAAAAAGTGGTACCAATAACGGCTGCTTCTCGTGCCGTGTAAAAACGGGTTTCGTATTGTTTGGTGGTCATTAAAATACCCACACTGCCATCACCTAACCAGGATGCCATACAGTCAATCGCACTGCGTCCGGGTAAATTGAATATTGGACGCATCACTTTGGTTAATAACGTGCCAAAAAACTCCAATAAACCAAAATTGAGTAATAGCGGCAATAACATGCCTGCAAAAATAAACACTGAAAATAGTACTGGCACTAAATCATTTAAGACTAAACCACCCGTTGCCGATGAAGTAATCGCATCAGGTCCCATCTGCAAATAAACCATGACAATAAAGACCGCGCCTAATATTCGCACGGCTAACCAAAATAAATTTACTTTTAATAAGGTGCGTAAAAAAATATTTTTACGCACAAATTTAGGATTAGTAAGCTGGGTGAGCAATGAGGCTATTGCCATAAATACAACGATGCAGGTCACAATAAGCTGAATCGAACTGCCCATTTGGTTTTGCAATGCTTTTGAAATGATTGCAATTGGGATGGTAATCGAACCATTGACAGTGATAGGCGTCATAAACAGTAACAAACCAATCAGTGACGGAATGATAAAGGTAAGAATTGTTTTAATGTTATGTTTTTTGTGTGTCACGTTAAATACACCTTACGTATTTGCTGTAAGTTGGCCAGCTTGGCTATCCAACTGTTTCTTATGGACAGAGATTGAATGTCCATTCAGTTGTGTTTTTTGGGTAGGCAAGGTTACCCCCTTCTTTGCTGTATGTAAAATGATAACTTAATCGAATAGATATTAGTTAAATATGAGTAGATATTTACTTTGCGGGAATGATGTTGTACATGATAAATAACTAATATAATCATTTGGTTAATGATTTGTTTCTGGAGTGTTTCAGCTTTGAGTGTGTGAGTTTTTAAGTCGCTTGTATGCCATTAATGAACATGAATATTATCATTGTTATGAGTGGTTGCATTAATGGCAATCGGCTGAGTTTTTATGACGGAAACACAGTTTCTTGGTTCTCTTGGCGATAGTCCATGCCCGGCAATCCGAACCAGTAACCATTGCAATGATGATGAATGATTGCAGTATGCTGCTTGTGATTAAATTGTTGATTGAATAGTTCTTCAGTATTAAATGGGTCGTTTGTTACCTGTTGTAGTGCGCTGGCAAGCTCAGAACCCAAGTCAATATCGGTTAATTTGTTGGGTGAAATCCGCCAATAGTCCACTCCCATGGTGATCATCTGGGGAATTTGGTTAATCAGATTTATTTGCGCCGCTGATTGAGTTTGAATGCCATTTAAGCGTAATAAGGGCTGCGACTCTTGAGTTTGAGCCAATAAACCTTTGCTGTGGCGTTGGCAAATCGTTTGGCATTTATCTTTCGGTAATTGGTAATGCTTAGCGGTAAAGCAGCGCGCTGAAAGAGCTAGCGGCATATAGCCGTGGCCGAGCACTTCAATTTCAAACTTGGGTTTATCACCTTGATTGATGATACGACTTAACCACTGTTGAGATAACTCACATGGCATAACAAAGCGGAACATGCCTTTTTTATGCAGTAAATCCAGACTGGCCCGATTGTAATTATTAATCATTGGTCCGCACACAAAAGGAACTTTGGCTTGCTGTGCATAATGTACTGCCGCCATATCATTAGCTTCAATACTAAAGTCACCATTCTCAATCGCTTTTTTTAATTCATTGAGCTCTGATTGTGCTTCTATTAGTGCCATGGTCGATAACACCACATGTTTACCATAAGACTTAAGCATATTCGCCAGATCAAGATAGTCGTTAAACTTGAGTTCGCGGCGACGACTGCACACGGTTTCACCTAAGTAAACAGTATCAATATGACTTAATGCCACTTGTTGATAGAAAAGCTCAACGTCAGGTTTTGACCAGCAGTAGCTAATTGGAGCAAGAGATATTTTCATTCTGTAACCTTATTGCCATTGACGCTGATAAGCGCCCAATGTGGTGATTTGTCCTTCGGATACTTTAGCCAATGCTTGCGTCCATTGTGGTTGTTCGCAAAAAGAATCGGGATTGGCCAAATAAGTGTCGATAGCACTGCGCCAAACGTGGGTCACTTGACTTACATAAGCAGGGCTGCGCTGACGTCCTTCAATTTTGAGTGATTTGATGCCCGCTTTAGCGAGTTCAGGTAATAAGCTTAAGGTGCTTAAGCTGGTGGGTGATTCGAGTAAATATTTTGCATCTTGATCGTATTCAGCAACATATCGACCCTTACAGACCACTGGATAGCCCAGTTGTTGACTCGCATCGGCTTTATCGATTAACACATTATTCAGTCTGGTTAATTTATCACTGCCACTGTCTTGCCAGCGAACATGATTCGCGGGAGAGCATGAGCCACCGGTATTTGGGGATTGACCTGTAACATATGATGATAAATGACAACGTCCTTCCGCCATGATGCACAAACTGCCAAATGCAAAGACTTCCAGATCCACAGAGCTGACTTTCGCTAAATCGCGAACCTGCTTTATTGACAGCACTCGTGGTAATACAGCCCGTTCAATATTAAAAGCTTGTTGGTAAAATGACAGCGCTCCGAGGTTGGTCGCACTGGCTTGCACCGATAAATGCAACGGAAGGTGTGGATAATGCTGGTGGGCATAATCGAGTAATGATAAATCGGCAACGATAAGCGCATCCATTTCTAATTGTGCGGCTAAATCAACTGCTTGATACCAGCGATGTTCCTCACCGGGTTTAGGGAAGGTGTTTAGGGTTAAAAACACCTTTCGGCCTTGGTTATGGGCTAAGTGAGTCGCTTGAGCTAGCTGTGGGGCAGAAAAGTTTAATCCTGCAAACGAACGCGCATTGGTGTCATCTTTTAGTCCAAGGTAAACCGCATCAGCACCGGCATTGAGCGCGGCTTTGAGTGACGCTAAATTACCGGCGGGGCATAAGAGTTCCATATTGGTGTTCTCATTTTTTTCAAAGAACAGGAGTGTAAATGTGATTGAGTTAACATGATTTGATTTAAAACAGGTTTCGTTAGATAAATTACCAGTAAACTCACTTGATTATTGGCTCTATTTGCAAGTAGGTACTCTCGATGGCTCAGGCATTATCACAACAATTATCGCAACACTTAGCGCAAAAGGTATTGCATTTCGCACCTCAGGTTAGTCGCCGCTCGCTCAGTGTCATGCCAGAAAAATTAAAAATAGCCGCGATCAATACACTGCTTAATCGAGTGTTAACTGAACAATTACAGTCAGATGAGCTCGATTTTCTCAAACACAAGTGGGTGGGGATTTGTGTTGATGATATTGGTTTACGTTTTGAGGTGGGGATTGCTCAACAATTACAAGTACGATCGTTTACTCAGCCTGATGTGACTTTAAGTGCCAATGTGCCAGAATTGATATTAGTGGCCGCGGGGATAGAAGATCCTGATACCTTATTTTTTCAACGTAAATTACGTATAGAAGGGGATACTGAGTTAGGGTTACAAGTTAAAAATCTATTGTTATCTATTGAATTAGATAACTTACCCAAACCCGCTCAGATCGGCATCGAGCAACTGGCAAAAATGCTCCACATGTTAAGACCCTGTGAATAGTTTTGCTTGTTTGACCATGAAAAACGGCGCATTTTGCGCCGTTTTGCCGATGCTAGGTACATAAGATTAGATGCTCAATATTAGCGAATCAAGATGAGATACAAGCGCAAATCCTGACGTTATCATTTAACCGTGAGTAAAGTAGATTCAATCCGTGATCGATCTTATCGCGCTATAGGCGTTAGTTTAAAGTAACGCGCTTAATGGCGTCAATTAACCTATATGCTTTTTAGCTCTTTATGATATAAAAAATCCGCTAAACCAGGTTTAGCGGATTTTAATGTTATGACGCATGACGTCATGGATTGCGAGCGCTAGGCTATTGCTAGTGTTCGACTATTACGACGGTTATTCAGTAGGTTGAGTCACGATATTGTGGTCTAAAGTGACCGCTGTTTGTGACATTAATCTGCCGTTAATCGTTGCATCTGTGTTTATGCTGATGCCTTTTTCAGCTAAAATGACTCCTTCAAAATGCGCTGTGGTGTCAAGTGAGACTCCCGCACTTCCGCCAACCTGCCAGAAGATATTTTTTGCCTGAGCGCCACCTTGTAAATTAATACGACTGGCTGCTGCTTGAGTAAGGTCACCTGCTATTTGGAAAATCCACACGTCGTTGGCACTGCCAGAAATAGCAATGTCAGTCGAAATCAACACACCTGAACTCCACTTATATAAACCTGGCTCTAGTGTCATGCCACTGATATCACCAGCGCCTAGTTCAGTATAGTCAGGTAAGGTTCTGCCAGCTGCATCGTTATAGGCTGTGCCCATATCAAGTACTGCGTTGGCCACTAGGGTGTTATCTTCTGCTGCGCCAGCAAAACAAGTAATTGCACCGCTGCCCGTATAAGCAGCATCAGCACCATAAATAGTCCCGCTGATTTCATCACAAAACACGTTATCCATCGCTGCAGCTGTGATTGGGCTTGAACCTATATTGCCTGTAATAGCAGACGCTGGAATATTGGTGATTCCAGTCTTAGTTAGAATAGCAAAATCACCCGAAGTGTTTAACTTCACTGGTTCAGGCCCCATAGCGGCAACATCACTGGTGGTAAAGCTCCAGCTGAAATTAGCTGCCAATAAATTTGCCGGCATCGCTAAATCGCTGATAGCCGTGGTCAGAGTTGCGGTATAAAGTGTATTGGCCGCTAAATTATCGTCTGGATTAAACGTTGCGCTTGTGCCTTGAACGCTAATCACACCAGCGACAAGATTTGTCCCGTCACTTAGGGTAAAGCTAGTACCGTTTAGCGTATTAGGAGCAAGTGCTTCACTAAACTCAGCTGTCACATTTCTATTTAAGGCAAAGCTCTGTGCGAGATCGGCTGGGGAGTTTGATACAACCTGTGGGGCAATAACATCGGGTAATGCAGAGGTCGTAAATGACCAACTAAAACCACTGGCAAGCGCTATGCCTGCCGTATTTGTGACTTCAGTGGTGATAGATGCTTGATACAGAGTGTTATGGGTAAAATCACTGTTTGGAGCAAATACGGCAGTATGACTTGTTTCATCATAAGAAACTGTGCCTAACACGGCGGCTTGATTCGGAGCCATTAAGGTAAAGCTGACATCGTTAATCGTCTGCTCGTTCATCGCTTCGCCGAAGGTTGCGGTGATTTGTTGATTGATCGCCACATCGATAGCAAGATCACTTGGGTTACTGGCATTAATAGTCGGCACAATGGCCGAGTCAGTATTATTGTCACTATTACAACCAGCGATTAAGGTAAGCAACAATATGCTGCCAGCCCATATTGGCGGGGTAAAATTATTTTTTCGTATATGCATTGTTATATCCTTGAAAAACTTAAGATCACATTACAAAGAATGTTGCGTCATATTGTCGGATATTAAACCGATAAATGGATTTGTCTTTGCTGCTTGGAGGGGCTATGTTTGGCCCACACATTGGTGGGCATTGTTAGCAAACATGTGAACGGTAAAATGGCTTATAAGCGAAAACCTTTCACTAATAAGTACCTAAAAAACACAATAGTGAGGTGTTTTTTAGGTCATTGGGAAACAAGCTGTCTGTCTCCCTATTTTGGTCCTAAGTGTTAATGTGAATGTCAGTAGAGAGTGACACTATGGTGCTTTGCTTATGGCATTTGCGTCTAGCGTTACCTGATCAGTGACCGCAAACAATCGACCTGTAACGCTTGCTCCAGTCAATACATTCACTTCTGACCAAGCGAAAACATTGCCAGAGAATTTGGTATTAGTGCCGATAACTGTCTTTCCAGCGGTTCTCCAATAGACGTTCTTTGCTTGTGCGCCATTAATAAGCACAATATCGCCACCTGGAGCACCAGAAGTTAGGTTTCCGCCTATGGTGAAGATGAACACAGAGTCAGGGTCTCCTTCGCCATCAAGAGTGAGAGTACCTGTTTGCAGGGTCACATCGGCTGCGGTTTTATACACACCACGAGTCAGAGTCAGATTGCCCAATTCAATAGGGCAAATCTGGGTTGCCGCATTTGGGTTTGGATCTGCCGCGAGGAAATTATAGGCAATACCAAGATCTGTTCTGGACTGGTTAATAAATGCAACCATAGAGGCATAAGGCACCGGTACAACATAAGGTGGTGTGCTATCGTCGCCAGCATAAGACAAGCCATTGGTTAATTCGTCAAATTCGCCAGCATTAACGCCTGCGGTAAATCCTGCGTAATAAGAACGTGCCTGGTCAAGAATACCTAAATCACCATCGACAATGGCAGAACCACTTGTCGTCGTAATAGCTTGTGAGGCAAGCATGACAAAACGTGCCACTTCACCCAATTCAGGTGCTAATGGGTTATTGGGCAGAGCTGCAGTAACATTAAGTGTTGTATCCGCAAATACGCCAATTAGTGTTGCTTGAATCACTGATGAGCCTACTTCAATAGCTGTCGCACGCCCACTATTTAGCTGTTCATTGGGATTTAATGTAGCAACCTGTGTATCTGCTGAAGACCACATTACCGTCGATGTGATATCTGTTGTACTACCGTCTGAATAATGACCAATAGCAACAAAGTTTTGGCTTGAGTTCTTAACAATACTTGGATTAACAGGTGTTATATCAATTGAATTCAAGGTGGCATCGGTAACGGTTAAATTAGTACTGTCTGATTGTGCTCCTGAAGTTGCGGTAATAAGTGATGAGCCAGCCACCTTGCCATTGGCAAGACCATTGACATCAATTGTAGCAACCAAGGTATCTGTAGATGACCAAGTAACCGAGGTAGAAATATCTGCTACAGATCCATCAGAATAAGTTCCAGTTGCAGCAAACTGCTTGTTCATACCTTTAACAAGGCTTGGATTGGTTGGCGATACCACAATTGAACTTAATACGGCGCTAGTAATGGTCATGTTTGTACTACCGGAGACCCCTCCAGCGCTTGCGTTGATAAGTGATGAGCCAGTGCTAATTCCATTTGCAAGACCGGTATTATTTACTGTAGCCACTAAGGTATCTGCTGATGACCAAGTTACAGCGTTCGTAATATTTGCTAGCGACCCATCAGAATAAGTGCCGGTAGCGGTGAGCTGTTTATTCGAATCTTTAGCTATAGTGGGATTACCTGGTGTTACTGCAATTGACGTCAAACTTGTATCTGTGATTGTTACGTTAGTGGTGGCTGACAGCGCAGCCGATGTCGCGGTAATAATTGTAGAACCCGAAGCAATACCACTGACAATACCATCGGCATTCACAGTGGCAATTAGGGTGTCTGAAGATGACCAAATAGCTGAGCTGGTCATATCAACCGAGATACCATCTGAGTAAATACCAGTAGCAGTCAACTGCAGGGTATTACCTTTAGGTATATGTGGGTTGGCTGGTGTTAACATGATTGACGTTAAAGTGGCGTCGGTAACTGTCAGCAATGAGGTTGCTGATTGAGCTTGAAAATCTGCCGTAATAACAGATGAACCTATACTCACTCCTTTAGCAGCCCCACCGGTATTCATTGTGGCAACCAGTGTGTCCGCAGATGACCAGCTTGCTGAAGCACTTATATCCACTGATGTACCATCAGAATAAGTACCGATAGCAGTAAACTGTTGGGTCATGCCTTTGGCAATACTTGGTTCAACGGGCGTTAACGCTATTGAGCTCAAAATAGCATCTGTGATGTTGAGCTCAGTCGTTATTTCATCAGATCCTAAAGATGCGCTAATAACTGCAGAACCAATAGCAACGCCACTAGCAAGGCCACTAGCATTTATGGTAGCAACTAGCGTATTCGCCGAGGACCACGTTACTGAAGTGGTCACATCTGGCGAAGTACCATCCGAATAAGTACCCGTAACAGCAAATTGTTTGCTCAACCCCTTAGCTACGCTGGGGTTGGTTGGTGTGATAGCCAAAGCCGTTAAGGTCGCATCCGTGATGGTTAGCGTGGCCGTTGCGGATTGCTCGTTTGATAATGAGTCGATAATGGATGCTGTGATAGTAGAGGAACCAGGGATAACTCCCATGGCTATACCACTGGTATTAATAGTGGCAACTGCTGAGTCATCAGATGACCAAGTTACCGAGTTGGTGATATCAGACGACGTGCCATCTGAATAGGTGCCTATGGCTGTAAACTGTTGCTTCAAGCCCAATGGCATGCTTGAGTCTGCAGGGGTAACAGCAATGGCTGTAAGTAACACCCCATTATTGTTGTTATCGTTGCTGCTATCGCCATTACACCCAGCTAAAAGGATAAGTCCTAATAGCATAGTGAATACGAGATAAGTCTTTTTTAGGGAACTATTCATTCTCTTCTTCCTAATGATTTTATTAAATTGCGTTAATTTACCTTTTCTACATCAGCAAAAAACGGCTGCGATTCTTGTTAGCCATGAGTGCTGATAACTCAGTGAGATTTTCTTGTTATGCGATATCCACGAATTGAAAAATCTGAGTACTGGTCCGAGTAAGATTTCGAGAACACTAATAACCTAATTTGCAAATATCGTACCGAAAGTGTTTTTTGTTAAAAAATGAATTTAGTTTATTATTAACAATGAGTTAATTTTATTTTTTTTAATTATCAATATTGCTACGGCCTCAATATATGAAAGAAATGTAATATGTTGAGGGTATTTCTGTTATAGGCGGTATTATGGTGCGGTATATGTGGTGGTTGTAAGACAAGCGCTACCGATACTCAAGTAGGACGGCATTGATATTCCCGTCTTAAATACCAGATAACGATACCTACGCGGCAGATTTTGTCTCTGGGCCAACATGTAGACCCCGTCAAAACCATTGGATGGTTATAGAGGTTAGTAATGAAAGGTGATGATACAAAACGTGCCCAGGCTGACGAGATTAAAAGCTTATCAAGCTTTATTAAAGGGGAGGGTATCAATCTGTTCGAAGCCGTGATTGATGAGAGCAGCGAACGCAGACATGCTGAAGAGGCATTGCTAAATGCGGGTGCCTTGCAGCGAGCTATTTTTAATAGCGCTAACTTCTCTTGTATTGCTACTGATGCTAAAGGGGTTATCCAAATTTTTAATGTTGGCGCCGAGCGGATGCTAGGTTATTCAGCCATCGAAGTAGTGGACAACATTACCCCTGCCGAGATATCCGATCCCCAGGAAATCATCGCCCGCGCCAAGGCGCTTTCTGTAGAACTCTGCACGCCAATAGAACCTGGTTTCGACGCGCTGGTGTTTAAGGCGTCACGCGGTATTGAAGACATTTACCAATTAACTTATATCCGTAAGGATGGTAGTCGCTTTCCAGCTGTTGTATCGGTTACAGCACTTCGCGACGACCAAGGTATCATCATAGGTTATCTTTTGATTGGCACAGATAACAGTGTTGGCAAGCAGGCAGAAGAAGCTTTGCTCAAAGCTGGTGCACTGCAGAAAGCCATTTTTAACAGTGCTAATTTTTCCAGTATTGCTACCGATGCTCATGGTGTTATTCAGATATTTAATGTGGGTGCCGAGCGAATGCTGGGTTATACCGCTGACGAGGTGATGAACAAGATCACCCCAGCAGATATTTCCGACCCCAAAGAAGTCATCGAGCGCGCTAAAGAGCTCAGTATTGAACTGGACACAGCAATTACACCTGGTTTCGATGCGCTAGTATTTAAGGCTCGGCGCGGTATTGAGGATATCTACGAGCTGACTTACATACGTAAAGATGGCAGCCGCTTCCCAGCAGTAGTGTCCGTCACGGCATTGCGTGATGAGCGCCAGGCTATCATAGGCTATTTGTTAATAGGAACCGATAATACCGCGCGTAAGCGTATCGAAGAAGAACAGAAAGAACTTAGTCGGCGCCTGCAAGATCAACATTTCTATACTCGTAACCTGATTGAATCCAACATTGATGCGCTGACGACCACTGATCCGTCCGGCATTATTACCGATGTCAATAAACAAATGGAAGAGCTTACAGGTAACCAGCGTGATTCCCTTATAGGCACCCCATTCAAAGACTACTTTACCGATCCTGAGTTTGCCGCAGCGGGCATAAAAAGGGTGTTAAGTGAAAAGATAATCTCAGATTATGAATTGACCGCCCGCAACAAGAGCGGCAAAGAAACCGTAGTTTCCATTAATGCGGCCACCTTTTATCACCGAGACAATAAATTACAGGGGATTTTTTATGGCGCCCGCGATGTCACTGAGCGTAATCGCCTAAATCAAAAACTGCTGGAAAAGAACATCGAACTGGAAAATGCTAAAGCTGTGGCTGAGAAAGCCAATCTCGCCAAATCGGATTTTCTTTCCAGTATGAGCCATGAGCTTCGAACCCCACTGGGTGCGATCTTAGGTTTTGCACAGCTTATGGAATCAAGTACTCCCGCGCCACTGCCCGCTCAGAAACGTAGCATTACTCAGATCCTCAAAGCCGGATGGTATTTGTTGGAGCTTATCAATGAAATTCTGGATCTAGCGCTAATCGAATCCGGCAAGCTGCCTATGTCAGTTGAAGTGGTTTCGCTGTCCGAAGTCATGCAAGAGTGTGTGTTGATGAGTGAGCCACAAGCTAAAATCCATGACATCAACGTCATCTTTAACCGATCTACGACCAAAGATTTTCTTCACGTCGATAGGACCCGGCTAAAGCAGGTGATTATTAATCTGCTTTCCAATGCGATTAAATACAACCGAAAGGGTGGAAGCGTGATATTGGAGCACAGTCAAAGCAGCGATGATATGGTGCGGTTCAGTGTTCGAGATACAGGTGAAGGATTATCAGCTGAGCAACTCGGGCAACTTTTTCAACCTTTTAACCGCCTCGGTCAAGAAGCTAATAATCAACAAGGTACAGGAATAGGCCTGGTGGTGAGTAAGCGTCTGGTTGAATCGATGGGGGGAGTCATTGGTGTGCAAAGTACCGTTGGCGTAGGGAGTGTCTTCTGGTTTGAACTACAGCGAACCGACGAACCGGTATCTAAGCTTGCTGACAGCGCAATAATGGTCACCAAAGCGCTACAATATAAAGCCCCTGAGCATTTGCAAACCTTACTGTATGTTGAAGATAATCCGGCTAATTTGATGCTTGTTGAGAACATTATTTCTCGTCGACCTAATCTGCGTTTTCTCAGTGCTGCCGATGCGATTCAAGGTATTGAAATGGCACATACCCATCAGCCGGATATTATTTTGATGGACATTAATCTACCGGGAATTAGCGGCTTAGTTGCATTGAAAATTCTCAGGGAAAGTCCGATAACAGCGTCTATACCCGTGGTCGCTCTCAGTGCAAATGCCATTCCCCGAGACATTAAGAAAGGTCTGGATGCCGGCTTCTTTCATTATCTAACTAAACCACTGCGGATCAATGAATTTCTGAAGACTGTCGACATAGCGCTTGAGCATGCCAATAAGTCTGCTGTAATCGCTGATGATGAGGCAAAATAATGAAAATTAATGCAAGCGATATACTCAACGCTAAGATTTTGATTGTCGATGATCAAGAGCCTAATGTGCTTCTGTTGGAGCAATTATTACTTGATAGCGGTTATACCCAGGTAACGACAAGCATGGATCCTTTAGTTGTTTGCGACCTCAACCGGATTAATCGCTATGATGTGATTTTGCTTGATTTACAGATGCCAAAAATGGATGGGTTCGAGGTTATGGCTGCGCTTAAGGCAGACCATAGCATGGATTATTTACCAGTGCTGGTGCTCACTGCCCAACCCAATCATAAACTTCAGGCATTACAAGCGGGGGCCAAGGATTTTATTAGCAAGCCCTTTGACTTGGTCGAGGTGAAAACCCGTATTCATAATATGTTGGAAGTGAGTTTACTGTATAAAAAATTGGCAAAAAATAACCTCTCTTTGGAAGACACTGTACAAAAGCGTACGCTAGAGTTGACCAAGACTAACTTGCTACTCGGGCAGGAAATTGATGAACGTAAAAAGGCTGAAGCGTCACTGAGAGAGACTTACATACAAATAAAGCAATTAAAGGACAAGCTTCAGGCCGAAAATATTTATCTTCAAAAGGAAGTTGCGCGGCAGTTTAATTTTGACGAAATAATCGGTAATAGCAAACTGCTGTCGCAGGTCTTTCAGAACGTTGAGCAAGTTGCTCCAATGGATGCCACAGTATTGCTGCTCGGTGAGACTGGCACTGGCAAAGGGGTTGTTGCCCGTGCTATCCATAGCCGCAGTTCGCGAAAAACGCGTCCGTTGATCACAGTAGACTGCACCACCTTACCTGCGAGCCTGATAGAGAGCGAATTGTTTGGCCGTGAGCGGGGAGCATTCACCGGTTCAGACAGCAAACAGATAGGCCGTTTTGAGCTGGCTGATGGTGGCACCTTGTTCTTAGATGAAATTGGTGAAATGCCGCTAGAGATGCAAGCTAAGCTACTGAGAATTATTCAAGATGGAGAATTTGAACGGCTAGGCAGTCCGCGTACTATAAAGGTGGATGTGAGAATTATTGCCGCGACTAACCGCAACCTGATTGAGGAAGTGCGTAATGGCAAATTTCGTGAAGATCTCTATTACCGCTTGAACGTATTCCCAATCACCTTGCCGCCTTTAAGACAACGTAAAGAAGATATCCCGCTGTTGGTTAATCATTTTGTGATTAAATTTAACAAGAAAATAGGTAAGTTGATTGACACTATCAGCCAAGAAGCTCATCAAGCCTTACTGCAACATCAATGGCCTGGCAATGTGCGAGAGTTGGAGAGTGCTATTGAACGAGCCGTTATCCTTAGCGAAGGAAATACACTGCAGATCTTAGATCGCTTTGATAGTTTTGAAAAACGAGTGCCCAGAGATGATGCTTCGATAAAGGGCTTGGTTGAGCTGGAATGTGAACATATCGCTAAAGTATTGCAGCAGACAGGTTGGCGAATTGAAGGCCATAAAGGCGCAGCACTACTTCTTGGACTTAACCCCAGCACCTTGCGCGCCAGAATGCGCAAATATGGCATCATACGCCAGTCAAATTAGCTGACTGATAACATTAAGTGAGTCATAAGCTGAACTATGACGATGCCATCAATGAGCAAATAGGAAACCATGTTGGGGTTTGTTAACCCGTCAGTATGACTTAATTAATCAGTAGCCGTGATAAAAAGCTGAGGATTACACCCCCCTCTCAATCGATAAAGAGTTGCGGCAGTTTAGTGACAATTTTGCTAAAGCGGGTGCAGTGTGATTATTTAAGTGTCACCAAAGTAGGTATAATCTCGATATACCTTGTTATTACGCAGCATTAACTCTACTGTTAATAAGATATTTACATTTGCTCAATCAAAGGAAATCCAATGAAAAAAGTTCTTGCAGTCGCCACAGTAATGTTAGCTTATTTGACTTGTATTTCGACCACCTACGCTGGGGTTATTTCCTCAGAGCAGGTTATCGTTCAGCAGAAAAATATTTATAATAAACAACAAGTCATTGCAATGCTGAGTAACGTTGACGTTCAAAATAAACTGGTAGCACTTGGCGTTAGTATGGAGGATGCAGAAATGCGGATCGCCAGCATGACGGATCAGGAATTAAACCAATTAAACACCCAAATGAATGATATGCCTGCAGCTGCTGGTGGCGTAGTAGGAGTTGTGGTCACTGTATTAGTGGTGTTAGTGGTTCTCGATTTGGTGGGCGTTACCGATGTGTTTTCCTTTATTAGGCCCATTAACTAGGTCGTATTTTCAAGTATGAGTCACATAAGCTGGTTCACAAAAGCCGTTGGTATTACTGGCTTTTGTTTATTTCTCAGTGGCTGTCTATCGGTTCCGCCCCAGACAGCCATGTTATTAGCTAATCCGCCCGATATTTCCCTTAAACATCAAATTACTGGGGTTCCTTTTTATCCTCAAGAGGATTACTTCTGTGGTCCTACAACACTCTCAGAAGTGTTCAATTTTTATGGGCTAACCAAAACACCTCAGCAAATAGCACCAGCACTGTTTATTCCTGATTTACAAGGCAGCTTGCAAATTGAAATGGTGGCCGCCGCCCGTCAACAGGGGCTGCTTGCTTATGCTGAATCAGGCAACTTGACCCAACTTCTGTCTTTGGTCAGTGACAACATTCCGGTCATAGTGCTACAAAATTTATCAACCTCATGGTATCCCATGTGGCATTACGCAGTGGTAACTGGCTATGACCTTAATAATCAGCAGGTAGTGCTCCATTCTGGCAGCCATAAAAACCGTATCGCGGAACTTAAAGTATTTGAACGCACCTGGTTGCGAGGCCAATATTGGTTATTGGCTGTTGTGCCGCCGGATATCAAGAGTTCACATTTCGACCGGTTTATTTACGCCAGCGCCGCCCAAGATTTGCTCAGCGTTGGCGAAAGTACTGCCGGCATAAATGCGCTTGAAAATGCCACCAGACAATGGCCTGACTATTGGCTAAGCTATTTTTTGCTTGGAAATTATTATTTAGCAATAGATAACGCCAAGGCTACTTTTTGGTATCAACAGGGATTAAATTATAGCGCGCAACAGCCTGAGCAACAGGGCGCTTATTTAAATAATTACGCTTACAGTTTGTCTGTGTCTGGTTGTAAACAGAGGGCAATGGAGATGATCAAAAAAGCACTTCAATTACAACCCGAAGATAGCAACATACTCAACACACAAAATGACATAGAAAAAATGTCCGATAATGCAAGTTGTACCACAGATTAAGCTCGCTCAATTAGTCTGATACTATTTTAATGTAATGATTTTAGAACAGAGCAAATAAACACATAAATAAAGATAACAAAATGAAATTTATCATCTTTTTTAATTTACTCAGAAGGTGAGTAAGTCTTTATGATTGCAATGATTTTTGAGCATGACTTGTGCCGCTAAATGACTCAAAGTGAATGAGCGCCAATCGGCGCTCATTCACTTTATGCTGACTACTGTATGATTAACATGCGTTGTCAGTGTTAATTGGGTGACTTACCCGTGAGCCTAGCATATTTGATTAGCAGCTCGTCTTGCGACTCTTTATGTTCTGGATCGGGATCGATGCAATCAATCGGGCAAACTGACACACAGGTCGGTTTGTCGTAATGGCCCACACATTCAGTACACAATCCGGGATCAATTTCATATACATCTTCACCCATAGTGATGGCCTCATTAGGGCATTCAGGTTCACACATATCACAATTGATACAGCTATCGTCAATGATTAATGCCATAAAACCTCAGGTTAAACAGATTGATGAGGGTTTCGAGTATCCATCCCCTCAGGTAAATTACGCATTAGCATGGCTTTGTCGATGTTAATATCTGCTGGCAGCGCGAGAAACACAAAATGTCCTGAGCCTAAAGCGGAATCGATAGATTCACCTTTGCGATTCAGTAATGCTTCAATAGTGATAACAAAATTACCTTCAGTTGTCATTATTTCAACGCTGTCGCCGACAGAGAATTTATTTTTGACGTCTATTTCAGCTAACCCTTGTGGATTTCGTTTGCCAGTAAATTCACCAGCAAATTGCTGACTATCACTTACAGAATGACCATATTGGTAATTTTGATATTCATCATGAACGTGACGACGTAAAAAACCTTCGGTATAGCCGCGATGCGCTAAGCCTTCAAGGTTGTTCATTAAAGTGCGATCAAAGTCTTTACCCGCAGCAGCATCTTCAATGGCCTGACGATAAAGTTGGGCAGTGCGCGCAACATAATAAAAAGATTTGGTACGACCTTCAATTTTTAATGAATCAATGCCCATTCTGGTTAAACGATCCACATGTTGAATAGCGCGTAAATCTTTTGAGTTCATAATGTAAGTGCCATGTTCATCTTCAAACGCTGGCATATATTCGCCAGGGCGACCGGCTTCTTGTAATAAAACAATCTCACTACTGGGTTGACCCGAACCTAAGGTTGGGGTTTCAAACTGAACTGTGGGGGTCACAGGGATGATATCTCCGCTCTCAGTTTGTTGTGCTTGGTGAACATCATATTTCCAGCGACATGCATTAGTGCAGGTTCCCTGATTAGGATCGCGTTTATTCATATAACCAGACAATAAACAACGGCCTGAATATGCCATACACAATGCGCCATGAACAAACACTTCTAATTCTATATCTGGACACCGCTGACGAATTTCTTCAATTTCATCAAGTGACAATTCACGCGATAATATGACTCGCTTAATCCCTTGCTGTTGCCAGAATTTGACCGACGCCCAGTTAATGGCGTTTGCTTGAACTGATAAGTGAACTACTTGTTCAGGGAACGCTTCGCGTACCATCATAATAAGCCCCGGATCTGACATGATCACCGCATCGGGTTTCATTGCAATCACAGGTTCCATGTCTTTAATATAGGTTTTGAGTTTGGCATTGTGCGGCGCAATATTACTCACCACATACAATTTTTTCCCTAGGGCATGAGCTTCTTCAATACCTGAAGCAAGGTTCTCCATTTTGAAATCATTATTTCTGACTCGTAAACTGTAACGAGGTTGGCCTGCATAAACAGCATCGGCACCATAAGCAAAGGCGTAACGCATATTTTTAAGCGTACCAGCGGGAGATAATAATTCAGGTTTAAACATGGTTTTACTCGACCTAGTTAAATAGTGTATGACTCAAGGGCCGAAGCTTACTTAAGGATATTAGCGGGGACAAATATAGCCTTAGAATTTGTGAGGTCGGTTGTATTTTACAACTACTAATCTGGTTACCGAGCGACAAAGCTTAACGGAACGATATAATTAATTGGCTTCTCGTTAGTTGAGTAATCGCAAATGTTATCGCTTTGGGTATATAATCCAACATCAGTGGCTATTTATTTATGGAGACCTCATGTCTACGGAACATCAACTCTTGGTTGGACTATTAAAAAAGCTTAAAGATGATGCTTTAGTTTTACCAACACTGCCCGAAGTGGCCATGCGTGTTCAAGAAGTCGTGTCTCGTCAAGATTCAAGCCTCAAGCAAGTTGCTGACATTATTGGTCAAGATGCCGCTATTTCAGCGCGCATTATCAAAGTTGCCAACAGTGCTTTATATTCTCGTGGTAACAAAGCTGAAAATATTAATGCCGCTGTGAGTCGTATTGGTTTAGTACAAATTAAATCTATTACCACATCTGTTGCCATGGAGCAGTTATTTATCTCCACTAACGAAATGGTGTGGGAGGTGATGGATGAAGTATGGAAAACCTCTATTGAAGTGACAGCTTCCTCCGGTGCCATGTTAGAGATGTACAATAAACGTCACCCGAGTAAAAAATTAGACCGTGATACGCTTACTCTAGCTGGTTTAGTGCATAATATTGGTGCATTACCAGTATTAACCGAAGCGGAAGTTCATCCTGAGTTATTTAGCCGAATTGATGATTTACGCAGTTTAGTGCGTAAGATGCAGGGCCCTATTGGTCGCGCCGTATTAAAAACATGGGATTTTGCTCCTGAGGTAATGGAAGTGGTCGAACGATGGGCTGATCTTCATTACATGCCTGAAAAAGTATCTTATCTCGACTTTATCCGTTCGGCTGCATTTTACACGGGTGAACTGCGTGCCGGTGAAGAATTAGCTGAAAGATTGGGCGTCTTTGCACAAAGAGGCTTGCCTGTTACTGCAGAAGATCTTGCCAGTGATGAGTTCATTGATATGTATCATTCAATTAAGCAAAGTTACGAATAGTAGTATGTTGTGCTTATTTCACTGATATTATCAAATGAGTCAAACACAGATGATTAATATTAGTGATGTATTTTTGCGTTGAATACTGTGATGATTAAAATTGCAACATGATGAAGACTTAATGAATTACTTTTTGATAACGATGTTATGTATTATGGCGATCTTGCTGTGTAGCGTTGCACTTCTCTATTGGCGTCAGCATCGTTTTATTCAACAATTGACTCATTCGTTGCAATTACAATTACTTAATCAAGATTCATTCAACGTAGACTCAGCTTCAACTTCAACCTCATTAAAACCGCTCATTAACGTTCTTCACGACTTACATCAATCAAGCATCTTTAGTACCGAACGAGATAAGTTAACTGGCTTAGCTAACCGTGTCGGTTTTAAACGTAAAATGTTGTCTAAAATGCCCATGTCAGACGGCATGTTAGTGCTGATAGATATTCGACAATTTCGGTTTGTGAACGATTTGTTTGGTTTTTTATTTGGCGACAAATTTCTTAAAGCGTTTGCGAAGCGGATCGATAACCTTAATTGCAAAGCACAGTTTATCGCTCGAATGAACGGAAATGAGTTTCTATTGTTTTTTCACCAAAAATTGACAGTTGAGCAACTGCTTGAAATCAAGAGTGAATTACAAAAACCGTTTGAAATTGAACAGCAACCCATCAGTATCAAAATACAATTGGGTGTATTGTCATTAAGTGAACATCATGCCGAGGTCAGTTTGATGCTGCGCCGCTTAGATTTGGCATTAAAAAAAGCCAAAACATTAAAGCAAGCCATGGCATTTTATGATCAAGATGATGATAAAGCCCAATACAGAGAATTATTAATTATCAATGGCTTGCCTAAAGGGTTAAAGCAAAATCAGCTGTTTATGGTATTCCAACCCAAGTTAGATTTAAAAAGTGGTCACTGTAAGCAGGTTGAAGCGTTAATTCGTTGGCAGCATGACAGTTTGGGATTAATTTCGCCTAATGAGTTTATTCCATTAGCAGAACAAACTGGAATGATTAATATTTTGAGTACTTGGGTGTTAGATAACGTGCTAGCTCAACAAGTTAAATGGCGCAACACAGGGGTTTACGTTAATGTCGCCATTAATTTATCTTCTACTGATTTAGATAATCCCAATCTTGCCGCTGATGTTGCAAGCAAATTAGCTCAATATCTGGTGCCAGCCGAATCGATTACGATTGAAATCACTGAAAGTGTTTTAATGAAATCACTGGCACAAACCATTGTGACCTTAAATCAATTACGCGATATTGGGGTTAAACTTGCGATTGATGACTTTGGTACTGGCCACTCTTCTTTGGCTTATTTGCGTCATTTACCCGTTGATGAAGTGAAAATAGATAAAGCCTTTTTAGATGAGTTTGAAACTTCACCAGCGGCAAAGCAAATTGTTAAGACGAGTATCGATCTCGCTAAAAATCTGGGTTTTGAAGTGACGGTTGAAGGGGTTGAATCTAAGACAGTATTGGAAGCATTACATCATTTTGGGGTGGATACCATTCAAGGTGATTATTTTGCTAAACCATTTACTGCCAGTGAGTTTGAGCACATATATCCGCAACTTAATTACCCACTCATCAGCTCTGCTCAAATTAACCAGCCATAAATTGTTATCTATAGCGCTAATGTCTTAAATCCCCTTGGATAGATGGGTCATTAATTCTGTCGGCATGGGCGCAAGTTGACGTTTCTGGTTCATACAGACCATTTCTATCGTTGCCGTCACTGCTGGTTTTTTCGCATTAGGTCGCCATATTTCCTGTTTCCACACTGTACGGTACTTACTTTCAAAATAAAATTGAGTGCGTACATCAATAATATCAGCAAATTCAACGCCATCGTGACATAACATATCACTGCGATAAACAGCAAAACCCAATTGTTTTTGTTGCCAAAGTTGGCTGAGGATCTCTGCACCAATAACATGTTCACGAGCACGTTCGAAATACTTCAAAAAATTTGGATGATACACCACTCCTGAAAAGTCAGTATCTTCATAATAAATTTGTACTGAAAAAGAGTGCACTGGGCTGTATTGTTGTTGCGCAGGGACACGACTCATTACACTATGACCTTATGTTATTTACTGTGTTGCTATTAATCATTTAGGGGCAGAAGTAATTGCTGGTATTTACCCTGTTTTTTTAGTGCTATTAGTCCTTTGTCGAGTAACTCACTAAGGTGTTTTGATTGCGGATTAAGTTTAGAAAAAGCGACAAATATTTTACTGGTATGATTGTTAAATTTAGCTTGTATATCATTGTTAACTCCCATCCGCTTGATGTAAACGTCAGCAACAAGATCATACATGATAGCAGAGTCAATTCTGCCCACTAGTAACAAATTAGTTAATTGGCGTTGGCTATCTACAGTGATAACTTGGAGCTTTCGTTTTTCTACCAGTGTTGTGAATTCATCTCCATACTCATAGCCATTGATAATACCTATGGTGCTTTGGGTTGGCAGTTGCCATTTATTTTTTGCAACCGTAGGATAATCTTTGGCAAAGAAAAAAGAAGCCGTTATGGTAAAAAGAGGTTCATTACCGAAAACAAATCGGTCAATTGTACTTTGCTCTCTGGTAACATTAAATACGCCATCAACCGAGCCTCGTTCAGTCATAATTAATCCGCGAGCATAAGGGACTACAATAGTTGAGATGTTAACATCAACTTGCTCAAAAGCATGACGGATAATGTTGTGGGAAATACCTCGACCAAATTCATCAGCAAAGGGTGGCCAGCTATCTTCAGCGGCTAGCGTAATTGATAATGGTTGTGCCACGGTATTGTGTATAGAAAGGAAACTGACAATAGTCATTAATATTAAAAATAAGTAATGTATTGATAAGCCAGAATATTTTGGCAGTAAAATGCAATCAAAAAGTACATTTTTTTGATATGTTGACGACATATAATCCTTTATCGAACAGTCCTGTAATGGCAAGGCAATAATAGCACTTCTAGCAATAAAGTGATATTTCATGTTTTTCATCATCAGTCCATTCTGTGAACTTTTAGTGATTAAGCGCTTGTTATATAAATTTTTTCGATTACCGATAAGCGTAATCGGCACCCGTTACTGTATTCTTATATTTGATAAATTAACCTGGCTTAAATCCATTTGATACTGACCAATATCATTGAAGTTAAACTGCATCGGTTTGTTAATTTATACGGCTATTCTATTGTGTTAGAACTTATGCAGTGTTGCTGTAATGGACTACAGTAATGTGGCGCTAAGTTGTGGCTAATGAGGTTTTTAGCACGCAAGGGTCACTTGGTATCGCTGATTGGCACAAGCTTACGTTTTATATTATCTAGATCAATAATGGTGCTTCGATAGCGGTAAATTGTTGGCATTGATCGGTTAAAGATTTTGCTGTGAGGCGCTCAACACTTAATACGTGGGTATAGCATGTGGTTGTTTGGTTTATCTTTTTGAGTAATAAATCAAAATCACCATCACCAGAGAGTAAAATAACTTCATCTACCGTGGGCGCTATCTCGAGCATATCGATGGTGATCCCCACATCCCAATCTCCTTTAGCCGAACCATCACTACGCTGAATATAGGGCTTAGTTTTTACGTTAAAGCCAATGTGTTTTAGCGCGTCTTGAAACTTTACCTGTCCATCATCAGCTGGCGCAATAGCATAAGCGATAGCATGAGAAATGTTCCCTCGTGCCGATAACTGCTTATACAAGGCTCGGTAATTAAACGAACGACCAAAACCTTGCTTACAGGTGTAATAAATATTTTGCACATCTACAAATACGGCAAGCGTTGTCATTATTACACCTGAAAAATTAAGGCTTTTGCGCTTGTTGAGCGGCAATAGCATTATTAAGTTGTTCTTCTACAAACCCAGGAGAGTGGGTTGACGAAGAAATAAGTCGGTACATTGCGGGGATCACTAATAAAGTTACCATGGTCGCAAATGCCATGCCAAAGAATATCACAGTTCCAACAGCAATACGGCTTTCACTCCCTGCGCCGGTAGAGACGATCAACGGTATTGCACCAATTAATGTGGTGAATGCCGTCATTAATATCGGCCGTAAACGACGTGCTGATGCATCAATAATGGCATTGTCCAGCGATAAGCCTCGATCGCGTAATTGATTGGCAAACTCGACAATTAAAATCCCGTTTTTAGTGACCATACCAATTAACATTATCATGCCTATTTGGCTGTAAATATTCATCCCTTGATGGGTAAGCACTAAACCTATAAAACCACCAAAAATGCCCATAGGAACGGTAAACATTACCACCGCTGGGTTGATGAAACTTTCAAATTGAGCTGCCAATACTAGATAAGCAATCAGCAATGCTAAACCAAACACTATCATTACCCCGGATTGATTTTCTTTAAAATCTTTTGACTCACCTGTGTAAGCAATAGAGATATCGCTGGGTAGCAATGTTATTGCGCGTTGCTCTAAAAAGTCTAGCGCTTCCCCAAGGGTATAACCTTCACCTAAATTGGCTTTGATGGTGATCGATTTTTGTTTATTGGTATGACTTAATCTTTGTGGCGAGGCGACTTCTTCAACATGAGTGACAGTATCAAGGGTAATGAGTTGGCCTCTGCTTGAGCGGAAGTAAATCTTGCTAAGATCAGTGATACTATTAAAGCTGTTTTCATCACCACGAAGGTAGACATCATACTCTTCACCGCGTTCGACAAACGTTGTCTCTTTGCGTCCACCTAACATAATTTCTAATGTGGTGGAGATTTCTTCCACACTGATACCGAGTTCAGCAGCTCGCTGTTTATCAACAGTAACAACCAGTTCTGGGGTTGTTTCCGCATAATCTAAATCAGCCCCTGAAAGCATAGGACTTGCATCAGCCTCTTGTTGCAGCACTTGAGCCCATTTGAATAACTCCGAATAGTCAGAGCCTCCGAGCACAAACTGCACCGGTTCACTGGATTGACCTCTAAATCCTGGCAGCATAGGGCGTACCATCACATCGGGAATATCTTTTAAGGTTTGAGCGATTAATGCCAGTGCTTGTTTAATATTAGTGTCACGATCTTGCCAATCTTCCAGCTGGATGATGGCAAATCCTGTTTGGTCTCCGGCTCGACCACCAAATGCCGGCGCTTCAACACTGAATGATTTCACTACACCTTGACCTAACAGTGGCATCAATCTACTTTCAACAATATCCATGTTGGCGATCATACGATTATAACTGGTGCCTTCGGCGCCTTTAATAAACGCAAATAACACGCCGCGATCTTCTTGTGGTGACAGCTGTGAAGGGACTTGTTGCATCAGCATGTAGCTACCACCAATGCAGGCGATGATAATCAGCGGTGCTGCTATACGCCAGCGTAATGCCCATTTAACCAGTCTACGATAACCTCGCTCCATACGGGCAAACCCATTATCGATAGCAATATTAAAACGATTTTTCTTCACATTGGCTTTTAAGAGTTTACTGCTCATTACTGGCGTTAGCGTTAGGGCGATAAGTGATGAAAACAGCACCGACATCGCCAGCATCACCGAAAACTCGGTAAACAGTAATCCAACCATGCCATCCATAAATGAAATAGGTAAAAACACCATTACCAAAACTAGTGTGGTGGAAATAACCGCAAAGCCAACCTCGCGCGTTCCCTTATAAGCAGCGAGGATCGGTTCTTCACCTTGCTCAATATGGTGGAAGATATTCTCAACGACTACGATAGCGTCATCAACCACCAGTCCAATAGCTAAAATCAGTGCCATTAGGGTTAATAAGTTAATTGAATAACCTAAGCTGTATGCTGCTATAAATGCAGCAATTAATGATACCGGAACCGTCACCGCAGGAATAAGCGTTGCGCGCACTTGTCCGATAAAAATGTACAACACCAGGATAACCAGTACCCCAGTAATAAACAGGGTGTTGTATACCTCATTAATTGAGCGTGCAATAAACACGTTAGCATCATAATCAACAATCAGTTTTGTGCCTTCTGGCAGGAAACTCTGCACTTTATCGACTTCTTGTTGTACTCGCGTCGAGATGTCTAATGGATTGGCATCTGATTGTGGCACTATGCCGAGACTTAAGTTAACAATGCCGTTACTTTTAAAGGTCGAGTTTTCATTCTCTGCACCGACAAACACGCTTGCGACATCTTTAAGGTAAATCGGTGTGCCATCATCTGCGGTGTGAACCACTAGATAATTAAAGTCTTCTGGGCTGTAATAGAGTCGTTTCGTTCTGACTGACATGACGGTCGTGTCATTGCGAACTTCACCACCGGGTGTTTCAAGGTTTTCAGTATTTAATGCACTGATAATGTCGTTGGTGGTAACATTTCTACCGGCCATTAATTGCGGTTTTAGCTGCACATACATGACTTTGTATAAGCCACCAGAAATATTAACCGAACTCACACCAGTAATTAAGCTAAATCGGTCTTCTAATACTCGCTGGGCGTAATCGGTCAGCTGAGTTCGGTCCATATTTTCAGAGCTTAAGTTGACGTAAATTGATGGCTCACCCGTGCCATTATCTTTCGATACAATAGGATCGTTTGCTTCATCAGGTAAGCGACGTTGAGCTTTTGCTACGGCGTCACGGACGTCACTTACGCCTTCAGTTAAGTCCCAACCCAGCTCAAATTTGATTGAAATACGTGACATGCCATTTCGAGTCGTTGAGGTGATTTCATCAATACCACTAATACCTGTTAATTCATCTTCGAGATTTTTAGTGATTTTACTTTCCATTATCGTCGCCGATGCACCGCTATAAGTGGTCATCACTGTTACGACAGGATTTTGCACGTCGGGCATTTCTCTCACTGACAGTTTGGAGAAAGATACTAAACCAAATACGCACAGCAACAGACTTAATACAATCGCAACAACAGGGCGCTTAACCGCCGTATCACTTAGCCACATTATTTATGCTCCTGTTGCACAGGAGACGTTTCCGATTGAGTCGCTAACTCTTTCACTTTGACACCATCACGCATGTTGACCAAGCCTTGAACTACGATGTGATCACCAATGTTGATACCAGATTCCAGTAAGACTTGGTCTTTAATTCTTGCGCCTAACATCACTTGGGTACGAGTAGCGATATTATGCTTATCGATCACGTAGACATACCGTTTTGTACCTGAATATTCAAGAGCTTGTACTGGCACTATTGGTGATGACACACTTGGAAATACTAGCGTAGCTGACATCATCATACCGGGCTTTAATTGACCCTTTTGGTTATCAAACTGACTGCGAATGTTGAGGTTGAGTGTGGCTGAATTCACACGAGGGTCAATGGCGATAATTTTGCCTGTGAAGGTGGTTTTATTCCAAGCTCTACTGGTCGCCTTGACTGACATTCCCGTGCTGAGTTGTGATAAATAATGCTCTGGCACTTGTAAGTCCAACTGAAGCACAGACAAGTCATCAAGTGATAATAGAGACTCATTAATGGTAACCATTTTTCCGCGACTGAAATTGACTAGGCCGGTATTACCCGAAAAGGGCGCGGTTAATGTATGGTAGTCAAGGTCAGTTTTGGCTGATTCTAGTCGGGCAAAAGCGATATCAACAGTCGATTTTTGCGCTTCTATTTCAGTTTGGGTAATGGCGTTAACATGGATTAACTTGTTAAATTCGTTAAGCTTGCGAACTTCATCTTGATAATAAGCTTGGGCTTCGGTCACGCTGGCTTTAGCTTTACGGTTATCAAGCGTCAGTAATGCTTGCCCTTGCTTGACGTATTGATTGGATGTGACTTCTATATTATCTATTTTGCCTGCAACTTGCGGGGCTATCATTACTGAGTGAGTCGCGACAAGCTTTCCTATTAAGGTAATTGATTGTGAAAGCTCATGTTGTTCAACGATGGCTGTGATAACAGGCACAACTTTTTCTGCGTGCATAGCCTTGGGCGCGGCGTCAACTGTGTGAACAAATCCAACATATCCCATAATCAATATGGTAGTTGAAAAAAGATATTGGCTAAGTTTTTTGATCATCTGAGTACACATCTCTATAAACAATAATGGAAGGTGTCGTTGCGCGACGACATTGGCTAATGGCTAGCCGGTGATTGATGTTTGGGTATTGTAATTATTTTTGCTTAATTGAGCGTAAAGTAATGTAAATCTTTCGATTTTCTTTGTAACAAGGCGCATATGAAGCAAGGGGGGCAACAATTAATCGTCACAAAAAAGCCATATCAGTTGATATGGCTTTTATTTAAGTGTTGGTTTCATCGCTAGAGCAAGATCTTCATTATGCCTGCAATATAACCATTACTTATTAACGGGTTCATTTGTAAACTCTATGTTTTGTTTTTTATTTGCTGGGGCAACACCCATAAAATATTCGTAGCTGTTATCTGATGAGTTCTTTTTGGCATCATCGTCACTTAGCTTAATACTGGTTTGGTCAGAGAATAGAGTGTACTTAGCTTTGGGTTGTTGTACTGAAGGCTGGACTTGTTTAGGCGCCTGCTTAAGGATAACGTTTTTCACCTCAGCCGTGTCCATTTTAGGTTTGTTACTGACTTTTTGAGTAGAAGCAACCTCATTGAATTTGTAGTTAAATACTCCATTACCTTCAATGTTTTCGACACTTGATTTATCTTGATTTTGGTATGAAGCTAAAATGCCATGTTTACCTAAAGGGATCTCGTGAAACAGTTTTTTACCTGTACCCACCTTGGTGCCATTTACATACCAATCAGCTGGAACATTACTGATTAACGTCACCATCGCCGATACTAAACCTAGTTTTTCATTCAGTATAGTGTCGATTTTGTTGTTATATGAAGGTTTAAATTTCATCGCGACTTTATAGTGAAGATCGCCTTTCATATTCATGTTGGCATCAAGCACTTCATATGACAATAAAACACTTTTATCGTTTAAAAATGGTGATTCATTGCGAGTATTAGATAAAATGCTGCTTTTAGACTCTTTCAAACAATCTGCGATAGTTTGGTATTTTGAACATTCAGTAGAGCCATTGATATTGACTGGCAAAGTACTCGTTGATTTTGACAAGTCTGCGATTAAACGATTCGTGATATCGGTTTTAAGTTTAAATAATTGCTGACTTTTAGTTGTGCGTTTATTATTTATTACTTCATATTCAGACAGTATTTCGACTTTTTCAGTTTCCAGAAGTTTACTGTCTTGCTCTGCTTTAAGGGTCAGTTCATCGACTAGATTGACAGAGTCTTCAATTTTTTTATAGGTATCTGCAAGCGCTGTTTTGGCTCGAATGACCTTAGGTAATTCTGTAATTAATTCGTTGTATCGATTTTGTTCTGCAACAATCGTTTTTTTTATATTTTCTATGTCGTAGGCTTTTTTATTAAGCTGTGAGAACTTGTCGTTAACTGTGATCAGCAGAGTATCAATATCATATTGATCTTCAATCTTATTGAGGGTCTGCTTTTCTGACGAGGTAATGACTTCGAGTGCCGCAAATGAGTTGCTAGCGTATAAGCACAATAAAGCAAGGCTGATTGAACCGTATCTCACTGATATCTCCATTAAATTTCTCTTCAAGCTAGAACCATCGACACTCTGTAATGCGCTGAGTGTAATCAGCAAAGAGTAAAATAATCCATTAATATTTTATGATACTGAAGTTATTTTGGCTTTACAAACAGATTTAGTGCATTACTTACAATAAATTGACAGTTTTTTGACACATGTTGATATTTCTACAGAGCATTCTCAATAATAACCTTTCACATACGAGCTAATATAATAAAGCAGAGCTTAGGGCTCTGCTTTATTCGATACTTCTATTTCAACACTATCACTCAAGCTTAACAATTGTTAACCATTTGTGTGCAAGTGTTTAGGTTACTTGTTTAAACGCTTGTATTTTAATCGATGAGGTTCAACGACATCGGTTCCTAAGGTATTCTTTAACCAAGTTGAATACTCAGTATAGTTACCTTCATAGAAGTTCACTTTGCCTTCGTCTCGATAATCCAGAATATGAGTTGCAATGCGGTCGAGGAACCAACGGTCATGAGAAATAACCATTGCACACCCAGGAAACTCTAATAAGGCTTCTTCGAGAGCTCGCAATGTTTCGATGTCTAAATCGTTGGTGGGTTCATCGAGTAGCAATACGTTGCCACCAGCTTGCAATAATTTGGCTAAATGTACTCGGTTGCGCTCACCACCCGATAAGGTGCCGATGATTTTTTGCTGGTCGCCACCACGGAAGTTAAAGCGGCCAACATAAGCACGGCTCGATATCTCGGTGTTGTTGATACGCATAATATCGTGACCGCCAGATATCTCTTGCCAGACAGTATTTTTATCATTCATTGAATCGCGGAACTGATCTACTGAGGCGATTTGAACCGACTCACCGACAGATATATCGCCACTGTCCGGTTGTTCATCACCTGAGATCATTTTGAACAAGGTTGATTTACCGGCACCGTTAGCACCAATAATACCGACAATTGCCCCTTTGGGGACAGTGAAGGTTAGGTCGTCAATCAGTACGCGGTCACCATATGACTTGGTTAAATTAGTTACTTCGATCACTTTATCACCAAGGCGTGGCCCTGGCGGAATGAACAACTCATTAGTTTCGTTACGTTTTTGATAATCGTTAGTGTTGAGTTCTTCAAAACGAGCCATACGGGCTTTGCCCTTAGACTGACGACCTTTGGCACCTTGTCTTACCCATTCTAGTTCTTTAGCTATGGTTTTTTGACGAGCGCTTTCGGTAGAAGACTCTTGCTGTAAACGGGCGTCTTTTTGCTCAAGCCAAGATGAGTAGTTGCCCTGCCATGGAATACCTTCACCGCGATCGAGCTCTAAAATCCAGCCTGCAGCATTATCTAAGAAATAGCGGTCATGGGTAATCGCCACGACTGTGCCAGTATATTCTTGTAAAAAATGCTCTAGCCAAGCCACTGACTCAGCATCTAAGTGGTTGGTCGGTTCGTCAAGTAATAGCATTTCAGGCTTTTCAAGTAACAAGCGACAAATTGCGACACGTCGGCGTTCACCACCAGAAAGTACAGCTATTTTTTCATCCCAATCGGGGAGGCGTAACGCATTTGCTGCACGTTCCAGAATATGATCAATATTGTGGGCATCTTGAGATTGGATAATAGCTTCTAGTTGACCTTGCTCTTTAGCGAGGGCATCAAAATCAGCATCGGGCTCAGCATAAGCCGCATAAACCTCATCTAAACGGGTTAGGGCATTTTTAGCTTCACTTAAGGCTTCTTCAACGGCTTCGCGAACCGTTTGTTGCTCATTTAAGCGAGGTTCCTGGGGTAAATAACCAATTTTCAGTCCAGGCATTGGGCGCGCTTCACCTTCGATTTCAGTGTCTATGCCGGCCATAATACGCAGTAATGTCGATTTACCTGAACCGTTTAAGCCGAGCACACCAATTTTGGCGCCAGGAAAGAAGCTTAATGAAATATCTTTTAAAATCTGCTTTTTAGGCGGGACAATTTTACCCACACGAAGCATGCTGTATACAAACTGAGCCATAATAATACTGTCTAATTGTCAATAAAGATGATGATAATTCTACTGTATTATAGGCTGAACTCAACAGGCAATTGTGTGATTTACTCCTGAGTGTTTTTTCGGCCACATAAGATCTAAAATTTGCCAGTCTATTGGCATAAACATGAATCGTTTTGTATTCAGAACACAGTGAATTTCATGTTGTTTATACTGTAAATCATTATCGTTGCAGAGTAGAATACGCCGCAACCCTACTATATAGATAATGATGTTGGAGCTACCATGTTGAAGAAAGCGATGAATATTGCGGATTATGATCCAGAATTATTTAAAGCCATTGAAGATGAAACTTGTCGTCAAGAAGAACACATTGAATTGATTGCATCTGAAAACTATACCAGTCCACGTGTGATGGAAGCGCAAGGTTCTCAGTTAACTAACAAGTATGCTGAAGGTTATCCAGGTAAGCGTTACTATGGTGGGTGCGAATACGTTGATGTGGTTGAAACATTAGCGATTGAACGCGCAAAAGAATTATTTGGTGCCACATATGCCAACGTGCAGCCTCATTCTGGTTCACAAGCTAACAGTGCGGTATTTATGGCGCTATTAAAGCCAGGTGACACTGTATTAGGTATGAACTTAGCCCACGGCGGTCACTTAACTCACGGTTCACCAGTTAACTTTTCCGGCAAGCTTTACAACATCATTCCTTACGGCATCGACGAATCAGGTAAAATTGACTATGACGAAATGGAACGCTTAGCTATTGAGCACAAGCCTAAGATGATGATCGGCGGTTTTTCGGCATTTTCAGGCATAGTCGATTGGGCTAAAATGCGTGAAATTGCTGATAAAGTTGGTGCTTATTTGCTTGTTGATATGGCTCACGTTGCTGGCTTAGTGGCTGCAGATGTTTATCCAACGCCCGTGCCTCATGCACACGTTGTGACCTCAACAACCCATAAAACATTGGCTGGTCCACGTGGCGGTATTATTATTTCTGCTGCTAATGATGAAGACTTATATAAAAAGTTGAACTCAGCGGTATTCCCTGGTGGCCAAGGTGGCCCTTTAATGCATGTTATCGCCGGTAAAGCGGTTGCATTTAAAGAAGCATTAGAGCCAGAGTTTAAAGTATATCAACAGCAAGTTGTTAAAAATGCCAAAGCTATGGTAAGTGTGTTTTTAGATCGTGGTTACAAAATTGTTTCTGGCGGTACAGAAAACCATTTAATGTTGGTTGATTTAATTGGCCGTGATTTAACGGGTAAAGAAGCAGATGCTGCATTGGGCAATGCCAACATTACCGTGAACAAAAACTCAGTACCTGATGATCCACGTTCACCGTTCGTCACCTCTGGTGTTCGTATTGGAACACCAGCAATTACTCGTCGTGGCTTTAAAGAAGCAGAAGCGAAAGAGTTAACCGGCTGGATTTGTGACATTCTTGACGATGCATCTAATGCCGAAGTGGCTGAACGAGTGAAAGGTCAAGTGTTGGCATTATGTGCTCGATTCCCTGTATACGGTTAATCGTCTCTTGATGTCTGTTGAAAAGGTTTAGGTTAACCTTGCTCAACAAATAGGATAAACTTTAATGGCCGCTAATTGTTAGCGGCCATTTTGTTTTTTTCTGCAGGAGGCTCAATGCATTGCCCTTTTTGTAGCGCGACCGATACCAAAGTTATAGATTCTCGATTAGTGGCTGATGGTCACCAAGTTCGTCGCCGCCGGGAATGTACCGAATGCCATGAGCGTTTCACTACCTTTGAGGGTGCAGAATTAGTGATGCCCAGAGTGATTAAACGTGACGGTACTCGGCAACCCTTTGATGAAGAAAAGCTCCGTGGCGGCATGCTGCGTGCCGTTGAAAAACGTCCTGTATCAATCGATGAAATTGAACAAGCATTGACTAAAATCAAATCAACGCTGCGCGCAACGGGCGAACGCGAAGTTAATTCTGAAATGATTGGTAATCTTATGATGGAACAGTTGATGAACCTTGATAAAGTGGCTTATATCCGCTTTGCATCAGTTTATCGAGCATTTGAAGATGTATCACAATTTGGTGAGGCCATTGCCAAATTACAAAAGTAATGGCGAAAAATATCATCTTTTTATGACGGCATCTGAGCAATAAGAGATTACCTAATATGGCTAACTTTTCTACCTTCGACATTCAAATGATGAGCCGTGCGATAGCACTCGCCGAGAAAGGTCGTTATACCACTCGGCCAAATCCTTGTGTCGGTTGCGTCATTGTCGCCAATGGTCAGATTATCGGTGAAGGTTATCACCAGCGTGCAGGCCAAGGCCACGCCGAAGTCAATGCGCTTAAAATGGTTCGCGATAATGGCTTTTCGGCACAAGATGCTACCGCGTATGTCACTCTTGAGCCGTGTAGCCATTACGGCCGCACACCACCTTGTGCTTTAGGCTTAATTAATGCCAAGGTCGCTCGAGTTGTTATTGCTGTTACCGATGCCAATCCACAGGTTGCTGGCCGCGGTATCAGCATGTTACGTGATGCAGGTATTCAAGTTGATATCGGATTACTGACAGAGCAAGCTTATGCGCTAAATTTGGGCTTCATGAAGCGGATGAAAACTGGCTTGCCTTGGGTGACAGTGAAAATAGCCGCCAGTTTAGACGGTAAAACAGCCCTGTCGAATGGAGTGTCAAAGTGGATTACCGGTGACGCTGCCAGGGCAGATGTGCAAAAGTACCGAGCTAGGCATTGCGCATTAATCACTGGGGTTGAAACTATTCTTGTTGATGACCCTAGCTTAAATGTCCGTTATGAAGCGCTCGGTGAATTAACCACTTATCATACGCAAGAAGACATATTCCAGCCTTTAAGGGTGGTGCTTGATAGCCAAGCTAGATTAACGTCAGCCCAGCAGTTATTTTCGATTAAAAGTCCTATTTTACTGGTTTCAGGCTGTGCATATTCTGACAAGGTCAAAATTGACTTTCCACAGCACGTTGATTTTCTGCAATTAGAGTGTGACTCGTCAGGTAGAATCCCTTTGTTAGCTTTGCTAACGTATTTAGGTCAGCATAGCAATAGCGTATTAGTTGAAGCTGGGGCAACGTTAGCCGGCGCATTTGTTGCTCAAGGTCTCGCTGATGAAGTAGTGCTTTATCAGGCTGCTAAACTTTTAGGCAGCCATGGACGTAATATGTTGCAGCTACCCGATTACAGTGCGATGGATCAAACACCGTCGTTGCAATTAATCGATGAGCGTAGCATTGGACAAGATAAGCGATATATCCTTAGATATAATCAATCGTATTAATGTGCGAGTGCTTAGGCGAAAACCCGAGCAAGAGCAAAGTTTATAAGCAAAAAGTGAGTCATTATGTTTACTGGGATAATCGAAGCCCTTGGCACATTACGTAAAATTGATCGAAAAGGTGACGATATTCGCTTAACGGTTGCTAGCGGTAAGCTAGATTTAACCGATGTAAAGCTAGGTGACAGCATTGCGACTAATGGTGTGTGTTTAACGGTTGTTGAACGTTTAGGTGATGGTTATGTTGCTGATATATCAGCTGAAACTGTCGCGTTAACCGGTTTTAGTCATTATCAAGTCGGCCAAAAGGTTAATCTTGAAAAAGCGGTTACGCCAACCACAAGGTTGGGTGGGCACATGGTCAGCGGCCACGTGGATGGCATCGCAAAAGTAGAGCAATGTGCTTATCGAGGTAAAGCGCTTGAGTTTTGGCTATCAACACCAGCGCAATTAAGTCGTTACATCGCTCACAAAGGTTCGATTACCATTGACGGTGTTAGTTTAACCGTCAATGAAGTTGATGGTCATCGCTTCAGATTAACCATAGTGCCTCATACTGCGGGCGAAACTACGCTGGTGCATTTGAAAGTCGGTGATAGCGTTAACATTGAAGTGGATTTAATTGCCCGTTATTTAGAACGATTAATGCAACCAGAAGCTCACCATGCACAGCCTTCATCGGGCGTGACCATGGAATTACTCGCTAAATCAGGTTTTTTGCGTTAGTTGTTGCCGTAAAATATCATTCGTACCCAGTACCCGAAGTATAAAAACACACGGTATAAACAGATTTAATGCCTAAGGTTTAAATCGAATACTTAATCAATAAAGGTCTGACAATGGCGCTACATAGCATAGAAGAAATCATTGAAGATATTCGTCAAGGCAAGATGGTTATCTTGATGGATGATGAAGACAGAGAGAATGAAGGCGATTTGATTATGGCCGCTGATAAAGTGACGCCAGCTGCAATCAACTTCATGGCCACTTATGGCCGCGGATTAATTTGCCAAACCATGACCAAAGAGCGTTGTCAGCAGCTTAACTTACCTTTAATGGTGACCAACAATAACGCCCAGTTTTCAACTAATTTTACGGTTTCAATTGAAGCAGCAACTGGGGTGACCACAGGTATTTCAGCCCATGATCGTGCTGTAACAGTTCAAGCTGCCGTTGCTAAAGATGCTAAAGCCTCTGATTTGGTTCAGCCTGGACATATTTTTCCATTGATGGCGCAAGAAGGCGGGGTATTAACTCGTGCTGGCCATACCGAAGCCGGTTGCGATTTAGCGCGCTTAGCAGGATGCGAACCGTCAGGCGTGATAGTTGAAATATTAAACGAAGATGGCACTATGGCTCGCTGTCCGGATTTAGAAATATTCAGTGAAAAACATGGCATTAAAATAGGCACTATTGCCGACTTGATTGAGTACCGTAATACCAACGAAACCACAGTTGTTCGCGAAGCTCAGTGTAAATTACCTACTCGTTTTGGTGAGTTTACTATGGTGACCTTTAGAGACACTATTGATAATCAATTACATTACGCCTTGATTAAAGATGAAGTAAAATCAAATTGTTTGGTGCGTGTTCATTTACAAAACACCTTCAATGATTTATTGCATTCTGAACGTGATCAAAAGCGCAGTTGGCCATTAGAAAAAGCCATGGCAAGGATTGCTTTAGAAGGTGGTGTTTTAGTGTTGCTGGGTAATGATGAACATACAAGTAACTTATTGGCCAAAGTCAAAGCGTTCGAAGCTGAAGACAATGGTCAATCTCCAGCGCCAGCAATGTGGCAAGGAACATCTCGTCGTGTTGGCGTAGGCTCGCAAATTCTGTCGAGTTTAGGTGTTACGACTATGCGCTTATTAAGCTCACCAAAACGTTACCATTCACTGTCGGGTTTCGGTTTAGAAGTGACTGATTATATAGCTGAATAATTTTAGCTCGTGGTAAATTTAACAATTTCATTAATTGCATAGCGCTCAGGGCTTTTGGCTGTGATATTATAACGCCTCTTTTTGCCCCGAGCCGGGTGCTTTAGCTAATTTAGGTAAGATAGAATGAACGTAGTTCAAGGTAATATCGAAGCGAAAAATGCCAAAGTGGCGATCGTGATCTCGCGATTCAATAGCTTTTTAGTTGAAAGTCTGCTTGATGGTGCAATAGACACATTAAAGCGTTTTGGCCAGGTTAGTGACGACAACATTACTGTTGTTCGCGTCCCTGGTGCAGTTGAATTACCCCTTGCCGCAAAGCGTGTTGCAGCAAGTGGCAAGTTTGACGGTATCATTGCATTAGGTGCTGTCATTCGTGGCGGAACACCTCATTTTGAATTTGTTGCTGGTGAATGTAATAAAGGTCTTGCACAAGTTGCATTAGAGTATGATCTTCCTGTTTCATTTGGTGTATTAACCACAGATACCATTGAGCAAGCTATTGAGCGCTCAGGTACTAAAGCAGGCAATAAAGGTGGCGAAGCAGCCCTTAGTTTGCTTGAAATGGTTAATGTACTGCAACAACTAGAACAACAGCTGTAATAGTAGGAAAAGTATGAAACCTTCAGAGCGCCGTAAGGCCCGCCGTTTAGCCGTTCAAGCCATTTATTCATGGCAGTTAAGTAAAAACAAAGTTGCTGACGTAGAACATGAGTTTTTAACTGAACAGAACACTGACGGTGTTGATGTCGCTTATTTTCGTGAGTTGTTAACTGGTGTAGCATCAAAAACATCGCAAATTGATGAGCTATTAAAGCCGCATCTTGATCGTAATTTTGAAGAAGTGTCACCAGTAGAAAAAGCCATTGTGCGTCTGGCAACTTACGAGTTGACCTTCCGTAAAGATGTGCCGTTTAAAGTGGCGATTAACGAAGGTATCGAGTTAGCGAAAGCGTTTGGTGCTGAAGATAGTCACAAATTTGTTAACGGCTTGCTTGATAAGTTAGTGAAGCATAAGTAACACCAGAACGGTATCTTCGGATACCGTTTTCATTTGTTGTTAATGGTTTCAAAATTAAGGTGGACGGTTTTCCGTACCAGACTGAATGTGAAAGAATTCCAACTCATTGAACATTACTTCCGCAATAAAGGCCAAAAAAGGCGCGATGTTGAATTAAGCATCGGCGATGACTGTGCGTTAGTGAATCCTGCAGACAATAAATCCATTGCGATTTCTTGTGATACTCTCGTTGAGGGGGTTCATTTTTTAGCCGACATCCCCGCCCATGCTTTAGGGTACAAATCGTTAGCGGTTAATCTTTCTGATCTTGCTGCTATGGGGGCGGAACCTGCTTGGTTTACCTTAGCTCTCACACTACCTAGCGTTGATCAACCCTGGTTAGCCAGCTTTAGTGAAGGCTTATTTGAGATTGCCGAATACTACGGTATAGCCTTAATCGGCGGCGATACGACTCGGGGACCGCGCAGCATCAGTATCACCATTAATGGCCAAGTGATAAAAGGCACTGCCTTGACTCGTGCTGGTGCCAAAAATGGCGATTGGATATACGTCACTGGTACTTTAGGTGACTCAGCCTTGGGTCTTGATATTCTCAGAGGTGCCCAAAGCGTCAATACTGAAGATAAAGAATACCTGATTAATCGACATTATTACCCCACACCCCGAGTCTTGGCTGGTCAAGCACTGCGAACGCTTGCAACAAGTGCTATTGATTTATCTGATGGCTTAATATCCGATATTGGTCATGTGTTAACTGCATCTAAAGTGGGAGCGACAATCGATGTAAATAAAATTCCGTTATCAAAATCAATCAAAGCCAACCTCAGCCGTGAAGATGCTTTAAGTTATGCATTAACTGGCGGGGAAGATTATGAGCTGTTATTTACTGTACCTGAGTCACAGCGCGGTGCAATCAATACTGCTTTGATCCATGCTGGGGTGAAATTCGTTAAAATTGGTCAAATCTGCGCCGGTGATAAATTAAAATTAGTCGATGATGGCCAGGAATTTAACCTCATTTCACGTGGCTTTGTACATTTCTAATGAGACTATTAACCCAAGATAAATTTGTTAAAAAGCTGTCATTAGCACATCCAATACACTTTTTGGCACTAGGCTTTGGCAGTGGTAAAGCAGCAAAAGCGCCGGGTACCTTTGGTACTTTAGCTGCGATACCTTTAGTGCTTTTGATGCAACAATTAAGCTTAACCCATTACCTCATCATTACCTGTATTAGCATGCTTGCTGGATTCTATATTTGTGGAAAAGCTGCTAAGGACATGGGGGTGCACGATCATGGTGCTATTGTATGGGATGAAGTTGTTGGATTGATGATTACCATGATTGCAGCGCCTTTAGGTTTTATGTGGTTAGCACTTGGTTTTGTACTATTTCGCTTTTTCGACATTGTTAAACCATGGCCTATCCGGTGGCTCGATGCCAAAGTGCATGGTGGTTTTGGGATAATGATTGATGACGTATTAGCGGGTGTATTTTCGTTAATCGGGGTGCAACTTGCGGTTTATTATTTATAAGTAACCTGAATTTTGGATAACAAACGACTATCAAAAAGTCCTTTGTTTTCCTCACTGAGTTGATAGGCTTGTTATCGATGCATTCAGTCGCAAGATGCTGAATCTTGTTAAAATAATAAGTTTAGCGCGCGAGGTGGCAAAATAAGTTCATTTTTATTACCTTCTCATCTTTATCTCGATTTCAGGTTAAGCACTTTATATAAAGATTTATAAAACAAAAAAGAGCCCATTTGTGCTCTTTTTTGCTAACGGCATTTAATAAAATCAGTCGAAGTGAATTTATTAAGATGATGTTTCGGTAAGTAGATTAGCGCGCAATTGCTCTAACTCAGTATTGATATTAGTTAATCGTTGCTTATAATCTGTTTCATAAACTGTGCAGTTAAATAATTTACCAATCGGGTTGTAGCGTGACATCCATAATTGCTTTATATAATTGTCAAGAGAGCAGTAATCAGGCTTTATGACCGTGTGAGCAGAGCTCGTTGAAACCGGTTCCTTTACTAAGCTTACAATATACTCAGCCATAAGGTTGTCACTGTCTGTGGGCTTGTACAAAGCATCTGCTAGCCATTTTTCATAAAAGGCGACTTCATCAGACTGCACTTCAATTAGCATTTGTTCTCTGACATTATGAGCAAACTGCCATTCACCAGAAAATACTCTCTCAAAATCGTTGTTAGTTAATTCGAATGGCGTTTGCCAAGTGGTGACTTTATTTACAAACGCGCTATCGAGTGTCTTAGCTACAGTGCTGGCAAAGTTAAGTTGAGATTTGATGACGCTAACGGCAATCATATGGTTGACTATAGAGCGAGATGAGTGATAAACCATATTCCAGAATTGAGCATCTGCAGTTAAAAATGTTAACAAGGCCTCATTGGCATTAAGTTTAGTGGCCCCGTCAAAGTTGATTAAAACGCTAAGTTCACTGATTGCTCGTAAGTTAAGTAGTGGTAACCATTTAAATAGACTCTCAGGTGTTAAATACTGAATATCTTCTTGCCAATAAGGCATTTCAATCAGCTTGTTATAATGAGTGATATTGGCTTTATGTGCCTTAATTGTTTGTAAAATACTATCGTTATTTTTTTCAATAAATTCATTACAGCTTGCTACATCTGTTTGATAACACGATTTTTTGTAATCGCTTAATAGTTGATTTTCTTCATCATTGAAACTTAATGTCGTGGCCATTTCTTTCGCCGTTACATCCTCAATAGTGCCGCTAAAAGCTTGCAAATATACAAAACCATTTTGGGCAGGGTCAATCGATTGTTGTTTTAACCAAGTTTCAACTAAAAGCGTGTTAGGTGACTTTGTTCTGTCTGTAGCGTTAATGGCCACTAAACAGACAACAATAAATACTAATAAGCTGCAAATTAGTCCGACAACAACACCCAAGCCCTTTATTACTTTGATCATTATGATTTATCCGTAAATCCATGTTAACTTTACGTTAACATATTGATTTACTTTTTATAAGTGTGTAACGATTATTGCAATAGTTCACGGGCGTTAGCTAAGGTGTTTTCGGTTATGACATCGCCACCCAATAAGCGTGCAAGTTCATTCACCCGTTGCTCTTTATCCAAGGCCTGCATGGTCGTTTCTGTGTTGCCACCCTTATTAAATTTATTCACAAACATGTGCTGATGACCATTACCCGCAACTTGCGGCAAATGGGTGACGCATAACACTTGGGTCGACTCGCCAAGACTGCGTAACATGCGTCCGACGACAGAGGCTGTTGGACCTGAAATACCCACATCAACTTCATCAAATATTAATGTTGGAGTGGCAACTTTTTTCGCCGTGATCACTTGAATCCCCAATCCAATGCGCGATAGCTCACCGCCAGAGGCGACTTTTGAGATCGGTTGCAATGGTTGTCCTGGGTTAGTGGTCACCATAAACTCAATGTTATCGCAGCCATTAACTGAAATGTTGTGCGGATTATGATTAATCTGAATGGTAAACTTACCCTTAGGCATGTTGAGTTCATGAATAGATTGAGTGACTAACTTATCTAATTCCTTGGCATAACGGCTGCGGCTTTGACTGAGTTTTTGTGCATTGGTTAGATAAGCATTTCTGGTGTCTGCAAGTTGTTGTCTTATTTCATCTAATTTAGTTTCATCGTCAGCAAGTTCGGCTAATTCACTCATAAGCGCTTGATGATGTAGCGCTAGCTTGTCAGCACTCACATGATGCTTACGTGCCAATTGCATTGCCATTGATAGGCGTTTTTCTAAATAGGCGAAATGTTCAGGATCAAGCTCTAAACTACTTAAATAACTCTCAATTTCGCTAGCGCTTTCTTGTACTTGAATTAATGCATCATTGATCATAGTGCTAATCGGGCTAAGTGATTCATCGTAGCCTTGAAGCGTATCAGCAATAGTGGCCACTTTATTGAGTAGTGATTCGATATTAGCATCATCATTTTCGGTCAATAAATGCAAGCCCGCTTGGCAACGTTCAATTAGATCTGTGCCATTGGCTAAGCGTTTGTGTTCTTGTTCTATTTCATCAAACTCATCTAAGCCTAAGTTGAATTCATTAAGCTCTTCAACTTGATATTGGAGTAACTGTTGACGAGAAATACGCTCATGCTGAGCTTGCTCAAGATCCTTCAGCTCGTTTTCAACTTGCTTGCAGCGTTGGTAGCTGGCACTGACACTATCGAGTAGTAGTCTGTGATTTGCATAGTTGTCGAGTAGGTTTAATTGATGTTCGCTTTTGAGCATAGCGTGATGAGCATGTTGGCCGTGAATACCAATCAATAACTGGCCGATGGCTTTTAATTGTGTCACAGGAACTGGATTACCATTAATGTAGGCTCTTGAGCGGCCATCACTGCTAATGGTTCGACGCAATATGCATTCATCTTCAGCATCGAGATCGCTATCTTCAAGCCAACGTTTAGCTAAAGGCACATCGACAAGGGTAAACCTTGCACTCACTTCGGTTTTGCTGGCGCCAGGTCTGACAGTATTGGCATCACTACGATTACCAAGACATAACCCAAGTGCATCGATTGCAATCGATTTACCTGCACCAGTTTCGCCGGTGATGCTTGTCATACCGGCTTTAAAATCGAGTTCTAAAAAACGCACGATAGCAAAATTATTGATGCTGAGTTGGCAAAGCATAATGAATTCCTGTCAATAAACGACCAAACCACTGTATTGATAAACAGTATATACTGATTTTATATACAGTAAAGTGGTTGAGGTAAAATTATTATTGACTATTTTATCGTCGAGAGTCGGTTGAACATTAAGCAATGGATTTTAAAAGTGTTTCTATTATAGGCAAACTGATAAAGGTGATTAATGTGCCATATAAAATCCCTTGAGCACTTCCATTGGCATTAATTTGGTATCGTTCAGCCAACAGATATACGCTTGCTGCCGTTGGTAAGGCTGCTAAAAGTACTCCCATAATCAGTAGTTGATGCTCTACGCCAAAGAATTTGAGTAATCCAAAGGCAATCAAGGGCTGAACAAATAACTTGAGTAAGTTAATGAAACTGAGTTCTATTATAAGTCCGAGACTGAACATTTTTGCGAACGATTGATGTCGTAACGCTTTAGCAAGTACCATTCCGATGGCAAATAGTGCACAAGGGCTTGAGGTATTGCCTATTTGATGCAGTACTAATGCCAGACTCTCTGGTAAGGTAATATGCAATGCCGATAGGCTGATACCAATGACGCTGCCCAGTACAATCGGATTTTTGCATAGTGCATTCGCCATGATGACGATGGCATGATCAGTTGATTTTTTGTCACGGCTGGCCAGTTCAATAGAGACCAAGGCAAAGGCAAACATAAACACCGACAGTAAGCTGGCAATGGCAGCGGCAACTAAGGCGATCTTGTTACCTGGGAATAACAAGCTCAGTAATGGAATACCAATAAATGCAGTATTGCCAAAGGTGGCATTTAAGGCGCGCATTGCCGCAACGGTTTGCTGCTTAGGTTTGCGCCACAATGACACAGCAATCACCAATGCATAGGTAATGATCATCGCCAAACTAAAGCCACCAATAAAGCCCCATTGAATAATGTCTTCAATGCGTGTTTCAGCTAATACAATCAGTAAAATTGCCGGAAAGGCAATGTAGTAGACAAATTGATTGAGGATCAGATCGGTGTCGGCTGGCAAAAATCTCAATTTTTGTACAATACTGCCAAGCAGCATAATGATAAATACAGCGATTAGCGGGGTAAGAATACTGGACATCCCACGCAATTCCTTAACAAAATGACAATATGGTCACTTTACTGCGTTTTGCTAGGAGGATGCAATTAGGCTAAAGTTAAACGAGTGTTTATTTTTTACTTTTGGCTCAAACTGACCTGTAATACTTTTGCTGATGACAATATTTCAAGTTCAGTAAAAATGCACTTACTGGATTCAACCCAAAGAAAGAGCCTATTTGCACCAGATAACTAACGATTAAGGTACAATTATCGGTTTTTTATCAGGCTGGATAAAAATGAAACTGTGATAAAAAATTTCATGGCGTGACACTCAATAAAAAGCCTGAATAACATCAGGCTTGGTTGTTTATTGGCAGTATCGGAGTCAGCCCCTATAGACTAATGCCAATATTAGACACACCGGCTTCGATAATCTCTTTACGTAAACCTTTAACCAGTTCGCTGGTGATTTCTGGGTTAGCTTCGATAATGTCGAGTAACATGCCTTGTAGTTCTTTTTCTTCTTCCATTACTGGGTGCGAAAATACAAATTCATCAAGTTCTTCATCCATTAATGATTCATCACTAATTGCTTCAATGTAATTTGCTACAGTGCTTGATGATAACTTACTAATATTAGTAATATCTTCTTCAATTTTCCCGTCTATTGCACCCATTAGCGTTGCAATGGCTACTGCTGCATCCATGGCAGGGTAAGCACCATAGGCTTCAAATTCACTAGGATCTGGAGTATTTTCATCAAGGCGTTGTAAATGCACGTCAATATTGAACTTAAGTTTTTTGTCATACTGGCTTTGCCACAGTAACTCTAAGGCTGTACTGAGCACCTGCGGTTGGCCAAATTCACACACTTCAGAAAATAATTGGTAGTTAGGCAACATTCGTTGGCACAATGCTAAAGCAAAAAGCTGCTTCTGAGGTAACGATAACGCTTTTAGGCGTTTGAAAAAACCGGATTTACTGGTCATGGGGTATATCCACTGATAGCTGGTTTATGACTTGATTTGCTGCTGATTCTACCTTAGTTAACTCATCAAGTAACTCTAGTATTTCAGGTTCTAAGTCATCAATGGCAATTTTATGCTTTAATGCTGACTCAATATCCCGGCACAGTTTTTGTGTAGTAGGTACACCGCAATAACATGTTGCGCCATGCAGTTTATGCACCGCTTGCACAAGTACCTCAGCATTTTTTGCAATTAATGCCTCATTAATCGTTGCGGTGGTTTCAGGTAATGAGTTAACTAGCATCTTTAACATGTCTAATGCTAAATCTGTTTTTTGATTGGCCTGGGTTAAACATAAATCCCAATTGAGCACATGAGTATCAAAATGGGTGAATTTCGGTTTAATTATCCATCGACTGATAACGCTTTTTAGTGACAGTTCATCAATAGGTTTGGGAAGGAAACCATCCATACCACTGGCTAATATGTTCTCACGTTCTTCTGCAATAGCATGTGCAGTAACGGCAATAATCGGCGTATTTCGATTGAGAGATCCTGAACGAATTTGTTTGGTTGCGGTAATGCCATCTGTGCCTGGCATTTGAATATCCATAAAGATTAAGTCAAACACTTGTGTGTTTGCTTGTTTTATCGCATCCGCGCCGTTATTGACTGTGACCACATTATCGACCAACTCTTTGAGTAAGGTATCAATTAGCTTTAGGTTAGCCATATTGTCGTCAACGGCTAATACGGATGCATTTTGGCGTTTGCTAATCTCATGGTTTATTTGTTCAGGTAAAGCCACTAAGGTTGACGGCATTGGAGGATAGATTAAATGATGTGCTAGGGTAAAATCGCTAACCGGAGTGTTGAGCAATACATCTGCATTGACTTTTAGTACATTGATTATCATGTCTTGGTCTAGACAGTCATGCAATAAAATAAGGCAATCAGTATGCTGTCTGGCTTGTTGTAACAAATGAATAAAGGCTGCGTTGTCTGCAAACCCATGACAGCTAATGATGATGTAATCAAACTTGCTGTTTTTACTTTGTAAAACCGATGTCAGGTTTTCGGGATTGGCAACACTAGTGATAATTAATTGCCATGACACTAAGCGACGGTTAAGAGTGTCGCGAGTTAATTCTCGTGGTTCATACAATAATACTGATTTATGTTGCAATACATCCACTGGCAGCACTTCACCAATTTCAAATTGACTGATCCCCAGTGGTAAAATAAACCAAAAGTTTGAGCCTTTATCGGGCGCAGAGGTAAAGCCTATTTGGCCGCCCATTTGGTTAATTAAGCGTTTGGTAATGACTAAACCTAATCCAGTGCCACCAAAGCGGCGAGAAATTGATGAGTCTGCCTGGCCAAATGCCTGAAATAGATACTCTTGCTGACTTTCATCAATGCCAATACCGGTATCAATAACTTCGCAGCGTAAGGTAATATTATCGTCGTCCTGACCCACTAAGTGGATTTTGAGTATCACACTGCCTTTGTCGGTAAATTTGATGGCGTTACCGACTAAGTTGGTAATAATTTGACTCACTCTCATGGCATCACCACTGACGCTTTCAGGAACATTGGCATCGATATCAATGACTAATTCTAGGCCTTTTTCTTGAGCACTTCCGGCAATAATGGTCAAGGTTTCGGTAAGGGTTTCACGCAATGCAAATGGCATTTTCTCTAATACCATTTTGCCGGCTTCTAGTTTTGAGAAGTCGAGAATGTCATTGATAATCCCTAATAAATTACTCGCACTGCGTTCAATAGTTTTAATGTAGTCGAGCTGGCTGGTATGCAATGGCGTTTTTAACAGCTGTCTTGCAAAACCTATGACACCATTAAGTGGGGTACGAAGCTCATGCGACATGTTAGCTAAAAATTCTGATTTTATCCGGCTTGCTTCAAGCGCTCGTTTCTTAGCTATATCGAGTTCTACGTTCTGAATTTCAATTTGTTCAAGGGTTTCGCGTAAATCTGAGGTTGCTTGATCAATATTTTGCTGCATTTCATCGTGGTATTCAGACAATGATCCTGCCATTGCATTGATACCCCGTTTAAGCAGATCGAGCTCGCCAATCAGATTTCCTTCAAGGCGAGTATCGAGTTTACCTTCACGAATTTTGGCAACAACTCGCACCATTTCGGTAATGGGGTAGTTAACGTATTTGACTAAACGGAAAGTGAAAAATAAGTTAAACTGTACGCCAATCAACACAATAATAAATGCGGCAATTGCTGCTCTATGTTGTTCAAGCAGAGCGTTTTCTTTGTTTAATAATACCGAAATATAGCCGAGTATTTTTTCTTGTTGGTTGTTGTAAATCGGCGCAATCATGCCATTGTTTGCCGAGGCATTATCGGTATTAGTGTCATTCTGGCGATTGATGTTGGCAACTGGTTTTAGTTCTAAGCCAGTATGAGATATTATTGGCACTCGAATGACTAAGGTATCGCCAATGGTTTCATGCTCTGTTCCAACCAAGTTAGCCAAAGGTTGCTTATAACGCATGGTTTCAAAATCTTTATGATAGTGCGATGTCACAAAGAGTTGGTTTTTGGCATCAAAAACAGCGATGGAGAGGATCAGGGATGCATTGTTTATCTGTGAGGCGGCGAGTAAAAGTTTAGTTGATTCACGGTCTTGATTAATAATGCCAAATTCACTGGCAATCGCTAACGGTTCGACAATGTTACTGCCTTTTTCAATTAAGGTTTGTTCCAATTCATAAAAGCGGTTTATCGTGAAATAACTTCCAAGTAGAATACCCACGACAATAGTGGGTGCTAACGCAAGTACCAGAACCCAAGAGCGTAGGCTGTATTTGGTCATATTGTTGGCACTTTTCATGTTTGTTAGGTATGTCCCTGTTACTTAATCGCGATTATTGCGTCTAGATTGCCAGAGATGGCGCACTCTTGACTAGTTTTTTATTCAATACCTGAGGCCGAAATGGCACAATTTTTCCAAGCTAAACCGAACAAATCTAAGCAATTATCAACAAAACTAAGCCTCAGTGTGACTCAACTTGACCATTTAGGTGCAGGTATAGCGCAGCATCAAGGCAAAGTGGTGTTTATTCCTGGTGTGTTGCCTGGCGAAACGGCAACAGTGCAATTTGTGGAACAAAAGAAAAGCTACTCTAAAGCTAAGTTAATCGCGATTGAGCTTGCATCTGCTCATCGAGTCAAACCTCATTGTCCGCATTATTATGAATGTGGCGGCTGTGATTTACAGCACATGGACACACAAGCTCAGCGCGAACATAAACAAACGACCTTAGTCGACCTTATGAGTAAATCATCGACTACTTCAGCGATTGAGACCGATGTTGTCGCAGCTCCTATCGTGGGTGACAGTTGGCATTACCGTCGACGCGCTAGACTGGCAACATTATTTGATAAAAACACTCGCCGGTTGCAGTTGGGGTTTCGCGCAGCCAATAGCAATAAAATTGTTTCTATTCAGCAGTGTCCTGTATTAGCAGAGTCTTTATCGGCACTAATTACGCCATTTGCGGTGAATTTAAATCAACTCAAAGCGCGGTCAAGTTTGGGGCACGTTGAACTCACTCAAGCGGATAACGGTAATTTTGCAGTATTAAGAGTGACGAAAGTGTTACCCGCGTCAGATATTCGTTGGTTAACGGGTTTTGCTGAGAAACATCAAGTTAACTTATTATTGCAAGATGATGCCGGTCAATTGACCCAATTATATCCCTTGTTACAAACTGATGATGCGGTGACGTTACCTTATTACCACCTTGCGCAGGAGTCGGTGCGTTGTTCGTTTACCCCGGGTAATTTTGTGCAAGTTAACGGCGCGATTAATCAGAGCATGGTAGATCAAGCTATTGCGTGGTTAGACCCTCAGCCAGGCGAGCGCATTTTAGATTTGTTTTGTGGTGTGGGGAATTTCAGCTTACCTTTGGCATTGAAGGCTGCTGAGGTTGTCGCTGTTGAAGGTGTGCCTGAAATGGTACAACAAGCTAAACAAAATGCTATCGACAATAAACTGGATAACGTCACTTTTTATCATGCAGACTTAAGTGCTGATTTATCGACGCAACCCTGGCTGGGGAAAATTGATAAACTGTTACTTGATCCTGCCAGAGCCGGTGCCTTCGAAAGTTTACAATGGTTACAGAAAATGCAACCTAAGAAAGTGGTCTATGTTTCATGCAATCCGGCAAGTTTAGCTCGCGACAGTAGTGTATTATTAGCTAATGGTTATCGTATTGCTAAAGTCGGATTAGTGGATATGTTTCCACAAACACATCATATTGAAGCCATGGTATTATTTGAATTAGATAAATAAACAGGCCGTTTTAGCGATATCGGAACTTAGGTATGCTAAAAATTTGTTCAACTAAACGCGATTAAATTGACAAACGTATGTAGAGCTTCAAGATAGGTCGTTTAGTTATTGTTAGCGCCATACAAACACAGTTTTACATGTGGCAATATGGTTGAATGTCTGTCAGTCGGTCATGCGGCTAAGGAAGGGTTCATGGTATCTGTTCGCGAAGCACATTTTAACACGCAAGCATTCCAATTAGATGAGTGGGTCGCTCGATATCTCGACGACAAAGATGATGCTCAGAAATTATTATTATTGATCCAGCAAGTTGAGGCCTTACCGGTTAAAAACAAGCTGGCTCATACAGAGTTGCTTGCGCGCGCTCGCGAAATGATTGAGATTTTAGCGCCGCTGAATATGGACATCGAAACCCTCCAAGCTGCGGTGTTATTTCTGCTACTCGATGCAGGTGTGCTCAATGAAGAGCAAATTGTAGAGCAATACGGTGAAAATCTTGCAAAACTTGTTGCCAGTGTTGTCACCATGAATGCTATCGGCGCGTTAAAAGTCAGTCAAAACTCTCGTGATGCAGAACCGCAAATCGATAACATCCGCAAAATGCTATTGGCTATGGTTGAAGACGTGCGCGCTGTGGTCATCAAATTGGCTGAGCGTGTATGTTTGCTTCGTGCGGTTAAAAACGCCGATGAAGAAACTCGAGTATTGTTAGCCCGCGAAATTGCCGATATTTATGCACCATTAGCTAATCGTTTAGGTATTGGTCAGCTCAAGTGGGAGCTGGAAGATATATCTTTTCGCTATTTGCATCCAACGGTTTACAAAGACATTGCCAAACAATTAGATGGTAAACGCCTTGATCGTGAAGTGTTTATCGACAAATTTGTGACTCAATTACAACAACGCTTAGACAGTGATGATATTCGCGCCAAAGTGTACGGTCGTCCTAAGCATATCTACAGTATTTGGCGCAAGATGAAGGGCAAAGATCTCAAGTTTGATGAGCTTTTTGACGTTCGTGCCGTACGTATTGTCACTGAAAGATTACAAGATTGCTATGGCGCATTAGGGGTTGTGCATGATCTTTGGCACCATATTCCTCGTGAGTTTGATGATTATGTCGCCAATCCAAAACCGAATGGATATCAATCGATTCATACTGTAGTTGTAGGCCCAGAAGGCAAAACAGTAGAAATTCAAATTCGTACCGAAGCAATGCATCAAGATTCCGAGCTTGGGGTCGCTGCGCATTGGAAATACAAAGAAGGTGCGAGTAACAGTAAGCAAACGGGTTACGAAGAAAAAATTAACTGGTTGCGTAAAATTCTGCAGTGGCAAGAAGATGTCGCCGAAAGCGGTAATTTAGTTGATGAAGTCCGCAGCCAAGTATTTGAAGATCGAGTTTATGTATTTACCCCAAGTGGTGAAGTGGTTGATTTACCTTTAGGCTCAACCGTGCTTGATTTTGCTTACTATATTCACTCGCAGGTGGGGCATAAATGTATCGGCGCTAAGGTTGATGGCCGCATAGTTCCCTTCACTTACCAAGTGGAAACGGGCGAGCGGATTGAGATTATCACTTCAAAAACGCCTAACCCTAAACGTGATTGGCTCAATCTTAATTTAGGCTATATCAAGTCGTCACGTTCACGCTCAAAAATTCAACACTGGTTTAAGCAACAAGATCGCGACAAAAATATTGCTGCGGGTAAGGAGATGCTTGAATCTGAATTGGCCCGCGTTGGCTTAAAAATCAAAGATGCCGCGGTGGCGGTAGAACGTTTTAATTTAAATTCAATGGATGACATGTTGGCAGCCATCGGTGGCGGCGATTTGCGCTTAAACCAAGTGGTTAATTTCACTGACACCAAAATTCGTAAGGTCGCTGACACAGACGAAAATTTACTTGAAGACATCATCAAGAAAGCGTCACATAAACCTAAAAAATCGAGCAAAGGCCAAGTTGAAGTTAATGGTGTGGGTAATTTAATGAGTCATATCGCTCGTTGTTGTCAACCGGTACCTGGTGATGAAATTTTTGGATACATCACTATGGGGCGGGGAATTTCAGTGCACCGCAGCGATTGCGAGCAAGTCAAAGAGTTAATGCGTGCTCATCCTGAACGTAGCGTCGATGTGATTTGGGGCGAGAACTACTCTGGTGGTTATCGAATTCGCGTTAGGGTGCTATCACATGACCGTAGTGGTTTGTTACGTGACTTAACCACAGTGCTGGCAGCTGAAAAGTCTAACGTGATGGCCATGAGTTCATCATCAGACGTGAAAACTCAAACCGCAACGGTAGAAGTTGAACTTGAGTTGTACAACTTAGACGGTTTATCACGGATCCTCGCCAAGTTATCCCAAGTTGATGGCGTGATTGAGTCGCGCAGACTTTAGTTAACAGACGTTAATTCGCAGATAATCAAGACACAGATAATCACATTATCGCGATCAAGGCACCTCTAACGAAGGTGCCTTTTTACTTATTCAAAGAGGACACTATCGTGGCAGATATTCAATCGTTATTGACCATTATGCAGCAATTGCGCGACCCTAAATCAGGGTGTCCGTGGGATCTTGCCCAAGACTTTACAACGATAGTGCCTTTTACTTTAGAAGAAGCTTATGAAGTGGTGGATACTATTGAGCGCAAAGCATGGCAGGAATTACCTGATGAACTGGGTGATTTATTATTTCAGGTGGTGTTTTATTGCCAATTAGGCCAAGAGCAAGGCATGTTCAACTTTGCCACAGTGATTGAGCGTATTAGTGATAAGTTAGTTCGTCGTCATCCCCATGTGTTTGGCCAACCAGAAACCCAAGCACCTGCGGCAATCACCAATACCGATGATTTAAGCCAAGCCTGGGATAAATTAAAAGCCTCAGAACGTCAGCAAAAGCAACTGCATTCCGCTTTAGATGATATTCCTCATGCATTACCGGCACTCAGTCGAGCACGAAAAATACAACATCGAGTGGCAAAAGTGGGGTTCGATTGGGCCGAGCTTGAGCCTGTGGTGGCTAAAATACATGAAGAAATCGATGAAGTACTGGTAGAAGTTAATCAACGACATCAAGATCCTGATTTTTACCAACCGAGAATTGTCGATGAAATGGGCGATTTATTGTTTGCAGTGGTCAATCTTGCGCGCCACTTAAAGGTTGATCCCGAGCAAGCATTGCGTCAAGCCAATCATAAATTTGAACGGCGATTCAGAGGGGTTGAACAATGTGTTGCCCTAAGTGGAAAACCAATAGAGCAACACAGCTTAGAGCAATTAGACCACTACTGGAATCGTGTAAAACAACACGAAAACATAAATTAAGCTAAAATTAGCGCGTTTAAGTTTGTCGAAACGAGGTGGCTTTGCTATAATATCGCCCCGTCCTAGTGCTTTCTTACAAGCACGTTTATTCCAACACAATTTCTCAGGTTCAGCATGACTACAAGGTATATCTTCGTTACTGGTGGCGTTGTTTCATCACTAGGTAAAGGCATTGCAGCGGCTTCGCTCGCAGCAATTTTAGAGGCGCGTGGCCTCAATGTAACCATTATGAAACTTGACCCCTATATTAACGTCGATCCGGGTACCATGAGCCCGACTCAGCACGGTGAAGTATTCGTGACTGAAGATGGCGCTGAAACCGATCTTGACTTAGGTCACTACGAGCGTTTTATTCGCACTAAAATGAATCGTCGTAATAACTTTACCACTGGGCGTATTTACGAAGAAGTGATTAGTAAAGAACGCCGTGGTGATTATTTAGGCGCAACTATTCAGGTTATTCCTCACATTACTAACGCGATTAAAGAAAAAGTGTTAGCCGGTGGAGAAGGCCATGATGTTGCGATTGTGGAAATCGGTGGCACGGTAGGTGATATCGAATCATTACCTTTCCTTGAGTCTATTCGTCAATTAGGTGCAGAGCTAGGACGTGAACGCACTCTATTTATGCATTTAACCTTAGTGCCATTCTTAGGCGCTGCGGGTGAAATTAAAACTAAGCCTACGCAACACTCTGTTAAAGAGTTACGTTCTATTGGTATTGCTCCAGATGTGTTGGTTTGCCGTGGCGACCGTGCTATCCCTGCGAATGAAAAAGCAAAAATTTCGTTATTCTGTAACGTTGAAGAACGTGCAGTTATTTCGTTAAAAGACGTTGATAGCATCTATAAAATCCCAGCGCTATTGCGTTCACAAGGATTAGATGACTTGGTCATCAAACGTTTTAATTTAGAATGTAACGAAGCTGATTTGTCTGAGTGGGAAAATGTTATTTATCAAGAAGCCAATCCAAATGGTGAAGTGACTATTGGTATGGTTGGTAAATATATTGAATTACCTGACGCTTACAAGTCGGTTAACGAAGCCTTAAAACATGCAGGCTTGAAAAAACGCGTGACAGTGAACATTAAGTACATTGATTCACAAACCGTTGAAGCTAAAGGCGAAGAAGTATTACAAGGACTGGACGGTATTTTAGTCCCAGGCGGCTTTGGTGAACGGGGTGTTGAAGGTAAGATTTTTGCTGCCAAATTTGCCCGTGAAAACAACCTACCGTATTTTGGTATTTGTTTAGGTATGCAAGTGGCATTAATTGAATTTGCTCGTCATGTGGCTGGTTTAGAAGGCGCACATTCAACTGAATTTAACTCGCAAACACCTCATCCAGTAGTGGGGTTAATTACCGAGTGGATTAACGAAGAAGGTGATGTTGAAACGCGCCATGAGTCTTCTGATTTAGGTGGCACTATGCGTTTAGGTGCTCAGTTATGTCATTTGAAACAAGGAACTAAAGCCGCTGAAGCCTACAAGGCTACAACTTGCGTTGAGCGTCATCGTCACCGTTACGAAGTCAACAACAACTATATTGAGCGTCTTGAAAAGGCCGGTTTAGTGTTTAGTGGTTTATCATCTGATCGTAAATTGATTGAGATGATCGAGCTACCAAATCATCCATGGTTTGTGGCAAGTCAATTCCATCCGGAATTCACTTCAACCCCACGCGACGGTCATGCATTATTTGAAGGGTTTATTGCCGCTTCTTATGCGTATCAAAAACGCGATATCGCTTAATGAACTAGCCGCTAATGCATGCATTAGCGGCTTTTTTATGCAGGATACTTGCGTTAGATCAAATAATAGCCTCAATCTTGTATCACAGTAGTCAAAACTAAGTTGATGCAAAGTCTAATTCGATTTATCCTAAGTGATATTCGAATTTAAATTACAAAACTGAAAGTTATATACCAATAAGTCTGCTGTTTTTAGTGTTGTATGTATTTTTATTGGTATTAACTTTTTATTTCTTTTAATTTTTTAATTTACTTACACAAAGTACGAGGGAATTATGGCTAACATTATTAAAGTGATTGGTCGCGAGATTATGGATTCTCGTGGTAACCCAACGGTTGAAGCAGAAGTGCATTTAGAAGGCGGTTTTATCGGTATGGCTGCAGCGCCATCTGGCGCATCGACCGGTAGTCGCGAAGCTTTAGAACTTCGTGACGGCGACAAAGCGCGCTACCTAGGTAAAGGTGTTCTTAAGGCTGTTGCCGCTGTTAATGGCCCAATCGCAGAAGCGTTAAAAGGCAAAGATGCATTGGCTCAAGCTGAACTTGACCAAATCATGATTGACTTGGATGGAACAGAGAACAAAGCAAAATTTGGCGCGAACGCGATTTTAGCAGTGTCTCTTGCTGTTGCTAAAGCGGCTGCTGCGGCTAAACACGTTCCTTTATATGCTCACATTGCTGACTTAAACGGTACTCCAGGTGTTTACTCTATGCCTCTTCCAATGATGAACATCATCAATGGTGGCGAGCATGCTGATAACAGCGTTGATATCCAAGAGTTTATGATCCAGCCTGTTGGTGCTAAGACGTTCCGTGAAGGCTTACGTATGGGCGCAGAAGTATTCCACAGCCTAGCTAAAGTATTAAAAGCTGACGGTCACTCAACTGCTGTTGGTGATGAAGGTGGGTTTGCACCTAACCTAGCCTCTAACGAAGCGGCTCTAGCGGCAATTAAAGTTGCTGTTGCCAACGCCGGATATGAGTTAGGCAAAGACATCACCTTAGCGATGGATTGTGCTGCATCTGAGTTTTACGACAAAGAAGCAAACATCTACGATCTTAAAGGTGAAGGTAAGAAATTTACTTCTGAAGAATTTAACTTCTTCTTACAAGGTTTGACGCAACGTTACCCAATCGTTTCTATCGAAGACGGTCTTGATGAGTCTGACTGGGATGGTTTTGCTCACCAAACTAAACTAATGGGCGATAACATCCAATTAGTCGGTGATGATCTATTCGTAACCAATACCAAAATTCTTAAGCGTGGTATCGATAATGGTATTGCTAACTCTATCCTGATTAAATTCAACCAAATCGGTACATTAACTGAAACTTTGGCTGCAATTAAAATGGCTAAAGATGCAGGCTTTACGGTTGTTATCTCTCACCGTAGCGGCGAGACAGAAGATTCAACGATTGCTGATTTAGCTGTTGGTACCGCGGCAGGTCAAATCAAAACCGGTTCACTAAGCCGTAGTGACCGTGTTGCTAAATACAACCAATTGCTGCGTATTGAAGAAGCTTTAGGTTCAAAAGCACCGTATAACGGTCTTAAAGAAGTCAAAGGCCAAGCATAATATTTTTGCTTTAGCTTAAAAAGGCCACCACTTGGTGGCCTTTTTTGTTGTACTATAACAGTCATATTTTCTAGGGGTTACTTCGACATAACTTAATATTATGAAACAACTAATATTTTTATTGATTTGTTTATTATCACTTTTACAGTACCGGCTTTGGCAGGGCGATAACAACTTTTCAGAATATGTCGTCTTGCAAACGCAAATCGCGGCGCAAGAACAAAGTAATGACAAGCTTGTTGCTCGAAATCAAATCCTTAAAGAAGAAATTATTGATTTAAAAAGTGGCACAGAAGCCATTGAAGAACGTGCCCGTAACGAGTTAGGTATGGTTAAAGAAGGCGAGACGTTTTATCGAGTTGTAGGCAGTGAGCTGCGTGAACGCAACCAATTTAATCGTTAACCTTATGTGGTACTGCAGGTATAACCCTCAATCATATTACTTTCAATCTTGGTACTGCTAATATGCGCAACAATCCTCGTTCTATTATTGCTATTGTGCCTGCTGCAGGTATTGGTAGCCGCATGGGTGCTGACAAACCTAAGCAATATTTAATGCTTGGTCAACAAAGTATTCTCGCTCATACATTAGATACATTATTCGCTCATCCTGAAATAGAACAAGTCATTGTTGCATTGCATCCACAAGATCATTATTTCAGCCAATTACCGCAATCTCAGCATCCTAAGTTAATCCAAGTTGTGGGTGGTGGAGAGCGTGCCGACTCAGTTTTAGCCGCATTAGACTATGTTTATAGTCATCATCCAGACGCGTGGGCGCTTGTCCATGATGCCGCCAGGCCTTGTGTTACCCTAACCGATATCAGTCGATTAATTGAGTCTGTAAACATTTATCCTCAAGGCGCTATTTTGGCGGCACCGGTTCGTGACACCATGAAGCGCAGTGATGCCAGTGGTCATATTGTTAATACTGTCGATCGCACCTTGTTATGGCATGCGCTCACCCCACAATTTTTCCCAGCATCAATTTTACGCCGCCATTTATCAGCAGCATTAGCGGCGCAGGCCCCTATTACAGATGAAGCCAGTGCTATGGAATGGGCTGGTGTTATGCCGGGGTTGGTCAGTGGTCGGGTGGATAATATTAAAGTGACTCATCCAGATGATTTACAATTGGCAGTTTTGTTTATGTCACAACAATAAATTTAACAGATTTAGCTCGAGTCGTTAATATCACCTGATAGTCAGTTAACGTAAGGTTTTGAAATGAATATTCGTATCGGTCATGGTTTTGATGTACACAAATTTGGCGGTGACAGCCCGCTTATTTTAGGCGGGGTGACGGTGCCTTATGAAAGTGGGCTGATAGCTCATTCTGATGGTGATGTCGTTCTGCATGCTATTAGCGATGCCATATTAGGTGCGATGGCATTAGGCGACATAGGTAAACATTTTCCTGATACCGATGCTAATTTTGCTGGTGCAGATAGCCGAGAGTTATTGAAACATTGCTATCAACTTGCACTGCAAAAGCAGTTTGTTTTAGGTAACCTCGATGTGACTATTATTGCGCAAGCACCTAAAATGGCGCCTCATATTGAAGCGATACGTCAGTGTTTAAGTGTCGATTTACAAACCGATATCGATAATATTAATGTAAAAGCGACGACCACCGAAAAACTTGGTTTTACTGGGCGTAAAGAAGGCATTGCCGTTGAAGCTGTTGTGTTGATGAAGAGCCAATAACCTAAAAATATATAGAGAGTTCTGTCACATGAAAGAATTACATTACCTATTTGGTAAACCAATAAGCCAAGCTGATTTACGTACCCATAACAGTGATTTTATTGTCCAAGAAATTTTGCCTTTTACGCCAACTGGCGAAGGTGAACATCATATGCTCCACGTGCGCAAAAATGGCATGAATACGGTTTATGTTGCTGAGATATTAGCTAAATTTGCTAAGGTTCATCCAAAAGAAGTGACTTATGCTGGCCAAAAAGACAAAAATGCCATTACTGAACAATGGTTCGGGATCCGCATTCCTGGTAAAGAAACACCAGAGTGGGCTCAGCTAAATGATGAAAAGCTAACGATTTTATCGAGTAGCCGTCATAGCAAAAAACTGCGTATAGGCGCATTACTTGGCAACCGGTTTGTGCTGACATTACGAAATATTACTGATGCTACCGATGTTGACATGCGTTTACAGCAGATTGCTAAACTGGGTGTGCCTAATTATTTTGGTGAACAACGTTTTGGCCATGATGGTAAAAACCTTATCTTAGGCCGACAAATGCTCAGTGGTGGTCGAAATATAAAAGATCGTCACAAACGCAGCATGTATTTATCGGCTGTGCGTTCCAATATATTTAACCAAGTGGTGTCATTTCGCCTCGCCAATCATCATATCGAGACATTAACAGGCGATTGTGTGATGTTAGCCGGCAGTAAAAGCTATTTTACTGTGGAAGCTTGGGATGCCGTTCTGACAACTCGTTTAGCAGAAAAAGATATTCAACTTGCAGCACCATTGTGGGGCAGGGGAACACCATTAGCACAAGGTGATGCATTAGCAGTAGAAATGATGCCGTTAGCCGAATTTTCAGCTGATCTTCAGGGGCTCGAAGAAGCGGGTTTGACACAAGAAAGACGGCCCTTATTGCTTGAACCTCAAGGAATGAAATGGCAATTTGACGCCGATACGCTAACACTTGAATTTATATTACCAGCAGGGAGTTATGCTACATCAGTGCTTCGTGAACTGGTTGATTATCAAGATGTCCAAGAGTCACAGCGAAAAGTGATGGTTGCAGATCAACAAGCTAAAACAAATGAAGAGTGTTAATGAATGATTAATATTTTAGTCAGTAATGATGATGGTGTTAATGCACCCGGTATTATTGCGTTAAGCCAGGCACTGAGTGAGTTTGCGCAAGTATTAACGGTTGCACCTGATCGTAATTGCTCGGGAGCAAGTAACTCATTAACCTTGACTAATCCATTAAGAATTAATAACTTAGATAACGGCAGTATTTCTGTTAATGGCACACCCACAGACTGTGTCCATCTTGCGATTAGGCAGCTGTGTGATGTCGAGCCCGATATCGTGGTTTCTGGTATTAATGCCGGAGCGAATATGGGCGATGATACCTTATATTCTGGTACTGTTGCAGCAGCCATGGAAGGGCGTTTTTTAGGTTTACCCGCTATTGCTATATCACTGGCTGGTAAATCACTCGTTCACTATGATACCGCTGCAATTTATGCCGTGAAAATCGTAAAAGGTTTATTGTCTCACCCAATTAGCCGCGATCAAATTTTAAATGTTAATGTTCCTGATTTGCCTTTAACACAAATTAAAGGGATTAAAGTCACCCGTTTGGGGGCCAGGCATAAAGCTGAAGGTATGATAAAAACCCAAGATCCAGCGGGTAAAGATATATACTGGCTCGGGCCAGTTGGCAGTGAACAAGATGCGGGTGATGGAACTGATTTTGGTGCAGTCGCAGCAGGTTATGTTTCGATAACTCCGCTAACCGTTGACTTAACAGCATACAATCAACTTGATGGATTAGCCGATTGGATAATAAAAATATGACCCGGGTAGCGTCAACATCAGCACTTAATTTGGCCAAAAAGTTGGCGGAGGCAGGAATTAAAGATCCTGCAGTATTGCATGCTGTCGCGACTACACCACGAGAGATGTTTCTTGATGGTGCGCTAGCTCATAAAGCCTATGAAAATACCGCGTTACCTATAGGGCAGGGACAAACTATTTCACAGCCTTATATCGTTGCTAGAATGACAGAGCTGTTAATGCAGCACCAACCTCAAAAAGTGCTCGAAGTTGGTACAGGATCAGGATATCAAGCTGCCGTTTTAGCGTCATTAATTCCTGAGCTCTGTACTATTGAGCGAATAAAGGCATTGCAAATACAAGCTCGGCAACGTTTAAAGCGTCTCGATTTACATAATGTGTCATTTAAATACGGTGACGGTTGGCAAGGTTGGCCAAATCGCGGTCCATTTGATGGCATTATGGTGACTGCTGCTGCGGCAACAGTGCCTCAAGCCTTGCTTGAACAATTAGCTGAACATGGAGTCTTAATTATTCCTGTTGGAGAAGATATCCAACAATTACTCAAAATTACCCGTATTGGACAGTCATTCCAATCTGAGATTATCGAGGCGGTTAAATTTGTGCCGCTTGTTAACGGAGATTTGGCGTAGTCAATTCGACATAGTTGAGTTTTGGTTAGTGAACAAATGTTCGTTTGGAATAAGCTTGTTTTAGCTTAACAATCATGTATTTTTCTCTGTAAGGATTTTGTTTGATGAATACCGGTTGGCCAAACTTTATGGTCTTAGCAATTATGCTCACAGGATGCAGCTTTCAAGCAGATCGTCCTGCGCCGGTTGACAGTTTATCATCAAAAAATCATGGACCTCGTTACCACAAAGGGTCATTAAAAACCGATAAATATAAAGTACAGCAAGGCGACACCCTTTATTCAATCGCTTGGGGAGCTGGACGCCATTTTGCCGAAGTTGCTCGCTTGAACCATTTATCGGCTCCTTATACTATATATCCTGGCCAAATACTTCATTTAGCGGCCAAAAGTAATCGTCCAACGCCAACTGTTCGTACCCCTCAAACTCAGGTTGCTTCTGTTCAAACTCAAGCCATTAATAAGCCATATATTGCCAGTTCAATTGGTTCAAAATCAGAAACAATAAAGTCAGTAGTCACTTCAAAGCCAGGCACAGCAGCTGTTTCAAGCAGAACGAAAAAAGAGCTTGATCACAAAGTCAAGCCTGCGTATTCTGTAACAACTACCCAACAAACAATTAACCAAAATACAAGTGGTTCTGTCGCAAATTTACCACAACAAGTTCAATTATGGCATTGGCCAGTTAGAGGTCGGATAATCGGGTATTTTTCGGCTTCAGAACAAGGCAATCAAGGTATTAAGATTGCAGGTAATCGCGGTGATATTATTAAAGCCGCTGCAGATGGGAAAGTCGTGTATGCAGGTAATGCACTGCGCGGATATGGCAATTTAGTGATTATCAAACACAATGATGATTTTTTAAGTGCTTATGCGCATGCTGACACGATAGTGGTTAAGGAAAGGCAATATGTGACGGCAGGTCAAACAGTTGCAAAAATGGGCAGTACTGGGACTAATCAAGTTATGCTTCACTTTGAAGTGCGCTTTCATGGTAAGTCTGTCAACCCATTACGATATCTACCTAAACAGTAATTGTTTAGCAACATAAATAACGGAGGATAAGCGAGTGCAGTAGATTAAATAACATAAATTAGGTTTGGGAGAGCAATTATGAGCCGCAAAAATAATACTGCTTCAGCAGAATGTCTTGTCGATCTAGCTAAACAACCACCAGAAGTTGCAACCGATGATGCTAATTTGGTGCAACAACTCGATATTGAAGAAAAAGTCCAAGATGACTTACAGAAAAATTTAGACGCCACTCAATTATATTTAGGTGAAATAGGTTTTTCCCCGCTACTAACAGCAGAGGAAGAAGTATTTTTTTCACGTAAAGCCCTCAAAGGCTGCGAAAAATCTCGCAACCGCATGATAGAAAGTAATCTCCGTCTTGTCGTTAAAATTTCCAGAAGATATAACAACCGCGGATTAGCGTTGCTCGATCTTATTGAAGAAGGCAATTTAGGTTTAATTAGAGCGGTGGAAAAGTTCGACCCAGAGCGTGGTTTCCGTTTTTCTACTTACGCGACATGGTGGATCAGACAAACAATTGAACGGGCAATTATGAATCAAACCCGCACCATTCGCCTGCCTATCCATATAGTTAAAGAATTAAATGTTTACTTACGCACCGCAAGACAGCTGGCGCAAAAACTTGACCACGAACCGACTGCAGAAGAAATTGCAGAAAAGTTAGATGTGTCGACGGGTGATGTCAGTCGCATGTTGAAACTAAATGAACGAATTACTTCTGTCGACACACCACTGAGCGGCGATAATGAGAAGGCTTTATTAGATGTTATTGCTGATGACGATTCAGTAGGCCCGGATTATCGGGTGCAAAATGAAGACTTATCGAATTCGATAGTTGGATGGTTAAATGAGCTTAATACTAAACAACGTGAAGTACTGGCGAGACGCTTTGGTTTGCTTGGATATGAACCTTCAACGTTAGAGAATGTTGGTGCTGAAATTGGTTTAACACGTGAACGTGTGCGTCAAATTCAAGTGGAAGCGCTTAAACGTTTAAAAGATTTATTGGGCGCTCAAGGGCTTTCTGTTGAAGCATTATTCAGAGACTAATGGACAGTGAACGTTTACTGTCATAACTAAGTTACTGTCATAATTAAGTTACTGGTGATTAATTAATTTAACTTGAATCATTTGTGATAGCTAAATTTTGGATAACGTTAACTTAAGCTATTGTTGATATGCGGGTAAAGCCTATATGAGAGATTACTTTTTGCTCATGTGTTTAGGTTTATCCCGACAATCAATACCAACGTGATTGATGTGATTGTGATCGATTGCTCACTATTCGATATGACAATTTAAGCTCAGTTCAGCAACTTGTTAGAAAGACAATCCTATTGTCTTTAGCCTATTTTATGCCTGTCTCACTCCCTCGGTACGTTTATCCTTTTGATGCAGTATATTGCTAACAGCTAATTATTAGCGGGTTTGCGTCAGTTAATTGTAAATATTAAATGGAAGTCTCTGCAGACTTCCACCGTTGTTATCGTCGCGAATAATAACTAGCACTATTTGTTAGCTCGCGTTGTTTAAGCGCTTCAATTCATATAAATAATCTAATGCCTGTTTAGGGGTCAAATCATCAGGATTAATTAGTGCTAACTTTTCCAATACTGCTGATGGCTCTGGCATTGGTGGTAATAAATTCATACTCACTTGAGCCTGATTATGTTGTGGTGAACTCATATCCCTATTTTCAAGTTGATGTAGCTTTTGTTTTGCCGCCTTAATGACCGCAGCGGGAACCCCGGCTAGCGCCGCGACTTGTAAGCCATAACTTTTACTTGCCGCACCTTCTTGCACTGAATGCATAAAGGCAATGGTGTCGTCGTGTTCTATTGCATCTAGGTGCACATTCATTACTGATGGTAACAGCTCTGGCAGTTGGGTGAGTTCAAAATAATGAGTGGCAAATAATGTCAGTGCACTGACATTTTTCGCGAGATATTCTGCAGCAGACCATGCCAGCGATAAACCATCATAGGTTGAAGTACCGCGGCCTATCTCATCCATTAACACTAAACTGTTTGCGGTCGCATTATGCAAAATATTAGCCGTTTCGGTCATTTCAACCATAAAGGTGGAGCGACCAGATGCTAAATCGTCTGATGCGCCAATACGGGTGAATATCCGATCGATTTCACCAATTTGAGCTGAGTCAGCAGGAACAAAACAGCCTATGTGTGCCATTAATGTAATCAGTGCCACTTGACGCATATAGGTTGATTTACCGCCCATATTAGGGCCAGTTACAATAAGCATTTGCCGTTTAGGTGTTAATACCACAGGGTTAGCAATAAATGCCGCTTGACTGACGCGCTCTACCACAGGATGGCGTCCAGCATTGATATGAATACCAATATCCTGCGTCATTTGTGGACATTGATAATTAAGGGTTTCTGCACGCTCGGCAAAATTACTTAATATATCTAATTCAGCCGCTGCGCTGGCAAACTGTTGTAACTCTTGTAATTTAGGTAGCAATAAGTCAAAGAGCTGTTCCCACAGTTGTTTTTCAAGTGCGAGCGCTTTGCCCTGGCTTGAGAGCACCTTTTCTTCGTATTCTTTTAATTCTGGAGTGATATAACGTTCGGTGCCTTTAAGGGTTTGGCGACGTTGATAACTCAGTGGTACTCTATCAGCTTGTAAACGGCTGACTTCAATGTAGTAACCATGGACGCGGTTATAACCTACTTTTAAAGTGTTAATTCCAGTTTGCTGTTTCTCGCGAGCTTCAAGTTCGACTAAATAATCACTTGCGCCTTCACTTAACTTACGCCATTCGTCTAATTCATTATTGTAGCCCGTTCGGATTACGCCACCGTCACGAATTAATACTGGCGGATTATCAACAATTGCGCGTGCTAATAAATCGTGTTGTTCTGGAAACTCACCCAATAATTGAATTAAAGCTGTCAATCTTGGTTGTTGGCATACGGCTAATGTTTGTTGAATTTCAGGTAGCAGTGCTAGCGCTTGCTTTAAACGTGAAAAATCACGAGGTCTGGCGCTACGCAGTGCCAAACGAGCCATAATACGTTCAATATCGCCTAAAACCTTCAGCTGCTCATGTAGGGGTTGATATATATCTTGCTCAATCAACTCGCTTACGGCGTTATGGCGATATTGAATCGTTTGTCTATTTCGAAGTGGCTCATGGATCCAGCGTTGTAACATGCGACTGCCCATAGGCGTGGCAGTATTATCGAGTACCCACGACAGGGTATTTTCACGCCCACCAGATAAGTTTTGCGTTAACTCTAAGTTACGTCGCGTCGCGGCATCTAAAATAATGGATTCAGATTGGTTAAAACGCACAATCGAATTAATATGTGGCAGTGCCATCTTTTGCGTATCTTTGACATACTGCATTAAACAACCTGCAGCTTGTAATGCCAAGCGTGCATCACTAATACCAAAGCCATGTAAATCTTTGGTACCAAATTGACCAAGCAGTAAATTTACGCAAGTATCATAATCAAATTCCCACTCTGGACGGCGACGAATACCTTTCATATTATTGATTAATAACATGTCAGTAAAATCTTCACTGTAGAGCAACTCGGCAGGATTAGTACGTTGTAATTCAGCTTCTAGTGCTTCACGAGTGGGTAATTCAGCAACCACAAAACGACCTGATGAAATATCTAAGGTAGCGTATCCAAAACCGTTTTTACCTTGATAAAGCGCCGCCAGTAAATTGTCGTGTTTTTCTTGAAGTAAAGCCTCATCCGTTAAGGTACCAGGAGTCACAATGCGTACGACTTGACGCTCAACTGGGCCTTTTGATGTCGCAGGATCACCAATTTGCTCACAAATGGCTACAGACTGGCCAATATTGACTAGTTTAGCTAAATAGCCTTCCACAGCATGATAGGGGATTCCAGCCATTGGGATAGGATCGCCGCCGCTTTTTCCGCGAGCAGTAAGTGAAATCCCCAGCATTTCAGAAGCGCGCTTAGCATCATCGTAAAACAACTCATAAAAATCACCCATTCGGTAAAACAATAACATATCAGGATGGGCCGCTTTTAAGCCTAAATACTGACGCATCATCGGGGTGTGTTTTTCTAAATCGCTGGTATCAATCACTGTCATTATGAACACTTCACTATTAATCAATCTTAGGACGTAAATCTTATGAGGTTAATCTTAACAATATTTGCCCCTAGGGTATAAATAGATTCAAACAAAAAAGTATATGGAGATAAAATATTGATGTAAAAAGGCAATTCACTAAGGTTTAAAAAAAATTGCCCTCAGCACTTGATACTGTATGACTATACAGTATACTGATGAACATAATGAAATGGTTTACATCATTTCACCTAAGTCAAAATAGCATTTTACTAAACGTATTGAATGCCTTAAGAGGGTTTTATAATGAAGGTTGATCCAAACAAAGAGAAAGCGCTAGCCGCCGTATTAAGCCAAATTGAAAAGCAATTTGGTAAAGGCTCAATTATGAAGTTGGGCGAAGATCGCACAATGGATGTTGAAACTATCTCTACCGGTTCGCTTTCATTGGACATCGCACTTGGTGCGGGTGGTTTACCAATGGGACGTATCGTTGAGATTTACGGCCCAGAGTCATCAGGTAAAACCACATTAACTCTTGAAGTGATTGCCGCAGCGCAACGCGAAGGTAAAACCTGTGCGTTTATTGATGCTGAACATGCTCTTGACCCAATTTATGCCAAAAAGCTAGGCGTAGATATTGATAACTTACTTTGTTCACAGCCAGATACAGGCGAACAAGCACTAGAAATTTGTGATGCGTTAACGCGTTCAGGTGCGGTAGACGTAATCGTTGTCGATTCTGTTGCAGCATTAACACCAAAAGCAGAAATTGAAGGTGAAATTGGTGATTCGCATATGGGCCTTGCTGCGCGTATGATGAGCCAAGCGATGCGCAAACTTGCGGGTAACCTTAAGCAATCAAACACACTGCTTATTTTTATTAACCAAATTCGTATGAAAATTGGTGTAATGTTTGGTAGCCCTGAAACGACCACAGGTGGTAATGCACTTAAATTCTACGCATCTGTTCGTTTAGATATTCGTCGTACCGGTGCGATTAAAGATGGCGATGAAGTCATCGGTAATGAAACTCGCGTTAAAGTGGTTAAAAATAAGATTGCAGCTCCATTTAAGCAAGCTGAATTCCAGATCCTTTATGGACAAGGTATTAACCGTACCGGCGAACTAGTTGACTTAGGTGTTGCACACAAGCTGGTTGATAAAGCCGGTGCTTGGTACAGCTACAAAGGCGAAAAAATTGGTCAAGGCCGTGCCAATGCTGGTAAATTTTTGACTGAAAATCCAGCTATTGCCGATGAAATTAATATCACTCTTCGTGGCATGTTATTGAATGGTGGGGCTAACTCATCAGACTCAACCACTGAAAGTGATGAGAATATTGACCTTGAAACAGGTGAAGTATTCTAAATTAGCCAGTCATATTTATCGCGGTAGCGCTTCTGCGCGCCGCGAAAATTCCCGCCATAGAGTCGCCTCGTTACACGCACTCACCATCTTTTACACTCACCATATTTTAAAAGCCATCCAGTCTAAATGTTGCAGATAATGGCAAACTCAGAGCCTTTTAAGTGACACTTGTCATGCACAATGGCTAATCTTGCCAGCTATAGTCAACACCGCTTTAAGCAAAAAAATATCTAAAGCCTTTAACACCCTTGGTATGCATTTATTTGTGTTTGCTAATGTTAAGGTGATTGAATCATTTTTAAGTAAAGTTGGGTACATTGAGAAATGTACGGCGACAAGTTGCTCTATCAAATGTCGGTTAGGCTAAATAATATCCTTTTTAATAACATCCTTTTTAATAACATCCTTTTTAATCACATTATTTCTTATCACATCACGATTGTGCTGATTACCAGACTCGCCAAAATGTTAACTATCTTGGTTTCTTATGCGTTTGATTTGGTTGCTTATCAGATTGATTAGTCAAATTATGTCCTAGCTATGATCAACGAGCTTATTTATAGACAAGATAGAAATGCATATTCCGCTTAAATAATCAGTGGATTGAGTTCGCTATCTCCGTCGTTATCGGGCCAGTAGATCGTTATTCTATCGATTTTGTCGAGATTATAATCAACTGACTCAACTCGCTTCTTTCGACAAATTCAGTATATAATGCCTACATTTACTAGCTTGCATATCAAGCTCGTTACTTTTGTATTTTCTCTATTCAGGGCCATTTCATGTTTCAGACTACAGCAGAGTTAAGAAGTGCATTTTTAAAGTACTTTGAAGATAACGGACATCAGGTTGTTGATAGCAGCTCGCTCGTTCCCACTAACGACCCAACACTGTTATTTACCAATGCGGGTATGAATCAGTTTAAAGATGTGTTCCTCGGTATGGATAAGCGCAACTATAGCCGAGCAACAACATCACAACGTTGCGTTCGTGCTGGTGGTAAACATAACGATTTAGACAATGTGGGTTATACCGCTCGTCACCACACTTTTTTTGAAATGTTGGGTAATTTCAGTTTTGGCGATTATTTTAAAGAAGATGCGATCCGTTTTGCATGGACCTTTTTAACTGAAACCCTCAAGCTGCCAAAAGATCGCTTATGTGTCACCATTTATGAAACAGATGACGAAGCCTATGAACTTTGGACGCAAAAAATTGGTGTTGCACCTGAAAATATGATCCGTATTGGTGATAATAAAGGTGGCGCGTTTGCGTCTGATAACTTCTGGCAGATGGGTGATACCGGACCTTGTGGCCCATGTAGCGAAATTTTCTATGATCATGGCGATCATATCTGGGGTGGTCGTCCTGGTACGCCTGAAGAAGACGGCGATCGCTTTATTGAAATCTGGAATATTGTATTTATGCAATATAACCGTCAAGCCGACGGTGAAATGTTGCCATTGCCTAAACCTTCGGTTGATACAGGTATGGGCATTGAGCGTATTGCAGCAATTATGCAAGGTGTGCATTCAAACTACGAAATCGATATCTTTAAACAACTCATCGCAAAAACGGCTGAAATTATTGGTGTATCTGATTTAGAAAATAAATCATTACGGGTTATTGCTGATCATATACGTTCTTGTGCATTTTTAATTGCCGATGGGGTTATGCCATCAAACGAAGGCCGTGGTTATGTATTGCGTCGTATTATTCGTCGCGCAGTTCGTCACGGTAATAAGCTTGGTGCTACCGATGCATTTTTCTATAAGTTAGTCCCAACACTCATTAGCGTTATGGGTGATGCAGCTAATGGGTTAAAACAAACACAAGCCATTGTTGAAAAAGCCTTAAAAGCAGAAGAAGAGCAGTTTGCTCGTACACTTGAGCGTGGCTTAGTGATTTTGGATGGTGCGCTAAATACGCTACAAGGTAATACTTTAGATGGTGAAACGGTATTTAAACTGTATGACACTTATGGTTTTCCAGTTGATTTAACCGCTGATGTTTGTCGTGAACGTGATATTAATGTTGATGAAGCAGGCTTTGAAGTCGCAATGGCGGAGCAAAGAAGTCGCGCACAAGCCGCAGGTAACTTTGGCGCAGATTATAATAGCCAATTAATTATTGATGCAGAAACCGCATTCAGTGGTTATACCGAGTTAACTGGTCAGCCTAATGTGATTGGTTTATATGTTGACGGTAAAGCGGTTGATACTGTGGTTGCCGGTCAAGATGCCGTTGTTGTGCTAGATAATACGCCATTCTATGCAGAGTCCGGTGGACAGGTGGGCGATAAAGGTCAACTGACAGCTGAAGGTTTACTGTTTATTGTTAACGACACGCAAAAGTTTGGCCCTGCTATTGGTCATGAAGGTCAATTAAGCCAAGGCAAATTAGTTATTGGTCAGCAGTTAATTGCGCAAGTGGATCAAAATTTACGTCATCGTACTCAGTTAAATCATTCCGTCACTCACTTACTGCATGCTGCATTACGTCAAGTGTTAGGCTCGCATGTGTCTCAGAAGGGCTCATTAGTTAACCCTGAGCGCTTACGTTTTGACTTTGCTCATTTTGAAGCGGTTAAAGCTTCAGAGTTAAAAGCGGTAGAAGATCTAGTCAATACTCAAATTCGCCGTAACCATGAACTTTGCACCACTGAAATGGCCATTGACGAAGCTAAAGAAAAAGGCGCCATGGCATTATTTGGTGAGAAATACGATGACCAAGTCCGCGTGGTGACTATGGGGGATTTCTCTATCGAGCTATGTGGTGGTACTCATGTTGGCCGTACTGGTGATATTGGGTTATTTAAAATCACTTCTGAGGGTGGTATTGCTGCCGGTGTGCGTCGTATTGAGGCTGTCACAGGTATCGCAGCAATGGCTTATATTGCCGATCAACAAGCAGTATTAGATGAAGCTGCGCAATTACTTAAATCAGACAGTGCTTCAGTTGTGGCTAAGTTAAAAGCCCAGTTAGATAAAGTGAAGCAATTAGAAAAAGATTTGTCGCAGTTAAAAGATAAGTTAGCTGCAGCAGCCAGTGCCGATATGGCGGGTGATGCAGTCGACATCAATGGGGTTAAGTTGTTAGTTAAGCAGCTTGATGGCATTGATCCTGGTTCACTTCGTGGTTTACAAGATGAGCTGAAACAAAAGCTTAAATCTGCGATTATTGTCTTAGGTACGTCTAAAGACGGTAAAGTTAACTTAATTGCTGGTGTCAGCAATGATTTAACTAAAAAAGTTAAAGCGGGTGAGTTAGTGGCAATGGTCGCACAGCAGGTTGGCGGTAAGGGCGGCGGACGCCCAGATATGGCTCAAGCGGGTGGTACTCAGCCTGAGAATTTAGCCGCCGCATTAGCCTTGGTTGCACCTTGGGTAAACGAACGTTTAAGCTAATTAAATCTGTAAATTAACGATTTATCGGCAATTGAGTCATAAAGTCTACTATATGCAGCTTTATGACTTGAGTGCTATCAGTAGATTTGGCATAGTGAACTAACTTGCTAACAGTAAAAGCGTTTAAAAGGATTACCAGTGTCAGACAATGCTTTTTTTTGTGCTCAAGTGTAGTACTCTGATTTGGTATTTGTTTTTCCATTGCTAGCGTTTTTGTTATTGGTTTGCCGTATTGGATTGTTTAACCAGCGAGTCGTATCGTGAATGTGATTAATTGACGGTTAACCTCGTTTCAAAAGATGAAAATCATCAAGTTTTATGATTTCTTAAGAGAATATGCTTTATAAACCGACGTATTCAGAAATTGATACTATGATTTTATGTAAAGCAGACCTTATAATGAGCGCATATTACGGATAAAGCGTGTTATGCAGATTGAACTTAAAGGAGCAGTCGAATGCTAATTTTGACTCGTCGTGTAGGCGAAACATTAATGATCGGTGACGAAGTCACAGTTACTGTGTTAGGTGTTAAAGGTAACCAGGTACGTATCGGTGTCAATGCACCTAAAGAAGTCTCTGTTCATCGTGAAGAGATCTATCAACGTATTCAGTCTGAGAAGTCAGGTACCCCTTCTGAAGGTGGTAATTACTAAGTTCGAGCATATTTGATCGATATCAAAAAGTCAGCATTTGCTGACTTTTTTGTTTTCTGCATGTGAGATATTTCTGGCGGTTAAACAGGGCGGTTAAGTTTATATCCAGTATGGTTAGTCAAAGCGCTGCATATTATTTAAGTTAAGGCTTACTCGCATCTGTGTACCACAGCAGAGTGATTATATTGATAATAGATAGCCCATTCTCAATATACGGGCGAAGACTAAATACAGGAGCGCTCAGGCGTGTTAGTTGCCCTTTCTTCAACGACGAGCCCAATCCGTTATCGTAGTGATCCAATAGGAGGATGCCTATTCTATGTTGCAAAGCAAAATGTTTTGCCTCTTGGCTAACCCTCCAGACGAGGTTGAAGTATTAGCTCTACGCGAGTGATATTAAAAACAGCCTCCATGGCTTTGATTAAGACCTTGTTAAAGTATTTTACTGACACTCTAATATGAGCATTGGAAATCGCTTGGTTTTATTGTGTTGAGTCAGCATTAATCTATCTCAAACGATTTGCCCTAGTTGAGCTGGCATTAAGTGGTCAATTATCGTTCAGATTATCAACTACATAAAAAATACTTAAACCGTTCATGTTAATCATTATGGTCACATTAATTATGACAAATGGCCTGGCGAAATTTTAATCTTCAAAACCTCGTCTAAGTTAGTTAATTGATATGCTGATAATGTCGTTTGTAAAAAAAGTTTTTTATCGCTAAATTTCTAACAGACTTAACAGCGAGATAATGAGATTAAGGAAGATTATTTAAATCAATTTTCACTGAAAAGAACACTGTTTTTGTGACTATTTGAGTCTATTATCCCCAATGTGCTTAAAAACACTCCAAATGAAGTTAGGTTTCCTAAAAAGGGTTTGACTTATTTTCATCAAACAGTAATATGTGCGCCAAGAAACGGAGAGGTGGCCGAGTGGCCGAAGGCGCTCCCCTGCTAAGGGAGTATGGGCTTTAAATCCCATCGAGGGTTCGAATCCCTCCTTCTCCGCCATTTCTTACAATAGATATACGATGCGGATGTAGCTCAGCTGGATAGAGTACCTGGCTACGAACCAGGCGGTCGGAGGTTCGAATCCTCCCATCCGCACCATTATCTATTATAGTGTTAAACATGAATGCGCGTGTAGCTCAGCTGGATAGAGTACCTGGCTACGAACCAGGCGGTCGGAGGTTCGACTCCTCCCACGCGCACCATTCATGTTTCACTAAAACCCAATTTATGCGCGTGTAGCTCAGCTGGATAGAGTACCTGGCTACGAACCAGGCGGTCGGAGGTTCGACTCCTCCCACGCGCACCATATATTGCGGAGAGGTGGCCGAGTGGCCGAAGGCGCTCCCCTGCTAAGGGAGTATGGGCTTTAAATCCCATCGAGGGTTCGAATCCCTCCTTCTCCGCCATTCATTAAGTATAGTTAGCATTTTAATGCTAACTACAGCGATACTGATGAATGGCATGTTGTAACGATTTTGCGCGTGTAGCTCAGCTGGATAGAGTACCTGGCTACGAACCAGGCGGTCGGAGGTTCGACTCCTCCCACGCGCACCATAATAAAAAAGCCCTGCATTATTGCAGGGCTTTTTTTATGGTTCATTTTTAGACTATTTTCTTATCCACGCCTAAGCCCTTTATCAACAAAAGCTGATATTTACATCTTTATTCACTTATCTCCCAAGTCGTGATTTGTTATTCATTTTATCAAGCTGTTAAATCAATAAAATATGACTCATATCGTTGTTCTTATCATGGTTTTACTAATTTAAAGCTTATTAAGCGAAATTCATTGATGATTTAATAAATTATGCCTGTATTTATTGAGATTTATTGATCCAACCTCATCTAATATCACTAATTTGGTAAGACCAATTTACAAAAAGATAGCATTGTGGCGCTAATTTGTTTATATTTTGTGACGGTTTTTTGGGTTTTAATCTCAGTTTGCAGTTTTACCATGAAAATACAACTTCATTGAATACGCGTTCAACATGAATATTTATGCTTTATTGAATAGTTGATGCGCTTTATGTAATCGTTAACGGTGTTCCTGTCTTGGTGCAGGTTTGTGATATTGCACCGCGATCGCGCATTAGCGCACGATACATAATAGCCAGCGTGATAGTTTGATGTTTAATAGAAAAAGTGAGGACACATGACATCGATATCAGAGCAGTTATCTGATGCACTTGGCATTATGGTAATGGGCATGGGCTTAGTATTTATTTTTTTGAGTATCTTAATCATTGGTATTGGCATTGTTGCCAAGCTTTTTCCTGCACCTATCGAGGAGCCTGTCACTGGGCCAGCAACGACAGGTTGTGCAAAAACCGTTGGGATAGATCCTAAGTTGGTTGCCGCTATCACTTCTGCGATACATCAATACCGCGCAAAATAATTTTGGAGTCATTATGATCAAGCCGTTAGCATTAACCGATGTTGTCCTGCGTGACGCACACCAATCAATACTCGCAACACGTTTACGTATTGACGATATGTTACCTATTGCACCACTGTTAGACAAAATAGGCTTTTGGTCTCTTGAGTCATGGGGAGGGGCCACATTTGACTCTTGTATTCGCTATTTAGGTGAAGACCCTTGGGATCGCATTCGTGAACTCAAAAAAGCTATGCCTAATACCCCGCAGCAAATGTTGCTTCGAGGCCAAAATTTATTAGGTTATCGTCATTATGCCGATGATGTTGTTACGCGTTTTGTCGAACGAGCGCATACCAATGGCGTCGATGTCTTTCGTATTTTTGATGCGATGAACGACGTGCGTAATCTTGAAACCGCGGTTAAAGCGGTTAAAAATGTTGGCGGTCATGCTCAAGGAACAATTTCTTTCACTACTAGCCCAGTTCATTCTGTTGATACTTGGGTCGATATGGCAAAGCGTTTAGAAGATATGGGCGCTGATTCATTATGCATTAAAGACATGGCTGGTTTACTTAAACCGATGCAAGCTTACGATCTGATCAGCCGTTTAAAATCGCAAACCGACCTAATGGTGTCGATGCATTGTCATGCAACAACGGGCCTGAGCACGGCTACATATCAAAAAGCCATTGAAGCAGGTGTTGATGTGCTCGATACCGCTATCTCTTCAATGAGCCAGACTTACGGCCACAGCGCCACCGAAACCTTAGTGGCTATGGTTGAAGATACTGACAGAGCAACCGGTTACGATATGGTATTGCTAGAAGAGATTGCCGCTTACTTTCGTGAGGTGCGTAAAAAGTATGTGCGTTTCGAAGGTGCATTAAAAGGTATCGACTCACGTATTTTACGCGCTCAAGTGCCTGGTGGCATGTTAACCAACATGGAAAATCAATTAAAAGAGCAGGGCGCTGCTGATAAAATGGATGCCGTGCTTGAGGAGATCCCGCGGGTGCGTGAAGACTTAGGATTTCTTCCATTAGTCACCCCAACATCACAAATTGTTGGTTCGCAATCGGTGATTAACGTATTAATGGGCGAGCGTTATAAGTCCATGACCAAAGAAACCGAAGGCGTGTTAAAAGGCGAATACGGTGCGACGCCAGCGCCGGTTAATGCTGAGCTTCAGGCTAGAGTGTTAAAAGGCGAGCAGCCTATTACTTGTCGGCCGGCAGATTTGATTGCACCCGAACTCGACAAACTACGTAATGAGTTAGCTGAAATATCTGCAGATCAAGGTATCTCGTTAGCTGAAGACGTTGACGATGATGTAATGACTTACGCCTTGTTCAATCAAATTGGTCTGCAATTTCTTAAAAATCGCGGTAATCCGGATGCATTTGAACCTATACCAAGCGCCGACGATCTTAACGTTAAAGTCGATAGCGGCCCTGCAACGTATCGCGTCAATGTAGAAGGTCAGCATTTTGTCGTCGAAGTCAGCGAAGGAGGGGAAATAAGTCACATTGCGCCAGCTTCCGCTTCAGCCGCGCCAGCAGTTGCAACGCCAACTCAAATTGCCTCACCGCCTGCAGGCGAGGTTAAGTGCACTATGGCTGCGCCATTATCGGGTAATATTTTTAAAGTGCTAGTGAGCAATGGTCAAGCGGTAACAAGCGGTGAAGTGATCATCATCCTTGAAGCAATGAAAATGGAAACTGAAATTCGCGCTCAACAAGATGGTGTTGTCACTCAGTTAATAGTTAAACAAGGTGACAGCGTAACCGTAGGTTCAGCATTGTTATCATTAGCATAAGAGGTCGAGATGGAAGGATTATTGGCCTTTTGGGCAGAAACGGGTATCGCTAACTTTACTGGTGGCCAACTGCTAATGATGGCTGTTGGTTGTTTGTTATTATTTTTAGCAATAATGAAAGGTTTTGAACCGTTATTATTATTACCCATTGGATTTGGGGCAATATTAGCCAACATTCCTAATGCCGGCTTTACTGATGAAGGTGGTTTATTATTTTACGCTTATCATGTTGGGATCGAGACTGGGGTGTTCCCGTTGCTCATCTTCATGGGTGTCGGTGCATTAACTGATTTCGGCGCACTAATTGCTAACCCTAAAACGCTACTACTGGGTGCGGCTGCACAATTTGGTATTTTTGCCACCTTGCTCGGTGCTATTGCCTTAAATTGGGTGCCTGGGTTTGAGTTTAGTATGCAAGATGCTGCAGCCATTGCGATTATTGGTGGTGCAGACGGTCCAACGGCGATTTTCTTAGCCTCTAAACTCGCGCCAGAATTGTTAGGGGCAATTGCTGTTGCTGCATATTCATATATGGCACTCGTGCCGCTTATTCAGCCGCCAATTATGAAACTGCTCACGACCAAAGCCGAGCGTGAAATCAAAATGGAGCAATTGCGTGAGGTCAGTAAGAAAGAGAAAATTATTTTCCCACTGATGGTGCTTGGTTTAACCATTTTGTTTTTACCCGCGGCAACGCCCTTAATTGGCATGTTCTGCTTGGGTAATTTAATGCGCGAATCTGGCGTGGTTGATCGTTTATCAAAAACAGCTCAGAACGAGTTAATCAATATAGTGACGATATTTTTAGGTCTAGCCGTTGGGTCTAAGTTATCTGCGGATCAATTTCTTCGTATAGAAACGTTAGGTATTTTAATCCTGGGGGCGGTTGCATTCAGCATTGGTACCGCTTCTGGTGTATTGATGGCTAAATTAATGAGTAAGCTTTCTGGTGGAAAAATTAATCCACTTATTGGTGCCGCTGGGGTTTCTGCCGTGCCAATGGCTGCCCGTGTGGTTAATAAAGTTGGTTTAGAGGCTAACAACCAAAACTTCTTGCTGATGCACGCGATGGGACCTAACGTTGCCGGTGTTTTGGGCAGTGCTGTCGCTGCTGGTGTGTTATTGGCTGTTTTGGGCTAAAGCGTCTATTTTCTGCTTAAGCAGACTCATCGAAATGCAGCCTAAATCTTAATGGCTTTAGGCTGTTTAGTGAGTCTACTAAGTTGATTTGATTCGTCTGTTTACTGTTGATTATTATGGGGATGGTGGGATTAAAATGGTCTAATTTTGCTTAGCTTTTTTAATCTTTAAAGCGGTTACTGTGGTATTTAGTCGTACGAAGAGAGATTTGTCTTTGCAATTAATAGCAATAAGCCAGCACGATAAAGTGCTGGCTTATTCATTTATACAATATTGTTTTCGGTGTTATTAAGCTGTTTGTTCAATTGGCTTGTCATCCGAGTAAAACTGTTCAACATCAAGCTGACCTTCGCTCTTACCAATAACAACCGCGGTCATCATGTCGCCAGTGACATTCGTTGCCGTGCGGATCATGTCAATAATACGGTCAATAGCCGCAATAAAGGCGATACCTTCAAGTGGTAAGCCTATTACGCCTAATGTCACAGTTAACATCACCATCGCGCTACCTGGCACACCTGCGGTACCGACAGAAGCAACCGTTGCCGTGACTGCAATTAACATATAGTCGGTCATGTCGAGCGGGATACCGTAAATTTGTGCAATAAAAATGGCGGCAATCGCAGGGTAAATACCACCACAACCGTCCATGTTCATTGTTGCGCCCAAGGGTAATACAAACGCACTGTATCGTTTTGATACGCCCATCGCCTCTGAACAACGGGTACTGGCAGGTAAGGTTCCGAAACTTGATGCAGTACTGAAGGCTACGATTTGCGCTGGCATGGCTTTACGGAAAAATTGCACAGGACTTAACCCTGCAGCAAACTTTACTAACCCGCCGTAAACAAAAATGATATGGATGAGTGCGGCAATATAAATCGCCATAATAAACTTACCTAATGGTAATAATGTGCTCAAACCATACTCACCTACAACCCACGCCATTAGGCCAAATACGCCAATTGGTGTCAGTTTTAGCACCATACGGGTTAATTGAAACATCACTTCAGCACCAGCTTCAATAACGTTCTTTAACGGTGCGGCTTTTTCGCCGACTGCATTAATGGCAATACCAACTAGCGCGGCAAATACGATGATTTGCAACACATTGCCATCAGCTAATGATGCAAACGGATTGACTGGGATCATGTTGAGCAACACTTGGGCGAAGCCTGGAATATCACGCTCGCGCACCTCTGTTGTGGCTAAAGCAAGATTGCCGCCCATATCGATCAGACTGCCGACCGTTAAGCCAATAAATGAAGCAATTGTGCCGGTAAACATAAACATGGCTAACGTTTTAAAGCTTAAACGCTTTAAATTACCCTGCGAGCCTAGAGAGGTAATGCTGACCACAATGGCACAAAATACTAAAGGCGCGACCAGCATTTTAATGGCACTAATAAACAAATCACCCAGCGGTTTTAACATTATCGCCGATTCGCCTAATCCGACACCTGTGAGTGTGCCTAAAACAAAGCCAGCAATGACTTTCTGCCAAAAAGGGATGCGTTTGAGGGTTTGCAATATCATGAAAGTTCCAAATTATGTCATTATGGCGCTACTCAATTTGAGTAGACAAGGTCGTTGTGCGAGACTCATTATGTTTATTAATGAGTTATGAATTACTAAAAAGTTAACCCCTCTATTGGCGACATCGTGCGATATTACTGGCTAGTCTTTAAAAAAATAGCCGGTATTAACGCTTAATAACGATCAATTAAATTCGTTAAGGTTAATAAATATTAATCGTATTGTATGAAGTGATCGAATGACAAACAACGTTATTTTATTATAACTTATAAGAATAAATAAATTTGTTATTATAACTTTAAGTATTTCACTCCCTATTAACGTATTTGCATGATAACGACTTTAATTTTGTCAGTTTAGTCAGAAAAGCTTGCGTTTTTTGCGTAATTCATCGTTTTACCACTAGGGTGTTTAGGTCAATATCTTGGCCTGAGATACATCATTTTAAGATTGATGCACCGGATCTTGAGCGAGATATGTTGGGCTTACATTCATATTAAAGGCTCAATAAAAATAAATTGAATAGTGAACATAATGAAACTATTAATGAGTATTAAGGTCTATTGATGACAAATTTATGGTTAATGTTCAGCGGTGCGTTTTTAGCCGCCACCTTACTGCCTGGTGGCTCTGAAGTCTTACTGGTAGCTTTACTTAATCAAACCCCCTCTTCATGGCTTGAATTATTGATACTGGCTAGTATCGGAAATACACTCGGGGCGATAACCAGTTATGGTCTTGGTCGAGCAGGGCGATTAGCCAAAAATCCTCAAGATATTCAAAGCCGACAATATCGTTATGCGCTTGCGTGGATAGAAAAATATGGTACGTGGGCGTTACTGTTATCTTGGTTACCAATAATTGGTGATTTATTATGTTTACTGGCTGGATGGCTTAAAATTCCTATTGTGCCGGCATCATTTTTTATGTTTGTCGGTAAGCTTATCCGTTATAGCCTCATAGTGTTACTGGTGATGTATTCGGTCGATTTTTGATAGCCATTATCTGTGTAACCGTCATGGTTATATTTGTTATAAAAGGAAGGAATCAGTTTTGAAACTAAATGTAAATAAATGGATACTGGCTGCTGCCATCAGCGCAGCGTTGAGTGGTTGTGCATATAACGCTCAGCAAGCATCGAGTTTACCCCAAGGTGTCACCTTAATCGAAATCGCGACCCCGCAAGAAAACCAAGTGAGTATTCCCTATAAAAAATATCAGTTAGCCAATGGTCTAACGGTTATTTTACATCAAGATAAGTCAGATCCTTTGGCTCATGTCGATGTGACTTATCATGTGGGATCGGCGCGAGAACTAGCAGGGCGCAGTGGTTTTGCCCATTTATTTGAGCACATGATGTTTCAAGGTTCACAGCACGTTGAGGATGAACAACATTTTAAAGTGGTGACCGAAGCGGGCGGAACATTAAACGGCAGTACCAATACTGATAGAACCAATTACTTTGAAACGGTTCCGAGTAACCAGTTAGAAAAAATGCTGTGGTTAGAGTCGGATCGTATGGGTTTTTTACTGCCAGCGCTCACCAGCGAAAAATTTGAGGTGCAACGTGAAACCGTTAAAAATGAGCGCGCTCAGCGCATCGATAACCGCCCTTATGGTCGTTTGAATGAACGTTTTAACCAAGCATTCTATCCTGCGAGCCATCCTTATTCATGGCCTGTTATTGGTTGGCCAGACGACTTAGATCGCGCCACAGTCGATGACGTTAAACATTTTTTCCAACGTTGGTATGGACCTAACAATGCCACCTTAACCATTGGTGGTGACATTGATGAAATGCAAACATTGGCGTGGGTGAATAAATATTTTGGGGAAATTCCAGCGGGACCAGTCGTCAAGCCTGAAGCGAAAACCATGGTCACATTGGATAAAACTCGCTATATCTCGATGGAAGATAAAGTACACCTACCGCTTATTTACGTCGGGTTTCCAACCGTTTATGCGCAGCACAAAGACGAGGCAGCCCTCGATTTACTGGCTAATATTCTTGGCGGCGGTAAAACATCACTGATTTATAAGAATTTAGTTAAAGATGGCTATGCAGTGCAAGCTGCGGTCAGTCATCCATGCCAAGAGCTGGCCTGTCAGTTATCACTTTATGCAGTGGCCAATCCCGCTAAAGGTGGCAGTCTTGCCGATCTTGAAACTCGAATTAATCAGACTATCAATGAGTTTGAACAACGTGGCGTAACCGACGATGACTTACAAAAAGTGAAAGTGCAGTTCGAAGCCAATACTATTTTTGGTATGCAGAGTGTGGCCGGTAAAGTGTCCACCCTTGCTGCAAACCAAACCTTCTTTGGTCAGCCTGACATGGTGGCATCTGATTTAGCTCGTTATGCTAACGTCACCAAAGCCGATGTGATGCGCGTTTTCAATACTTACATTAAAAACAAACCCATGGTGGTGATGAGTATTGTCCCTGAAGGGCAAACGCAATTGATTGCTCATGCAGATAATTTTATACCAAGCACTATGCCTATTGCACAAGAAGCGGTCACAGGATTAACCAACATCACTTTTGCAAAGTCTTCATTTAATCGCAATAAAATGCCTTCATCTGCTGCCGCACCTTTGTTAACCGTTCCGCAATTGTGGGACAGCAAGCTTGCCAATGGCATCGAAGTGATGGGCACTGAAAGTGATGAAACCCCAACCGTTGAACTGCTTATTTATCTTGATGGTGGTCATCGATTAGACCCAGCTAACAAAGCCGGTTTAGCAGAATTAACTGCATCTATGCTTAATGAGTCAAGCGAGCTGCGAAGCAGTGAAGATTTAGCAGGCGCGCTTGATATGCTTGGGTCATCCATTAGCTTTGGTTCCAGTGATTCACAAAGTTATATCAAGGTATCGAGTTTGACCGAAAATCTTGATGCTACGCTGGCACTGGTTAAAGAGCGTTTGTTTAGTCCTGGTTTTGTTGCCGCTGATTTTGAACGGGTTAAGCAACAACAATTGCAAGGCTTACAACATCAGCTGTCCGATGCTAACTATCTCGCTAGCACGGGTTTTTCTGCTTTGTTGTATGGTGAAAATAGTCCGTTGGGCATAAGCAGTGATGGTACGATTAACACCATATCAGCATTAACTCTTGATGATGTGAAGCAGTTTTATCATCAGCAGTACAGTGCCGGTAATGCTCAGATAGTGGTGGTATCAGACTTAAGCCAGCAGCAGATCATGCCGAAGTTGTCGATGTTTGCTCAGTGGCAAGGTGAGGCAACGCACTTTGCTGCATTACCTGCATTGCCAACCCACCCTAAAAATATTATTTATTTGATTGATAAACCGGGTGCGGCTCAATCGGTTATTAATATTGGTCAGGTGTCGTTACCCTATGATGCTACCGGTGATTTCTTTAAAGCCTATTTGATGAACTACCCATTAGGTGATGCGTTTAATAGTCGAGTTAATCTAAATTTACGTGAAGATAAAGGTTACACCTATGGTGCTCGCACTCAATTTAGTGGTGGTGAAGATACCGGTAAATTTATGGCTTATGCAAGTGTGAGAAGTGATGTCACAGGCTTATCTTTGGCTGAGTTTGTCAAAGAAATTAACGCTTACCAAGCGTCAGGTATGACAGACGAAGAAAGTGCCTTTATGCGCAGTTCAATTGCCCAAAGCCAAGCATTAGAATACGAAACACCGTATCAAAAAGCGGGCTTTTTAAGAATGATCCAACGCTATCAGTTAGCTCAAGATTTTACGGCTGAGCAAGACCAAATCGTCAACAGTATTTCGACGGATGAACTAAATAAATTGGCCAGTAAGTTACTTAATATCAACGATATGGTTATGTTGGTGGTGGGAGATAAAACCACAGTTGAACCGCAACTAAAAGCGCTAGGATATCAGGTTGAAATGGTCACGCTTGCTGACTAGTTGAACACTTGTTCCTAATAGGGTTAACAGTCGCCTTGAAATAAGTTAATGTTAACCCTATATAGATATAGCCCAAGCTATTTTAAAATAGGTTGGGCTATATCGTATGCTTTAATCGTAATATCATTCTGTGTCGGTTAATGAGTGAATAGCAGAGAATGTTTAAGGATCCATTAACGGTGACATAGAGTGTTGCCGTTTTTAATTTCACCCTCATAAACACGCTAATTATACTGAGTTACACTTTTTTCGCGTTTTCAGTAATAATCTCGTTTATTATCAGGTCCAGCTGTTTACTCGCAATGCGAATCCATAAAAGAGAGTAGTAAATTGAAGTCTTTCAATGAAAAAGTCGAACACTTAAGCGACACTCAAGGCCGTGAGGCTTTATTGGGCATGTCACGTGGTATTGAACGTGAAGCATTGCGTATTGATGAAAATGGCCATCTAGCACAAGACGAACACCCAAAAGCGCTTGGTTCTGCTCTTACTCATTCGCGTATCACTACCGATTATAGTGAAGCTTTATTAGAATTTATTACGCCGGTAAGCCACAGTGTTGATGAGTTATTAGATGGGTTAACCCAAACCCATGCATATAGTGTGCGCAATTTAAACGGCCAAAAATTGTGGCCTGTCAGCATGCCATGTTACGTCGGTGACGTCAGTGATATTCCGGTTGCACGTTATGGTAGTTCCAATAACGGTAAAATGAAAACGCTATACCGCAAAGGATTAACCCATCGCTATGGTGCGTTAATGCAAATTATTTCCGGGGTGCATTTTAATTTTTCTGTGTCGCAAGATTTATGGCAACGCCTGTATGACGACAAAATTGCTAATGGCAATGGCAGCGCTTGTTGCAGTAAAAATATTAGCCTTGAAGATTTTATCTCAGAATCCTACTTCGGCCTTATTCGAAATTATCGTCGTTTAGTGTGGGTATTACCGTATTTGTTTGGCTCGACGCCGGCATTATGCAGTTCGTTTATTAAAGATCAAGATGTCGATTTTGAGTTTCAAAAAACCGGTAAAGGCACCTTGTATCTGCCTTATGCAACGTCACTGCGCATGAGTGATTTAGGTTATACCAATAAAGAACAAGACACGCTGAATATTAGTTACAACTCATTGCCTGAATACCTTGAGGGTGTGGGCGCTGCGATTAAGATGCCCTCGAAAAGTTTTGCTAAAATCGGCATTAATGTCGATGGAGAGTATCGCCAACTCAACAGCAATATATTACAAATTGAAAATGAGTTTTACGCCCCCATACGCGCTAAGCGTGTGACCAAGAAAGGTGAAAAACCTTCACAAGCTTTATCGCGTGCAGGGGTTGAGTATATTGAAGTGCGCGCTTTGGATGTGAATCCATTTAGCCCTGTTGGTATTGACGCCACTCAAGTGCGTTTTCTTGATCTGTTCCTGTTGTATTGCCTATTATCTCCTTCTGAAAATACTGATGAGGTCGGTGAGGCTGAAATTGCCGCTAACTTAAAAGCCGTCGTATTAGAAGGCCGTAAGCCAGGACTTGAACTACAGCGTAATGGCAAAAATATTGGATTAACGCAATGGATGCATGAACTCTTTGCACAATTAGACACTATCGCTAAGCTGCTCGACGGCGATGATAGCTATGCCTACAAAACTGCATTGAATACTTGGTCAGAAGCCATTGATAACCCAAACAAAACGTTATCAGGTCGAGTGATGAATGAGGTCGTCCTTAAAGGTACCGATCACGGCGTGTGGGTTAAACAATTGGCTAATGATTACCACGAGTTTTTAAGCCATTACCCATTAAGTGATGAGATTACAAAATCTTATGAGGATGAGGCGAAAAAATCTTTACTTGAATTACAAAGTTTAGAGGCTCAACCACAAGATAATTTTGCGGTTTTCTTACAAAATTATTTTAATGACGTTGTGCCTGCTGGCACTTTCGAGGCGAAATAAGCGATGCAATTTTATTCATCTTGGCGAGCACTGCTGGTTGCGGGCGCGGCATTGGCTATTCAGGGCTGTGCCTCATCGCCAGATGATATGGTTGAATGTGGTACTGTGTCGAGCTATGTAGAGCCCGACAACAGTGCTAATTTATATCGTGTTGTGGTCACTCATTTAGACGGCGTGCCAGTTATTTCAAGACCGAATTATCTATTATCGCCAGGCGAACATACATTTACTGTGGCAGAACTGATTAACTCACCAGATTTGAAAGTGTCATTATCAGCTCGTAAGGTAAAAATGCTTTCGGTTAATGTCGTTGCCGAGCAGCAATACCATATAGCGGCTAAATTCAATACCGATAAAATCTATATTGGTCAAAATCAAGGCTATTGGCAGCCAATAGTTTGGCAAACCGAATTTCATCAATGTGAAATGAAACGCTAAGCATAATTGCATTGATTTTTAATTGATGTAAAACTAAATCCAGAATCAATATCTTAGGTGCTGGTAGAGGTGTTATGAAGTGTTTTTTAGGTATCGTTAGCGTTGTTTTATCTCTGTCATTAGCGGGCTGTGCCACTTCGCCTCCAAAAGAGCCTGATAATTTATGTTCTATTTTTAAAGAACATCGTTCGTGGTATGACGCAGCGGTTAATACACGTGAAAAATGGGGCGTGCCTGTACATGTTCCTTTAGCGATGATGTATCAAGAAAGTTCTTTCAAGCATAATGCTGCACCACCAATGGAATACTTTTTAGGTTTTATCCCCACAGGACGTGCCAGTGACGCTTATGGATATGCGCAAGCCAAAACCATGACTTGGAACGATTATGTTCGTGAAACAGGTAACAGTTGGTCTAGCCGCAGCGACTTTGACGATGCGATGGATTTTATGGGTTGGTTTATCTACAAAACAAATAAAATTAATGGTGTATCCAAGTGGGATGCTAAAAACCAATACTTAAATTACCATGAAGGCTGGGGCGGTTATAAACGTGGCAGCTATAAAGCCAAAAAATGGTTAGTCCCGGTAGCGAATAAAGTCGATCAACGTTCAAAACGTTATGCTGCGCAATATCATCAATGCAAAGAGAATTTAGATTCGTCATGGTTGTGGCGATTATTTTTTGATTAACCATATAGCCTCCTTGTGAGGCTATTTATTGTGCGTAAAACATCCACTTACTCCTTAAATACACTCGATTGTAATAGTTGTGTTTACATTTTGTTAAATCGTTAATATCCTGCATTGTGTAAAATGTTGTCAACGATATTGCGGATCCCAATATGCAAACTCAAAATAATAATAAATTGCAGTTAAAAGTGGTGCTACTTCCGGCGCTATGCCTGGTGCTAGCAATGTTGGCGATTTTTTTTATGTCAGCGCCAGTTGATCAATCTACGGTGTTAATCTTGCTAGGGTGCACTTTAGTGATCCAGTCAGGGCTTGGCTGGTTGTTATTTAATCAAGCGATTAACCAGCGTTTAGCGGCACTTCAAGATTATTTAGCCTTAGTCGTGAGTACTGAAACCGCACCACAGAAGCGCCTAGTCGATCCGATTGATGATCAACTCGGTCACATAACTAACCAGTTCAGTGCCTTTATTGAAGGCTTAAAAGTCGTTTTAGCTGAGATTAGACAAGATGTACAAACTTTTCACCATGGCTCACAGGTACTCACTGAGCGAATGAGTTTAGCCGAGCAGTCGATTAGCAATAGTCATGGTGAGAACGAACATATCACCTTATCTTTAAACGCCATTACTCAAACCGCAGATGACTTATCCTTAAGTGCTGATGAACTTAAATCGACCTCAGTTAACCTGACCCAGTTATTACAGTCTGGTAATCAAGACGCTATCGCCAATCACCAAAGTATGACTGATTTCACCAATGGCATTGACGTTATGGTGAACGACTTAGATCTACTCAATAAAGACAGTCAGAAAATTGGTAGCGTACTTGAGGTGATTAAAAGTATTGCAGAGCAAACTAACTTATTGGCACTTAATGCCGCTATCGAAGCCGCTCGTGCAGGTGAGCAAGGCCGAGGTTTTGCTGTGGTTGCTGACGAAGTGCGAGCATTAGCCTCGCGCACCCAAGAATCCACCGTCGAGATACAAACCATAGTGGAAGCACTGCAAATTAAAGCTAATAATGCGGTTAATGGCATCAGTAAAAGCCAGCAGATAAGCCAAGTCGGCCTGCAACAATGTCAGCGAGTCACTCAAGCATTTGATAATATTGAAGTGGTATTTACCCAGCTTGACAGTGTCGCCAGCAACATTGCTGATAGTATTTTGGGCCAGCAAGCATCGACTAATTCAATTAATCAACGTGCGGCAAAAATGTCGAGTTTAAGCCAAGATGTTCATGACCATTTAACTGTGATAGCCGAGCGGGCGCAACAGCAAAAAGTCACCGCTAACAAGCTTGATCAAGAGTTAACCCGAGTGTGCGTGTAGTTGTGTTTGCCGCTAAAAAACTGACATAAAAAAGGAGCCTAGGCTCCTTTTTTATTAACGTGTTTATTGCCAAGCGCTTGGCAAATTGACCGGGCAAAATTTACTTGGCAAACTCAGCTAAAATCCAATCTAATGGTGCTTGATACTGTTGTGGCATCCACGTTTTAAGCTGATTGATACTGTCAGTCAGCATAGGGTTATTATGCACAGACAGATTCAAATGACCCACTTTGCGCCCCACGCGAACGTCTTTGTTATACCAAAACAGCTCCGCATTAGGCAGGCTTAACCAGCGATCGTCTTTATCAACGCCGATAAGGTTTACCATCACGCATTGAAAATTCACTTGTGGCTGATGCAAAGGTAAGTTACATAAAGCCCGTAAATGCAATTCAAACTGATTGATATGGCAACCCGCTTGGGTCCAATGGCCAGAATTATGCACCCGCGGTGCTAACTCATTCACCATTAAGTGTTCACCAACACGGAAACATTCCATTGCCATTACACCGACGTATTCAAGACCATGCATGACCTTGCTTAGCATGTCTTCCGCTTCAGCTTGCAAAGGAGCTAGGCGGCTTAATGGCGCGATAGAGGCCATTAAAATACCGTCTTGGTGCAAGTTAAGTGTTAGTGGGTAGAACAAACAGCGGCCATCTTGAGTGCGAACACCAACGATCGACACTTCTTCATCGAAGTTAATCGCTTGTTCGGCAATTGCTTCGTTGCGCCAATCGGCAGGGATGGTTGTCGATTCTGCCTGTTTTAACCAATGTTGGCCTTTACCGTCATAACCGCCGGTGCGACGTTTTAATAATACCCGCTCACCATAAGCCTTATGCAGGGCTTCGGTGCTGGTATTGTCATCGACCAATTGCCAAGGTGATGTGGCGACAGCTAATTCATCGAGCAAACTTTTTTGAGTAAAGCGATCCGCTAAACGACCAAATACTGGACCATTAATAAAATGTGGGTGTTGGCTGAGTTGTAAACTCAGCTGTGACTCTGGCCATTGCTCGCGTTCAGCGGTAATGATGTCATCAGCTTCTAGCGGTAATTGCGCATCTGATGGCGTCATAATATCAACTGGACGCACATTAATGCCTAACGGCTGGCCAGCATGACTGAGCATGGCGCCTAATTGACCGTCACCCAATACCCAAAGATTTTTTGGCAAAGTCATTAGTCTTCTCTCGGATCGGGATTATCAAGGACCGAGCGGGTTTGCTCATCACGAAATGCTTCTAAACGTTCAGCTAAAGCGGCATCGCTAATCGCCAAAATTTGACTGGCTAATAAACCGGCGTTAAATGCACCAGCAGTACCGATAGCCAAGGTGCCAACGGCAATCCCTTTAGGCATCTGTACAATAGACAATAGACTGTCCATGCCAGATAGTGCTTTGCTTTGTACTGGGACACCCAGCACAGGTAAACGAGTTTTAGAGGCGATCATGCCAGGTAAATGGGCTGCGCCACCTGCGCCACCAATAATGACTTTATAGCCTTTATCGGCAGCGGAACTTGCAAATTCCATTAGCTTGTCAGGTGTTCTGTGAGCTGAAACGACTTCAACATGGTAAGGCACTTGTAACTTATCCATAATTTCAGCGGCGGCTTCCATCGTAGGCCAATCACTTTTCGAACCCATTACAACAGCAACTAGGGCTTGCATGTTAACTCCTTAACGTACTTATTCTATTAGTATATTTAGTTAATTCGCTCATCAGGATACCGCGGCGATTAACGTCAATATTAAGGCGATAAAAAAGGTGCTAGATAATAGCATAAGCCGTGCTCTGTTGGCTGCAATTCAGTGTTTTATGAGGCTAACACTCAGTTTCTAAATACGAAAACTAAGCTGGAACATCCAAGTTATCACTCGCTCAGATTTTTATTGGTGCTGGTTTCAATCGCGACGAAATGATCATTTAAATAACCCTTTTTACTTATCTCGTCGTTATTAGTCGCAAACGCCATCTTGTTTGGTTATCGCCAGTAGGCTTATAGCCAATCGAGCGATCACAAATGAGTTGATGAAAAGCGCTTGATAAAAGCAAAATGATGAGGGAAACAGCATGAACACTAAAATAAGTCATAACCTAAGTTATCACTGCAAGCGGTTACAGCACAGTGTGTTAACCATAACGATAAGTGCCATGATTGTTAGTGGCTGCGCACCAGAACCCAAAGAAGGCTCTCAATCTAAGGCGCAAGATGCGACGATTGAAGTTGAATCATCACTTCAGCAAGCGTCAAGCAAACAGGGGCAGATACAGGCTTTGAATGATGCATCACCAGTTTCATACCAACAAGCAGCCAGTATTGTCACTGAAGAACGGCAATTGACACGCACAAAATCCATTGATCATCCAGCTGGTTATAGCAATAATGATAAGTTTGCATCGGTAGTGCAAAACGGCAATATGGTTGCGGGTGAAACACCTGTATCAACCTTTTCAATTGATGTTGATACAGGCAGTTACAGCACCACGAGAAAATTGATTAATCAAGGTCAGTTGCCGCTTAAAAATAGCGTCAGAGTAGAAGAGCTGGTTAATTATTTTAGTTATGATTATCCCGCACCAACAAGAGAGAATACGCCATTTAGTGTGACAACAGAGCTTGCTCCTTCACCTTATAATCAAGATACTCAGTTACTGCGGATTGGTATTAAAGGTTATGACATTGCGCCCGACAAGCTCGGAGCCAGCAATTTAGTGTTACTTCTGGACGTGTCTGGTTCAATGTCATCTAACGATAAATTGCCCTTATTGAAACAAGCACTGCTGATGCTCAGTCAGCAGTTATCGGCGCAAGATAAAGTGTCGATTGTGGTGTATGCGGGATCCAGTGGTGTGGTGTTAGACGGTGTCGCTGGTAATGACTTTAGCGCGATTAACATCGCACTCAATCAGTTAAGTGCGCAAGGCGGCACTAACGGTAGCCAAGGGATTCAGCTGGCGTATCAAATAGCACAAAAGCACTTTATCGAAAACGGCAGTAACCGCGTTATTTTGGCCACAGATGGTGACTTCAACCTTGGTATGACAGATCATCAACAATTAGTTGATTACGTTGCCAGTCAAAGTAAAAAGGGGATTGGCTTATCAACCCTAGGTTTTGGTCTAGGCTCCGGCACTGCCAGTTATAACGACCATTTGTTAGAGCAATTATCAAACAAAGCCAATGGTCAGTATGCCTATATTGATACCCTCAATGAGGCCCGAAAAGTCCTTGTTGACCAACTTCATGCCACCCTGCTAACCATTGCTCATGATGTCAAAATACAAATCGAGTTTAATCCTGCTGTCGTGTCAGAATATCGCTTAATTGGTTATGAGAATCGCATGTTAAATCGCAGCGACTTTAACAATGATGCCGTCGATGCTGGCGAAATTGGTGCGGGGCATACTGTGACTGCTTTATATGAACTGCGTTATAACGACAGCCATCAGCGCTTAGTTGATCCACTGCGTTATGCTCAGAGCCAGTCTGAGTCGGTTAGTGGGGCTAAAGACACTAATGAAAGTCGAAGTGGGCAGTTAAGTACTGTGAATGAAGTGGCATTTTTAAAGTTGCGCTATAAAGCTATTGGCGAACAAGCTAGCCAATTAATAACTTATTCGATCAGCCGTGATCAGCAGTTAACACATTTACACCAAGCCAGTGATGATTTTCGCTTTGCTGCCGCCGTCGCCGGATTTGGCCAATTACTTAATCATAATGATTATGTCCACGATACTGATTATACTAAGTTAATTACGCTTGCAGAGTCAGCTATGGGCCAAGACCATTTTGGTTATCGCCATGAATTTGTGCAAATGCTTAAAACCGCGAGTGTACTTTCCCAAGCGTTAGCGCCGGGTGTCAATCGGCTTAATCAATAAGTGCATAATTAAAAGGATTAAATAGTGTCAACATTGAAACAGCCTACGCAACAGACTTTTGCCATACAAGCCGGCAGTGACGAGCAGCTGATGTTAGATTATCAGGCCGGCGATATGGATGCCTTTGAAACCTTGTACCGTAAGCATAAAGGACCTTTGTATCGTTATTTTGTCCGCCAATTACATCAACAGCAGTTAGCAGAAGATTTATATCAAGATACTTGGGGTAAAGTGATTACTGCTGCAGCGCAATATCAGGTAACGGCTAAATTCACCACATGGTTATATAAAATTGCCCACAACTTATTGATAGATCATGTGCGTGCGGTTAAGCCACTGGACAAGGTGGCTCCACTTGGTGAAGACGAGACTATGGATAGCCTAGAAGCTGATAGCCAAGCCTCACCAGAGTCGCAATTACAGCAACAGCAACAAGTCGATATGATGAAGCAATGCATTGCAAAACTGCCGCCTGTACAAAAAGAGGCTTTTTTACTCAATATCGAAATGGGTATGACCGCTGCCGCGATAAGCGATATTGCTAATGTGACTTTAGAAGCCACAAAAAGTCGTATTCGATATGCTTATCAAAGTATTAAGCAATGTATCGCTAACCAATGGCAGGAGACATCATTATGAGTCAGCAACAAGATCATGATGCAGAGTTCACTGCATTACTAACAGAAATCAAAGATGCTTACCATCAGCAACCTTTAGAGCAGCCATCGGCTGAACTGGATGAGGCTATTTTAGCCAAGGCGCGAGCGGGATCTCATGTATCTGCTCAAGGCAAAAAGTCGACAAAGTCACTGTGGCAACGTAATGCCTGGGCATTTTCAAGTGCTGCATCAGTGTTGCTGGTGGCTGGATTGTTTATGTTAAATCCAAGCATACAGCAGCAAGTGGGTATCGACCTTGAGCCGAGTTCATCGGTGCAGCCTGCTTTATTACAACAGACTAAGAGGCTTTCAGCTGATGCTGCAACCGAAAAGTCGATAGTGGTAGAAGGTTTATCGAGCAGTGCCGAGCGTGGTGAAAATCAACCTCTCAGTCGTGGCGCCGCCAATATCGAGTCCGCCAGTGCTGCGCCAGCACAATCGGATACAAAACAAGCTGTTGTCCCCAAAGGCAATGAAGCCCAATCGCCAAAAAATGCGCATGGATTACAATCGCTTGCTAATAACAACGAGGTGCAATTAATGAAGCAGCAAGATGAAAGTTCACTAAAAGGTGATATTCATTTAGATACGCCTGATGTCGCATTGGCCCGATTAACCGTATTAATGGCAGACAATAAGCTGATTCAGGCGGAACGTTATATGCTCACTATCGATCAACGCTTCCCTGAGCTATCAGATCCGTCGCATCCACTTTATGAGCAATACCATAAAATTAAACTGCAGCTAACCTCTCGATAATTCACGCATAACACTCGTGAAAATACTCTCAATAACCCAACGGCTAAGCAAATACTGCTTAGCCGTTTTTGGTTACATTTTTGTGCTGCAAAAACAGCCATAACTCTGCTAACGTGAAGCGATAAATAAAAACAGTCTATTAGACTTAATAAAGGAAGCTCCTCACCATGAAACTTCGCCGCTCTGTTGCGCATTGTATGCTGGCTTTAGGTACTTTAGCGTGTTCATCAATGATATTCGCCAATGCCTCTAATCAAGGTTATTACCGCGCTCCTGCATTACACGATCAAACCTTAGTGTTTACTGCAGAAGGCGATCTTTGGACTACTGAACTCAGTCAAAACCAGAACCAAACTAAAGCCAGTCGCTTAACCAGTTTGGCGGCAGAAGAGTTGGACGCAACAATTTCTAAAGATGGTAAATGGGTGGCGTATACGGCCAATTATGAAGGCGCAACCGAAGTGTATGTGATGCCTATTGAAGGCGGCGTAGCTAAACGCGTCAGCTTTGAAAACAGCCGAGTGCGATTACAAGGCTGGACCGCATCTGGCGAAGTATTGTATTCCACCGATAACGCCTTTGGCCCAGCTAACTTTTGGGTGCTTAAAACCGTTGACCCACAAACCTTAACCATTACTGATTTACCGTTAGCTGACGCCGTTGAAGGCACCATAGATGATAAAGGCGAGTATGTGTACTTTACCCAATTTGGTCTGCAAGTCAGTGGCGATAATGTCAAAGTATATCGCGGCGGCGCTAAAGGTGAGATTTGGCGTTATAAGCTAGGCAGTAAACAAGAAGCCCAGCAGTTAACCGCAACCCATGACGGCTCAGTTAAACAGCCGATGCTATATAATGGTCGAGTTTATTTTGTTAGTGATCAGTCCGGTAATGACAATATTTGGTCAATGACAGTCGATGGCAAAGATTTTATACAGCACACCAAATATACCGACTGGCAAGTGCGTGATGCCCAACTTAATAATGGTCGTATTGTATTTCAGCAGGGCGCCGACATTAAGTTACTCAACTTAGCGAATTTTACTGAGTCAACATTAGACATCGAGCTTACCAGCGACTTTACTCATCGCCGCGAGCAGTGGGTTAACGACCCAATGGATTATGCCACCTCGACAGTGTTTTCGCATCAAGGCGATAACGTGGTCATTACCGCCCGCAGCCATGTGGCAATTGCCAGTAACGATGGTCGCCGTTTAGTGCAAATAGACTCTCCTGCCGATAGCCGAGTACGCGATGCACTATTAAGCGATGATGGCAAATGGGTTTATGGCATTAGCGATGCATCTGGTGAGCAAGAAATTTGGCAATATCCAGCCGACGGTTCAGCTGGCGCGAAACAGCTCACCAAAGATGGCAGCACCTTACGCACCAGCTTGTTGTTATCGCCAAATGGCCGTTATTTAGTGCATGATGATTACATGGGCAATGTGTGGTTATACGATTTAAGCCGCAACAATAACCAAAAAATTATTCAAAACGGCGAGGGGTTAGGCCCTTATCAAGATATTACCTGGTCTGGCGACAGTCAGTTTATTGCCCTAACCAAGGCAGAAATTGGCAAACAGCGTCCGCAAATTGTGTTGTATTCCATTAACGAATCAAAAGCACAAACCTTGACCTCAGACAAATACGAGTCGTTTTCACCCAGTTTTAGTCACGACGGTAAATGGTTGTATTTCTTGTCTAATCGCGAATTTAAAGCCACCCCAGACTCGCCTTGGGGTGACCGTAACATGGGGCCGATATTTGACAAACGCACGCAAGTGTTTGCCTTAGCATTAGATGCTAAAGCGTCGTTTCCGTTTACCAAACCAACCGAGCTTACTATTATCAAAGACGCTAAAAAAGCCGACAGTAAAGACCAGGATACCCCAGCAAAAGTCAAAGTAGAGTGGGACGGATTAAACCAACGCTTATGGCAAGTGCCAGTAGATGCTGGTAACTACAATAGTTTAATCGCAACTAAAGATAAGCTGTATTTATTGGATGGCAGCCAAGATAAAAGTGAGTTAAAACTGATTAAGTTTGATCCGCTCAATATTAAGGTTGATACCTTTAGCGAAGATGTCGGCCAATATTCGTTATCAAAAGATGGCAGTAAAATTATGCTGCGCAAACAGTCTGACCCTAAAAACCTTTTGATTGTTGATGCCGGAGACAAACTGCCCAGCGATGTATCACGCGCCAAAGTCAGTACTGACCAATGGCAGTTAAGCATTTCGCCACCACAAGAATGGCAGCAAATTTTTGAAGATGCATGGTTAATGCATCGTGATTCGTTTTTTGACCCGAAAATGCGTGGTGTGGATTGGCAAGCAGCCAAAGCCAAGTATCAGCCTTTGGTTGATAGGCTGACCGATCGTAATGAGCTGAATGACATTTTCATGCAAATGATGGGTGAACTTAACTCATTACATTCACAGGTGCGTGGTGGTGATATTGCTCAAGACGCCGATGCCGCCAAAGCTGCTGCATTAGGGGCTAGGCTGACACAAACCGACAAAGGTGTCGTGATAAGCCATATTTATCAAACCGACCCTGAGTTGCCATTGTCGGCATCACCCCTAGCACGAATTGAAGTGGACGCTCAAGAAGGTGATGTGATTGCTAGCCTCAATGGCAAGAAAGTCACTAATATTGCTGATGTAACGCAATTACTGCGTAATCAAGGTAATAAGCAAGTGTTACTGGGTTTAGTTCGTGGGAAAACAGCTCTCAATACCATAGTAACGCCCCATGATATTGGTACCGATGCCAAGCTACGTTACCTTGATTGGGTTGAGCATAACGGTGACAAAGTGGCCAAAGCCTCTAAAGGTAACATTGGTTATTTGCACTTGTATGCCATGGGCAGCGGTGATGTTGAAAGCTTTGCTCGCGAGTTTTATACCAACTACGACAAAGAGGGGTTAATCATTGATGTTCGCCGCAATCGTGGTGGTAATATCGACAGCTGGATTATCGAAAAACTGTTACGTCGTGCGTGGGCATTTTGGCAGCCAACCCATGGCAGCACGAATGCAAACATGCAGCAAACTTTCAGAGGCCACTTAGTCGTATTAGCCGATCAAATGACCTATTCAGATGGTGAGACTTTTTCTGCGGGAATTAGAGCGCTAAACATTGCGCCTATTATTGGTAAACAAACTGCAGGCGCTGGAGTGTGGTTATCGGGTCGAAATTCTGTGACCGACAAAGGCATGGCGCGGGTAGCAGAATACCCACAATATGCCATCGATGGTCGTTGGATTGTTGAAGGTCATGGGGTTGAACCAGACATTGAAGTGGATAATTTACCTTATGCCACTTTTAGCGGTAAAGATGCACAACTTGAAGCAGCGATCAGTTATTTAAAAGATGAACTAGTACAGCAACCTATAAAGCCATTGAGCGGATTACCTATACCTAAAACAGGTTATGCGGCAGACATTAAAACCAAGTAACCTCACATTGGTTTAAGTAAAACAGTAAAAAATAACCCTCTCACGCATAATGCTGAGAGGGTTATTATTATTGATTTATCACAACAAATACTTAGTGTTTTATTTCAACTTCGCATGCTAATGAGTTAGCAATAAAGCAATTTGCATGGGCTTTTTCATGTATTTTAGCTAACGTTTCTTCGTCAACGTCAACCCCTTGTGCAAATGTCACTTTTGGCGCTAATGTCATTTTAACCACGGCCACTTTGCCCGCTTCATTTTTGCCTAAATCAGCAGTGGCATTATCAACATAACTGGCCACAGGCAGCCGCTTTAAATGGGCAATCGCTAAAAAGGTCAACATATGGCATGAAGACAAAGCCGCGAGCAAACTTTCTTCTGGATTCACTTTATCCGCATTGCCTTTGTATTCTGGCGCAGATGACGCTTGAATGCTTTGCCCTGTGCCAAACTTAACCTCATGATCGCGATTAAATTCACCTTCTTCACTAGGTGAAGACTGCCAATTTACCGTTAATTTAAAGCCCATTTTGTACTCCCCAAACCCCATTAAAGTGGTATTTATAACAACTTAATATAGCGTGTATTACCGCTGAACAGCGGGTACTTACCAAACGGTAACACATCTGTATTGATTCAACACCAAGCGTACCCCAATGTCCATTAATTTGATCTGAATAGTCAAATTGAAACACCCACCTAATGTAACTAAATCGTGGTAATCAATGTTGCGAAACCGCTATGCATCAAAGTGAATCAGATAACTTTAAAATCAGTTGCTTACATGGTTAACATGACTATTTGGTTATGTGTTTTAAAACAAGGTTATGTTATCAGTTTGTAATGAATACGTATGCATTGTGTTGTGTGTTATTCAAGCTAATGCCTAGTATATCGGAATAATAAATGTCCAATATTTAGATTTGTCTGCGCGAGATAACTGAGTATTGGGTCACTAATAAGTCGATATGGTGAGGGAAAAACCAATGCTCAAAAGCAAACCCAGTTTATTGTCATTAGCCTTAGTGGCAGCAGGTGTGAGCGTGATGTTCATGCCTCATATTGCAATGGCTAATGATGATGTTAATCCGCTTGAACAGCCAAGTGCCGCTAAACAAAGTATTGAAGTCAATAAGCCTGCGACGACGGCCGATGACGCTAATGCAAGTGAGCTTGTCGCCACCAACGCTGTAGTCAGTCTTGCAGCAAGTGACGAGCCGATTGAACGTATTGCGGTCAAAGGTTACAGCCGCAGTCTCATTGATTCACTTAACTCAAAACGGTTTAGTGACACAGTGTCAGAGCAGTTGTCGGCAGATGATTTGGGGGCATTGCCTGATGTATCAATGGCAGATGCATTAACACGTTTACCGGGGATTTCTGCAGTACGTACTGGTGGGCAGGCGGCAGAAATTAACATTCGCGGCATGTCTGGTGGGTTTGTATTTTCGACCTTAAATGGCCGCGAGCAGGTATCAACCAGCGGTTCGCGCAGTATTGAGTTTGATCAATATCCCTCTGAGTTGATTAGCTCAGCAGCGGTTTATAAATCGCCTAAAGCATCGCTTATAGAAGGTGGCGTTGCAGGTACGGTTGAGTTACAAACCATCAGCCCACTAAGTATCGATAAAGATTATAGCTTTGTTATTAATGCTCGGGGTATGCATAACGATCGTGCCAGTGAAGTGTTTGGCGCAGAAGAATATGGCAGCCGTTTAAGCTTTTCTTACCAAGGTAAGTTTTTAGAAGATACCTTAGGTATTGCAGTCGGTTATGCCCGCCTAGAACAGCCCAGTGTTGCCACCCAATTTATTGGCCTAGCGTACAACGACTCAAAAGAGCTAGATGGTGTGGCAAATGACACTAACGGCCCAGTTGATAATCCAGACTTTGAATACATTAGCGAAGGGTTTGAAATGCAGCATTTAGGTGGCGTTGAAACTCGCAATGGTTACATGGGCGCAATTGAGTGGGCACCCGTTGATAACTTTGTGGTTAAAGCCGATGTATTTATGTCTCGTTTTGACAGCGAATCATTTGCACGAGGATTTCGAGCAAAATTGGGTGGTCGCAATGCCAGTGTCGCCAACCCTGTATATGATGGCAACAGCGTGATTGGTGGTACGTTTAATCGCACCTCCAAAAGCTACACTCGAGTTGAAATTGTTAACGATGACAACCAAGATTTTGATGAAGTAAACAGTTTTGGTGTCAATGCGGATTGGCAAGTTACCGATAAGCTCAATGTCAATCTTGATGTGTCGTTGTCGTCAGCCAAAAGTGACTTCCGTAATGGGTTATTGTGGTCAAATGTGGCCGTCGATGCCAATGCCGACACACCGATATTCGATGAAAATGTGTCAATTAGTTACTTGCTCAATGGTCTAGATTTACCCGACATTGGTTTTAATCAAGCGGAGGCTTTTTCTGATGTAGACCGAGTGATGGTCAGCAAATACGGTATTTATCCTTTTGTGAATGAGGATGAAATGAAAGCCTATCGAGTCGATTTTAAATACGATTTAGAAACCGACATTATATCCAGTGTAGAATTTGGTGCCCGTTATTCAGATCGTACTTACTCTAATAATCGTTCGGTATTTGAATACGGTAACGACGGTGCTTTTTCAAAGTCTGAGCCACCGCTTAAACTGACCGAAGACATGACCACAGTTGTCGATTGGCAAGGTGATTTTAGCTACTTTCCTTCTTACTTAGCGATTGATTTGGACGCAGCATTAAATGCTTGGTTCCCTGATGGTATTCCACAACCGGTACAAACTTGGGGTAATGCTGACGGGGTTGTTGATCCTCAAGGCTATACCACTAACTACTCTTGGACTGTTTTGCAAAGTGGTGAAGTGTATGAAAAAGTGATATCTGCCTATGTGATGGCCAATATCAATACTGAAATTGGCGGCATGCCAGTGACCGGTAATATTGGTGTGCGCATGGTTGATACCGATCAATCTGCCACTATGCTACAAAACGTTGATGGCGATATTAACCTCGGTGCGCAAAATATTACTGACAGTATTGGCATTATCAACCAAAACTATGTGTCGACGGTTCAAGGTATTAGCTACACCGATTACCTACCATCGATTAACTTAAATTTTAAAATCACCGATGACTCTCAAATCCGCGTCGCGGCTGCCAAAGTCATGTCACGCCCGCCAATTAACCGCTTAGCGGGCGATATCAGTGCGTCGGTATCAGACGATGGCAAGATTAATGGTTCGAGCACTAATAACCCATTTTTAATGCCATTTTATGCCGATCAATATGACCTTTCTTACGAGTACTATTTTGATGAAGGCGCCTTTGTTGCGGCGGTATTCTACAAAAATATAGACTCATTTATCGACACTATTGCCATTGAAAACTTCGATTTTCAAGCGAATGGTTTTAACGTGCCAGATTACATTGTCGATGAGATCAGTGGTGAACAAATTGCCACCACTAACGGTACCTATACCACCGCCGTTAATAATGCCAAAGGCGGTTATATTCGCGGCTTAGAACTGGCTTATACCCAAGTGTTTGCCTCACTTCCTGATGCATGGTCCGGCTTAGGCTTTAATGCCAGCTATTCGTATACCGAATCAGAAGTGCAGTCTATTACTAGTCTTGGTGGCGACACCACAACTCAAGACCTACCGGGCTTGTCTAACAACGTGGTCAGTGCAACCTTGTTTTATTCCTATGAAGGGTTTGAAACTCGTGTCAGTGCGCGTTTTCGCGACGAATTTGTGTCTGAGCAAGTGGCCATTAATGAGCAAGTGGTGAACTTTGACGCAGAAACCGTGATCGACTATCAAGCATCGTACCAAGTGAATGACGGCTTAGGCCTGCTGTTTCAAGTCAATAACCTCACCGATGAACCGACTAAAAGTTATTTCGGTAACCAAAATAAAACCGGCACTTTACAGTACTTTGGCCGCGAATTTTATTTGGGGTTCACTTATGCCATGTAACCAACAAGCGGGTTTATTGCTTAATCTGAACTCGGGATGAAGTGTGTATTTATAACGATAATAACCAAAACCTTAACTAGATTTCACTGTCAAACTTGTCATTTGTTTAACTTACAAGGCGAATTAACGCGTCAATAGCGAGCCTATGGCAAATTAATTCAACGTAGTTAGCAAGACAAAGGGCTGTTTGAAAGGCGTTTATTATCTCGAGTTCAGGTTACTTATAAAAACAAATAAAAATTATCCGATTGCCAATGGGCAACATGCGATAGGGAGAAGTCAGTCATGATGACTAAATCAATAATGTCGACGATCAGTGTATTTGCGCTAAGTATGGCCACACTGATGGGGTGTGGTGGTGATTCGTCAGCACCAGGGGAAGTATTATTAACTTGTAATGTACCCAATGTGCCTAATGCCGCGGGAACTGAATGTGTGGCGCCGCCGCCACTAAGCTGCCCAGCACCTAAATTTCCAGATGCTAAAAATGAGAGTTGTATCGTTGGCTACAATTCTGAACTACCTATGCCTGTTGTGTTGGCAGGGCCAAATCAGGCTGTGTTGTATTACAACCGTATTAAAGACAAAGACAACAGCAGCAGTAATCCAAATTATCCCGGTTATAAACTCCACACTTGGAATAACGACACCTGTGATGCCTATGCGCCTCCATATGACTCAAGCGACTGGGCCAATGGTCATTCGTTCGATGGTATCGATCCCAACTATGGTGCTTATTGGCTAATTAACCTAAAAGACGGCTATAGCGACTGCGGTAACTTTATTATCCATGTTGGGACCGAAGGTTCGGGTAAAGCGCTGGGTGACACTGACTTAACCATGAACCTAAAAGCCTATGAAGATGATAGTGCGCCAGAAGCACAGTTTAATCGGGCTAACTTCACTATTCATGGTGAAGGAGATGTGTATGATTATCCTATTTTAGACGTTGGGTTTTCTATTGACGGTGCCAGTGCGCATTGGTTAGATCAAAACACTTTTGTATGGAATGAGCCTGCCGACGGCGTGGCGAAGTTTGTCTTACATCACTCAGCCACTGCGGGTATTGAGGTCGATAACGACGGTAATATCAATGGGGCGCAGCTAGAGTTAATTGAAACTGAACTCAGTGATGCACAAAAAGTATTAGTGCCACATTTAGCAAGTTGGCCAGCCTACCAAGCTAGCTTTACTGCCGATGAAGCGAAAGCCATGGCCAAAGAGCAGCTGGTGCTGGTGGCTTACGATAGTGATAACAAACCCATAGCAGCAACAAATGTGCAGGTCGCTAAAGTGCTCGATGACTTGTATACCAAAGGTGATAATGACGCCGACGAGGCTAATTTAGGTGTGATTTATGACGGCAGCAACATTAGCGCCAACGTATGGGCACCAACGGCAATATCCGTTAATGTAAAGATTTTTGACAGCGCTAAAAAACTCACTAAAACCCACGCAATGACCTTAAATGCAGCAAGCGGTATTTGGTCCTTTAGCGGTGACATGAGCTTAGACCGCCAATACTATCGCTATGAGCTGAAGGTATATCACCCCATTTCGAAGAAAATAGAAACCCTAGAAACCACCGACCCTTACTCATTAAATGTGTCTACTAATGGCCGTTATAGTCAGTTTATTCATTTAAGCGATGCTGATCTCAAGCCCGCTGGGTGGGACGGTCATACGGTAATGACTGTTGAAAATCCTGAAGATATCGTGATATACGAAGGCCATGTGCGTGACTTCAGTGCTCGGGATGAAAGCACTTCTGCAGCGAACCGTGGTAAGTACCTAGCATTTACCGAGACGGGGAGTGCGCCAGTTGAGCATTTACGTCAATTGGCTGAAACAGGGGTAACACATTTTCATGTGCTACCAACAACGGATATTGCCACTATCGATGAAGATGTCACAAAACGCATTGAAATCACCGATACACTCGGCAAATTGTGCACCCAAATTAGCGATACAGCTAACGCCTGTAAAACTCAAGATAAAGCCGCGACAATCGCATCTATTTTAGCTGACTTCTTACCTGGTTCTGCAGACGCACAAGATTTAGTCGGCGCGCTACGCAGTTATGACGGTTTTAACTGGGGTTACGATCCGCATCACTTTATTGCACCAGAAGGCAGTTATGCCTCAAGCCCAGAGGGTATTGCACGAGTTAAAGAACTGCGCGCCATGAACCAAGCGCTGCATGAACTTGGCTTACGTGTGGTACTCGATGTGGTCTATAACCATACTAGCGCATCGGGCCTATGGGATAACTCAGTATTTGATAAGCTTGTACCGGGTTACTACCACAGATATAACGAAATCAGCGGTAAAATAGAAACCTCTACCTGTTGCGATAATACTGCTACCGAGCACCGTATGATGGATAAGTTTGTCACCGACTCTCTGGTGATTTTAGCTAAAGAGTACGGTTACGACGGCTTCCGTTTTGATGTGATGGGGCACATGCCTAAAAGCAGTATTTTAGCCGCGCGTGATGCTGTGCAAGCGGTTGATCCTGATAACTATTTCTATGGCGAAGGTTGGAACTTTGGTGAGGTTGCCGACAATCGCTTATTTGAGCAAGCTGTACAAGCGAATATGGCGGGTTCTGAAGTAGGAACGTTTAACGATCGTATCCGTGAAGCTGTGCGCGGTGGGGCATTATTTGCTACAGACAAAAAAGATGATTACTTACGTGATCAAGACACCTTACGTTTATCCATGGCAGGTAACTTACAAAACTACGTGTTAAAAGACTTTAACGGTAACTCAGCTAAAGGCAGTAGCTTTAGCTGGAACAGCCAGCCAACAGCTTACGCGTTAGACCCTGCCGACAGCATTAACTATGTGTCCAAGCACGACAACGAAACATTATGGGATATTTTACAATACAAACATGATGTTGGTTTATCACTTGAACACCGCGTTCGGGTACAAAACATTGCCGCAACCATTCCATTAATGAGCCAAGGTATCCCCTTTTTACAAATGGGTGGCGACATGTTGCGCTCTAAATCGATGGACCGTAACACCTATGATGCCGGCGATTGGTTTAACTGGGTCGACTTTACCAAAAACAGCAATAATTGGAATGTTGGTTTACCGTTAGCACAAGATAACGAGACTAAGTGGAGTGTGATTAGTGGGATTTCGGCTAACCCCAATGCTGCTGCATCTATGTCTGAAATCGATTTTGCATCATCGGTATTCAACGAGTTCTTGGCCATCCGTCACCAAAGTAAATTGTTCCGTTTAACCACAGCGCAAGACATTATCAACCGAGTGGGCTTTCATAATATCGGTAAAAACCAAAAGCAGGGCGTGATTGTGATGAGCATTGACGACGGTGCAGGCTTAACCGATATCGATCCAAGCGTTGATGCCATTGTGGTGATGGTTAATGGTAGTGCCCAAGAGCAAACTCAGACCATTGCCACCGCTAGCGGTTTTAGCTTGCATGCAAAGCAGCAAGTGTCGATAGACAACGAGGTGCAAAACGCTAGCTTTACTCAAGGAGATGGTGAAGGCACATTTACCGTACCCGCTTACACCACTGCTGTGTTTGTTAAAGTACAAGGCGAAATGCAAGGCGAGGGCTTAACAGCCAATGCGACAGCAGGCGCACCAGATGTCGTCCCTTTTGGCAGTACAGATGTATTTGTGCGTGGCGATATGAATGGCTGGGGTGAGGTTGATAAGCTCACTTATGTCGGTAATGGCGAATACCGTATTGCGATTACCTTAACTGCAAATAGTTATAATTTTAAACTGGCATCAGCAGATTGGAACACAGTTGATTTTGGTGCAATTTCTAGTGATGTGGCCGTTGTTGATGAAAACGTGGCTGAATTGCTTGCTGCCAAAGGAGCTAACATGACCTTTACAGCATCACGTGACGCAACCTACGTGTTCTCATTAAATGCGGCAGATAAGCAGAACCCTGTGTTATCGGTATATAACCAAGAGCCTTTTGCAGACACCCCAGTATATTTACGTGGTGACATGAATGGCTGGTCTACCGATAATGAAATGGTCTATTTAGGTGGCAGTATATATCGTGCTGAAGTTATGGTTACCGCTGGAATCAAAGGCTTTAAAATGGCCTCTAGCGACTGGGATAGTGTCGATTATGGTAGCTTAGATGCAGATGGCACAGTGCAGCTGAGTATTGGCAAGGCACTGGCTGTAAAAGGTGGCAATTTAAGCATCAATATTGAAACAGATGCGATGTACAGTTTTACCTTTGATATGAGTAATCGCAATGCCCCTATTTTGACCATCGACAAAACAGACATGTTTGTCGGTAATACCGTTTACATTCGAGGTGGCATGAATGGCTGGGGCGAAGTAGATGCATTGGCCTATCAGGGATCATCTATTTACCAAGTCGATATTGTGTTAGCCGCCAGCGATAATGAATTTAAAATCGCGACAGCAGATTGGTCGACAATTGATTTTGGTGCCATAGCAGGCGATGACGCTGTTAGTGAAGGTTTGTTGAAAACCTTAGCGAAAAAAGGCGCAAACATGCACTTTAATGCCACAAGCGCCGGTACCTATCGCTTTACGGTAACAGGTCCAAGCTCTGAGTCACCCACTTTATTAGTGACAAAGTTGAACTAGGTTTAGTGATTACCCAGTAAACACAAAACCCAGCGCAAGCTGGGTTTTATTTGTTTAATTAAAACGGTTTAAGCGTCTTCTGTCGTCAGTTTACTAATTAATTCAGCAATAGTGTCGGGATCTTGTGCGCCAGAGATTAAATATTGTTGATTAAACACAATGGCGGGGACAGCTTGGATCCCGCGACTGATCCACAGTTGTTCTTCCTCTTTTACCGCTGTTTCAAAGCGTTTGTCTGTGAGCACTGCTCTTGCCTCATCAGCATCTAAGCCTACCTTTGTGGCTGCTTCAATGAGAACTTCAATGTCATCTGGGTTTTTCTGATCAGTAAAGTAGCTGCTGAACAACGCCAGTTTCAATTCAGTTTGCTTGCCAGACTCCGCCGCCCAATAAAGTAGCTGGTGGGCCTGTAGCGTGTTGTAAATTCGCGATGCGTCAGAAAAGTTAAACTCAAAGCCTAAATCGGCACCCATTTGGGTTAATCGTTGACGATTTTGTGTACTTTGTTCCGGTGTTGAGCCGTATTTCTCGGCAATATGTTCACCTAAGTGTTGCCCTTCAGGCCCCATTGCGGGGTTTAGCTCAAACGGATGCCACTGCAATTTAACCTCTAAATCGTCAAATTGACTCAATGCTTGTTCAAGTCGGCGATAACCAACAATGCACCACGGGCACATTACGTCAGAAATAATATCGATTTGCAGTTGATTCGTTGCCATAGGGATCCTTTATAAAAAATTAATTCGACTTCATTTACTAAAGTCTAAACAGATAAAAAATGTATAGTTGCTTACAAAGTAACTGCTTTTAGTGGTTATTTGTTTGGTTTGTAATCACTTGTGAGAACAAGCCAAAAGTTGCAACCTTTGTGACATTATTGTGTCTATACTTAATCAGTAATCTGATGTTTAATCAATGTAGGGGTTAGGTCAATTTGATATACCCCATGCACGTTTATTAATGGCACAGTGATAAAGTACGCAAGGAGATATAAAACACATTATAGACTTGAGTACTTGTGACGCAAAGCACATGCCCTATGTCTAAATATGTCAGTCTGCATTTGTGCAACACCATTATTTATGTCAGCATGCAGTTGTGACACGCGATAAATTTGGCAAGTAAATTCTTTTAAGGACAATCTATGAAAATAAATCTTTCTGGTCACCATGTTGATGTTACAGACACTGTCAAACAACACGTAGATGAAAAATTCGCTAAAATAGCTAGCCATTTCCCCACGCTTATCTCGCTAGATATCATCATTGCTAAAGAGCATGGTGAATATGATGTTGAAATTAGAACTAACTATGAAGGAACTCGCATTGCTGCTAAAGGTACTGATTTAGTCATGTATCCCGCTATAACAAGCGCTGCTAAAAAACTCGATGCGGCACTAAAGCATCGTAAAGGTCAATTGAAAGCAGATTTACATGAAAAACCAGATGTAACTGCACCAGAAATTGCTTACGAAAAAGTTCAAGAAATGGACTTACGTTAAGTACATTCGTTGATTAAACGACATTAAAAAACGCAGCCTAAGCTGCGTTTTTTAGTTTGGTCTGCTCAAAACACTAATGCTTCAAAACACTAATGCTAGGGAAGATGACGTTTGGATCGCGGCTAAGTCATCTAGTTCCTAGACTTGTAGCGTTTCTCGTTTCAGCGAGTTTTATTCTTCGTTAATCTCAGCGTTGTGATAAACGTTTTGTACGTCGTCACAATCATCAAGAGCGGCTAAGAATTTTTCAAAACTTTCAATGTCTTCGCCAGTAAGTTCTGTCATGGTTTGTGGCACAAATGCTAAATTTTCTACCTTAAAATCAATCTCTGGAAAGGCTTCAGTTAACACAGTGCGGGCATTGTTAAACTCTGACACTGGCGCAAATACGCTGATGATGCCATCTTCAAGCTCTACATCGGCAACGTCGACGTCAGCCATCATAAGCAGTTCTAAAATAGCTTCATCGTCATCACCATCAAATACAAATACTGCTTGATGTTCGAACATATGGCCAACAGTACCAGGGCTACCTAACTTGGCATCATTTTTAACAAATGCTTGGCGAACCTGAGTAAAAGTACGGTTACCGTTGTCTGTTAAGCAATCAACAATCACCATACAACCGCCAGGTCCAAAACCTTCATAGCGGGCGGTATCATAATCTTCACCACCACCGCCACGAGCTTTTTCAATGGCACGTTCAATAACGTGTGCCGGAACTTGATCTTTCTTTGCGCGGGCAATCAAGCTACGAAGAGCTAGGTTACCATCTGGGTCAACGCCACCTTTAGCGCAAATGTAAATCTCTTTACCATAGCGTGAGTAAATTCGTGTCTTTTGGCCGGCGGTTTTCGCCATGGACTCTTTTTTATTTTGATATGCTCTGCCCATCTTAATCTCGTTTTTTAAATGTTTAAGGCTAAAAATTGTCATCGATTCTAACAGGAATAAGTTGTGCTGTTTAGGTGCAGGATCTAAATTTCACGTAAATAGGCTTGATAATACGATAAATATTATTAAATCCAGTATTCGCACCTCGTCTCATTAGTGAATAATTTTTATACTAACATCTCAAGCCTGTTAATTTTATGTATCAATTACTTTGAATCAATAATACAATTTAAACATAATTATCATTTAATGATAAAATACAATAATAAGTTGAAAGGTGTTTTTGTTGTCTAAAATCAATAGATTAAGTGTTTACCTTTTGATAAATAGATGAGTTGATGAGCTAGGTTATCAATATCATTTCTACCCTGAACCAGTATGCTGTAAATGAGAATGCGAATATGAAATCTGAATCTGCTGAAGGTCAAACATCAACTGCCACTGTGACTATTTTGTATTATGAAGCGCCTGTTGGTTTAGAAATGCATAATGCTGTCATGACCGATTTACATGTCAGCAACACAGGACGCGTAATGATCCCAGAATCATTTCGTCGAGGTAAGTCAATTATTGCGGTGTTAGAGGGTGAGTGCAAAATACTTAACTCGTTAGGTGAGCGTGTTTATTCACAGCGTGTATTGAGCTAAGCACTTATTGATTCTAAAACTAAAAAAGACACTATAATGTGTCTTTTTTAGGTTATTGCTATGAGGTTTGCTATTTAGCAATATGGGGATTAATCATTTGATTCACAGCGTAATAAATCATTTAATAGCTTATCTGCCAAAGGCTGTAATACTTGCATATTAGGTTCTGTATGAGCCACCGTTCTTAAACCGTATATTCCCATCACCAAATATTGCGCTAAAAACTGACTGTCGCTGTCTTGTGCGATTAACTTTTGTTTTTTTGCTGTATCAAATACTTGCGCTAACGACTGCTGCCACAGCTGCAAAAATTCACAGGCCATAAGTCTAATTTGCTCGTCTTGCTCGCCCATTTCACTGAGTGATTTGGTCAGTAAGCACGACTGGGTCGCATCGCAGCTTAAACATTCTTGTACGATTAGGGCTAAATATGCACCTAAGTTGTCTACCGCTGAATCATCATTGGCAAATAGCTGCTCAAATTGCTTACTGCGATCTTGTTGATATTGCTCAATTGCAGCAATAAATAAGCCTTTTTTATTATCAAAGGCACAGTAAATTGACCCCGGATGTAGTCCCGTTGCTTTGGTGAGATCTTGCATGCTGGTTTTAGCGAATCCATTCACTAAAAAGGTGCTCATAGCAGCACGTAAAACAGTTTCTCTATTAAATTCAGCGTGTCTCATATCTGGTCACTTCTGGTCAACAACAAAGCGTGATAACTCATCACACTTGAGTCTAACTAAATTTTACCGACTATTCAAAAAATACTTGAATGTCTATTCAAATACGATTAATCTTGAACGCATATTCAAGAATGGAGTTAACCACATGACGGCCAGTTTATTTACCCCTTACAAACTCAATGACACCTTAACACTATCAAACAAGATTTTAATGGCACCATTAACGCGTTGTATGGCGGATGATGACCTTGTGCCAACACTGAAGATGGTTGATTACTATGCTCGCCGAGCTGAAGCTGGTTTAATTATCAGTGAAGCGACAATTATACGCCCCGATGCTCAAGGCTACCCAAACACCCCTGGCTTATTTACTCCAGCTCAAATTGACGGTTGGCGTAAAGTGACCTATGCCGTGCATAAAAGTGGCGGTAAAATCTTTGCTCAACTTTGGCACACTGGCCGTGTCGCACACCCACATTTTTTCGATGGTGGTGATGTACTTTCTTCTTCTGCACAAGCGGTTGAAGGCACAGTGCCTAGAATGCGCGAACTCGTTTATCAAACACCAAAAGCGGCCACCTTAGATGATATTAAGCAGTTAGTGGTTGATTATGCTCAAGCAGCGGCAAATGCGATTGATGCTGGCTTTGACGGCGTTGAAATTCATGCAGCGAATGGCTATTTAATTGACCAATTTTTGCATCATGACAACAATCGCCGTGAAGACGAATACGGCCAAACTCCGGCAAACATGTCACGCTTTGCTTTAGAAGTTGTTGATGCTGTGGTTGCCACAATTGGCGCAGATCGCACAGCTATTCGAGTTTCTCCTGGTGCCTATTTTAATATGGCCGCCGATCCACGCGACCGTGATGTGTTTGACTATTTACTACCTGAGTTGGCTAAACGCAATTTAGCGTTTTTACATGGCGGTATTTTTGACGACTCAATGCAGTTTGATTACTTAGGCGGCAATATATCGACCTATTTGCGCAGTGTTTATACTGGCACCTTAGTGGGTGTCGGTAGCTATACCGCCGAAACGGGCAGTGCAGCCATAACCGACAACAAATTTGATTTGTTGGCAATTGGCCGTCCATTTATTGCCAATCCAGATTACGTGGCAAAAGTGCGTGATGGCGGCGAATTAGTGACATACGCTGACAGCATGTTAGCGGAACTGATTTAACGTTATTTGTTGTTTTAGGTTACTAATGTCAATGGAGGTTAGTAACCTAGTGTGTAGGAATCCATTTCTAAGCCGTACTTTATGTACTAGAAATGGCGCTAAAATTATCAACCCCAATTTGTGTTTTTTAGCCTCCGTTTTGACCACAGCTATTGCTGTGGTTTTTTTTGGTAAAAATTTAGCAGAAATTTGTCTCCGTGGATGCAGTCTATTACTATGGCGACAATTTTCGGCAAAGAGAAACATGATGCAGACACTGCAACAATTAAATGATGGTTTGTTACTGGGTTATCAACGGGTCAGTATCGCTGAACAACTTACGCAATTTCCTACAAAACTGTTTGAATTAGCCGATACCCTAGAAGTACTTGATCTTAGCAATAACCAGTTGTCGTCGTTGCCGGATAATCTTGCCGATTTACATCAACTTAAAATCTTGTTTGTGTCGAATAACCTATTTGAACATCTTCCAGCTGTATTAGGTCAGTGTCCAAAGCTCGAAATGATAGGTTTTAAAGCCAATCAAATTCGCACCGTACCGGAAGCATCCATTCCAAAACAAACCCGTTGGTTAATTTTAACCGATAACCAAATTGAGCAATTGCCAGACAGTTTAGGTCAATGTCATCGGCTCGAAAAGCTTGCGCTTGCGGGTAACCGATTAACAGCATTACCTAATAGCATGGCAAACTGCCATCAATTAGCCCTGATCCGATTATCGGCTAACCAGCTTACCGCTTTACCACATTGGTTATTTGAGTTACCTAACTTAGCCTGGTTAGCCTTTGCAGGTAACGCGTTCAGTCATGTTGAACATTGCGATAATACTCGCGTACCTGTAGTGCCATTAAGCCAGTTTACTTTAGGTCAGTTACTCGGGCAGGGCGCATCTGGACTGATTTACCAAGCTACTCACCATGCTGAACAATCGGATGAGGCAAGCTTTAGCTGCCAGACTGATGTTGCGATTAAGTTGTTTAAAGGCATGGTGACCAGCGATGGTTACCCAGCAGATGAACTTGATTGCTGCTTAACCGCCGGCGAACACCCAAATTTAATCAATGTCGTGGCACAAATTAATCAACCAGAGCAACTGGGTTTAGTGATGCAACTTATCCCGCCAAACTATAGCAATTTAGGTTTACCGCCGTCGTTGCAAACCTGTAGCCGCGACACCTTTGAAGCGCAAACCGTATTTACTTGGGCTCGCATAACTTATATTGCCAGCCAAATGGCTGATATTTTGGTTCATTTACATCAAAATGGGATTAGCCATGGCGATATTTATGCCCACAACATCATGATAAATACCCAAGATAGCGTATTGTTTGGTGACTTTGGCGCCGCCTCAAATTTAAAGCAGTTCACCCCACAGCATTTGCAATTAATGCAAGCGATTGAGGTGAGGGCATTTGGTTATTTGGTCGATGACATGCTAAACCTCATCGATAACCCAAACACACCACAAGCGACAATGTTGCGCCAGTTAGTGCAAGATTGCTTGCAGCATAGTTCATCAACAAGACCGAGTTTTAAAGCGTTGTTACCCCGTTTAGCGAGCATTGTGTAACAGATAAACACACTCGGGCTAAGGCATCATTAGGTTTAACCTAGTTGTTTCTTAACTCGGGTGAATGCCCCAAGCTAATGGCTCTAGCTAATAGTACGGCGAATAAAAAATCCAGAATATGGTCTTTAGCCACACACTGGATTATAATCAGATTATCATGTCGTAATGAAAGGCTAGCCCACTGTGGAAAATAAAACTGCACGTTTTACTGTATTAATGGACCCGCTAAAAAAGCAGGCATTTGAACAACTGTGTGCTGCGCAAGATCTCACCCCATCACAAGTCACCCGTCAGCTTATACGCGAATATCTCGAAAAGCATGATGTGAGTTTTGCTGACAATCAAAGTCGTCCCAATCCACAGGTAAAAAGCTAAGCTTTAATTCGCCTATTGTTAGGCTATTCGTGACGTTAGTGGTAATCCCAATCGTTTCGTTAGCAGGTGAGTGGATCAGCTGGTTTATTATCCTAGGGTAGTCAATTTGTGATAATAGCATTATAATGTCATTACAATATTCGGCAGGGTAGATACTTTTCTACCTCACGCCAATCGATAAAGCCTGTCGAACTGCGTATTAGCGCTGTTAACGTGTTCGACAACTGCCAAGAACACAGAGAGTAAAGATATGAGTGATGTAATCCCGCCATGCCCAAAATGTGAGTCTCCGTACGCTTATTCAGACGGCACATTGTTAATTTGCCCAGAATGCGCCAATGAGTGGAACCCAAATGAAGAAGTGGTTGATCCAGACGCTATCATTTTAAAAGATGCCAACGGCAACTTATTAGCAGAAGGCGACAAAGTCACCTTAATCAAAGACCTTAAAGTAAAAGGTTCATCACTCGTGCTTAAAGTTGGCACTAAAGCAGTGATCAATCATTTTGTCGACGGCGACCACGACATCGATTGTAAAGTGGATGGCAATGGCCAAATGATGCTGAAATCGAAGTTTGTTAAAAAACAAAGCTAATAACGATTGAACTAGTCGTTATATGTGACCATTAATCAGCTTGAGGCTGATTAACAAAAAATCCCTGCAGGCAGCAATGCCAGCAGGGATTTTTTTATGGACAAGGGTTCAAGGCCCGCCGCCACATGGTTAATGTGCTTTGAATTATTTCAAAGGTATTGATCGGGTAATTTGTGGGTTCGATTTTACTCTTATCTCAAGTTAAAACATAACATCAACGTCGTGACGCTTCGCCCACACCAGACCAAGAGGAAATCAACGGCTATTCCCTCTTGGAACTCCCAGCCGCCCCGCAACATTTTCTGAACAGCGAAAAGGTCGCCATGGGGATTGATCTAGCTTTTGACCGCACTTGACTTCGGCCTCAGCCTTATTCGAAAATGCTAACGCTTCCGATGGTACATCCTGTACCGCGAAAGCTAGCGGGCCATCCATGGCCAGCTCACGCTATTTTCTTCAACGGCCTCAAGTTCAAAGCTGAATTTAGGCTTTTTCAATCAAGGAATCTAAATCATTTATGGACATTAATGCGTTAGTGCAAAGGGTCTAAAAATGGGTAGTAGGATTAGTAAATGTATGGGGTTCAATTAAAATTTACACTGCCCCTGCATATCTACCATCGCTGCCGTAGACAAAGCCCGAACCCCACTAAATTAGGTGTTCGGGCTTGTTCAACACTTGGGATAAGGACGCCGCTTCGCCGCGGCCTATCCTTATTTATATTTTAGAACGGAAAACATTTTCTCTATGGTAGGTTAAGAAAGGTATATGACCTCTACAGGTTTCTCTTAATGCCATGTTTGGATTAATGCCAAATATTTTTGCCGTTGTTTCATCAAGATGAGGAGATAATTTTATTTTCCCTCGGTCACAAAATGTTATAAAACCTTTGTCGAAAAGTGCATCATAGTTAGGCATAAGTAGTAAACTATTCATTGGGTCAATAGCCTCATTTGTATCGCAATCTCTCCATGGTTTGATATGAGAAGCAATTAGGAGCTCTATTTTTGTACAACCACTTAACGAGCAGCCCTTCCAATGATTTATACTCCAACTTCTAAATTGCCCCTGACCTAGCCGGGCTTTAACATACCTTTCTTTTATTTATCGAGGAGATTAGATATAAATTCTTTTTTTGAATCAATATCTGTTAAAGCATCAGCATAATATCGTTTTTCTACTATTCCGAGCTGCTCAAGCGCACTTGCTACTTCACTTTTCAAGATCCATTGAAAATGATTATTTTCATCTCGTGATGAGCTAGCATCGCAAATAGTATAAGTCCAACGTAAGTCTTTATCATCATTGAGAAGGGGCTCAAAATTAAGTAATTCGGCTATTTTTCTAGAAAATGAACCATACCACTCATTTCCAGTATTGTATTTATCTCTACCAGCTGCTTTTGCTAGTTTAGTTGCGCTAATCAATCGATTTTGTTCATAGTAATGTGCTTTTAACATCGCAAATCCAGCTTCTACTTTTACACCAGTCTTATTTAAAAGAGACGATAATGCATTCACGTATTCATCAACTGTTAATTCACGCACAAATACCCCCTGAAATATAACGCCGTGCTCTGCGGCAAAAATGGAGCCTGCGGAATTTTTGTCCGACAGCAGCGCCTTGTGTACGCCCATCATGGGCATGAACTAATGATGTGAAGTCCTCTGTAGGAAGATCACCGTTTAAATAACATACTGTTATTAAGAGTTAACTACTAGCGAATAGCAAGGGCTTATCCGCGAGGATCGGTCTAGAGGAAGCCGCTAGCAAATCTGCGAGCTGATGAACAAGAACATCATATGAGGCGTAGGCTAAAGGTGAGTTGGCAAGGTCAGCCCGCGAAGCAAGGGTACAAGACGACGGAACCACGTAATCTAATGGCCACCGCAAATGATGCTGTAGTGCAAAGACAGTCAGACAGTCCATGCTCTTACCTGGGGAGATCTGCTTAACACGCGATTAATATCTAAACCTTCCAACTATTGAGTTCTAGATGGTTCGGATCAAGGTTATATTGCTTGTTCAGCTTAGGGTGATCTTTTATCAAGCTAATCATTTCTTGAATATTATCAATCGGATTTAGGCCATAAGCTACATCAAGCCTTTTCACAACTTCTTTAAAATAGGGCTTTGTCCCATAAAATTTTATAGCCTCATTACTGTGATATCTAGAATCCTGTGCTATAGCTATCATCCAGAACATTGGTCGCCACCATGAATAAGAAAAATCGCAACGCCCAATTACATCAATAGCATCTTTCTGATAGGCCAATATAGTAAAAAAATTTATCAATTCATCAAGCTTGTACCGATCATGCTGCTCACCAACTTTGAATTCATCATAATTTTTATAATGGCTTACTTCTTTTATGCGTTCCCATGAGATTACGTTAAGATGTTTTTGTTCTGCGACAAAAAATCTTGAAACTAAGAAGTCAAAGTATTCTTTACTTGCAACAGCCGGAATTAAGACGTTCATTGAAGAATTTTTAACTTCTTGAAAATATTCACTACAATATGTCCTGAACAGCTCAACAATTGCATTTTCTTTTGCATAATCCGCAGTCATTTTATTTGCTTTGGCGGTTTCATCTAGAACAACTCTAGTATCTTGAAGCTCTTGAATTTGCAAATAAACAGTAAGAATTACCCCACAAAATGCAAAACCGGCAAAAAGAGCATTAATACTGCTAAACAAATCTGCTATTGGTTGATTTGTGAAATTTTTTAATATATTCGGTTGTATCCCTATATACCAAGCACCCAACCATAGTCCCAGAATCAAAGAACTAGATACAGATATTAAAAAAAGTGTGGTTTTTCTCTTCATTTGAGTTCCTATAATAAAATCAATAAATGTTAATAAATCATATAGAAAGTTACGTAAAAAATGATAATTAAAATTTCATCAATATCGATACTTTTGGTTGGCATCTGTGAGTAAATAACGGGATTGCCGTTAAACAAGTATCCCTCCTTACAAAGTGCCTTTGGATAGAAATTGCTCAGAACAGTTAAGGTCTGAGACTTATAGACACTTTTTATGCTTCTTACATTAGATTAATCTTCGATTATTTGATAGTTCTTTGCCCTGTCACGTCTAGGGGCACGAACGTGTCAGCTGCATTCCTCTCACACGTATCTGGACATTTCCGTGTTACAAAGATCGTACAAAGTTTGGTTTTCAGATAACTTCTAGTACCCCAATTACCTACAAATGCCTGGTCAAAACTACTGAACCACTACAACAGGCCTGTATTCAATATTTCTTGGAGGATTTACTAGGTTTAAGCCCCTGAGTATTTCCCGGGGTATTTTTATTGTCACGTCGACGTTGGTCAGGTTTCCCTGTTGAATCCGTAATTGGTTTTGGTCCAGGTTTTAAGAGACATATCATTTGTCCATAAATGTTTATGAGTACATCGTCCACATTTCTGGAGATTGAGAAACTCAAAGTTATGCAAAAAATAGAAAGTTATGTAGTATTCCTTTTCAGTTATTTATAATTTAAATGGTGAAATGGATGTCTAAAATTGTGTTGTCTATTGTGTGTTTATTATTTGTTGCTGGGTGTACTCCTGTACAGCGTAGTCATTATCAAACAACATCGATGCCTAGAGTTGATTGGCCAGTGGACGAATATACTAAAATAGCTAGTAGAACAGGGCAAAACCATGTGTCTGGCCAATGTTTTCTTAAAACAAGAGGGGGTGATGTTAAAACCTGTGCGGGAAATAAGGTAATGCTTAACCCTATTTCTAGTTATTCTACACAATTTGTTAAAGCTGTAATAAAGCAAAATTACGGCGTAGGAGTTGAATTAGGATTAGTAGATAATAGAATTTATAACTATTTGGTTGAAGTTATTGCTGATGGTGATGGTAGATTTTCATTCTATAACGTTCCAGATGGTGATTATTACATTTATTCTACTGTAACTTGGGAAGCTGGTACTGGTTACAATGGCGCAAACCAACTTCAAGGCGGATGGGTTTTTAAAGAAATTTTAGTAGATTCTAAAAGTAGAAATGAACATATTCTAACAAAGTAAAACGACCATCAAGCTTGTAAGTTATTTGTTACAACTGACGTTCACTGATTAGATGAAGTGGCTAATTTATTTTAGCTACTGTTTTGTAAATCAATCTGTGATTATCATTATAAAAAGTTATGCCACTGGTTAAAGGTAATAACTCATTTTGGGGCATAAATGATTTGCATACCTTGCTTGCAATTGGCGTGATTCAACTCTGAACTTGAGGACGTTGAAGAAAATAGCGTGAAGCTCACATGGATGTGAGCTTAGCTTTCGCGGTACAGGATGTACCATCGGAAGCGTTAGCATTTTCGAATAAGGCCGAAGCAGGTTTCAAATGAAGTTAAAAGCTGGAGCAATCCCCATGGCGACCTTTTCGCTGTTTGAAAATGTTGCGGGGCGGCTGGGAGTTCCAAGAGGGAATAGCCGTTGATTTCCTCTTGGTCTGGTGTGGGCGAAGCACCACGACGTTGATGTTAGGTTTAAAAATGAATTAATATCAAGTTGTCATGCAAAAATAGACAAACAAAAAGGGCTTAGCATTGCTGCTAAGCCCTTCTATAAATTGGTGGAGGCGGCGGGACTTGAACCCGCGTCCAGAAAGCCTACATCCTCGGCACTACATGTTTAGTCTCTCTTTTATTTAACCAAGCAGTCTCCGAAAGACAGGATGCTACTTGGTGAGTCCGGTACTGTTTCGCGGTTCACCCCCGGACGGAGTTCCCTCGCTAGCACACTGTAATATGACCATCAGAATCCACTGTCCACGTGCGAAACGTGTGGTTGATGGCTAGCTAGCCTAAGCTGCTAGAGAGTAGTTAGAGTCGTTTGCAACTATAACGGTGCGGCTTTTTACGAGGCCAACCGCCCCTCGACATGCTCCTTGGGTTTCGTGAATCCTGTCGAATCCAGAATCGCCCCCAATTGAGTTAACTATAACGCTTTGTGAGATGAATACCTAGTATCCATTAACAAAATATAATCGTTTGTTCACTATCTGTTCGTTATAGGCCTATGTTCAATAACAACTTATCAGTTTTCATCGTTTCAGTGGCCTATTAACAATATTAAGCGTTTTCTTTGTCTTTTTTCATTACGCGGGCTTTTTCGATTTTCCACTCGCGTTCTTTGGTGTCTTCACGTTTATCGTGATCTTTCTTACCTTTACCTAAGCCTATTTCGACTTTTACCCAGGCACCTTTGCGCCAGTACATTGATAAAGGAATTAACGTATAGCCTTGACGTTCGATTAAGCCGGCAAGCTTGTCAATTTCACTGCGCTTCAATAGCAGTTTTTTGGTTCTGATTGGATCGCATATTACATGGGTTGAAGCAGTATTCAGTGGTTGAATAGTACAACCATGCATAAAAGCTTCACCCTCTTTAATATAGACATAACAATCCGATAAATTGACTTTACCCATGCGAATGGACTTAACTTCCCAGCCCATAAGTTGTAATCCCGCTTCGATTTTGTCTTCAATGCGGTATTCAAAGGTCGCGCGTTTATTGCGTGCGATGCTCGCTGAGGCGTTTGCTGATTTCTTTTTTACCATTATTATTACCGTTCTGATTGCCGTTATTGACCTGAAGGATGGTGCTGGACAACCCGCAGTGAGCCCATTTGATAAACTCTATTATGTTTACTAACTATAATAGATATGGGGGAGATTTATGATATTACAACGATTATACCGAGTTTCTTGATGATTGTGTTATTTCCAACGCGATTTAACACTCTCAGAGATGCCTTTTTTGTTTAACGTGATAAAATCCCGCTATTGTATTAAGGATTGTGATGTCAGATGCCTAAGATTTCCAAAAGTATGCTGGTTAGATTTAGTGCCTTAGAAATGTATGATTTAGTCAATGATGTTGAATCGTATCATGCTTTCCTACCTGGATGTGTTGGGGGTAAGGTACTGGAATTTGATGGCAAAACCATGGTGGCATCAGTTGATGTCAGTAAAGCCGGGATCAGTAAAACATTTACTACTCGTAATCAAGTGGTGCAAGCTAAATCTATTTCACTTGAACTGGAAAATGGTCCCTTTAAGTACATGCATGGTCTATGGAAGTTTACTGAACTAACCGAAGATGCATGTAAAGTTGAGTTTGATTTAGATTTTGAATTTTCAAACATGCTGGTTGATATGGCGTTTGGTAAAGTGTTTAAAGATTTAATGTCGTCTATGGTAATGGCGTTTACCGATAGGGCAAAGGTGATTTATCGTGATGAATGAAACAGAAAAGTTTTCGGTAGATGTTATTTATGCATTACCAAAACAGCAGAAAATTATTTCGGTGATGGTGTCTCCAGGTACCACATTTATTGAAGCCGTTAAGCAAAGTGATATGGTTAAATTTTTTCCAGATATTAACCTTGAAGAAGTTAAGCTTGGGGTGTTTAGCCGCCAGGCCAAACATGATGAGGTGCTTGTTCCTGGGCAGCGTGTTGAAATATATCGCCCACTAATTGCCGATCCTAAAGATGTTCGCCGTAAGCGTGCCGAAAAAGCTAAAGATGAAGGTCGTATTAATAAAATAACCGGTGCTAAAGTTAACTAAACTTAGAATAATATACGTTTATCAAAATGTGCTTTAGGCCTTTGAGTATTATCCTTTGGGTCAATGATGAGTTTATCGCAAGTCAATGGATGCAATAAGCAGGGCAAAGTTTGCAAAATAAATCGTCTATGTTAATTTTTAAATAGGTTAAGCACAGTTATTTGGGCTAATTTATCCATGTGTTAACGCTAGTTTAAGGTTAACTCGATTGATGTGTGGCAATGAAAAAACGCCAAAAAAAAAGCAGGACTCTCATGAGAGGTCCTGCTTTTTTTTGGCATAAATCACATGTTATTGTGTGGCTTATGTTGGTGTATTATCATTTTCTGCCTGGTTCTTTAATGCCGGACGTTGTTCTTCAACTAACGGTTTTGCATCTGGGCGAATTTCAGGTAGTAAAGGCTTCATATCTGGGTCGTTAACGGACGGCAATGAGCTTTGTTCCAGCGGAGTATTAAATTCTTTACTGAGATCGTAATCGCCGCTAACACTGGAAATTGTGTCGCCATTAAAGTGAATGATCAACTCTTTATGAGTAATGCTAGCATCTCGACCACTTTTGAAATGATAGACATAGTACCAAGTGTCATCAGAGAAGCTGTCGCGTAATACTGGGCGACCTAAAATATATTCTGCTTGTGCTTTAGTCATGTCGACACGAAGTTTTTCGACTTGTTGTGTTTCCATGTAGTTGCCTTGTGGCACATCTGGTTTATATATTAACCAGTCAAATACACTGCATCCGCTAAGAGATAATGAAAGCGCTACTGCGCTTACAAGGGTAAGACTTTGTTTTTTGTTTATCATTGTCTGCGCTACTTCCTAAATTCTGTCGGTCATCATACCCAAGCTGTCCCTATGCTGACAAGGGTCTATTAAAAGATGTTGTGGCTTTGAGTCAATTTAGCGCCCTAAGTTCCATTTTTTCAGTAAATAAATCTAAGGTAAATTTTCATATTTATTTAACGCATTACAGCAAATGTTGGTAGGATGTTGTTAAATCGTTCAATTTAAACGACCGAACTAAATTATGTCACTATTAAGTGCTATATCTAACTAAGCATTTATTATTAATAACTTTATCCAAGTTGCAGCGTTCAAAAAAGAAACAACAATGACTATTCAGCAATCGCAAAGTGCAACATTATCCAATGTAAAAAAAGGCCGTCTGATTTGTGTTGGAACAGGATTGCAGTTAGCAGGGCAAATAGGCGCGTTGAGTTTGAGTTATATTGAGTATGCTGATGTGGTGTTTTCGTTAGTGCCCGATGGTTTTTCTGAACGATGGCTAATGTCGCTTAATTCTGACGTGCGTTCGCTGCAGCCTTATTACGCACAATGCGGCGAGATAAAAAACCGCCGTGCTACTTATGCTGAAATGGTTAATGCTGTTTTGCGTGAAGTACGCCTAGGTAAGTTAGTCGTATGCGCCTTATATGGTCATCCTGGAGTATTTGCTTGTGTTGGGCATTTATCCATAAAACAAGCTCGTTTGGAGGGGTATGATGCGAGTATGTTACCGGGTATTTCTGCGGAAGCTTGTTTGTGGGCTGACTTAGGTATCGATCCTGGTAATAGTGGCCATCAAAGTTTTGAAGCGACTCAGTTCATGATTTATCATCATGTGCCCGATCCTACTACGCATCTTTTACTGTGGCAGATAGCCCTAGCGGGTGAACATACTTTGACTCAATTTAGTACCACTAAAGCGAGGTTACAGATTTTGGTTGAGCACTTAACGCAATGGTATCCTCTTGATCATCAAGTGATGATATATGAAGCCGCAAATTTGCCGTTTCAATCACCAGTAATCGAGCGCATGGCTTTGTCGTCTTTACCTGAGGCTAGATTGACCCCAATTAGCACACTATTGATCCCTCCCGCTAAACAGATCACATTAAACCATGACATGTTGGCTAAGTTAGGTATTACCGAATCAGATATAGGTTAAGTATCTGTTAACATTAAAAGGTAATATGGCATAATCGTGCTCTACACTGAACGTTTTGGTTTATATCTTGACCTGATATAGACAGCAGATTAATTGAAGGTGAAGTTGCAATTGTTAATTTTTTTATAGTCAGTTTTTTGTTAAAATTGTTAGCCGATACAAGTTAACAACTATCAGCGTTTGTTGTTAAACTGACTTGAGTGTAAAGTACGCACAAGTTTAAAAAGCTAGTTAAATCAGTTGAATGTACTTTATGTGTTGAATTGTCAGATGTTATGTCATTATGCCCATAAATTAACAATAAAATTATTAAAACAGAGAGTGACAATATGTCAAACATGAGTGCCTTTTTTACTGAGCTTGCGACTAATGCCCTGTTATTAGAAGCATATAAGCTTGATCCTCGTGCTGTCATGAAATCAAATGGATTAACACAAGAAGAGATTGACGCTGTAATGTCGGGAGATAAAGCACGTGTGAGCCAGTTAGTTGGTGATAAAGACATGGCTATGTACATGATTATAACTAACCCTACAGAGTAATTATTCTTGCATCATACATCGAGGTATTTTTTTATTATCATCGTGTTGCTTTTTAGCCGCGCGGCGATAGCTGACAATATCGATTATGATAAAGAACTCGATACTATTGAACAATATTTGGCGACAGATACTGGTTATGCAATTAAAAAGATTGAAACCGTATTAGCCTCTGAATCGTCACTTACCTCATCACAACACAGCCGCCTACATAGGTTGGTCGGTTCCAAAGAGCTTTATTTAGGTCATTTTGTCGCAGCAGATAAAGCTTTCGATGAAGCACTGATAGACGGTCCAACTGGTGAAGAACTCACCAATATTTATCTATTGAAAATCACTGCAAATATTGGGCTTAGCAACTACCAAAAAGCCTTTTCTCTTCTGGAAGAAAATCTTTCTCGTATTGATAACTATCAAAACCAAAGTATCAAAATAAAGTCTTATAACCGTCTGATGAATGTGTATTTACAGCTGGGCGCTTATGATGAAATGTTACGTATAGCAAAATTGTCGCTGAATTTAAATCAAGGTAAAGACCCAAAAGATCAATGTTATTCAATGTTATACCTGTCGGTGGCCCATTCAAAATTAGCTCATTTTGACCAAGCTGATGCATTATTTAAAGACACTCAAGCTTATTGTAAAGATCATGGTCTGCCATTAATTGAGATCATGTCTATTAGAGGCTTGGCTACAGTGCTGTTTGATAAAGGACAATATGCGGCTGCAGAAAGTTTGTATCTTGTTGCTTTAGAGCGTTACCAAAAGTTTAAATTTGAAGTTGAAATCAATGAGATAAGGTCTTATTTAAGTGTTATTTATTTTCATTTAGGCGATTACCAACAAGCTGAAATGTATGCGCAAATGGTTAATGCGTTACCTAATAAACCCAGTAACATGATAGTGAAAAAACGAGTTAACGAAACTCTTTCTTTAATTGCAGGTAAACGCGGGCAATTTGATAAAGCATACCAGTTTCAAGTTGTCGCTTCTGCACTTGGCCAGCAGCTGCTTGATGAGCAGAAAGTCAAAGAAAATGCTTATCAAATGGCTCGCTTTGATAGTGTTGAAAAAAGCCGTGAAAATAGCAGTTTGATCCAAGATCACGAGTTACTGATGAAACAAAAAGATTTGTTTATGAAGGAAAAAAGTTCATCTATCATGTTCTCTACTTTACTTGTAGGTCTTTCTGTCGGTTTATTATTGTTATTGATCTCGGCTTGGCTGCAACGTAATCAATTTATGAAACAAGCGCAGCGAGATGGATTAACCGGTATTTTTAATCGCCGTACTGGACAAGAAATGGCGGAAAATGAATTTATTCAAGCTCAAACAATAGGTGAAAGATTCTCTGTTGTGTTAATGGATCTTGATCTATTTAAAAATATTAATGACCAATATGGCCACGGTACAGGTGACTGGGTATTAAAAAAAGTGACTAATGTCATCGAGGGCATGTTGAAACCGACAGATATTTTTACCCGAATGGGCGGCGAAGAGTTTGCTGTCTTTATGCCAAAGCAAGCCGAAGATATGGCTGTTGATTTTGCCGAACGAATTCGTAATGAGGTAGCCAATATTAACACTCGTTTCTCTGGACACGATTTTACGGTCACAGTCAGTTGTGGTGTAAGCACTGTTACTAAAGATGACTTAAGCCTTGATCCTTTAATTCATCGTGCTGATTTAGCCCTTTACCGAGCCAAACATAATGGTCGAAACTGCGTAATATCTTATGACGACACTATGAAGCCTTAATCATCAGCTAAGCTGAGATCATCATCAAAAGTCATCACACAAGCCCTTCGATAGCGACCATGCGTTCTACAACCTCATCACATTATCAGCAATGCAGTCTATGACTAAATGCACACAGCAACAGTAAATGGCATAGTTGTTAATAGGCTACTTTGAAGTGTATAAGCTCAATTTCTGTATAATTGAAAAGCACTTTTTTAGTGTTTGGTTAGCAGCATCCCACAGGTCATCTTACTCTTTGTGCATTTTATTGTTAAAAACGACGGTAATTGTATCGCTATTACGCCATGTGGCGACTTCATTTTTTACATAAAAATATTTTGTAAATCATGTGGATAGTACCTAAAGCGAGAATAATACCTTACAACAAACACATTCTATTTAAATAGCAAATACCATTTAGCGGATCTCTTCTGGTGGTGTTTATGGCTTATTTTTAGAGCGTCATCGCTTACGAATAAACCATAATTTGGTCTCACAAACTGCGGCAGATATAAATTGCCTTATATTGCGGCAAATATTGCGGCAAAATTTATCTTGAAGGAGCGACTGTTCTGAATAATATGAGGCGAGTGATATATTCTGCTGCTCGTTAACGGGTAAGATCTTACCAGACAGATAATCTCTATTAAGTAGAGTAGGGGCTAAGAATGAACACCCTATGCACCAAATTGCTTCAAAACAACTCTACCAAGTTATTACGACTACGACGAACAAGCACACTCCCTCTTTGATTCATTTCTGTGTCTCGTTATTGTTAATCGGTAAATTATCGACTATTTAAGTCACTTTCTGCCCGACCTCAAGCTGAATTTTGGCTGTTTTTCCTATCATCATGAGTTGCAATGCCATTTTCATTGTTTGGCTATTACTGCAATAAATCTCTGCTATTGCACCATTTTGGTTCTCTATTGCCCCATTTGTGATTGTTTTTAATTTTTTTCAAAAAAAATTCACCTTTATTTAAAACAAACCAATATAGCTGAACTTGTTGATCGGGTGACGTAACTCACATTTTTAATGACATTACCGCTGTATTTTTTAACGTTGACGTAAACGTTAATTTAAAACAGTTGTTTAAATTTGGGTTGTAAATGGATTTGTTTAAGCTTATGTTTTAAAACAATTAAAAGTGATTACGTACGGGTAAGCTAAAAACGTTATCAAATTGTTTCATTCACGAATATAGACTAAAGTTATGTAAAACAATATTTACAGTTAGTTTTTTTATTACAACCATTTTTACCAAAGTAATTTATTGGTCAATTGGTAAGATGAATTTCCAATGATTGATTTAAAGCATAAGCTCTAAAAGTTAAATCTTTTTATAAACAAGTATTTATGTGTGATTTTGTTGTTTGGTATTACCAATTTTCTGTGCTGATGACAGTCGTTTTTAACACGTTTTGGTAAACTGATAACTGTTGCAATTACAAACGTTTTTGGTTAGTTTTTAGTACGAAACAGACATTTGAAAGTTTTTGATTCAACGTCAGCTTCTTCAACGTCAGCTTCAACTTAATCTTATGAGTAAGCGGTTACTGGGCTCGATAAAAAGCATTCAATCGTTAAGTACAACAGTGATTCAGTTGATACAAGAATGTGGCATAAATGAGTTAGCAGTAGATAGCGTTATACAGTGAAGCATGACCACCAATATCAAAACAGACAGCATTTAGGGAGCCATTATTATGACGGCAGAACAACTAGTAGCCCAGTACAGTAAGTCCACAGCAAATGCTGATGATTCGGTTAAAACCGATCTCACTTTTATTGGCCCCACTGTTAATGGCCAAGAAGAGGTTTTTAATTCTGGTGCCGTGGCTTTCCTTGATTCGTTATGTGCCAAGTTTGTTGATGAAGTGCCAGAACTACTAAAACTGCGTAAGCAAAAGCAAGCACGTATTGATAATGGCGAACTACCAGACTTTTTACCTGAAACCCGTGCAATACGAGATGGCAATTGGACTATCCGTGGTATGCCTAATGATTTGACCGACAGACGAGTTGAAATTACCGGCCCGGTTGACCGTAAGATGATCATTAATGCCTTAAACGCCAATGTAAAAGTGTTTATGGCTGATTTTGAAGATTCATTAGCACCGAGCTGGCAAAAGATTGTTGAAGGTCAGATTAACCTTCGCGATGCCGTTCGTGGTGATATTGATTTTACCGCTCCAGAAACCGGTAAGCATTACTCGTTAAATCCAGATCCAGCAGTGTTAATTGCTCGTGTACGTGGTTTACATCTTATTGAAAAACACATTGAGTACAAAGGCACACCTATACCTGGTGGTTTAGTTGATTTTGCGATGTATTTTTATCACAACTACCGCCAACTTTTAGCCAAAAAATCAGGGCCTTATTTTTATATTCCTAAGCTAGAAAGTCATGTGGAAGCGCGTTGGTGGGCTAAAGTGTTTGCGTTTGTTGAAGAGCGTTTCTGCTTAGAACCTGGCACGATTAAATGTACCTGTTTAATTGAGACCTTGCCTGCAGTGTTTGAAATGGAAGAGATTCTTTATGAGCTTCGTTCAAACATAGTCGCACTAAACTGCGGTCGCTGGGACTATATCTTTAGTTACATAAAAACCTTAAAAAATTATCCAGACCGTGTTTTACCAGACCGTCAAGCAGTCACCATGGACACCAAGTTTTTAAGTGCCTATTCACGCTTATTGATTAAAACCTGCCATAAGCGTGGTGCATTAGCGATGGGCGGAATGGCGGCATTTATTCCAGCAAAAGATGAAGCGACTAACGAGCTGGTACTGCAAAAAGTACGTGGTGATAAAGAATTAGAAGCTCGCAATGGCCACGATGGCACTTGGGTGGCTCATCCTGGTTTAGCTGATACCGCAATGAAAATTTTCAATGATTACATTGGTGGTGATAGAACCAATCAATTGCACATTACTCGTGATGTTGATGCGCCGATTTTAGCCAGTGAGTTACTTGAACCTTGCGATGGTGAAAAAACCGAAGCGGGCATGCGTTTGAATATTCGTATTGCATTGCAGTACATCGAAGCATGGATCCAGGGCAATGGTTGCGTACCTATTTACGGTTTGATGGAAGATGCTGCTACGGCAGAAATATCACGCACCTCTATTTGGCAATGGATTCAACATGGCAAAAGTCTATCAAATGGCAAGCTTGTCACTAAAGCATTATTTAAAGATATGTTGAAAGAAGAAATGGCCAACGTTAAGAAGGAACTCGGCGCAGAACGCTTTAATGCAGGCCAGTTCGCTAAAGCATCAACGTTATTTGAACAAATTACTACCTCAGATGAGTTAGTTGATTTCTTAACATTACCCGGATACGAACTGTTAACGGCTTAATGCCAGTAACAGAATATTAATTACAACACCACTGAATTAAGCAAAGTTGAACGATTCACTTTGCTACCCTCACACAGAAAGGAGCGACACTATGACTACACAACTAACTCGTCAGCAACAGGTTGATGCAATTAAGAAAGATTGGGCTGAAAATCCACGTTGGAAATCTGTTAAGCGTCCTTTTACTGCTGAAGAAGTTGTCGCATTACGTGGATCTGTTGTACCAGAAAACACGATTGCTAAAATGGGTGCTGCAAAATTGTGGGAACTGGTTAACGGCGGCGCTAAAAAAGGCTACGTAAACTCGCTGGGTGCACTTACTGGTGGTCAAGCAGTACAACAAGCAAAAGCAGGTATCGAAGCAATATACCTATCAGGCTGGCAGGTTGCTGCGGACGCTAACTTAGCGGGCACCATGTATCCTGATCAATCACTTTACCCAGCAAACTCAGTTCCAGCGGTTGTGAGCCGTATTAATAACTCATTCCGCCGAGCTGACCAAATTCAATGGGGCAAAGAAGTTAACCCTGGTGATGACAATTATACTGATTATTTTTTACCAATCGTTGCAGATGCTGAAGCCGGTTTTGGTGGCGTACTGAATGCTTTCGAACTAATGAAGTCGATGATTGATGCTGGTGCTGCTGGGGTTCACTTTGAAGACCAACTCGCGTCGGTTAAAAAGTGTGGTCACATGGGCGGTAAAGTTCTTGTTCCAACCCAAGAAGCAGTACAAAAGCTTGTGGCTGCGCGTTTAGCTGCAGATGTGAGCGGTGTTGATACGTTAGTTATTGCACGTACTGATGCCAATGCTGCAGATTTAATGACTTCTGATTGTGATGAATATGACCGTGACTTTGTAACTGGCGAACGCACTAGCGAAGGTTTCTACCGTGTTAAAGCTGGTTTAGACCAAGCCATTTCTCGTGGTCTTGCGTATGCTCCGTATGCTGATTTAATTTGGTGTGAAACGGCTAAACCTTGTCTTGAAGAAGCGAAGAAGTTTGCTGATGCTATTCATGCTAAGTACCCAGATCAACTATTAGCTTATAACTGTTCTCCATCATTTAACTGGAAGAAGAACCTAGATGACGTCACGATTGCTAAATTCCAGCAAGAGCTGTCTAACATGGGTTACAAGTATCAGTTCATCACGTTAGCGGGCATTCATAACATGTGGTACAACATGTTCGATTTAGCCTATGACTATGCTCGCGGTGAAGGCATGAAGCATTATGTTGAAAAAGTTCAAGAACTTGAATTTGCTGCGGCTAAGAAAGGTTATACCTTCGTATCGCATCAGCAAGAAGTGGGTACTGGTTACTTTGACCAAGTCACAACCTGTATTCAAGGTGGTAAATCATCAGTAACAGCGCTAACAGGTTCTACTGAAGAAGAACAGTTTTAACCTATAGTCCCAACCGTTTTACAAGTTTAGTCACTTTGTGGCTGTTGTAACCCCGTGCAGCTCACCTACAGGCAGCACGGGATTTTTATCCAAGGATGTTGGATTATAAGTTTTACTTAGTTGTTAATCCTGATTGTTTGGCTACTTCCTACCCGTAAGCTTTTTAACCACATTATTTGTGATTGCGGCTCTTGTGAGCCGTTTTTTTTGCTTAATTTTTATCTCATGCTTGTTACTCTGCACATCAAACAGATTCAACTCAAATTACGTTCACTAAAATATAAATAAAGTGACGCAGTTAGCACATCATTTACTAACCATGAGAGTGATTGCGACTTATTCATTGGTTTATTGCCACGTCATTTGAAAGCAAATATCGTTGTTTTACTTTGATACGTGAGCTAGCTTGCTCTAATGACAATCTCTACAAGACACTGTGTTGAAATTGAGTATACTAAATCAATGTTTGTTACATTTAGGTTAAATTTTGAAGGCGATGACTCAGCAAAAAGGGGCTGATTATTGGACCAAGCGTATCAGTGATCAAGAAATGCCTGCATTATGTTCCACAGTGCGTGATTTAGAAAAGCTGGCTAAAGACGATGTATCTTCATTATCTTTACTCGGTCGAAGTGTCATGCACGACAACGCACTTACCTCGCGAATTTTGCGAGTAGCAAACAGTGCTACCTACAATAAAGGTATTAATCCGGTGTCGACTGTCAGCCGCGCAGCCGTAGTACTCGGATTTGATACTATTCGTAATATTTGCATTACCGCAAAACTACTGACCAGTTTACTCGAAAACAAACATCTGAGTGCCAGTGTTTATCAACGCTTGTTAAAGCTGATGGCGCAATCTTTTCAGGCGGCCATGCTCGCCAGAATGATGATGAGCGATCGATGAGAATCGTTACGTAAAGAAGTTTTTATCGCTTCTTTGTTGTATCGCATCGGTGAAAGTGCTTTTTGGAGCATGGGCGGTGAGCTAACCGAACAGCTAGATAAAAAACTGTTATCAACCGATGATAAAATAGAGCAAAACTCATTGATACGAGCTGAACTTGGTACGTCATTTATTCAGCTTACCCAGAGTATTGCCAGAAGCTGGGGGTTAGGTGACGTGTTAATTAAATCGTTAACGCAGCCAGATGAACGTATGCCCGAAATCCGTTGTATTTTTTTAGCCGATAAGTTATCGGAGATAGTATCGCAACCTAACGTTAATGCTGAAGAGTTGCATAAGCGCTTATCCCAAGCCGCCGATATGTTAGACATCAGTGTGGCTAAATTTACTGAAAAGTTTATTGATTGCAGTGAAACAACCCATAAGCTAGCTATCGAATACGGCGCTAAAGCGATTGTGTCTTATTTACCTCATACCGCTAATGTATTAGACAATATTGATGCCCCAGTTGTGCCTTCTGAGGTGCGTGAAACCAATCACGCTTATCAATTAAGTAAACTGAGGCAATTAACCCATTACGCTGCGGTAAAAACTGATTTTAATCAAATCATGCATACGACATTAGAGGGCATGCTAACCGGTGTTGGTTTAGATCGATGCGGTGTATTGTTATTATCACCGAGTCGTAAACTATTACAGCCAAGAGTGATGATGGGCGATGGCGCTGAATTATTAAAGCAAGCATTTGTGATTGAACTTGATGATCCCCAATCGGTCTTTACTCAGTGTATTGGGCAAAAAAAGAGCTTTTGGGTTAATGCACCAACCAGCAATGAATGCAAAGTACAAGTAGATGATGTGCTTGTGGAACGATTTTCCCAAAATGGATTTCTATTAGCCCCATTATCTGTTGGAAATAAAGTATTAGGCTTGTTTTATGCCGATAGGTTGGGCTCTGGGCGTCATTTTGAACAAGATGATTTTGACAGTTTTACTCACTTTAGTGAGTTGGCAAATGTGTGTTTTGCGGTGTCGATGGCATAACAAGGCTATTTAGTTATTGACTATTATTGGGTGAATTAAAGATTTATCACTGGATATTAAGCATCTGCTATTAAACAAAAGGGTGACCGTGATAATAAACATGGTCACCCTGATGAACTGATGATTATTGCATAATTAAGCTAGTAATACGTTTAGCTTTGTCGTTTGGTATCGGAAAGCTCAAATGATATTGTGCTATTTTCCAACCATCAACCGTTTGAACTAATGCACCTGTTCCTCGGCTAATGCCATATTCTGGGCTATAAAGCTGTTCGTCAAATACAATGGTATCGTCAATTTGTAGTAAGTGGCGAGACTTTACATCGTAACGCCAACCTTGAGTGGGTTTGGCATAGCGTTCAAACTCAAGCATATCCCATCGTTCTGACTTATCGGTACCAATAAACACTGCTTGTGGGTGATAAAGACTAAAATAAGTCGTCCAGTCAGCTGCTGCTGCGCTTTCATGTAACTGGTTTAATAAAGCGCTGACGGCTTGGCTGTCTTTTGCAGATAAACCTTGGCTGTCAATTAATTCATTTGCCTGGCTAATATTCTTAATCACGGCTTCGCTTTCGGAGCTTACTTGTTGGCTCACTTGCTTGTTTTTTGGTTCGGTTTGGCTTTGACCAAGTGAGGTGTCATCGGCTTCTGTTGCATGCAAGTCGAAGGCTGCTACTGTGGTCATTAACACCGCAATAAATCCAAGTCTGTTAATGATTGATTGCATAGTATTCCTTTTACGTTATGAATTATTATTATGTTGATGACTTATCTAATGCCAATTTATTGGATCTAGCTGATAAAACTGGCTCAATTCTTTATATAATTGATTATGTTGTTGGTAAAACTCAATAGGTCGTTCAAAAAATGTTTCACTTATTACAGCAAAAAACTCTGCGGGATTGGTTGCGCCGTAATAATTGAATAATGACGGGATATGCTGTTGAGCGCAATGCTGAAGTTGTTTAAATTCCTGCCCTAGAGTAGCAGACCAAGAACGATATGAGGTGATATCTCGTAAAGGAGGCGCACCATTGGCGCTGCCATCTTCTTGGTCAAGTTGGTGAGCAAATTCATGAATAACCACATTGCTGCCATCAAACGGATCTGCAGCGCCTTCTACAGTGCTGTTCCATGACAACACTACCTTGCCATATTCCCAAGATTCACCCAGCAACACATTACGCTGAGTAGAATACACGCCTGCAATATCAGTGCGGTTTTGATGAACAATAAATGCACTTGGGTAGACCAAAATTTGTTTCAGTTTAGGATAGTAATCAGTTTTTCGGTTGAGCAATAATAAACAGGCTTGGGCTGCTATGGTGACTTTTACTTCGTCATTTATGTCGAATCCGTCACAACCGACGAATTGTTTCTCACTAATAAACACTTGGATATGCTTTTTAAGCTGTAGCTGCAAGTCTGTTGGCATGGCTTTAAAGTAAGGAAAGCGCTTTTTTAATATATTACGCCATAGTGTTGGAAATGGTTTGCTAGCCACTATGCTACGTTGACGATTGAGGCGCCATTGACTACTGGTAATCCATCCAATAGCGGTCATTGATATAATGAGCAATGTTACAATCGCGATCATAGAAGGATCCTAATAGTCAAAAAGGTTTTTTTGGTTTTTATTTCAAGCTTATATCTGTGCTGACAACTTTTCGCACTACTCCGTGATGTTATTCGATAGCTTTAGCTGTGTTTGTTATAAAATATTGCCCTATGTGAGATTAATGGGGCTGTTTGTAAACAAATTCAAGCTTTAGCAAAAATTAACTCTAGGTGCTGGGCAAATATTAACTTGTGCAGCGGTATGAGAGGTTGAGTTTTTAGAAAAAAGCACTGGCTAATAAATATGACCCTCATATTTATTAGCCAGTGAAAGGGTGGGGGGAGAAAGGGGAACATCCTGACCAATCACAAAGTAAATTAACGATTAATCTTTAAAATTAGCTTCTAAGCTTTTTTGTTGTAGTGGCGATAAGCTGAAATATTGTGAAATCAATTGTCTAATCAGTTTTGACTTTGCTATGCCGCCTTGCTGGCTCAGCAAGGCTAACTGAGTGATAGCTGTCTCGCTTAAAGTATAAGTGCAGCGCTTATAAGGTTGCTTTTTGTTGTTGCTATTTGATTTTATTGCCCCCAATTTCTGCGGGTATTTACGCTGTAGAAAATCGATTATATTCGTTTGACTCTCGGTGCCAACAACCTCAGAGGTTGCCGCATGTCGAGACCCACCTTTACCGGCGGCGTAGAGATCTGCAGCTGCAATAAAGTCATCAATTGATACTGCGATGTTATTGGTTTGCTTACATGACGAAGCGTTTTTCTTGAGATCGGCTAGTCCCATAATTTCCTCCCAATGTGGTCACATTCGATGCAGTATTGCGCTGTTTAAGGAGTTGCTTTGCATCGGTAATCTCAAGTAATTCGCAAGCAATACTGCGCATCTCTTCAGCTGCTTTACCTTTGGGTTCTAATTCAAATACTGATAAGCCCGATTCTTCACTGTCGTCATAAATGTTACGACTGTAGTTAACTGCATCTAATACGTTAATATCGTAAGTACGACAAACATCTTTTGCTTCGCTGATTCTACTTGCTTGGTTAGGTAAGCTCGGGCATTGTGTGATTACAAATGATGCTTTCATTTTGGGATTTATCATCAAACAAGTGGACACGATATCGTCCATGTGGCTGACCGTTTTCAAGTCGCGACGTTTTGGTCTTAACGGCATTAATACATGTGATGCAACTGACATAGATGCTCGTAAGGCAAGGTTATCTTGACCACCACAATCGACAATTACATAGTCATAATGTTGCTCTAAGCTGAGGAGGTCATTACGGATTTTGCCATAAAGCTGTACGCAGTTTATCGCCGATAATTTGGGGTTGTTGTTACGAGCCTGGATCCAGTCTGATGTTGTTCTTTGTGGATCGCAGTCGACCATAATCACGCAGGCATCTGCCTCTTGGGTCAGGAACACCGCAATATTTTGCGCTAAACAGCTTTTACCGCTGCCGCCTTTCTCACCACCTACTAATATGATCATCTATACAGCCCTCCCAACCAAGTTTGTTATTTACCTAAAAATAATTCTAAACTCACTTTAAATACTGAATTAGGTTTGGTCAATTAGCTGATTTTTGACAGTTTTTTATAAATGTCGCCTAGATGTTTAATTGACTAAATTAGCTTGTACGGCAAAAAATTGACAACATGGTGTCGCACGGAGGAATGTTATTTAAAAGTTAAACTTTATAATCACTTAAAGCACTTTACTGAGGAACATGTACCCCATTACTGGCCAGCTAATTTGGCATATTATGCTTTCATATCTTGTTGATACACTTTTTACATCTTATTTTTACTTTTGTTATTCGAAATTGATATAAGTAATAGTTGGCGCTATGAGGGACTTTTTTACGGTTTGCAGCGTGTTACACTTGGGTTTTAACCATCAAAGCTGTGGGACCGAAGTCATGAATGAACAACAATTATTAGAAGCGATTAATCAAACCATGCCATTTGGTAAATATGCTGGCCGTAAGTTACTGCAGTTGCCTGAACCTTATTTAGTGTGGTTTCATTCAAAAGGCTTTCCAGAAGGTAAGCTTGGTGAGCAGCTTGCATTAATGTATGAAGTGAAGCTCAATGGACTAGAGGAAATGCTGCAACCGCTTTTAAAGCGGTGACCTTGGTAATAAGCGATGGCAAGCGATAACGAACGTAACAGCCCAGAGGCTAGGGCGGACTGCGTCCTGCTAGATCGCTACGCTGCTAAATAAAGCGGCCAAAGCGTTCGCTCGTTATCATCCTAGCATCTTGGCTTTTAACACTTATACCGTTACCGCTAGTCACCGTCCTTTTGAGGCCTCTCTTGGCGCTCAGAGCGCTTTTTTCATGTAAAAACCGGTGAAAGTTTGGCCACGTTTTTGTTGGTAGCTGACTTGTTGTAAGGCAAAACCCATGGCCTCAAACAAAGCTCTAGATAAATATGACGCATCGACACTGACAAATGGATATTGTTGCTGCTGTGCCCAATGTTCAAGGTGTTGGTATAGCGAGCTTGCTATACCTTGATTTTGGAAGCTGGGGTGCACGTATAAACAGTCAATATAACCTTGGTGGTTAAAATGAGTCTCTAGGCTAATAAAACCGATGACCTGTTGCTTGTTTAATGCAATCCAAGCTTTATTTCGCTTGTATTGTAATTGCCAGAACTTAGCTGAACGGGGGGCTAATGACCATGCATCAAGTTTTAGTTTCGGGTATCTCGGATGTTCAATACCTTGCACAGCAGTATGGTATAACTGGCTTACTTGAGTAGCGTAGGACGCTGAAAAATCAACGATTTGACTTGGTTGATTTATTGAGTTTTTCATAAAAAAGACCAATCGGTAAGATTGGTCAATTATGTAAGATTTTTGCGATAAAACGTACTATTTTTTATTAATGTTGCCAACAAACATGATTTTATCAAATGTTCTGTTTAGGCTTGAACTTTTAAAATCGGTCATCCACATTTGCTCAGACACTTCAACTTTATCGCCTTTATTCACTTCAGTTTGTGGGCCTGCTGCCCAGTATGTTTTGTCGGCTTCTTTTAGCTGAACATAGGTGTAACCGCCACCATTCATAGTGTCGATGACTTCTGCTTGATGCAAAGCACCTTGTGCCCACACAGAGGAAACACCTAAAGCCAAAGTGGCTGCGGCAGCAAATGCGATTAATTTAGCTTTCATGTATGTATTCCTATTTTATCTACAGATGACACTGGATAACGAGATTGGCTCAATTTTATGCTATTTAACCATCTCAGCTGATTATGGTCTGTGATCTAGCACGAATAATTGTTATCTGCCAGCGGTTAGGTATTACCACTAGATGGTTTAATCGTGATGGCTAATGTAGTGAACATTAGCAAATAGTTGCCCACTCTTAAGTTGTCGATATCGGCTGACAAAGTCGTAAAAGGCTCTGGCAGCGTTTGAGTGTGCCAGTGGCTAGGTATTATCACTAGTTGATTTAATCGTGATGGCTAATGTAGTGAACATTAGCAAATAGTTGCACAGTAATAAGCTGTCCATGCTGGCTTGTAAAGTCGTAAAAGGCGCTGGCAGCGTTTGAGTGTGCCAGTGGCTAGGTATTATCACTAGTTGATTTAATCGTGATGGCTAATGAAGTGAACATTAGCAAATAGTTGCCCACTCTTAAGTTGTCGATACCCGCTGACAAAGTCGTAAAAGCCGCTGGCAGCGTTTGAGTGTGCCAGTGGCTAGGTATTATCACTAGTTGATTTAATCGTGATGGCTAATGTAGTGAACATTAGCAAATAGTTGCCCAGTAATAAGGTGTCCATGCTGGCTTACAAAATCGATAAAAGCTTCAGGCAGTGTTTGATTACTAATGGGTTGCTGCCAATGAGCATGTAATAATGCCTCGTATCCTTCTTTACCTGCAGCAGTATAAGAACTTGATACTCCCAAATACAGCTTATTAGGTTCTAGTGTTTGCCATTGATCGTCTTTGTAGATATCAATCTGAGTTATCCTTAAGCCTTTAGCTTGCTTACCGTCATAAAAGTAGCGCAAGCCATAAGGGTAGGGGAAACTGCCTGCGCCTGTACCCATTATGCCGTTATTGGTCGCGGAGTTTATCGCGGACTCTAATGCTTCGATAACGTATTTACCTTGAATTTTATATAAGGTAAGAGGGAGTTCAAAGGGCAAAATGCGCCCCACAACATCGGCTAAAGATAATTGGCCTTTGTTCAGTGACTGTCTTACCCCACCAGCATTGTGCAAGGCAAAATCTATTGTTGGTTCAATATTTTTAGCCGCTTTATACATGCTTCGACTGACCCAGGGGGCGATTTCACTGCCATGAGGTAAGTGTTTGCTTGGTAAGCGTGTATGGACAAAGTCGCGAGGAATATGGCCAAGGATTTGATTTTCTATCGCATCTAATGATGGTCTGTATTGAGTATGGATTACTGAGTGAATATGTTCATCATGTTGTGCGTCTTTAATGCTCGGATGAGCAAAAAGTTGTTTGACTAAGGTTGCGGCAGTATTACTGTCTGTGGCATGACCGTCTTTGGTGGTTACTGTGATGTTTTCATCGACCATAAAATAGTTATTGCCCTGTAACTCAACTATTTTGCCATGTTGATCAAAACATATTTCAGCCAAGCCAATTGTTTCTGCATATTTACCTGCATGTAAAATAGGCGTTGAATTAATCGTTTCTGCATAAGGAATATTACTCCAACCAATATCACTCAGTTGGCCTTGCAGTGTATGAGAATGACCGCCAACAATTAAGCTGATCCCATCAACTTTTGCAGCAAGTTCTCGATCTTGATCTAAGCCTAAATGGCTCAATACTATGATGTGATAGATACCCTGCTGGTGTAAGCGTTGTATTGTCCGCAAAGTCGTGTCGATGGCGTTGGCAAAGTGGGTGTCAGGATCGGGCCGTGCAATTAAGCGCATTTGATCTAATGTAATACCAATAATGGCTAACTTAGTGTCATGAAATGGCTTAATTAATACTTTGGCTGTTTCAGTTGAGTCATCAAAATCGTACAGCATTGGATGGCCATAAAGTCGGCCCGATTTATGTCGGTCTTCTTGGCTGAGGTCCATATTGCCAGCTAGTACCGGAAAATCGATACGGTTTAGAAAAGCTTGAACTGGGCTATTGCCTGCATCGACTTCGTGATTACCTATTACCATAGCATCAGGTTTGAGTAAGTTTAGTAAATGCGCGTTGGCTGCACCTTTAAACTCTCTAAAATATAATGTCCCTTGAAAACTATCACCACCATGCAAAAAAATAAAAGGCGACTGTTTGATTGCTGCTTGTTGCCTGGCGTGTTCAATTTGATAACCTAAACGTGCATATCCGCCAGAATGTGCTTCGAGGGTATATGATTTTTGTTGATTCTCGAGGCTAAACTGAACGGGGCTGGGTTCAAAGTTAGAGTGGGTATCATTAATGTGGGCTAAAGTTAATGTGTAGCGTTGCTTCATAATTTCCCTCTTTAATTGGAAATCGATTCTAACATTATTTTACTCATGTTGGGCGCCAAACCAGGTGAATGTTTGATTTTCGATGCGATAGCAAGGCTATTTGATTACTAGCTAATCTTGGCCAGCATCTGTATAATTTGCCGCCCTGTTAAAGGTTTTGGTGTTTGAGGTTAGGCAGATGAGTGAAAAGAAAATCAATTTATTAGATCTTGATCGTAAAGGACTGCGAGCATTGTTCAGCGAGATGGGTGAAAAGCCGTTTCGTGCCGATCAGTTAATGAAGTGGATTTATCACTTTGGCGTTACTGACTTCGAAGAAATGAATAATATAAATAAAGTATTGCGTGGTAAATTAGCAGCGCGATGCGAAATTGTCGCACCTGAAATTTCTAATTTCCAAAAGTCTGCTGATGGGACCATTAAATTTGCTATTAATGTTGGTCAGGGCCAAGAAGTCGAAACCGTCTATATTCCAGAAGAAGACAGAGCGACCTTGTGTGTGTCGTCACAAGTTGGTTGCGCTTTAGAATGTACTTTTTGCTCTACTGGTCAGCAAGGTTTTAACCGTAATTTAACCGTCGCTGAAATCATCGGTCAAGTTTGGCGAGTGTCGCAATTTTTAGGTTTCCATAAAGACACTGGCGATCGACCAATTTCAAACGTAGTGATGATGGGGATGGGCGAGCCTTTGCTTAACCTTGCTAACGTTATCCCTGCTATGGACATTATGTTAGATGATTTTGGCTTTAGTTTATCTAAGCGTCGAGTGACATTATCAACCTCGGGTGTGGTACCTGCACTTGATAAATTAGGTGATGTCATCGATGTGGCATTAGCCGTCAGTATCCATGCGCCTAACGATAAGTTACGTGATGTGCTCGTTCCGGTGAATAAAAAATACCCATTGCAAGAGTTTTTAGCGGGTATTCGTCGCTATTTAGAAAAGTCTAATGCAAATCGTGGCCGTGTCACGGTTGAGTATGTAATGCTTGATCATATAAATGACAGCACAGATCAAGCACATGAACTCGCTATCTTAATGAAAGATACGCCATGTAAGATTAACTTAATTCCGTTTAACCCGTATCCTGGTTCTCCGTATGGCCGTTCATCGAACTCACGCATTGACCGTTTTTCTAAAGTGTTAATGGAACATGGTCTAACCGTGATTGTGCGTAAAACGCGTGGTGACGATATTGATGCTGCTTGTGGTCAATTAGCCGGTGATATTCGTGATAGAACAAAGCGTTTAGCAAAAAAACAAATGCAACAGAGTCAGATTTCAGTCACAATGGAATAACTCGTTGTTTGCATAGATAATAGGCTTATAAATGAAGCATGGAATGCAAAAGGTTTGTTTAATGACTTTAGTGGCTTTGTCTGCCACTGCTTGTGTTACTGAGCGTACTTACAGTGGTACTGATACCCCTGTAGCTGAACGTCAGTTTGATAAGCAGGGAGCTGCTAGAGAACGTATGCAACTAGGACTGACTTATCTACAGCGTGGTAATAGCGAGCAAGCAAAGTATAATTTAAATAAAGCTGTTGAATATGCGCCGAACATCAGTGAAGTTCATATGGCAATGGCTTATTATTATCAAACCGTTGGCGATATTGAGCGAACGGAAGAGTCATACAAAAAAGCGATTAGTTTGAGTGATGTGACGGGGGATGCGCGTAACAATTTTGGGGTGTTTTTGTGCCAACAAAATAAGTTTGCCGAGTCTGAGAAAATGTTTCTTGCAGCCATAGAGACACCTCAATATACCCGTACCGCATCAAGTTATGAAAACTTAGGTGTATGCAGTCGCAAAGCCGGTAATAAAGAAAAAGCGCGACAGTATTTTAATATGGCGTTAAAGTATGATCCAAGACGTAAAGTCACATTATTAGAATTAACCGAGTTAGCCATGGAAGATGCTGACTACGGCGATGCGCGCGAACAACTCGCAAGATACCATCGAGTTGCTAGTGAATCAGCAGAAAGTTTAGCCTTAGGGATCAAGATTGAGCGGGCGGCGAACGATGTAGAGGCCGTAAAACGATTTGGCATTTTATTAATTGCGAAGTTTCCTGCATCTCCACAAGCCAAAAATTATAGAGCTAACTTGAATTAATGACTAAAGAATTCGAACAAGTAGAACAAGACGAAGAGAACGCGTCATTGTTAACAAATGTTGTTACTGCTGGGGCCATTTTAAAAGCGGCCCGCGAAGCAAAAGGGATCTCAATTGAGACCGTCGCAACTCAACTGCATTTACGCCCCAAGATCATTAATGATCTTGAAAATGACATCTTTGATAATATTGCCTCTACCACTTATGTGCGCGGCTATATTAAAAATTATGCTCGTGCAGTAAGTGCTGATATGAACAAAATTCAGCTATGTTTAAGCCAGCAATTGCCTGAAATTGTTGCCCCTGAAATGCAAAGCTTTTCACGCAAGACGACGCATCAAGCTCGTAATAGCCGTCTAAATTTTGTGACTTACCTTATTATTGCCGTATTGATCGCTATGTTAGTATTGTGGTGGGTTCAAAAGTCATCGTTAATAACCAGTGTTGATTTATCTCAACCAACCGTTGAAGAAATTGCTGCTGGAAGTAACATGGCCCAACCGCAACAATTCATTAGAAGCGAAACTGAACAGTCTAGTGGTAATGAGCCAAGTAACGAAGCCAGTGCGAGTGCGGCAGAGGCTCCTAGCCAAGCTGCAATAGATGCTGAAGATAAGCTTATTCAAACGGCGCAAGATGCAGCTAGTACTTCACCTAGCAGTGTCGAAAGTGATAACGCACAAGCTGCATCAACAAGCTCAAGTTTAGTGAGTGGTGCAAGTGTATTAACCATTGAACTTTCAGGTGATTGTTGGGTTAATGTGACTGATGCCACAGGTAAAGTCATGGTTGATGGCGTGAAAAATTCAGCCCAACGAATTGAAGTTCAAGGTACAAAACCGTTTAAAGTGATCCTAGGTGCACCTCAAGTCGCCAGTATCAGCCTCGATGGCAATAAAATCAGTTTAGCTGAATTTGCCAATGGTCGAGTAGCAAGATTAACCCTGCCTAAAGCGTCATAATGCTTTAGCAACTGCAGTAGAGTACATTTACATGTATAACGAATCCCCAATTATTCGCAGACCATCAACACGTATATATGTGGGCAATGTGCCTATTGGCGATGGTGCACCGATTGCTGTCCAATCGATGACCAATACCAATACTAATGATGTGGAAGCCACAGTTGCACAAATTCGTGCGTTGGAAAAGGTGGGCGCTGATTTAGTGCGTGTTTCTGTGCCAACGATGGATGCAGCTGAAGCGTTTAAAATCATTAAACAGTCAGTGAATGTGCCTTTGATTGCCGACATTCATTTTGATTATCGTATTGCACTTAAAGTGGCTGAATACGGTGCAGATTGCCTGCGCATAAATCCTGGAAATATTGGTAATGAAGAGCGTATTCGCAGCGTTGTTGAATGTGCACGCGATAAAAATATTCCAATCCGTATCGGGGTCAATGGTGGTTCGCTTGAAAAAGACTTAATGGATAAGTATCGCGAGCCAACTCCGGAGGCGTTGTTTGAGTCGGCAATGCGTCATGTGGATATTTTGGACCGTTTGAACTTTGATCAATTTAAAGTCAGTGTAAAAGCCTCAGATGTATTTCTTGCTGTCGCATCTTATCGTTTACTCGCTAAACAAATACGTCAACCTTTGCATTTGGGGATTACTGAAGCAGGCGGTATGCGTGCCGGTTCAGTTAAATCAGCTGTGGGTTTAGGCATGTTATTAGCTGAGGGTATTGGTGATACTTTACGTATTTCCTTAGCAGCCGATCCCGTTGAAGAAATCAAAGTGGGCTTTGATATTTTAAAGTCTTTGCGCATTCGTAGCCGTGGAATTAATTTTATTGCTTGTCCTTCTTGTTCGCGCCAAGAATTTGATGTGATTAGCACAGTCAATGAACTTGAACGTCGTCTTGAAGACATTACCACCGCAATGGATGTGTCCATTATAGGTTGTGTCGTTAATGGTCCAGGCGAGGCATTAGTGTCTGATATTGGTTTAACGGGTGGCCATGCTAAAAGCGGTTATTATGATGGCGGAGTGCGTCAAAAAGAACGCTTTGATAATAACAATATCGTCGATGGTTTAGAAGCTAAGATCCGTGCAAAAGCAAGCATGATGGCCAACCGTATCGCGATAACCGATAAAACCGAATAATCTTAATCCTGTGCATGACAACCTAAAGTTGCCGATGCAGAGGGTGTATTTACATTTTATTAGCGCAAGCTAATTCAATAAGTGGACAAGTTAACAGTGGCAAAGCAAATCCAAGCTATTCGCGGAATGAATGATATTCTGCCTACCCAAAGTCCTATATGGCAAAAACTCGAAGCAGTATTGCGTTCATCTGTTAGTGCATTCGGTTATAGCGAAATTCGCACTCCTATCGTAGAAAGTACCGACCTTTTCAAGCGCTCTATTGGTGAAGTGACCGATATTGTTGAAAAAGAAATGTATACCTTTGAAGATCGTAATAGTGACAGCTTAACCTTACGTCCTGAAGGTACCGCTTCAACTGTTCGTGCGGGTAACGAGCATGGTCTGCTTTACAACCAAGAACAACGTTTATGGTATATGGGACCTATGTTCCGTCATGAGCGTCCGCAAAAAGGTCGTTATCGTCAGTTCCACCAGTTCGGTGTTGAAGTGTATGGCATTGGTAGCGCCGATATTGATGCTGAAGTATTGATGTTATCAGCCCGTTTATGGGACTTGTTAGGGATTAAAGAACACGTTGCACTTGAGCTAAACACCTTAGGCGATCCCGCTGAACGTGCAGCCTATCGCGATGCGTTGATTGCTTTTTTAGAGCAGCATAAAGACATTCTCGATGAAGATAGTAAACGTCGGATGTATTCAAATCCATTGCGTGTACTGGACACTAAAGATCAGCAAGTGCAGGCTATTTTAGCTGACGCACCAGCATTAATGGATTACTTGGGTGAAGAAACTAAGACACATTTTTCAACTTTATGTGAACTCTTAGACGCTGTTGGCATCCAATACACCATCAATCCACGTTTAGTACGTGGTTTAGATTATTATAACCGCACCGTATTCGAATGGGTTACCACCAGTTTGGGCTCTCAAGGTACAGTGTTGGCGGGTGGTCGCTATGATGGTTTAGTCGGCCAACTGGGGGGGAAAGATACTCCAGCCGTTGGTTTTGCAATGGGCCTTGAGCGCATTGTACTATTACTTGAAACGCTTGAGTTAACCAGTGATATTGCCCCTGAAGTAGACATCTATGTTACTGCTATGGGTGATAATTGTGTGGTTGAAGCCATTAAAGTGGCTCAAGAGTTGCGTCAACAGTTACCAACGCTTAAAGTCATGAGTCATTGCGGTGGTGGTAACTTTAAAAAGCAAATGAAGCGTGCCGATAAAAGCGGTGCTCAATTTGCGTTGATCATTGGCGAAAATGAAGTCGCGAATAATCAAGTGGCTATCAAGCCGTTAAGAACAAAAGACGAACAACAATTGGTTACGCGTAGTGAACTCGTAACTAAAATTGCAGAACTGATTTAAGAATTGATTTCAAAGGGGAAGTGCAAGTGGAAATTTATAGCACAGAAGAACAACAAGTAGATGCTATCAAGCAGTTCTGGAAAGATTATGGTACCTCGATTGTCGTGGGTGCCGTGGTAGGCCTTGGTGGTCTATATGGTTGGAATACTTATTCTGATATGAAAGTGACGGCAGCCGAAAAAGCTTCCGAATCGTTTCAGTCTATCGTGACACAGTCAGCTAACCCTGCAGCGTTATTGGTTCAGGCAGAAAGCTTTACATCAGAACATGATCAGCAAGGTTATCAGGCATTACTCGAGTTGATGGTCGCTAAATCAGCGGTTGAAGCGGGTGATTTAGCAAAAGCTGAAGCCTCATTTACCAAAGTAATTGCCGCAGAGCCTGGTTCAGGTTTAGGCATGGTGGCCATGATACGTCTAGCGCGTATTCAAGCTGAGCAAAATAATCTTGGTATGGCATTAGCCACACTAGAACAAGTGACTGATAAAGCATTTGCTTCGCAACGTGAAGAATTAAAAGGCGACTTTTTAGTGCGTCAAGGTGATTTGGATAAAGCCAAATTAGCTTATCAAGCAGCCGTGGATAATGGTGGTGCGATAGCCAGTCCTGCGCTAACCATGAAGTTAGACAATCTAAATAAGGCATAAGGAATTTAGCCAATGAAGTCTTGGTGTAAAAATCTACTTGCCGTCGGGTTAAGTGTTGCTCTTATGTCTGCTTGTTCTTCAAGTGATGTTGAAGAAGAGCCTGTGAGTGAATTAGTTGATATACAAGCAACTGTATTTCCTGAAGTGACTTGGGATACCAGTGTTGGCGATGGCGTAGGTGATTATTACTCGCAACTTCGTCCAGCGGTTCGTTATGGCAAATTATTTGTCGCCGATCGCAGCGGTGTTGTGGTTGCGTTTGATGAAACCAGCGGCAAGGAGCTATGGAAACAAGACTTTAATGATGTCTTTGAAGATAAGCTTGAAATTAAAACCAAAGGAATTCGTTTAGCTGCCGGCGTTACTGCGGCACGTAACAAAGTCTTTGTTGGTGGTGAAACTGGCTTATTAGTTGCGCTAGATGAGGCTACGGGTGACGTAGTGTGGTCTGCTCAAGCTAATGGTGAGTTATTATCGGCACCGACAGTGGCAGAAGATGTTGTTGCAGTAAATACCAGTAAAGGTGCATTTGAAGCATTTAATATCGATAACGGTGAAAAGTTATGGACCTATGAAATGCAGCTGCCAAACCTTACCTTACGAGGTACAGGTTCAGCCGCTTATGAAGCGGGCGGTTTCTTTTTAGGCACAGCAGATGGCAAAGTCGCTGTTGTGGTCAAAAGTAATGGCCAACAAGCATGGGAACAAGCGGTATTTACCCCAACCGGTTCCAATGAGTTTACCCGGATGGCAGATATTGATATGACGCCATTAATTTTGGGCGAAAATATTTATGTTGCGAGTTACAACGGTAATCTCGTGTCTATGGAGCTTCGCAGCGGACGGATTGTTTGGTCACGTAAATATTCAAGCTTTAATGATTTAGCTGCTGCAGGTATTGGCCTGTACTTAGTTGATGATCATAGCCGTATTTATTCGGTTGATCGTCGCAATGGTCTTGAATTATGGAGTAATTCGGTTCTTAAAAACCGTGAATTAACCGCTCCAGCCGTGATAGACAATTACATTGTTGTCGGTGACTTTGAAGGTTACTTGCACTTTATTGACCGTAATAGCGGTGACATTGTTGGCCGCATTGAAGTTGATAGTGATGGATTATATGCCCAACCTTTAGTGGTGGGTGACAACATTTATGTTCAAGGCCGAAGTGGTAAAGTTGCTATTGTTTCCTTGAACAAGCAAGAGCAAATGAATGCTGAGGAAGATACCAAAACTGATGCGGAATAAGTCGTAGCATTATTTTTGCGTTAATTAAGGTATAATATCCTTACTAGAGCCCCTGGAAGCGTTCCGGGGGCTTTTTATTGAAAAGTTTTTTAGAGGCAAAATCATGATCCCTGTAGTGGCCCTTGTAGGGCGACCGAATGTCGGCAAATCGACATTATTTAACCGTCTTACTCGTACTCGTGATGCGTTAGTCGCTGATTTCCCAGGTTTAACACGTGACCGTAAATACGGCCGCGCATTTTTAGCTGGCTACGAGTTTATCGTTGTTGATACTGGCGGTATTGATGGCAGCGAAGAAGGGATCGAAACTAAAATGGCTGAACAGTCATTGGCCGCGATTGAAGAAGCGGATGTCGTATTATTTATGACTGACGCTCGTGCGGGTATGACAGCTGCTGATTTAGCGATTGCTCAGCATTTACGTAGCCGTGATAAAGTCACTTTTGTGGTTGCTAACAAAGTCGACGGTATTGATGCCGATTCAGCTTGTGGTGAGTTTTGGTCTTTAGGTCTAGGTGAAGTATACCAAATGGCTGCCGCGCAAGGCCGTGGTGTGACCAACATGATTGACTACGCACTAACGCCTTATGCTGAAGCTATGGGTATCGTTCGCGAACTCGACGAAGAAGGCGAGCAAGTTGAACGTGAATATACTGAAGAAGAAGCTGAAGCAGAACAAGAACGCCTGCAAAACTTACCGATTAAGCTCGCCATTATTGGTAAGCCTAACGTGGGTAAATCAACACTGATTAACCGTATCCTCGGCGAAGAACGTGTGGTGGTTTATGACGAACCCGGTACTACTCGTGACAGTATTTATATTCCAATGTCACGTGAAGGTAGAGAGTACGTATTAATTGATACTGCTGGCGTTCGTCGTCGCAGTAAAGTGAATGAAGTTATCGAGAAATTCTCGGTGATTAAAACCTTAAAAGCAGTTGAAGATGCTAACGTAGTATTATTGGTTATCGATGCGCGCGAAGGTATTGCAGAGCAAGATCTTGGTTTATTAGGTTTTACCTTAAACGCTGGTCGTGCATTGGTTATTGCGATAAATAAGTGGGACGGTATTGATCAAAAAGTCAAAGACCGTGTTAAAAGCGAACTTGATCGCCGTTTAGGCTTTATCGATTTCGCCCGTATTCACTTTATTTCAGCATTACATGGTACTGGCGTTGGCCATTTGTATGAGTCAATTGAAGAAGCCTACGACAGTGCTACACGTCGTGTGAGTACTTCAATGCTGACTCGCGTTATGCAGATGTCGCAAGATGATCACCAACCACCATTGGTTAATGGTCGTCGTGTGAAACTGAAATATGCTCACGCAGGCGGTTATAACCCACCAATCGTGGTTATTCATGGTAACCAAGTTAAGAAGTTACCTGATTCGTATAAGCGCTATATGATGAACTACTTCCGTCGTTCATTGAAAGTAGTTGGTACGCCAATTCAGTTACGTTTCCATGAAGGTGCTAACCCGTTTGAAGGTAGAACTGAAAAGTTAACCGTGGGTCAAGAGCGTCGTCGTAAGCGTGCAATGAGCCACATTCGCGATCGTACTAAGTAACCTCGTATTGACTTAAGTTATTTATCGCTTAAAAAGCCTGACTTGTTCAGGCTTTTTTGTCGGTGTTAACCGTGCTATTGGAATTGCTATTGGCATTGCTATTAAAGATTAGGTGAACGAGGATGCAGCAAAAAATTATCGGTTATCATCTGGATGAAGAACAGCATTGGGTGGCAGAATTAGGCTGTGGCCATTTTCAACATGTACGCCATAACCCACCTTGGACTGTTCGCCCCTGGGTGACGACGGTAGAAGGTCGACAACAACAATTAGGCATGATCCTTATTTGTAAAAAATGCGATGTCGCGGCAGCGGCAGATAGGCTCGACTAAACTGAGTTTGCCTATCTTAAGACGATAAATCACTGGCGGTTCGACACCACCATAAGTAAGCGGCGATGTAGGTACATATAATAGTGTCCATTACCATTGATGACCAAAATCCATCGACAAAAGGTTGATTGGCATTGCTCAATACTAAGCTAATAAAAAACAGCTTTTCAATTAGCGCAATGCAAAATACTGGTTTGACCCAATCTGAGCGAAACATTGCAATAAAAAAACTGCATCCCACCATCAAAACCATTAATCCCCAATGCTGAATGAAAATTGTATCACTGGCAAAGAAGGGCAGTTGGTTTAGGTTTTCCAGCGCCCATTGGGGAAACAAAGTATACAGTCCACCTAATGAAGTCCCTAGACCGGCTAGAAATAACACTATTTGGCGATATTTAATCAAAATAGTTGTCACGTGTGACCTCTTTCAATGTTTTATGCTGTCATAATGTCATGTTTTAGAATATTTTTCGATTATTGTTATTCATAAGTAATTGTTAAGATTTCGGCGTAATAATAGCCGCATTATCGCAATCCTATCGAGGTTTATATGCAAACACAGACTAATTTCCCACGGCTTCATCGTCTCATTCACTGGGGGCTCGCGTTGACTATGATGGTCATGCTATTAACAGTTTTATTGCGACTTGGCTGGATGGAGAAAAACCATATGGCCGCGATTATTCATCAAGGTTTAGCCAAAATTGACGTCATCATTACTGATAAGCAAGCGGTGAGCATTGCAAGAAGTATTCGTGGTGTTATGTTTCAGTGGCATATTTATTTCGGCTATGCGGTCAGTGTATTTGTGTTAGCGCGTTTTATTTATATGGCTAAATTTGGTCTGCATTACACATCACCTTTTTCGCGCCAAGCAACCACTAAACAAAAGTTTCAAGCGTGGGTCTATTGGCTATTTTATGCGGGTGTCGCCTTGTCAGTTACAACCGGTTTGTTGCTTAAATTTGGCCCAGAATCAATAGAAGGACAGGCTGAAACAATACATGTACTGGCACTTTGGTATTTCATTCCTTTTATCAGTTTACATTTAGCGGGTATTTTAGTGGCTGAATCGGGTCATGAGAAAGGTTTAGTGTCGAAGATGATTGGTGGTTAACCTTAACAATTGTGTGGTCGAGGCAGCATTTGCCTTGGCCAGCTTTTTAAATTGTTCGATCGGTTTACTTAAGTAAACCTTAAGCTTGGTAACTTACTTTGTCCTATATTCAGTCAGTAGGCAAAAATATGATGTCAAAAAAGTTATTTTCACGCTTAAGTAAGTTTAACATTGCCGCGTTAAGTTTGGCGTTAAGCCTTGGAGTCAGTGTTACTGCTTATGCTGCTCCGTCATTAGATAATAAAGTGATGGATCTGCAAGGGCAGTCTGTCAGTTTGCAACAATTTGCCGGTAAGGTCGTTTATGTCGACTTTTGGGCTTCATGGTGTGGCCCATGCCGCAAATCATTCCCTTGGATGAATGCCATGCAAGCTAAATATCAACAGCAAGGTCTCGAGGTTGTAGCGATTAACCTTGATGTTGACACAGCATTAGCGCATGAGTTTCTGAGTAAGCTACCGGGAAAATTTAATCTTCGCTTTGACCCTGAGGGCGATATTGCTCGAGCCTTTGAGTTACAAGGAATGCCAAGTAGTTTTATGTTTAACCGTAAAGGTGAACTGGTACAAACTCACATGGGATTTTTTACCGAAAATACCCCCGCCTACGAGCAAGAAATCCAAATGTTGTTACAGGAGTAAACTCATGACGAAAGCGTTTTATCAACCCTTAGCCAAGGCGGCAGTGGCGTTAGCCATTGTCAGTAGTTTGGCTGGATGTTCAAGCCTAGGTGTACAACCTTGGGAAAAAGATCAATTAGCCAGAGCTGACATGGCCTTAAACAGCGAAAAACTCGATCTTGCCTTAGATGACCATATTTATTTCAGTAAAGAAGGCACCAGCGGTGGTCGTTCATTAGCGGGTGGAGGTTGTGGATGCAACTAACATCTAAGCAAAATATTGCCAGTGCATTGGCGTTAGCAAGCTGCAGTCTACTGAATCAACAGGTGAGTGCTGCTGAAGCCATTCCTGCAAATGATGATTGGAAAGTCGATGCTGCCATTATGTATTATGGTGAGCAAGACCGTGTGCAAGCTGCAGAAGCCATTGGTAATGTGCAAAAAGCCTTTGGCGAAACTTCACTCCTAGACATGAAAATTGTAGTCGACAGCTTAACAGGCGCATCGGCTTCTGGTGCGGTTGCCCAAGACGAAAGCCAAACCTTTACTCGTCCTTCAGGCGACGGCCAATATACCGTTAGCTCAGGTGAAACGCCGCTTGACGATACGTTTCACGATACCCGGGTACAGCTAAGCGCTAATTGGCAAGAAGTGCTTAACCAAGATTGGACGGGTAATGTCGGTGTGTACGGCTCTAAAGAGTTCGATTACCTCTCTATGGGTATTAATGCGGGCCTTGAGCGCAGCTTCAATAAAAACAACACGACGGTGTCGTTGTCGGGCGCGTTCAGTAATGATGTGGTTGATCCTGTTGGCGGTCGCCCAGTAGCCATGTCACAAATGGTGTTTCGGGGTAATTATGCCAGTGATGCCGATTATCAAGCCGCATTTGATCAAACTCGTTTAGCGGGTGATGATACTAAGCAAACGAGCGATATTATGTTCGGTGTCACTCAGATTATTAATCGTAATTGGTTAATGCAGGCTAACTATGGTTTATCCAGTGTGTCTGGTTACATGACTGACCCGTATAAAATTCTTAGTGAAGTTGATGCTAATGGTCAAACACAAGCTTACCGTTATGAAAATCGTCCTGATTCACGCTTGAAACACAGTGTGTTTTTACTTACCAAAGGTGCTTTAGATTCTGGTGTAGTCGATTTTTCATATCGTTACAGTACTGATGATTGGGATATTCAATCACATACGTTAGAAACCCATTACCGCTATTACTTTAGCCCAAGCATCTACGGACAATTACATTTACGTTATTACCAACAGCAGGCTGCTGAGTTTTATCGACCATTCTTAATGAGTGGCGATGCCATACCTGAGTATGCCAGCGCAGATTATCGTATTGGTGATATGACGGCTTATACGATTGGGCTTAAGTTTGGTCAGCGTTTATCCGGTGGACATGAGTTAAGTTATCGTATTGAGTATTATCAGCAAAATCCTGAAAATAATGGTACGCAATTACCGGGGCAGTTACAGAACTATGATTTATTCCCAGCAGTGAAGGCAATTGTAGCTCAAGTGAGTTATTCGTTTTAAGATGGATGTTATATCCATAAAACGAGTCACTTTACGTGCATAAACGGCTAACTACAGTGTTAAAAGCCCCAGAGGCGATGAGCTTACAGACTCGTCCTTGGGGCTTTTTAGGTTCATTTAACGCTATGGCAAGCCCATGCGAATTGTTAATGGCGGTGAATGACGAACATGTAGCTCGGCAAATGCTCAATATTGCTTATGATGAAGCTAAGCGTATAGAAAATAAATTTAGTCGTTTTATTGAAGGTAATGTGGTGTGGCAGCTAAATCATGCTCAAGGTGACACAACAGTCATTGATGCCGAAACCCTTCATTTATTTACCTTTGCGAAACAATGTTTTCAATTAAGCGAGACAGCATTTGATATCAGCGCTTGCCCATTAATGGCCCTATGGCGTTTTGATGGTAGCCATTGTGTACCGCTGCAAACTGAGATTGATAAAGCCTTAGATCAAGTTGGTTTTGAACGTATTACATTGACTAACACTAGCGTTCATATGCCGGCTGGCATGAGTGTCGATTTTGGCGGTATCGGTAAAGAATATGCCGTTGATCGCACCGCAAATATATTGGCTCAACGTTGGCCTGATACGTCGGTATTAGTTAATTTTGGTGGTGATATTGCTTGTCCGGTCTCCAAAGCGGATGGCTGGCAGGTGGGGATTGAAAACCCGCAGAAGCTTGATAATGCTGCAGCACTATTAACTATCCGTCAGGGTGCTCTCGCGACCAGCGGCAATACTCGACGTTATATAGAAGTGAACGGTAAGCGTTATGGGCATATTATTAATCCTCAAAATGGTTATCCGATAGAACAGGCGCCATTATCGGTTACTGTACTCGCGCCAAATTGTGTTATGGCGGGAATGTTAGCCACGATGTCGATGTTAAAAGGGCCAGATGCTGAAGCGTTTTTACAGCAGCAAGGTGTCGATTTTAAGGTATTTAGGGGATAAGTCATCATGCGCGTGTTACTGGTTGAAGACAATAAACTACTCGCCCAAGGCGTGATGCTGAGTTTGGCCAAAGAAGGTATCCAGGTTGATCATCTGCCGTCCTATAAGCAGGCGGAGGTAGCCCTGAATAATGAAGATTTTAGCGCGATTATTCTCGATTTGGGTTTGCCTGATGGCAATGGCGCTGACTTACTAAAACTGTGGCGTCGTAACGGTATCTCGTTACCGATTATTGTACTCACTGCAAACACTGATTTTGATACACGTTTGATGTGTTTAGATATTGGCGCAGACGATTATTTAAGTAAACCTTTTGATGTCAGAGAGCTTATTGCAAGATTACGCGCTATTATTCGACGCCAGCATGGTCTAGACAATAATCAATTTAGTTATGGCGCGCTTAATATTGATTTTGCCCGCTGTGAAGTACATTTTCGCGGCGTGTTAGTGTCACTCTCTCGGCGCGAGTATCAATTATTGCTCGAGTTTGCTCAATCTGCTGGACGGGTATTAACCCGTAATCAACTTGAACAATTAACTTATGGTTGGGATGAAGTCGGCAGTAATTCGATCGAGGTGCATATTCATCACTTACGCAAAAAAACTGCCACCGAATTAATTAAAACTGTACGTGGTATAGGCTACATTTTAACGGAAACGGTATAATCTTTTTCGTGACAAGTCATCAGTAAACAGCGTAACACCTAAATCGCGCTATGATGCTATTCAATACCATAGGACATTATGTTTTCATTACGATTATTATTAAGTTTGCTCATGCTGGTGGGGATTGTCCTCACCGTGACGTTTTCGAGCATCTTGAGCACCCGTGATGCGACGCATGAAGTTGAAGAGTTATTTGATGCACAGATGATCCAAACTTCGAAAATGCTAGAAAAGTTTTATGTTGATCATCTAACGCAAGCGCAATTAGCTCAGCTTGTTCTCAAGCCTATCCTGTTCCATGTTGATGATTCGAAAGTCGACACATTTGCCGAACAAGCTAACCCTATTACCTTATCTTATGAGCATAAGTTGTCATTTCAATTACTGTCTAGCACCGGGCAGTTACTAGCTTACTCTGACAGTTCTGGCGATCAACTATTAACTAATTTTACTCAAGGTTATGATACTCGTCGTATCGGTAATGATTTATGGCACGTATACAGTTTTTTTTCATTGCCGCAGCAGGTATGGATAGTTACCGCACAGCGTGATGATGTCAGACAAGAGTTAGTATCATTAATCATCAGCAATACTTGGCGCTCGCCATTGATCATTACGCCGATCATGATGTTTTTTATGTTAGCGTTAACTTACTACCTATTTAAACCGGTAAAATTATTAGAACGTCATTTAGACAATCGTCCTGCCCAAGACCTAACCCCAATCAATTTCACGTTACCAACAGAGTTAGCGTCGACACAAAAAGCACTTAACAGTTATTTGCAGCGTATTAGCGAGACGATGATCCGTGAGCGTCGTTTTAGCGCAGACGCTGCACACGAGCTAAAAACACCGTTAGCGATTATTAAGTTACATAGCGACGGCTTAAGTGATGTATTGTCCAGCCAAGCCCCAGATGTTCAACTTGCGACCTTGGCGTATATAGAAGCCATAGGTGAGGGCGTAAACCGTATTAATCATATGGTAGAGCAGTTGTTGCTGTTGTCGCGGGTTGATGCGATTGAAGCGTTAAATCAAACAGATTGTAAGCTACAAGACATCATTGATAACGTGATAAATCAGTTATTACACGTGATTGCTGATTATGAATGGCATATTGATATTCCTGCGGACATGACCATTAACGCCGATGCGTTTTACCTTGAGTTAGTACTGAAAAATATTATTGAAAATGCCTGCAAATACAGTCCTGCGGAATCATTAATTACCATTAAGGCTTCTCAGGATGATGAGTACACAATGATTTGTGTGCTTGATCAAGGTCGTGGGATGTCTGCTAAGGAGATAGCCTTAGCCAAAAATCGATTTTATCGTGTTGATGAAAATGCTTCTCAAGGAGCGGGTCTAGGTTTGTCTATTTGCCAGCACATTATCAGCTTACATCATGGGGAGTTGATCTTTAATCAAGTCGATCCTCATGGGCTTGATGTGTGTATCGTATTGCCACGAGTTTAGTTCAATATCGTTAATTTTGATGACGTTAGTTTAAAAAAAAAACAACATGGCAAACACACTTTGCTCATGTTGTTTTTTTCGCAATCGATTAAGTGCTTACTCTCTTTCTCTTGATGGCTTTATATCCCTTGATTGGTTTGTGCGATGTGATGAATTATCATGTTGCTGATTAACCGATCGTGAAACTTGCTGAGATGTGGAGCGGGATGTATCGCGCACTTGCTGTCTCTTTGGTTCGTTTGTGCGTATTTGTTTCACTTGCTGTTGTTGATTGCGCATAGTGTTAACCTGCGGCTCACGCACTTTTTCAACTCGAGTATTACGCTGAGCTTGTTGTAATTCTTGAGTGCGCGGTTTGCTTGTCATATTTGCGACCGGTTTTGCCTCATATTTAGGCCCAGTTTGGGCCACATCGCGCTGACGACTGTAGCTTGACTTCATTGGTTCGCCTTTACGATCAAACGATTTTACCTGTGCAACTGGTTGACGCTGCTGACTTAATTCGCGCTTTAGTTGGGTACTTCTGTGTTCAACAGCATCATTGCGATTGACTCTTTTAAGCGCTGATTTGTCACTATGCTTGTCCTGCTTAGCGTAATTGACTTGATTATGTTGATCGTTCACCTTGGTTGAGTAATGGCGTGGCTCATTGGCTAGCTGGCGCTTAGGTTCGCGTGAATAACTTACTTGCTGGTTACGTTTTTCATAATGGCCATTATAACGTTTGCTGATCACTTGGCTGTGGTACGCCACACCTTTGCGATGTTTAGGCTTATGTTGCCAATGTTGTGCACCATGGCTGTAACTTATTTTCCGTGGCGTGTAGTAACGGTAGTTTTGATGTACAGGTACGGCGATTACGCGGCGGTCATGCCAATGAAAACCACTAAAAAAGAAGTTAAAACTGATGTGTACGCCAGTGTCCCAGTAAATAGCGCTGTGGTTAGGGCGGTAGTGCACATAAGCTGGTGCACTCCAGTAAACGGGCGGGTAACGGTTCCAGCGCCAATCACCATAAACAATGCGACTGTCGTAATAAGGTACATAGACGATTTCAGGGCGAACCGACTCAATAATGATCCGACGCTCAACCCGCGACACTTTGACTTGTTCAAGGTCGGCTAAGTTATTGGCATTATCGGCTTGTTGTCTCAGCGACTGAATGGTATCTAGCATGCGGCCTTCGTCTTGTAAAAAGGCATCTCCTACGCTTTGTGTCCAGGCTAAGTCATCATTTAAGCGTTGCAGTACATTGGGAAATGCCACTAGGGCTTTGACGCTTGGATCCCAGTCTTGTGACTCGACCTCTATCATGATTTGCTTAGTATCACGATCGCCTTGGTTTGATAACCAACGCTTAGCTTGAACAATTTCTAATGGATATGTTGACGCAATGAGGATGTGAGTTAATAAGCTGTCTGGATATAGCGCAATAGGCGCAAGCATTTGTGCCAACTCAGCATCACTGACCGCATCATCTGCAGCTGTGTAAGTGAGGTTATTAGTTGGCTGCGCCGCTTGCACACTTGTTAATGGCATACAAACCAGAGCTAAGGCAAGTAGCGCCTTAGCGGGTGCGTGAATGGCTTTTTTCATGTTATCTCCAGTGTCATTTATGACTGTTAAGCCAATCATAACGAGCCGAAGATGAACATAAGCTGAAGGCTAACCGAGAGAGTTAAACTATATAGTCAGGTTTAGCTAGAAATGAGTTATCTATTCATCAGATTATTAGACACTAATGCGTAAATTCAAATTCAAATTTGGCGCCGCCCAATGAGGTCGATTGACTTACGGTAAGCTTACCGTGATAACTATCGACGAGGTCGCGCACAATCGCTAAGCCAATACCATGACCTTGATCGTATGTATCAGCGCGTATGCCTCGTTCGAAAATTTGCTGCTGCTTGTCTTCAGGTACTCCTGCACCGTCGTCTTCCACACTAATAAGTAGGCTATTAGGCCCTTGCTTAACCGTCAGTTTTACTTGGGCATTTGCGGCTTTACAGGCATTGTCTAACACATTGCCGAGCATTTCTGTTAAATCGGCTTCATCACCTTTGAAACGTGCATTGTGATCGCCTTGGTAATCAATGCTGAGTTGTTGCTGTTGGTATATCTTAGTTAAGGTTCTGACTAATCTCACGCTTATACTGTCAACACTGATCCCCAAATGCCACGCGCTACCCGCAGCACTTTGTGCGCGCCTGAGCTGATAGGCAATAATTTGATTTATGCGGTTAATTTGCTCGAGTGAGGCCTCGCTTAAGTTAGCTTGGGTTTGCATTACCGCCAAAGGGGTTTTTAAACTGTGGGCTAAATCGGCCAGGGCATTACGATAGCGTTTACGCTGATTTTGTTCGGTTTGTAATAAGGTGTTTAATTGCTTAGCGACTTTTTGCAGCTCAACAGGGTAGTGGGTGCTTAGTTGCATCGATGTCCCTTGCTCTACTGCACTCAGTTCTTGGCTAAATTTACCCAAGGGTTTTAGAGTCCATAATAACCAGCTTAATTGCACTATCAACAATAGGGCCGTTAAGATCAGTAACCAAGTCCATAAGGTATTAGAGAATTTTTGGATTTGTTGAAGGTATTCCTGTTTATTTTTTATAATGTGTAGCGTCATGGTAAAAGGCTGTTCGCTGGTGGTAAAACTCACGCTAAAGCTATATATCAACTGAGGTTTATCATTAATTATGATCGAGTCGAAGGTGCTTCTGCCCGTTGCTGGTTTAGGCAGATTAATTGGCGTGTTTAGGCCCAAAAATGAATTTGAGGTCCACAATAGCTGATTGTCTTTGGTGGTGATTAACGCATAAAGACCTGATCCAATGACATTAAATTGGTTTTCAAGTAAATGTGACGGCATTTGTAATTGGTTATTTTCCACTTCGGCCATGGCCAAGACCGAGTAAATATAAGCTTTTAATTGATTTTTGGCGGCGACATTCACCTGGGTCTCAAAGGCATTGTTTACTGTCATGCCAATAATCGGCAGCAACACCAATATTAACAATAAGGCGCTGACAACAATGCGAACTTTAAGCGAGTTGAGTAGATTATGCATTTGGGTCTAATTGGCGCAGACGATAGCCCTGACCGCGGAGCGTTTCAATTAATTGGTACTGATTGTCAGGGTCGAGTTTTTTACGTAAACGGCGAATGAAAACCTCAATCACATTCGAGTCTAAATCAAAGTCTTGATCATAAATATGTTCAATTAAACGGCTTTTTGAATGCACTGAACCTGGATGCAACATTAGGTATTCAAACAGTTTGTATTCAGAACCACTGAGGTTAATGATTTGCTCGCCCTGTTTAATTTCTAAACTGCGAGTATTGATACTAAAGGGACCATTTTGGATAATAGGGCTTGCTTTACCTGCCGAACGGCGAATTAACGCATTAATGCGAGCAACCAGTTCTTCGAGCTGAAATGGCTTACTTAAATAATCATCGGCACCGGCATCTAATCCAACTACTTTATCTTGCCAACTGTCTCTAGCGGTTAAAATGATTATCGGGTAGCTAATGTCTTGCTCGCGTAATTGGCTGATTAATGACAAGCCATCGAGTTTTGGTAAACCGACGTCGATAATGGCGACATCGTATTGATATTCTTGAGCTTGAAATAAGCCTTCTTCGCCATCATTGGCGACATCAACAGTATATTGCGCCTCGATAAGGTGTTGTTTGATGTTCTGTTGCAAGGCTAAATCGTCTTCGACTAATAATAATCTCATGGGTTAGTTCCTTGTCACTGCGCCATTGGTGGCATCGACTAACACGTAGAAAATAACCCCATCATTGGTGAGTAGTTTAATCCGATACCCAGTATGTCCATTAACGTTAGCCGATTGTACTTTTAACACTTTGCCAGAATAACGACTTTGCGCTATTTGTACCGCATGTTGAGCACTTGCCACGACGAGGTTACTGTTCTGATTATTGTTTTGGCGATTATTATTAGGGCCGGGAGAGTGGCTAGCATGGGGCGATGAATACCATGCCGCATAAGACGGTACCGACGTGAGTGACAGTATCGTTAATATTAGGCCGAACATGATGGCATTTATGTTGAGCATACGCTGCATATTGTGATCCCTAATAACCTCAGTATTGTCAGTGTAAAAGATCCCTTTCTATATAGAAACATCTACTTAACCTAATCGATAAAATAGCCATAGGCACAAATAGCTGATTTGTCATCGTAGTATACGTTCTGACAGATGAACATTAGCTGAATCATTTACAGACACCTTGAGGTTTCTTGCTAGCCACGCATAAATAGCTGATTATTTGGCTGTTATGATTAGCCTATGTTCAGCTTATGTTCATTTCCATTAGGTTTTAATGGCCTCAATATCAAGACAGCGAGGAATGAACATGAAGCATAATAAAACTAACATAACCCAGATATCGGTAATGAATACCCAAATGAAATGGGGCTTAGGCTTATGTGTTGCCAGTGCGCTTTGGCTGAGCTCGCCTGTAGCACAAGGCGCCGAGCGCATAGCTGAACAAGGCCTTGGGACTTACAGCCAAGCAAGGAGCATTAACCTTAAAACCCCAGAGTCTGATGCCGATAAGCAAGCTAGGATGATGGTGTTACATGAACAAGCTAAGTTGCAAAACCTTGATGGCAACATCAAGGTAAAAATGACTCGCGAACAGGTACTGGCTAAAAATAAAAAATCTGCGGCCACAGCTGAAAACCAGCAAAAACGAGTATTAGCGCAGCAGAATCAGGTGGTTTACTACGATTTCTCCTTCTACGGTGCCAATTCATATTTACTGGAAGATTACGATTACGACGGTTTTTATCAAACCTTTAGTGTGACTTTTGATGCAGATATTAATAGCAGTGCGGGCGATATTCAGGCCGATGTGTTTGCAGAACTCTATTTGAGTCAAGATGGTGGTCCCTGGATTCATTACTACTCAACCGATGTATTCACCTTACATGCAGACTCTAGCCATGATGACTATGAAGTGCTGACGACATTGGCTAATGGCTATCAAACCGATCATTATGATGTGTTGATCGATTTATATGAGTTGGGGTATGCCGATCCTGTCGCAACGATTAGTAGTGATCAATCTAATGCATTGTATGCTCTGCCGCTTGAAAGTAGTGATCGAGATGCGGTTTATGTTGATGAGGTCTATATCGAAACGGAATATTCTGGCGGGACCTTATCTTGGTTAAGCATTGCATCGCTTGCCGGAGTGATAGGCTTGCGTAGACGTTTCATTAAAAAAATATAACGAAAGCCTTAAGCTTTTCTGAGTTATAATGAATCTTTTTGATTTTAATTAGTTTTTATTGTGTCAGCTTTACTTATCCATGATGGATAAGTCGTTAGGAGTGAGTATGTTAGTAAAGTTAAATACATCATTGTTATGCAGTACATTAATTGGTTCGGCGCTCTTGTTGTCAGGTTGTCAATTACCTAATCCTTATACTGGCGAATCAGAAAACACTAAAGCGACTAATGGCGCTATGATTGGCGCTCTGTCTGGTGCTGCTATTGGTGTACTTTCATCAAGCAAAAGTGATCGCGGTAAAGGTGCTTTAATTGGTGCTGCATCTGGCGCAGCTGTTGGTGGTGGTATTGGTTATTACATGGATGTGCAAGAAGCTGAATTACGTAAACAGCTAAAATCAACTGGCGTGAGTGTAACTCGCAACGGTGACAATATTGTACTAAACATGCCTAATGAAGTGACCTTTGCGGTTGATCAAACTGTATTAAGTGCACGCGCTAAATCAGTATTAAACAGCGTTGTATTAGTGGCCAAAGAATATGATGACACTCGCTTGAATGTAATTGGTTATACCGACAGTTCAGGTTCAGATTCTTATAACTTACGTTTGTCACAAGTACGAGCGAGTGAAGTTGCACAATATATCACTAGCCAAAAAGTCAGTGGTTCACGTGTATCTTCTACTGGTATGGGTGAGTCAAGCCCAATTGCGAGCAACTCTACCGAGCAAGGTCGTTCGCAAAATCGTCGTGTAGAAATTGTATTAACGCCAATCGGTAAGTAAACCCGTTAGTAAGCGTTAACAAATGCCATCGTAAGATGGCATTTTTATATGTGATGCGCCACGGGATCAGTCAACATATCCGCGGTATTGTTGCTTGAATGTACCAGGAATAAAAGCGTTATAAAGTGATTTGAATGACAGTATGCCTAGACCAAATAGGATGAAAAAATATACCAATTGGCCTCTTGTGCGGAAATTTCTCACCTTTGGTGCCATATAATCATACGACAACAACATTTGTTGATTCATTTGCAGTTGATAAATCAATTCATCTTGTTGCCAAATAGATACCCGCATCCCCGATGTTAATGTCGCGGCAATTTGTTTGCATTTTGAACGGTGCAAATTTGGTGCAACAAAAGTATTGGGATAAGCCGAAATGATAATGTCATAGAAATCATTGATTTCACGGGTTTGTTGATTTTCAACAGCGTCCCTACGACATTCAATTTGATCAACCGTGATGTTATATCGATGTAGATTATCTAATGAACTCACCCAATAGTGAGGCATTACCCATGCTAATAGCGCTATATTCGCCAACAAGTAAACTCCGACAAAAGTCATACGCCAAACTATTGGTATCGTGGAAAATTCAAAAATAATTTCGCTTCTTCGCCAGTAATCTCGGTCGAACTCATTTTCTTTTAATTGAGGCTTAAGATTAAAACAGCCAAGTTTTTTACGTCGAGATATTTCGTCGCATAATTGCTTATATCGTTCAGGAAAAGCTTGTTTATTAATGTTGCGCTCAACATCGAGTAACTCATCATCCTTGTATTGCCGATAATCTATCTGTTTCACGCTATGTCCTTGCGCACCATTTTTTCAACGAGATCATGTTGTTTATTTGGTAGAGATATCTGTCACGGTTGAGGTGACACTTCCTTGCTTTAGCCGAGTATGAATCACATCACCATTGCTTAACTGATTGGCATTTTCAACGACATGATCATTGGTACTTGTGATTGAATAACCCCGACTCAATGTTGCCAGTGGGCTGACGGTATCAAGTTTATGTGCTGCTTGTGTAAGTCGTAATTCAGCTTGTTTAAAGCAGTCTTTGCTGGCGTCATTAAAACGTTCAATTAAATATCCAAGCCGCTGTTTTTCTAAGGTTAGGGTATTAATCGGTGAACGTTGTTGTAAGCGATTATGCAATTGCTGATGGCGCAATGTTAAGCGGCTGAATTTATGCTGTAAGGCATTTTCTAGGCGCATTTGCATTTCATCAAAACGCTGCTCAAATTGTTGCAGTTTACGTTGTGGCTCATGACGTTGTAGTTGATGAGATAACTGAGTTAATCGACCATACTGCTGTAATTGATAATGTTTCATACCCTGTTGCAAGCGTGATAACAGCAGGGCTAATTTTTCAGTTTTATTACCTTTGTCTTTTGATAATAACTCGGCACCAGCTGATGGGGTTGGTGCACGCACATCGGCAACATAATCGCTAATAGTGGTATCAATCTCGTGGCCGACGGCACTAATAATGGGTAAGGCGCTGTTATAAATAGCATGGGCTAAATGTTCGCTGTTAAAACACCATAAATCTTCCAATGATCCGCCACCACGGGTAAGCAACAGCACATCAACTTCCATGCGTTGATTGGCAGTGACAATTGCTTGGCAGATTAAGTGGCTGGCCGTTGCACCTTGAACTTGAGTTGGGTATATAACCACTTCAATAGAGGGATCTCGACGTGCTAACACATGCAAGATATCTCGCAATGCCGCGCCTGTTGCCGAGGTGATAACCCCAATACGTTGAATGTTATTTGGAATAGGGCGTTTGGTTTCTAGTGCAAACAAACCTTCAGCAGCCAGTTTAAGCTTTAACGCTTCAAATTCTTGCGCCAGTAATCCATCACCCGCCGGGAGCATAGACTCCAGCAGTAATTGATAGTCACCACGAGGCTCATAGACACTAATGGCACCTTTAACTAAGACTTGTTGACCATTGACGGGTTTAAAGCGCACCGATTGATTACGGCCCTTAAACATCGCACAGCGAACTTGTGAATGAGCGTCTTTTAAAGTCAGATACCAATGCCCTGAACTTGGCGATGAAAAGTTTGATATTTCGCCATTTAGCCAAATTTTACCTATTTGACCTTCAAGAATATGCCGCACTTCGCTATTTAATTGCGAAACACTATAAACATTGTTTTTTGTGGCACTCATGAATATTCTCATTCTAACGTTAATAAAAATCTATTTTCCATTTACCAACTGCAATATGCAAGGTATAATCTCGCCGCAATATTTCACCCAAATCCTACTCAACTAGGGAGATGTTGCCATGCTACGTTTACTGAAAGATGCACTAACTTTTGACGATGTATTGTTAGTTCCTGCCCACTCGACTGTACTCCCTAATACCGCGGTTCTTAAAACTCGTTTAACCAATAAAATCGAATTAAATATTCCACTTGTGTCTGCTGCTATGGACACTGTGACTGAATCTCGCCTTGCTATCGCAATGGCGCAAGAAGGTGGTTTAGGTTTTATTCATAAAAATATGAGTATTGAGCAGCAAGCCGAAGAAGTCCGAAGAGTTAAAAGTTATGAAGCCGGTATTGTTCAAGATCCCGTCACTGTAACGCCAGCAACCACCTTAACCGATTTACGTTTATTAACAGAACGTAATGGTTTTGCCGGTTATCCCGTCGTTAATGATGCGCACGAGCTGGTGGGTATTATTACTGGCCGTGATGTACGTTTTGTCACCGACTGGAGCAAAACCGTTGCTGACATGATGACCCCAAAAGATCGTTTGGTCACAGTGGCTGAAGGCACCAAGCTCGATGAAGTGCAAAAATTAATGCATTCTCATCGTATTGAAAAAGTCTTAGTGGTTGACGGTAACTTCAAACTTAAAGGCTTAATCACTGTTAAAGATTTCGAAAAAGCTGAGCGCAAGCCAAATGCATGTAAAGACGAATTAGGTCGTTTACGTGTTGGCGCTGCGGTTGGTGCAGGTCCTGGTAACGAAGAGCGTGTTGATGCCCTTGTTAAAGCGGGTGTAGACGTATTATTGATTGACTCATCTCATGGTCATTCAGAAGGCGTATTACAGCGTATTCGTGATACTCGAGCTAAATACCCAGATTTACAAATTGTTGGTGGTAACGTCGCAACCGCTTCAGGCGCACTTGCGTTAGTAGAAGCTGGTGTTAACGCCGTTAAAGTCGGTATTGGCCCTGGTTCAATTTGTACGACTCGTATTGTGACAGGTGTTGGCGTTCCACAGATTACTGCAGTTTCTGATGCAGCTGAAGCTGTGCTTGCGTTAGGCATTCCGGTGATTGCTGATGGCGGTATCCGTTTCTCTGGTGATTTAGCTAAAGCACTCGCTGCTGGAGCATCCTGCATTATGGCCGGTTCTATGTTCGCTGGTACTGATGAGGCTCCAGGTGAAACCGAACTTTATCAAGGTCGTGCATATAAATCATACCGTGGCATGGGTTCACTTGGCGCAATGGGCCAAACTCAAGGTTCATCTGATCGTTACTTCCAAAGCGACAATGCTGCCGACAAGTTAGTCCCTGAAGGTATTGAAGGTCGTGTGCCTTACAAAGGTAAGTTGAAAGAAATTATTCATCAACACATGGGCGGCCTACGTTCATGCATGGGCTTAACCGGTTGTGCCACCATTAAAGATTTAAATGAAAAAGCACAGTTTGTAAAAGTGACTTCAGCAGGTATGGGTGAGTCTCATGTTCATGACGTGACCATTACCAAAGAAGCACCAAACTACCGTTCTGGTTCATAATTACTGTGAGGACGACATTTGTCGTCCTTCTGTTATTAGCGTTAATTTGCCCGTATCGATGTGATACGGGGTATTACACTTAATCAATATGTAAAGGTTACCCATGAGTAATATTCACGATCATAAGATTCTAATCCTCGATTTTGGTTCTCAGTACACTCAGCTTATTGCGCGTCGTATCCGTGAAATTGGTGTGTATTGTGAGTTATGGGCCTGGGATGTGAGCGAAGCGCAAATTCGTGAGTTTGCCCCAAATGGTATTATTTTAGCCGGCGGCCCAGAAAGTGTTACAGAAGACAATTCTCCTCGAGCTCCAGAATATGTCTTTACTGCTGGAGTACCTGTATTAGGTATTTGTTATGGCATGCAAACCATGTCTGAACAACTTGGTGGTAAAGTCATTAAAGGCGTGGGTGAAGGCGAATTTGGCTATGCTCAAATTGAATTGCAAACCACGTCAGCCTTATTCAAAAGTATTGAAGATGCTGTCAGTGCTGAAGGCAAACCACTGCTTGATGTGTGGATGAGCCATGGTGATAAAGTCTCCGCTATTCCTGAAGGTTTTGTGACCGTTGCTAAAACAGCTACGTGTCCGTTTGCCGCGATGGCAAATGAAGAGAAAGGTTTTTACGGTGTTCAGTTCCACCCTGAAGTGACTCATACTCGTCAAGGTCAGCGCATGCTAGAGCATTTCGCGTTGGAAATTTGTGCCTGTAAAGCCAATTGGAAACCATCATCAATTATTGAAGATGCGATTGAGCGCCTTAAAAAGCAAATCGGTGACGATGAAGTTATTCTTGGTTTATCAGGTGGTGTTGACTCATCAGTGGTGGCGATGCTGCTTCACCGCGCGATTGGTGACAAGCTAACGTGTGTGTTTGTTGATAACGGCTTATTGCGTTTAAACGAAGCGGACCAAGTGTTAGAAATGTTTGGCGATCATTTCGGACTCAATATTATTCACGTTGATGCTGAAAACCGTTTCTTAGATGCCATGGCTGGCGAAGCAGAACCTGAAGCTAAGCGTAAAATTATTGGTCGGGTGTTTGTTGAGATTTTTGATGAAGAATCAAAGAAATGCGCGAATGCTAAATGGCTAGCTCAAGGCACTATTTATCCTGATGTGATTGAATCAGCGGGCAGTGCAACCGGTAAAGCTCATGTGATTAAGTCGCACCACAATGTTGGCGGGCTACCTGCCGATATGAAGATGGGTTTAGTTGAGCCACTGCGTGAGTTATTTAAAGATGAAGTGCGTAAGATTGGTTTGGAATTAGGCCTACCTTACAACATGCTTTATCGTCATCCGTTCCCAGGACCAGGTTTAGGTGTTCGTGTACTTGGCGAAGTGAAAAAAGAATATTGTGATTTATTGCGCAGTGCAGACGCTATCTTTATTGAAGAGCTACACAAGGCTGATTTGTATAATAAAGTGAGCCAAGCCTTTACCGTATTCTTGCCCGTTCGCTCGGTAGGCGTAATGGGTGATGGCCGTAAATATGATTGGGTTGTATCGCTACGAGCGGTAGAAACTATCGACTTTATGACCGCGCATTGGGCACATCTACCATATGATTTCTTAGGTCGCGTTTCAAACCGCATCATCAATGAAGTCGATGGTATTTCACGAGTGGTGTACGACATATCAGGTAAGCCGCCAGCAACGATTGAGTGGGAATAATGTCATCTCACACAATAGCGAGTGCTAACTTGCAATAAGTGATATTTAAGCCCATATTTTTATGGGCTTTTTTATTTTTATTTTTATTTGTATTTTCTGAACATTTTTAGTCGCACCAAGCCGCTCTAATAGAATATGACTCTGGGAATGATTTTTCGTTACCTTGGTATCTTCAGTGTCCTACTGCTCATGTGGTATATCCAACATCTTGCTAATCATCCATCAGTGACTTTCAGCCAAACATAATGGTTTTCCGGTTAGCCTTTCACACATAATTAAGTTTTATTACGACAGGTTTAATTAATGCTATCTACATGAACTATATATAATTTAATCTATGTATAGAGTGCTGTCTCATGGACTCAGCCCGTGTTACATTGCCAAGGATTTGCAGCGCTTTGGGACGTGTCATGCTTTGAAACATAGGTTTGATCAGGTCCGCGCTGAACCCCTGAACAAAGGGAGCTATTTTGAATCTTGACACTGGTATAGAGCTATTTTTAGCCTCAAACTGATGCGGCAATCAATGGATACGGCTTTGATTTATCATGTCAGTGCGAACGAAGTCTAGGTGATGGGTTATCTCACCCCGCTTAGCTAAATTAACGTCACCATCAATGGCCTGAATTGGAAAATTAAGACTTATGCAACCAATGATAAAACAAAAATTAATAGCGACTTTGGTGTCTTTAACCATACTGATCCCGGCAATGGCATCAGCACAAGAGATCCCAAAGCGGTTTCAACCTACTCTAGATGCCTTTCTTGAGGTAGCCAAATCGGAATGTGCAGCATTAGACAACGGCATATTCGAGGTTGTGGATGGCGGCATTCAATTTTACGCAGATTTCAATCAAGACGGTATCAGTGATCCTATCATCGACACCCGCGCGTTCAGTTGCTCAAGTTCTGCCACGCTGTTCGACGGTGGAACAGGCGGGCATTATATTAATGTATTCGTTTCGGACGATGACAAGAGCTATAAACAGTTCCAGTTTCTTGCCCAAGACAGTGCGGTTATCGCACTCGGCGGTACGGCAGTATTAGTGCTCAAGCACCATGGCACAAGTTGCAACCTTCAAGGACTAAACCCCTGTTTTGCAGCTTATAGCTGGGCAGAAGGAAAGTTTAATACTGCTAATGCAATCATTCACCCACAACAGCAAACAGGAATCGATAAATAATGCCCTCTGATATAGCAAGCGACCCTAATGTATGGACAACAGGGGAGTTAATTAACATAGCACTGTTCGCAATACTGTATTTGAGTTGTTTAACATTAGCTATCCGCAAGACTTTACAAAAAGATCATGGCCGTTTTTACTTTATGGCTTGCGCTGTATTGGTGGTGGTTGGCACGCTCGCTATAGTATTAGAGCCATTTAATTCAACGATGAGCGGTGAGATGCCACCACAAGCTGGCCTCGGAGCTTGGGTCATGTTTCTCGGTTTGTTTGGCACCATTGCCGCTATTGTCTGGGGAGTTACTCGTCGAGTCTTTAGTCAACGCTAAGCCGTGTTTTATACTCAAGATTGCGGGGTCGAGTTATAGCAGCTCCTGCGCTATCAAAATGACTGCCTAACCCTAGTTTGGTGATAGCACTTTATGGCAGTAGATACCTTCTAGCGGGATAAAAAAGGGATGTTTGATACCATTTGCTATGCAAAATTCAGGTTATAATAACCCTGTATGACAATGACCTAGGGCAGTAGAGTGACAAATATTTTAAAGGCAGACCTTGCTGCCAACACCAACTCCATCACTGATATTGAGCATGACACTCAGCAAGCAATTGATAAAAAGTGGATGCGGTTAGCCATGCAACTAGCTGAACAAGCAGAATTAAAAGGTGAGGTGCCTGTCGGTGCCGTATTGGTAAAAGATGATGTGTTAATTGCCAGTGGCTGTAATTTAAGTATTTTAAATCATGATCCTACAGCTCATGCTGAAATGGAGTGTATTCGCCAAGCGGGTAAGGTATTAGAAAATTATCGTATGCTCGACACTACTTTGTATGTCACTTTAGAGCCTTGCACTATGTGTGCAGGTGCCATGATCCACAGTCGTATTGCTAGAGTGGTGTACGGTGCCGATGATTTAAAAACCGGCGCGGCGGGTAGTGTGATCAATTTACTGCAACACCCTGTTTTTAATCACCAGCTTGACGTGACATCAGGTGTGTTAGCAGAAGAGTGCGCTTCACAATTAAGCGCTTTTTTTAAGCGGCGTAGGGCAGAAAAAAAAGCACTCAAAAAGTTAGAGAGAAACTCAACTGATTGAGTGGCATATTTTTCTGTGGTTAACGTGAGATTATGATTCGGTTTGTACCAACAAAAAATGTGCACGTTGACGATTTTGAATACGGGTTTTGTGTACTTTAAGCATGACACGACGTCGTGACATGGTATTGCTTATCGCTCTTCTTCTCATATCGTGATCCTTTCATATTGGGTAACCTCATTGAGGTTACTGATAAACAGCATACTTTACAGTAGGCTTTCTAACGACAGATTCGGTTCCATACTACCTTATATTGATGACGATTGTCGGTCAGCTTGATGACGATAACCCCATCGATAGCACAATTATTGTGCTGATACCTTGGTTTTATCTGCAGCCTCTTCTGCAATCACTTCAACTTGATCTTGGATAACATCGATTTTCTTGGTTTGATTATCAATCCAAACTAAGGTGTCGTAGTAACGACGAATACTGTCGACATAATGCACCGCTTCACTTCCGCGAGCATAGCCATAGCGAGTTTGCTTGTAATATTTAGCTTGCTGCAGCAAAGGTAATACTTTTTTGACGTCACGCCATGCACTGGGATCCATTCCCATTGACTCTGTTAACCGTCGCGCATCTTCAACATGACCTAAACCGATATTATAAGATGCCAGAGCGAACCAAATCCGTTGAGCTTCAGGAATTCTGTCTGGCAATCTGTCCATCATATCTTTTAAATAAAATGCACCACCACGAATACTCTGCTCTGCATCTAAGCGATCATCTACACCAACATAAGCCGCAGTCGGTTGGGTCAACATCATCATACCTCGGACACCAGTTGGTGAGCGTGCGCTTGGGTTCCAATGTGACTCTTGATAACTGGCAGCGGCTAATTTACGCCAGTCTAACTCACCTGAATACTGCTCAAAAAAACTACGGTATTCAGGGAGGATATTGTCAATGGCACGAATAAAGGCTCGTGTGTCGACATAGTCAAAACGTTTCACATGACCAAAATATTTTTCGTTTAAATGTTCAAGGGTGCCGGCACGTCTTTCTTGATGCCAAAAGGCCAGGAGTTGGCTCATTAAGCGGTCACTATTTCTCGGCGGTAACAGCCACACAACTTCAACTTTTTCTTCTAAAATCATTCCTGCGCGTAACTCAGGTAAAAAACGCTGGTTGATCAATAAACTATTTGAATCTGAAATGGTGTAGTTCAATTCTCCGTTGGCGATTAATGCAAACAGTTCTTCATTGTCTTTGTCATTAACTTGGTTCCACATCAATTCAGGATAGTCTTTTTGCAGCTTAGTTAAGGTATTGACCGAAGATGAGTTCGCCATCACGGTAATTTCACCCGACAGAGTGCCAATATCTTTGGGTTCTGGAGTACCTTCTCGATACACCAATACTTGATTAACTTTATATAAGGTCGGTCCAAGTTTAAATTGTTGACTGCGGTTGGGAGTTTTTGCGATGCCAGCAGCAATAATATCAATCTTGTTTTCTTTTAACGCAGCAAATAATTGTTTGCGATTCGTGTATGGGATCATCTCTAGCGGCACGGCTAAATAATCGGCAAAGCGCTGGGCCATTTCAAAGTCGAATCCGCTTTCACCCTGATCTGAATTTAAATAAATCTGTGGACCATATAATGTCCCAACCTTGAGTACGGTCCGTTTTGGGGCAGGCGCTGCAATATCAACCTCATGAATATCAACAGGTTGACAGGCGGATAGCACCCCGCAAAGTAAGATGATGAATAAGGTTTTGATCATATTTATTAATTGGTTATCTTAAGTTGTTTCGTTAATGTCACCAGCGTAATGCATGAGAAACGAATATAATTCCGGTTGAATAGCCTTTAAATATGTAGGGGAGTTTAGGTGTTTTTGGTTACTTTATCAGGAGTTTTCCTAAACGCCTATAGTTGGACAAATAACCCGCTTTTAACGTCGGTTTATTGAACGACAGTAAAGTCGCTGTGTCATAAATATGCATAAGCACAATTGTGGATATTTTCCCTATCAGGAAACACTGTTTTCACGGGTGCTTAAAGGTGATTTGTACTGTGCAATTCCTTATAATAGCGCCAATTCTGACCCAATATAATTTATAAGGTGAATAGACGTGATTGAGATCATTCGCGGAGCCCCAGCACTATCTGCATTTAGAGTTCAAAAACTCATGGAGGCTTGCGAAAATGCAGCACTTCCAGTATCTCAAATTTATGCTGAATATGTTCATTTAGCTAATTTGAGTGAGCCACTAGATGATAATGAGCGTCTACAGTTAGAAACTATTCTTACCTATGGACCCGCTATTGAGTCGCATGCTCCACAAGGTACTCTATTATTTGTTACTCCACGTCCTGGCACCATTTCTCCTTGGTCTTCTAAAGCAACCGACATCGCACACAACTGTGGTTTGGGCAAAGTAAAACGCCTTGAGCGTGGTATGGCTTATTATGTTGAAGCTTCAGAATTAACCGCAGAACAACAAAAACAACTGCAAGGTTTATTACATGACCGTATGGTCGAAATCATATTGCCTGAGTTTGAAGCGGCTGAGGTATTATTTGCCCGCACAGAACCGGCAAAATTTAGCAGTGTTAATATTCTTGCTGAAGGTCGTCGTGCCTTAGAAGTCGCTAACGTTAAGTTAGGTTTGGCTCTTGCTGATGATGAAATTGACTATTTAATTGAAAACTTTGTTCGTCTAAAGCGTAACCCTAACGACATCGAATTGATGATGTTTGCTCAAGCAAACTCAGAGCATTGTCGTCACAAAATTTTTAATGCAGATTGGACAATCGATGGCGAAGTGCAGCCAAAATCATTGTTTAAAATGATTAAGAATACTTTTGAAGTCACTCCTGATTACGTGTTATCAGCTTATAAAGATAATGCCGCGGTGATGACAGGTTCGGTTGCGGGACGTTTTTTCCCAGACCCTGATGGTATTTATAACTATCACACTGAACCAATGCACATCTTAATGAAAGTTGAAACTCATAATCATCCTACTGCAATCAGTCCTTATCCTGGTGCCGCTACTGGTTCTGGTGGTGAAATTCGTGATGAAGGCGCTACTGGTCGAGGTTCTAAGCCTAAAGCGGGTTTATCTGGTTTTACGGTTTCTAACTTAAAAATTCCTGGATTTGTGCAACCATGGGAAGGGAATTACGGTAAACCCGATCGTATTGTGACTCCCCTTGAGATCATGCTTGAAGGCCCACTTGGTGGCGCTGCATTTAATAATGAATTTGGTCGTCCTGCGATTACGGGATATTTCCGCACTTATGAACAATTAGTGTCTAGTCATAACGGTGTTGAAGTTCGTGGTTACCATAAGCCGATTATGATTGCCGGTGGTTTAGGCAATATTCGTGAAGAACATGTGCAAAAAGGTGAAATCACGGTTGGCGCTAAACTCATTGTGCTTGGTGGGCCTGCAATGAACATAGGTTTGGGCGGCGGTGCTGCATCTTCTATGGCATCAGGTCAGTCTAGCGAAGATTTAGATTTTGCTTCTGTACAACGTGAAAATCCAGAAATGGAACGTCGCTGTCAGGAAGTGATTGACCGTTGCTGGCAGCTAGGTGACACCAACCCTATTCAATTTATTCACGATGTGGGTGCCGGCGGATTATCGAACGCATTCCCTGAGTTAGTGAATGACGCTGATCGCGGTGGTGTGTTCAATTTACGCAACGTTCCCTCTGACGAGCCAGGCATGAGCCCGCTCGAAATTTGGTGTAATGAATCTCAAGAACGTTATGTGCTATCGGTTGCGCCAGAGAATTTACAGCAGTTTGCAGATATTTGTGCCCGTGAACGCGCTCCATTTGCAGTGGTTGGTGAAGCGACTGCAGAGATGCATTTAACGCTTGCCGACAGTCACTTTAATAACAAACCGATTGATTTACCGCTCGAAGTCTTATTAGGTAAAGCGCCTAAAATGAGTCGTGATGTGGTGTCGGTAAAAGCGGTATCACCGGCATTAGATCAATCTAAGATTGAATTAAAAGATGCGGTTAAGCGCGTTTTAACTTTGCCAACCGTAGCCGATAAAACTTTCCTAATCACCATCGGTGACCGTTCAGTGACGGGATTAGTTAACCGCGACCAAATGGTCGGTCCATGGCAGGTTCCGGTTGCTGATTGTGCGGTAACCGCATCAAGTTATGATAGCTATAGCGGTGAAGCGATGTCGATGGGTGAACGAACGCCATTGGCTTTACTCGACTTTGATGCTTCTGCGCGTATGGCGGTTGCTGAATCGATAATGAACATTGCTGGTACTGATATTGGCTCGTTTAAGCGCATTAAGCTTTCGGCTAACTGGATGTCGCCGGCGGGTCACCCTGGTGAAGATGCCGGTTTATACCAAGCTGTTAAAGCCATTGGCGAAGACCTTTGTCCAGAACTTGGTATCACTATCCCTGTCGGTAAAGACTCTATGTCGATGAAAACCGCATGGGAAGATAGTGGTGTACAGAAAACGGTAACATCGCCTATGTCATTAGTTATCACCGCTTTTGGCGTGGTACAAGACATACGTAAAACCGTGACGCCACAACTTCGCAGTGATAAAGGTGACACTACATTATTAATGCTGGACTTAAGCAATGGCCAAAATCGTTTAGGGGGTTCTTGTTTAGCGCAGGTTTACAGTGAGCTAGGTGATATTGCACCGACATTAGATGTTACCGCTAACTTAGCGGGCTTCTTTGAAGTCATGCAGCAATTAGTGGCTGAGCAAGCGGTTATGGCATATCACGACCGCAGCGACGGTGGTTTATTTACCACCTTAGTGGAAATGGCCTTTGCCGGTAATACTGGGTTAACTATTGATTTAGCCAGCTTGAATGGTACTGATTTAGAACGTTTATTTAATGAAGAACTGGGTGCTGTCATTCAAGTAGGTGTTGCTGATGCTAAAGCCATTGCCGCGCAATTTGAAGCTAAAGGCGTAGCTTGTCATCACATTGGTGGTTTACAAGCCGCTGACAAGATTAGCATTAACGATGGCCAGCGAGTGATATTTGCTGATAGCCGTACTGCACTGCGCACTATGTGGTCAGAAACCACCTATCGCATGCAAGCTCTTCGTGATAATCCAGAATGTGCACGTGAAGAGTATGAGCTTAAACAACAAGCTGATGCACCTGGTTTAACGGTTAAATTAGGCTTTAATCCAAGTGAAGATGTAGCCGCACCTTATATTCTTAAAGGTGTCGCACCTAAAATGGCTATTTTACGTGAGCAGGGCGTTAACTCTCATGTCGAGATGGCAGCCGCTTTTGACCGTGCCGGTTTTGAAAGCCGCGACGTGCACATGTCGGACATTTTATCTGGGCGTATTAGCCTTGAAGAGTTCCAAGGCCTAGTGGCTTGTGGCGGATTCTCTTATGGTGACGTATTAGGTGCTGGTGAAGGTTGGGCTAAATCGATTCTGTTTAATGATCGTGCTCGCGATGAGTTTAGTCGTTTCTTCGAACGTGATTCAAGCATCGCCCTTGGTGTGTGTAATGGTTGTCAGATGTTATCTAACCTGAAAGAAATTATTCCAGGAAGTGAGCATTGGCCGCGCTTTGTGCGTAACCGCTCTGAGCGTTTTGAAGCTCGATTCAGTTTGGTTGAAGTACAACAAAACCCATCGGTATTTTTTGACGGCATGGTCGGTTCTCGTATGCCTATCGCAGTATCACATGGTGAAGGCTTAGTTGAGTTTGCTAATGCTCAAGCGTTAGCTAATGCTGAAGCATCGGGCACTATTGCACTGCGTTATGTTGATGGCCATGGTCAAATTGCGACTCAGTACCCTGAAAACCCTAATGGTTCAGCGAATGGTCTAACCGGTATTTGTACCACGGATGGCCGAGTGACAATTATGATGCCGCATCCTGAGCGTGTATTCAGAACCGTTGCCAATTCATGGCATCCAGATAACTGGGGTGAAGATAGCCCTTGGATGCGCATGTTCCGTAATGCTCGAGTCAAGATCGGTTAATTTCAAATTAACTATCTAGTTTAGATAAAGTAAAAAGGCGACTCATTTGAGTCGCCTTTTTTATTGGTTAATTCGTTTTATCAACTAATGGCTTTGATGTCGTTGAATAAATAAAACCCCCATAGAGTAGCTGTATGGGGGTTTTATTTCGTTATAGATAGATAATAACGATTGTCGCTTAATATGATTTCTGCGCTAACAAAAACATCTACTAAACAGGGTATAGATAAAAAAGTGAGCGATCTTACTTCACTTCTTTAGCAGTAAACATTTCAGTAAAAACGCGTTTGTACAAGTTGGCAATATTTTCGAATAATTGAGTCATAGCACTTCTCTTTAGGTTAGGTCACTGGAATTAAGACGACGACTCATCGTGCAACCACTGTTCGTTTTCTTAACTGTGTGGAAATTATACAGTTACCTTATTGCTGGCTCAAACGAGAAAAAATGATTCTTGTCATTAGTTAATCTAATGGTTTGTTGGCGTTGTTTTTTTATATTTATTATATTTGAATTATAAGTTATTGATTATTAATATTTAGTTTAATTCATTTAAAATTAACATTATTTAAATAATTTATTAATTATTATTGAGTTGTTGGTTTTTATACTTTCTTTTAACAATAGTGATGAGTTGGGTTTTTTATGGCGACCTATATTTAATCGATTTATCTTCCTAGCAATTGGCTTGTTTTTGTCAATACCTCAAGAGGGGGGTGCGAGAGATGTTCAAAAAGTTTTACAGAAAATATGACCATTTTTTTGATAAATTGTGATCCATCTGACAACAACTGGAGATCATTTAAGAGTGATTTTCACTGTAAAGGCCTGATTTTTTATATCAAAATATTATCCATTCGAAAAATCTAATGTTTATCACATTTTTGACTAAAAAATATGATCTCCTAGGTATTTATACCGTAAGATACAAGGCGTTTAAGATTGCACTTGAAAACACAGGCAAACAGATTAATTTATCATTTTTACTCATTGGTGAGTTATCCACTGCTTCAATATGACCGTTTTCAGGTATAACATCATCATTATAGTAACCCCGTGTTACTGTGTAGTATTTGGTTGTACTGAAGTAAGGAGCCGCCAATGATTATCGAAGAGGTCGTTGAGCTATCGCGTTTTCAATTTGCGTTGACAGCCATGTATCATTTTCTATTTGTTCCACTCACCCTAGGTTTAGCTTTCATCCTTGCGATTATGGAATCACTGTATGTGATGACGAATAAGCAAATCTATAAAGACATGACAAAATTTTGGGGTAAGTTGTTTGGGATTAACTTTGCTCTAGGTGTTTCTACGGGTTTAGCAATGGAATTCCAGTTTGGTACTAACTGGTCCTACTATTCTCACTATGTAGGTGACATTTTTGGTGCGCCTCTGGCCATTGAAGGCTTAATGGCTTTCTTCCTCGAGTCAACGTTAGTCGGGATGTTCTTTTTCGGTTGGGATCGTTTTAGTAAACGTCAGCATTTAGTGGTCACATGGCTTGTTGCCATCGGCTCTAATATGTCAGCCTTATGGATCTTGATTGCCAATGGTTGGATGCAAAATCCAGTAGGTTCAGTATTTAACTATGAAACCATGCGCATGGAGATGGTTGATTTTGGCGCCGTAGTGTTTAACCCTGTCGCGCAAGTTAAGTTTGTTCATACAGTAGCCTCTGGTTATGTTGCTGGTTCGATGTTTGTGTTAGCTATTAGCTCCTACTACATATTAAAAGGGCGTGACTTACCGTTTGCTCGGCGCTCATTTGCTGTTGCAGCAAGCTTTGGTATGGCAGCGATTTTATCGGTTATCGTATTAGGCGATGAGTCGGGTTATAAAGTCGGCGAAGTTCAACGTGTTAAGTTAGCAGCTATTGAAGCTGAGTGGCACACTGAGCCTGCTCCTGCAGCCTTTACTGTCGTTGGTTTTCCTAATCAAGAAACCATGGAAACCGACTATGCGATTAAAATCCCTTATGCCATGGGTATTATTGCAACGCGAACATTAGACGAAGAAGTGACGGGTATTAAGGATCTTATTAAAGATCACGAAGTACGAATTCGTAACGGTATGGTTGCCTACGGATTGCTTGAAAAACTACGTGCTGGTGATAAATCAGCAGAGGTTAGAGAGCAATTTGAAGCGACTAAAATCGATTTAGGTTATGGTTTCTTGCTTAAGCGTTATACCGACAAAGTGGTTGATGCTACCGAAGAGCAGATTAAAGCGGCCTCTTATGATTCTATTCCAACTGTCGCACCTATGTTCTGGAGTTTCCGGATTATGGTGGCAGCAGGGGTGATTATGTTGTTTGTGTTTGCAGCCGCTTTCTGGCAAAGCACTCGTCATCAAATCGCTGAGAAGAAATGGGTACTGCGTGCAGCACTTTATAGCTTGCCACTTCCTTGGATTGCCATTGAAGCCGGTTGGTTTGTGTCAGAGTTTGGTCGCCAACCTTGGACTATTTCTGAAGTGCTTCCGACCTTTATGTCGGCGTCTAGTTTAACCACGGCGGATCTTTGGTTTAGTATTATTTCGATTACGGTGTTCTATACCATTTTACTGGTGATAGAGGCTTTCTTAATGTTCAAGTTTGCTCGTCTTGGCCCTAGTAGCTTAAAGACTGGCCGTTACCATTTCGAAACCCAAGATGCTTAATCTGAGGACCTGATTATGTTTGATTACGAAGTATTAAGATTTATTTGGTGGGCGTTAATCGGTGTATTATTGATTGGTTTCACCGTGACAGATGGCTTTGATCTGGGCGTGGGGATATTGTTACCTATTATAGGTAAAGACGATACCGATCGCCGTATCATGATCAACACAATTGCTCCGCACTGGGATGGTAACCAAGTTTGGTTAATCACTGCTGGTGGTGCATTATTTGCAGCTTGGCCTATGGTTTACGCAGTGGCGTTTTCTGGTTTTTATGTGGCAATGATGCTGGTGTTGTTCGCACTCTTTTTGCGTCCTGTTGGCTTTGATTACCGCTCTAAAATTGAAGATCCAAAATGGCGCAAAACATGGGACAAGGCATTATTTGTCGGCTGTTTCGTACCACCATTAATCATTGGTGTTGCATTTGGTAACTTACTCCAAGGTGTACCGTTTAACTTTGATGAATATTTACGTGCTACCTACCATGGCGGTCTATTCGGTTTATTAAATCCGTTTGGGTTATTAGCCGGTCTTGTGAGTGTCACTATGGTGATAATGCAAGGGTCTACATGGTTACAAATGAAGACGGACGGCGAGCTTCGTGTGCGCAGTGCTAAGACATCACAAATTTGTGGCAGTCTATTAGTGGTTCTGTTTGGTGCAGCAGGCTTTTGGTTGGTCAATGGTATTGATGGTTATGTGATCACTTCAGCTCTTGACGTCGCTGGAGTATCAAATCCAACCACTAAAACGGTAGCGGTTGAAGCCGGTGGTTGGTTGATAAACTACGATAAATATCCTTTGACTATGCTATTTCCTGTATTAGGTTTGTTAATGCCAGTACTAGTGGTATTAGCCAGTCGTTTGAATCGTAGTGGTTTTGCATTCTTTTTCAGCTCGCTTGCTGTTGCGGGGGTGATTTTAACGTGTGGTGCTGCTATGTTCCCATTTGTTATGCCTTCATCATTAGAGCCTAATGTGAGCTTAACTATGTGGGATGCTACTGCTAGCCAAATGTCACTTAAAGTAATGACCGTTGCCGCTATCATCTTCGTACCGACTGTCCTAAGTTATACCATTTGGACTTATTACAAGATGTTTGGCCGCTTAAATCGTGAGTTTATTGAAAACAATAAAAACTCACTTTATTAAATTAAGGAGCAACATTTATGTGGTATTTTGCTTGGATTCTTGGTGTATTGTTAGCGTGTTCATTCGGTATTATCAACGCGTTATGGCTTGAGAATACTGAAAATATGGATCGTAACAGCGACAACTAATCGCGACATCTGTAATTGAAAAACCGTCTTGGTAACAAGGCGGTTTTTTATTGGCTTTTGTTTGGTAGGTAATAAAGCACACTTCTAAACAGGCTTGATAGTAGTCGAATAATCAAGCCAGTTACCAACTTATCTTGGTTATTCATTCAGCCTATAGCTAACCTGATCGAGCAAGTATAAAGTTACTTTACGTTATGTTGATGTCTATAAAGATAGAGCCCAATCGATGTAGGACAAGATGTCTTAGAGGGAGGAGATCGATTTAGGGCGCCGATGTAGGGGATTGATGCAGAAGGCTGAGAAAGATAACTGAAAACGATAACTGAAAACAATCATAACAGTGGGATGGCACCACAATAATAATGCAATCAATATAGTGATAATTGAGTCTTGTAGAAGAGATAAATCGTGCTGTGCTGTACTTGAATATTAGTGATATTTGAGTCGCGTGGTAATCGGGTATCATGGGCCTGAAGAGCATTTTATTGGATCAGAACCCAATCGCTGAGCTCTGATCCCTGTTATCAATTTCAGTCAACTACACGACTTTAAATACTCCAATTTGTTGTTTGATGCTGACCGCAAGTGCGGTTAATTGTTCTGCATCACTGACCGCTTTTGTTGCCCGTTCATCACTATTTTGTGCCAACGTCGCTATAGTATGCAAGCTATGAGACACCTCATCTGCCACTGTGCTTTGTTGATTAGTAGCACTGGCTATACTGGATGAGAATATTGCCATTTCACCGATACTCTGATTAATCTGACTGAGTTGGAGATTGACGATATTAGCTTGTTCAGCTGAAGATGCTCCTAACTGCTGGCACTCGACCATTTGTGTCGCGGTAAATTTTACTTGATGCTGTAATTTAGCTATCGTCGAGCTAATCTCACTAATTGAACGCTGCGTTCTTTGCGCAAGAGAGCGCACCTCATCAGCCACAACGGCAAAACCACGACCTTGTTCTCCTGCTCTAGCAGCTTCAATAGCAGCGTTTAATGCTAGCAAGTTAGTTTGTTCTGCAATGCCATTAATCACTTCAGTTACTTTACTAATAGCTTGGCTCTCACTGCTGACACTTTCAATATTTTTTTGACTTTGGATGAGTTGCTCACTTAAAGATTGCAGCGCTGTGACCTCTTGGCTTAACTGAGCATGCCCTTGAGCTGATGCACTATCAATTTCCTGCGCTTGCTGTGCTCCTTGACTAGCATTTTGGGCGACGTCTTTAATCGAAGAAGACATCTCTTCGATAGCCGTCGCAATTTGCTCTGTTTGGTTTAACAGTGCTTTTGCTTCATGACCATTTAACTTTGATGTTTGTTGGCTTTGATTGGCTTGGTTTTCTAAGCTAATAACCGACTGTTTTAATGATTCAATTAAACTCGCCAAACTCGCAGCCATTTGGGTCACACTGATAGTGATGTGATCAACTTCATTACCACTGCTTTCAGAGCACTGCATGAATGTTTGTGAAAGATCGCCTTGACCTAATTTAGCGATTTGTTGCTGTAGATTTTTTAATGGCTTCATCGCACGATTGATCACCATAAACAGTAAAACAGCAATCAGAACTATGCCTATCAATGCTAAAATCACGTTAATTTTTAGCATAGCTAAACTTTCATTATTTAATTCTTTGGTTGGCACATAGCCAACCATGGTCCAATTCCAACCGGCAATCTTTATTGAATAAGCATACATCTCTTCATCCGATAATGAAGTGTAAACCCAGCTGCCTTTATCTGTGAGTGCCTGTTCAAGCGATAAACCATTAAACAATGATTCAGTAAAAGGCGCTTCAGTGTTCAAATCGCGATGAGAAATAACTTGTTTATCAGAATTACGGATAATGGCATAAGATCCTGACTCTTCGAGTGTGAGTGTTTTAAGTGCATTCTGGATTTGCAGAATTGATTGGCTAATGTCATAACCGATAAAAAGGATAGCATTAACTTTGCCGCTGCTGTCTTTTACTGGGCTATAAATTGTCATGTAATCTTTGCCAAAAAGCTTGGCATAGCCTTCGTATTTTTGACCACTAATTAATTGCTTATAGCCTGGGTGATTAACCCCCAGATAAGTCCCTAGCGCACGGTTACCATCCGTTTTTTTCAGTGATGTTGACACTCGAACAAAATCATCATTATCACGAGCAAATATAGTCGCTACGCCGCCAGTTAGTTGCGAAAAGCGGTCTACATTATTATTTTCATTATTAACTTGTTCATTATCATGTAAAAGAACCGGAGTCTTAACGCCTAACACGTCAACGGATTTATTTTCTATCGAGAATTGTCCTGGATATAAAGTACGAAGAATATCAGAGCTGCGTTTCGCCGAAGACAACATACTGTCGTATTCCAGTTCAAGTAAATGAGTATTACTGTCCATTTGTGATTGTATAGCTTTGATCGCTTTATCATGTAATACAGTGGAAGCGGTTAGATATGAAAAACAAGACATAGCGGTGAAAATAATAACGGATGACAACACGACAAGAGAGCCTATTTGTTTTGAAATAGGCCAGTTTTTATAGTTCATATGCTCTTTCTCATAATTATTGTGATGATTAATCTAAATAGATATGGTTCGCTCAATTTAATATACCGCGTAAATGTAAAGATTGTCTGGTATGAAGCCAAAAGTGTGAAACAAAAGAAGATTCATGTTCTATGGGTACATTTATCGCATAATACGACTAGGAATTTTAAATTTAGACTGTTTTTTTAGGTTAATCAATAACGCTTATGTTAACTATATCTAAATTAGCACCTGCCTTTTTGCTCGGGCCACTACTAGCAAGTATTAAGAGGGTAGAGCTAACCATAATATATTAAGTTGAATTGAATTATTATCTTGTTTATTTGACCAAATTGTCGATTTATACCTAATTGCACGGTGCAGGTTAGGGAAGTCATGTGGCTTATAAGGCTGGACGAGAAAGTATGTTGGGCCGGTGACATGCTCGACAAGTATTCAGATTTAACCTTGGTTGATTATGGCTTTGTTTACCACAGAGACATTAATTTCCCTCAAGACGACACCAATTGGTTCTTGTTAGAGAAAACCGTTTAATTTATGTTTGAGTTTTGTGCTTACTGCCCTAAACCGGATTTTTACTGCCAGTTTAGGGCGAAATCTTTATTTTGTATTGAACATTAAATCGAAATTGGCTTCTTGATAAGGTTGACCTTAGGTTTCATCAACAAGGTATACATTACTGGCACCCAAATCAGTGACAACATGGTCGCCAAAAGCGTACCGCCAGCAATGGCTATGGCAAATGGCGGCCAAAAGCCACCACCTGCAATAATTAGCGGTAAAAAGCCGCCTATAGTCGTGATGGTGGTGGAGCCAATATGACGACCACAACTGCTCACTGTACTGATGATTAACTCAACATTACCATGACGCGCCTCGGGTATATCTTCTAATTCAGCCAAAATAACAATCGCAGCATTAATGGCTAAGCCCATTAATCCCAATAAACCGATAATAACGGTAAACCCAAACGGATAGCCAAATACATACACGGATAATAAACCTAAACCCGCCGATTGAAATGCACTCAGTAAAATGATTGCCGTTAATCTAAATGAGTTAAATGACAGCACCACAGTGGCTAGTAATAAGGTGACAACTAACACTACATTTGACAATAAATTACCCACTGCCTCATTACGTTTTGCACTTTCGCCGCCAATTTCAAGATGATATCCCGCCGGAATAGACAAATTAGCAATGGTATCCTTAACCTCGTTTAATACTTGTGCAGGCAGTACTCCACTGGTGATATAAGCTTCAATAGTGTTGACGCGTTCGCCATTTCTGCGGGGGATTGCGCCGCGACTCACATTGATTTCGTTATAAGATAATGCCGCTAGCGGTATACCTGAACCCGAAGGCGATACCAGATTTATCTCGGCTAAACGTGTGGCTTGTTCGCGACTGTTGTCGCCTAAACGAACACGAATGGGCAGTGATTCTGTTTGCTCTAAAATGCTGCCACCAATTATACCGGTAGTCGCCATTTGAATTTGATTGGCAATATCGCTAAGGCTCAGGCCGCTCATTAAGCTGGCATCTTCATTGACTTGTAACCACACTTTTGGCGCACCAGAACTTAGTGTTGCGCGAGTATGGATCACATCGGGTGTTGCAACTAAAATCCCGCGCACTTGTTCACCCAGTGCTTTCAATGTGTCCAGATTGGGGCCGTATATACGCAACTCTACCGGAGCGTTAAAAGGAGGGCCTTGTTCCAGTTTTCGAACCAAGATTTGGGCTTGTGGAAACTCGACATCAAACTCTTTCTGTAATTGTAAAATTAATCGATTAGCCGCCGCAAAATCGGTTACTTTAATCATTGCTTGGGCATAGTTAGTTGCCCCTTGCTGCCGTTGAGTTAAATTGTAATAGAAAGAGGGCGTGTTACCCCCGACAACCCAAGTCGCAGCCACAATATCGTCAATTTTTTGCAGTTTATTATCAATCAGTTTTACCTGTTCTAGGGTGTTTTCAATGCTCACATGCGGCGCTAAGTAGACTTCAATTTGGAACATATCGCGGTCAGACGGAGGGAAAAATTGTTCTGTCATTTTTCCCGCGGCAAAAAAACCGACAATAGGTAATATACCGATAACAATCGCAGTCAGTATTGGCCGTGTTAACGCAAAGTAAAGGCTGGCTGTATATGCTTGGCTGATTTTGGGAAATGCCATACCTTGTTGATACCAAGCCGTTGGTTTTTCACTGCGGCTAAAGCGCCCAGCAAGGCCTGCGATAATGGTATGCGAAATAATATATGACCCCAGCAATGCAAACATCACCGAAATTGCGATACCACCAACAAACTCACCCGCTGCACCTGGCATTAACACAATTGGTGCAAAAGCTAACATGGTGGTAATGGTTGAACCCGCCAGTGGCAGCCATAAGTGGTGCAGAGTTTTAGATACCGCTTCAAGTTTGCTCATACCTTGCTGACGGCGTTGCGCAATGGCATCAACAATCACAATTGCGTTATCAACCATAATACCCAGCGCAACCACTAACCCTGTTACCGACATTTGATGGATCGGTAGTCCAGTATATTTCATGCAGGTGAGAGTAAACAGTGCGGTTAGTGGTAATGATATTGCTACAATCACTGCATTACGTAGGCCTAATGTCAGCATTAATACCAGTAAAATAATCACAAACCCTTGCAGCAGATTAATCACCAAGTCGCCTAAGCGATCGCTGGTATAGCTTTGTTGGTCAAATAACCATTGCACCTTAATATTGGCCGGCAAGTTTACTGAAAACTCGTCAATGGCGTTGCTCACGTGCTGTTGCCATACATCGACGCGGTTATTATTGAGCATGCGCGCAGAGACTAATACGCCTTGTTGACTGTCGATTAAAGCAATACTCGATGCAGGCGTTTTAGCTTGGCGGCTAATATTGGCCACATCGCCTAAGCGAATAATTTGGCCGTAATCGTCTACTTTTAACGGCACTTGGCGGATACGGTTTTGTGAGTCTAATTCACCAGAAACCTCAACTAAGGCTCTAAACTGGTTGTTATTAATTTCACCGGCGGAAATTTTGCTGTCGGCATTATTTAAAATTGCCGCGATACCTGCGGGAGTTAAATGCAGTTGACTGATTTTATTACCATCTAATTCTACTAAAATCTCTTCTTCAGGTGCGCCATACAACTTTGCAAAGTCAGTACCGCTGAGTAATCTTAAGCGACTTTGTAATTCTTTGGCGTACCGATTAAGAATATCGACTCTTACTGGGCTGTCATCGGCCCAAACCAGTCCTAAAATAGCGGTATTGGCATACCCTAGCTGATCATCTAATACACTGTTTTGTGCTGCAACGGGTAACAGTGATTTACTGTCGGCAATAAGATCTCGTGCCCGTGACCATACTGGAGCGGTATCGGTAACGGTATCTTTTAATTCTAACTGGATCACCGAAATACCCGGTCGAGAAGTTGACTGGACTAGCTTCAACTCTTCTAAACGGCGAAGTTGATTTTCGAGTACTTCGGTCACGAGTGCTTCAACGCGTTCTGCTGATGCCCCAGGGTATTGAGTAATAACCGATGAAAATCGGTTCGTAATATGTGGGTCTTCCGTACGCGGTAAGCTTGAAATTGCTCCTAAGCCAGCAACAATTAATAATGCAATAAATAAACTGGTTAGGCGGCCATTTTCTAAAAATGCTTTAATCATAATGCCCCCGTTTTCTCAGCTTGAGCTAGGGTGACTTTTTGATTAACCACTAACTTATGCAAGCCTTGAGAGACAATGATATCGGTTGGTTTTATGGCGCCTTGAATATACGCTTGTTGTTCATTGGTATAGATAATTTCAACATCGCGACGTTCAATGGTATAAAAACCTTGCTCAGCTTTAACTAAGGCAAACACGTTCCATAACCCGCGTACGCCATCGGTTAATGCCGACATCGGCACCCAGTAACCAGATGCAGGCACATCTTGTTGATAAGCCAAATAAGCTATTTCGCCATTGATTACTCTGGCTGAGTCGGGCAAATGAATACGCAACTGCACCGTGCGACTAATAGTATTGACCTCGGCACTAATACCGGCAATTTTAGCGGTAAAGGTTTGTTTACCTACCCGGACATCTACCATCTGCTCGGCGGCTAACTGCTGTGCAATATCAATCGGTACCCCAATATAAGCTAAAGGCTCACTGTTACCCACTAAGGTAAAAACCGGACTGCCTAGCGCAATCACTTCGCCGACATTATGAAACCGCTGACTGATAGTGCCATTGAATGGGGCTAACAATGTCGATTTTTCAATTTTTAAATGGGTGGCACTTAAGCTGGCTTCTATTCGCTTTTGATTCGCTTGTAAGCTAATGACTTGTTGCTGGGTTTCATCAAGCTGCTGTTCAGACACATAATTTTGTTGTTTTAGTTTTTGAGTGCGAACTAAGGTGCTTTTGGCTAAATCGATATCCGCTTGGGTTTGTAATAAACTGGCTTGCAGTTGCTGTTGTTCGGCCGTTAATAACTCGATATCAAGTAGGGCTAATGTTTGACCTTTAGTCACAGTATCGCCACTGTCGACTGAGATATTGTTGAGCTTACCCGCAAGCTCAAAGCCAATACCTGTGGTATTGGCTGAGCGAATCGTGCCTGTATAGGTTTGCATATGCTGGTAATGGTCATTTAACACTAAGCTTTGCGATAACACCGCTTGATAGTCAATTGTATGCGAATGCTCTTTTACCTCAGAGCCACAACCGCTTAAAACGATTAAGCTTAAACTTAGCGCCCAGTATCGAATGATGGCAGTGAATGTCTTTGACGCGTTCATAAGTTTATTCCTTGCAAAGCAATTAATAGTGTCAATGTTGATTTGTTTTTCGCCGTTGGCATGAAAGATAATAAGTTCATAGGTTTTCAGCACAACGTAAAATGTAACTTTAATGTTAACTAGACTCGATAGTCTAATTTTATAAAACTAGACTGTCCAGTCTATTTTTGGTTACTATTAGGCTAAATGCTGATCAGCAATGCAGAGGCTTGATTTGCTTAATGAGCTAATTTATGGAACCAACATGACAAAACAACACACAGCGCTTAATCCCAGCGGACAGAACCACATCAGCCGCAGTGAGCAAAAGCGTGCCCAGGTGCTCGAGTCTGCGATTGATCTTTTTTGTCATCATGGTTTCCCTAACACCAGTATGGATGAAGTGGCCAAGCATGCCGGTGTATCAAAACAAACTGTTTACTCCCATTTTGGTTCTAAAGACGATTTATTTGTGTCTGCGATTGAATCAAAATGTGTTGTGCATCAACTCACCGACGATGCCTTAATTGATGCCAGCCAACCACAACAGGTTATTTTGTTATTTGCACAGCAGTTTGGTGAAATGATTGTTAGCAAAGAAGCCATGACAGTGTTTAAAACCTGTGTTGCTCAAGCCGATACTCACCCAGAAGTGTCTAGATTGTTTTATAATGCAGGCCCTAAGCATGTACTAGGATTGGTTCGAAACTACCTAACAAAAGTCAATGAACACAACGAATACTTTTTTGAAAACCCTCATGAAAGTGCGGTTAGATTGTGTTTAATGTTGTTTGGTGAGCTAAAATTACGCCTAGAGTTAGGCTTAGAAATAGAAGATTTAATCGTCACCAGACAACAATACCTGCAAGATACCGCCGACATGTTTTTACGAGCACATAAAGTGGGCGTAAAATAAACTCAACCTCAAGTTGAACTTAATTGGCCATATAGCAGTATTACTTGAGCAATTAAGCCAAAGTAATATTCAGTTTATTTCATTATTTGAAGGGAAGCAGATTAGTATGACGCTTTACAACACTAAGGTAATTTCTTCTCCGGCACAGAGTAAGTCACTGAATTTATCTGTACGGTCATTATTGTGCGTATCGGGTCTGCTGTTAAGTCAGCATGCTTTAGCGGCACCAGAACGTTCACCGTTTTCACTCACTGTTGCTCGTACATCAACGGGCACCGCTAATGTAGGCGCAGAGAGTGCTAACCCTAATCAGTTGCAACGAGATACATGGAAAACCAGTTTTTCGGCAAACATGCCACTTAATCGTCAGTGGTCTATAGGGGCAAACTTAGGCTACGATAATCTCGATTATGACTGGGATATTAACCAAAACAGCCTGTTACGCAGCAGTACTCAACCTTGGTCGACCATCCATCAGTACAGTGCCGGTTTGTCACTATCGTATCGCTTAGATAATCATTGGATGTTTCTCATCGCACCCAAATTACAGTATGCCTATGCTGATACGGCATCATCTTCAAATGCACAAAGTTATGGTGTCGTCGCCTCGGGGATGTACCGCTTTGATTCGGGTAATATGCTTGGTTTCGGTGTGGCATATTTAAATGATATTTCAGAAGTGCGCACCTTGCCTTATTTAGCCGTACGTTGGCAGATAAGCGATAAGTGGGTACTTGCTAACCCGTTCCAAGCTGGTTTTAGTGGCCCAGCAGGATTAGAGTTAAGTTATCAATATAATCGTGACTGGGATTTTGGCGTGGGCAGCTCAATGCGAACAGAGCGTTTTTTAATTGCTGACGATGACAAAACCATTGAAGTTGAAGAATGGGTAGGCTTTGCTCGCGCAGGTTGGCAAGCAACGACTAACGTTAGTCTTAATGCTTATGCTGGTTACTATTTTGGCGGTGAAATGCAGTTAAGTTATCCCGATGTCACTGAAGACATGGAAAACCAAGCCGCATTCGGTTTAGTGTTTAAACTGAACTTTTAACGATTAGTGGTAAACCATACAATAAAAAATGCCGCTGATATCAGCGGCATTTCTTGTAAAAGCTAATCTAGCAACTGAGCATTTATCTAATAAAATCGTCTTAACTACTAATGTAAATCGGCCCTAGAAGTAAGTCACTTCTTTTACCCGCTTAGGGCGATTTTGTTGCTCGTATAACTGCCATACTTGTTTAAAATCAAGTGCTAACTCAGTGACATAAAACTCACCGGCTGGGTAGGTTTTTACCACTTTAGCGCCGCGAATAATGCCACTCACGCTAGACTTAACGTTGTCGTCAGTTAATAACCACTCACTCACGTCGCTGTTTGCGGTAATCTTTTGGCCATACACTTGCTCTGCTAACTCACGATATGCAGCAATTTTTGATGCTTGCATTGCCATTAAAATACGATGCGATGGTTCTTTGCTTGGCTGAGTCGCTAAGGGTGCATAACCAATTGCGGTTAGGGTAGGGAACGAGGCTGGAGCTTCGGTTTCCCACTGGACATATTTATCCTTGCTTACACAGCCAGTTAACAGTACCAGCACAATTAACATTAACGACTTCATAGCTTATCTCCTAATACGGTATAACGACTGTCGCCCTTATTTTCGTGGCGATACAGTAAACCATTACGCGATTCAATCATTTCAGACGGTTGTAAATAACCCGATAAGCTCGACGCCGCCACAAATGATTGCACCGCAGAAACCACTCTATTATTGGTCACATTCACTATTCGGCCGTTAAAGACGATTCCTTCAGGTGTTAAGGTCATGGTTGATACCAAAACGTGCGCTACCGGTAAATCGGAACGCAGCAGCTCCCAATTTCGGCTCAACATAAATTCACCTTGCTCTGTTGCGCGTAAATTGGTTGCGACGTTTAAATCAACCAAATTAAACTCATGGGCATGGAATGCAGCAAGCAATCCTTGCTGTAATTGAAGGCCTAACTCATTGGATGTATTTAAATTGCTGGCCATTACCGGCGTAGAAATGAGCAGTGGTTCATCAGGGCGAAGGGCATCATTTTGCAATACTAATTCGTTGACTAACTTTTCTGCCCACACATTGACCTGGCCCTTAGGCGATATTCCAACAGCTTGTATATCATAAGCTAGCTTGTGCTGATAAACCTGATCTTCATCGACCACTTTGACAAATTTACCGTTATTACTAAAGGCAAGATTATTGGCAGCATTAGGCGTTTGGGTGCATGCAACTAACGTCAATGACGCCAGTATGACCGTGGGGACAATAAGCCTATTAATCATAATAATTCCTCTTACAAAAATGCCGCAAGTCTTGGTATAAATGAGCCATTTTATCGCCTTATTTATCGGTAACTAAGGTCAATTTTTTACTCTTTAATATTCGTTCCTTTATATCGGCAAATGCGTTAGAAGCTTTACTATAATTACCCTACATCTAAAAAAAACTATTAAAGCGGTTATAGGCACAATTTTTGCTTTGTAAAATATAGAGTAAGCTTAATTCATTTTATTAGGCCAAATAGACGTTTTTTTGACATTAGGACATCGTATGCTGATCCGACACAGCCCTACTAACCGAGCTAATCCCTTTAGTCATCTTGCTGTCATAGCCATATTATGTGCAAGTGGCTTGCTAGTGACAATGTCTGCATTTGCTGAACAAATTGAGGTGACTGGCAAAGCCAAAATTGTTAACGGCGATATTGATAAAGCCCGCGAAGACGCTATCAGCCAAGCATTAAATTATGCCAGCTTAAAAGCGGGAGTTAACTTTTCTAGCGAACAACAAATTAACCAAGGACGGCTTACTCAAGATACTTTTCAAATGCAGCGTATGGGCTCGGCCAATAATGTTGAATTAATGAGTGAAATGATCAGCGAGCATACTATTACTGTCATTTTACAGCTTGAGCTTAGCGAACAAGAGCCCGATGCCCAATGTAAAAGCCAATCACTCAAAGCTGCGATTATGCTGCCTCAAGCTTATTTACAAGAACGCGAACAATTACGCTATGGTCAATTAGCCCACTTTGAAGAGCGCATCACCGAACAATTAGGCAAAGCGATTAACGCGCAATCGCGATACAGTTTTGCCAGGCTACATGCAGATGAGAAAATTGATAATACCAATCAATTGGTCAATTTTAGAGGTAACCGCATACCCAGTTGGTTAGGTGAACTCACCGACAGCCAATATTTGCTGCAGCCCGAAATTATTGATATTTCAACTGAACCAGTACAAAGCAGTTATTTGGGCTTTGTAGAAGATGATCCACTGAGGCAATTTATCCTTAAATTAACCCTTTATCATGGCATTAGCGGTGAAGTGGTCTGGTCGGAATCATTTGCGACATCAGCCCCTTGGGAATTTGAACGACAAGAAATCGTCTCACCAGCTAATCAACGCTTTTGGCGATCATCTTATGGCCAGGCGATCAGTGATATTTTACAACAAAGCGTTATGTCGTTAGATAAGCAACTCAATTGCCGACCATTACTAGGCCAAATTGTGGCAAGAGATGGTGATCGCATTATCATTAATTTAGGCCGTAAAAATGGCGTTAAAATGGGTGATAAGTTCCAAATCGTCCTACAGAAAAACATCCCCGACAGATTCAACTCTATGCGCGCTATCGCGACTAAAAGTCGGGCGAATGTGGTTATCGAACAAGTGACCGAAGACAGTTCAACGGCAATCTTTGACGGTATCGACAGTGCATATAATATTCAAGTGAATGACATTGCAATTAAGAACTAGTTGGTTGTTAATTAAGCAATTAAATTTAAAAGGTTTAATTCGATTATAAACTCAGTATAATCACTGGGTCTCTCTATAGCTCAACAGGATAGAGCAGCCGCCTCCTAAGCGGCCGATCGGGGTTCGAGTCCCTGTGGGGAGACCATAACACCTCTTTTTACCTTAAAAATCAAACGCTTACTAAAATCGTCAAAAGTTGTGCCGCCTATGTGCCGCCTCTGGAAACCACTTTTTTGGAATTTTTTTTTAAGCATTCTTCAAAACTCCGCTTTTCGATAGTTTGAACCCAATCATGGACTCAAAGCCTATTTTTCGTTAAATTCCATTTAAGTCAAATAGCATGATGCGGTGAACATTAAATGGAAGTTTCAGAGATTAATTTACTGGCGAACAAAGAGTCATTAATCGATAACATTATCGATTTAATGCCCGAATCGTTGATAGGAAATATCGATAAAGACAACTTACCAAAAGAATTAGACATTTATGTAGAGCAAATATTTCGATTTGTCCTCAGTGTAAAAAGCTACTATACAGCCATATCAGATACGGATTCAGATGAAGTTATAGTCAAAGCACTTGCCAAAACTCCCCATGGACTATCAATATTTGATGAATTGCATGAGTCACGCTGTCAAGTTTGGGGCATGTCGATAAAACTATTTATAAGTATCATCGATAGCGAAAGTCCACTTAAGAGCAAAGTTAAAGAGATAGAAGCTACTCAATCGTTCGGCGAAGCATTAAGAGTTTGTTCACCTAAGTCTGAAGCATTTGTAACACCACAAATTAAAACTTTGATTGCTAGATTTACAGGCAAAACTTCAACTGAACACAGGCATGAATTGTTCAGATTGTTTAAGGGTATGTTGGTCTGTCAATTGAGTGGGCTAAATGAGCAAGCGGATATTTTTGCCGATATGTTAATAAAAGCATTTATTCTCAATCAACAATCACACGCCATACTAATGAGAGAGCAGATTATCAAGAATATTGCTGTTCTTGAGCAGAATAAACTAGCTGGTAAGAAAGGCGGAAAAAAAACTCAGCAAGGTTCTTTGGCAACATCGGAGGAAGCGATCGCACTTTTTCTATCTACTAACGAATTCACTTCTTACACTAAAGCTGCTGAGGCACTTTACCCTCAAATTGTAGAAATTGGCAAAAAACATGACTTCATTTTCAATAGTGTAGTTAATGGACATAGAACTGTGATTAATTGGTTTAGATCAACTGAGCGATTTAAAAAACAGAAAGTCTAAAGGTGTGAAAATACAGTCAAGCAGCTTAATGTATTTTTAAGCAGCTTGATTGTACATACACTCTAATCCAATAATTTTATTCTCACTCCTGAAATATATACATTATTAGGAGTTAACATGAATAATCTATTACTTACCCCTGCTCAGGTTGCTGAGTTTTTAGGCGTCACAAGTGGCACTCTTTCTGTGTGGCGTTGTACTGGCCGCTATCCTCTCTGTTTTATCAAAGTTGGTCGTCGTGTGATGTACCGCCAAAGCGATGTTGAAAACTTCGTTAACGGGAGGGTATATGAACACACTGTATAGCTTTTTAGCGGGAATGATTATTTGCTCGTTATTAAATATAAATAGCACTCTTAAAAGATCTGTTAATGAGCTTAAAGTACTTCGTGAACCTAACAAGCACATTATTCTGTTATGGCAACATGAAGCCTGTGAATCGAGCCTGTACCCGTTAACGGAACATGTACTCGTTAACGAGTCCAGTGATGACAATTCTGACAGTATAGAAGTGAACCCGTTACATAACGTAACGGCTTCAGATAGTGAAGGAGGCAAGTAATGGCCGCCTTTACTAATGAACAAGTCACATTCATTGAGTGGTTATCGCAAGATAACCACATCGAGGTTTGTATTGAGATATGTCCCGACCTAGGCAAGATGATCGGTTATGACTCATATACAGGTCATTTTCAAAAACGAACATTACTTAAGTTAAAGGCTAATGGCTTTTTAAGCGAAAGTACCTGTTATATAGCAGGCTTAAGATGGCAATATTGCTCGTTAAATCAACGTGGGTTTGAGTGGCTAAAGCAGCATGGAGTGCAATCTCATGACTAGAGTAGAACTTGATAATGCTAACTTTATTGTTAGGCGATTATATGGCTTACCACAAATTCATAAAAATGCACTTATGCATCGTTACAAACGTTTTTCTAATCACATAGAAGCAAATTTGTACCTATTGCGGACAACTACTGCAATTAGCAAAGTATTAGGCCACAGCAGTAACCGAATGAGCTGTGTTAGTGTTGATGACCGTGATTTTAAGGCAATGTCTAAACACCATGCTCGACAATGCTTGAAAATATCATCACGTGATAATTCACAAAGTTTGTTCAAAACTTACTCTGCAATATTGCGTTATGTTACCTGCTATCAAATAAAACAACACCCGTTAACGGATACTGTATTAAATAATCTTGAGAATGATTGTTTGACCGATGAAGAGTATTCAAAAGTCATGGGGGTGATTCGTCGTGCTTGTGATGAGTCATGGTGGAAGCCAAAACTAAGAAGGCTTCACAATCGGCAAATCGAAACTATTTCACGTTTATTAAATCAAGTGAATAAACATCGTGGTATTTATGCCAGTAACATTACCGTTGAGAATTTTATGTCGCAATGGAAAAGTAGTCGTGAATTACTGGAGAATACCTTAGCCACCAATGAGCTTGATTACAGTGTAAGCCTTGCTGAATTATCAGATCTTAATGTGTCTAATCCCAAAATCCGTAAAGCTGAACTGATGGTTCGCATTCGTGGTTTTGAAGATTACGCCACAAAGCATGGCTACTCAGCTGTATTTCTGACAATGACAACACCGTCTAAATATCATCGTTGCTTTGCCAAATCGGGTGCCGAAAACCCTAAATGGCAAGGCGCCACACCACTAGATGCTCAAGACTATTTAAATCTTACATTTCAGCGTATTAGAGCATCACTTAATCGTGACAAAATTACCCCATTTGGTTTTAGGGTAGCAGAGCCTCACCATGACGGCACACCCCATTGGCATTTATTGTTATTTGTTGAAAATGAGCAGCAACAACAATTAGTCGAAACCTTTCAAGAATATTGCCTACAAGAAGATGGTGACGAACAAGGTGCAAAAGAACGCCGTTTTAAGGTTGAATACATCGATCCTAATAAAGGTTCTGCAACGGGATATATTGCCAAGTATGTAGCCAAAGGAGTTGATGGTGAAGGGATTGATCATGACCTTTACGGAACGGAATCTGTTACCGCGGCAACACGTATTCGTGTTTGGGCTTCATGTTGGGGTATTCGTCAATTTCAGCAAATTGGAGGGGTAGGGGTAACACCTTGGCGCGAATTAAGACGGTTAAGTAAAATAACTGATGAAAGCCTAGAGTGGGTGGAAGAAATTAGACAAGCCGCTGATGACTCCGATTGGGGTCGTTACACTGAACTCATGGGTGGCGTTTTTTGTAAGCGTGATGATCAGCTAATTAGATTGCTATACCAATATAAAAAGCAAAGCAATATCAGATTCGACAACCAAAATTTCGGCAATCCCTATGTCGATACTAAGGGTGTAGGGCATCAGCCTACATTTTGTAGTTTTAGCGCAGCAGGAAAAAATGCGGGGGATGCTACGAATGCAGCGGGAATCAGTACTCAATCAATTTCAGGAAATCCTGAAATAATCCGAGATTCTAATTCGGGAATTTTCGGAAATTCCCGCAATCAAGCAGAAGCTCGTAATTACAAATCTAATCGCTATGGTGATGAGTTTGTCGTGCAGTTAAAAGGCATTGTGGCTTTGGGCTTTGAAATCGTCACTAGGGTACATGAGTGGACGTTAAGCTATTCACAAGCTAATGGTAAAATTGAGCTTAATCGCTCTAACTTGGAGTTCTGTCAATAAGTGTACGTAATCCGAAATTAATAGTTAAATGAGGTCGTAATAAAAATGTTCAACTAAGATAGAAAAAGGAGTATTGTTAGTACGTTATAAAATATTCAACATATGCTTAAGGAAGAGTAATGGATCCATTTTCACAATTTTTTGCAGCTTATCTGCACACGGTAAGCAATAGTATTGCTGAAGTGTATGTTGATTCAATGAACACCACGGTTACCTCGCAAAGCTTAGTATACAACGATACTAATATCAGATTTCAGCATCAGCTATGGAAGATAAAACCCAATAGCGTTTGCTCAGACCTTGAGCAACAAGCCACTCAATTCTCTAAATGTACTCAACAAGCCAAGGCTATGTTCACTGAACTTTGCACTCAGCTATCTAGTATGGAAAATCTGAATCAGAGAGGGCGAAGCTTATCTAATATGTATTGCAATGCATCACTTACTTATAAACCTATGGTTGCCTATATCAGTGAACCAAAGCAAAAGTCTGAGCAAGAATTAAAAGAAAAAGAATGTAATTTAATGATTTTGAAAGTAATGCAAAATAATAGTGATGAAATAATTAAGCAAAAAAATAAAACATGTGGTTCTTCATAGCATCTTTATTTGTCTGGAAATAGCACTACGAGTTGATTGATTAAAATACCTCAATAAAAGAGATGACAATGTTACTAAAAAAACTAATGGTCTCAGGATATAAAAGCATTTCAACTGATACGCCACAGATAATAGATTTTGAGCCTGATGTAACTGCATTTATTGGACATAACGGAACTGGTAAAAGTGCTGTTCTTGAAGCTTTGAATAAGCTTTTCTCTATTGATCATTCCTTACGGGGGATTAGCGCTTCTGATTTTCATTTGAAAGAAAATGCAGACAAAGGTGATCCAAGATATTTATTTATTGAAGCTTGGTTTACGCTGTCAGGTGGAGGAGACGCCCCTTCTATTCCCTATTTAATTAATGGGTTGACAGCTTCAAGCGTTAGTGGAGACATTATATTTAGAGTTCGTTTAGAAGCTAGTTTGAATTTTGATTACAACCCATTAGGTGATGTCGATGAAAATATATGGGTTGTCGATGGTGATATGGATAATCCCCAAGAAGATAATAAACATCGATTATCCGCTACACAACGAAACGCAATTCAAGTCAACTATATTCCAGCGAATAGAGACCCATTAGTTCAATTAAAGTATTCTTCAAAAGCCATTCTGGGCCGATTACTTAAAGCTATAAAGTGGTCTGAGGGTGAACAAGAGTCATTTGAAGTACAAGCTCAAAAATTAAATCAACTAGCAACAGATAATCCAGCTTTAGCACAAATTACTAATGCAATAAATATAAACTGGAAAGAGATTTATAAAGGTCGTCATCTCAATCAAGCTGGTCTTAACTTTCCTGTGGGAGAAATAAATGAAATATTGAGATTGTTGCAACTCCAGTTCATGCCTGATGCCACAGGAAATAAAGTTGATACAAGCCGACTTAGTGATGGACAGAAGTCTCTAGTCTACTTTGCTTTGACTAAAGCTCTATTCGATATAGATAAGGCCACACGAGAAGCCATAATTAGTAAGCAACCTTCAAATTTTGATGCTGATAAAATGAAGTTGCCTATATACAGTTTAATTGCATTGGAAGAACCAGAAAACCACCTATCACCACATTATCTGGGGCGCATTGTTAAGTTAATCAAAGAGTATGGAGCTAGTGAACTTTGCCAATCAGTTGTTTCTACTCACTCAGCTTCATTAGTAGGCAGAATTGAGCCAACACAAATACGTCATTTTCGGTTAGATAATGAAACTAAAAGTACCCATATACAAGCGCTATCATTGCCAGAAGATAGAGACGAGCAGGCAAAGTATATAAGTGAAGCAGTAAAGGCATACCCTGAAATTTATTTTGCAAAACTAGTCATTCTCGGAGAAGGTGACAGTGAAAAAGTTATTATACCCAAGCTATTAGAGCAGTATGGTCAAGATGTAGATGCACATTCTGTATCTGTAGTTCCGTTAGGTGGGAGACATGTAAATCATTTCTGGCGACTACTTAATACTTTAAAGATACCGTTTGTTACTTTGCTAGATTTTGATATTGATCGAAATGGTGGGGGGTTCGGTCGTATGAAATATGCGATTGAACAGTTACTTGAGATGGATGTGGTAGCTAGTCAATACATAACCAATAAAGTGCCAGTTTTAATTCCGGATTGGACAGATCAGAGAGATCCTAATTTATTTAATCTAGTTTACGGTACAGAAGTTAAAAATATTGTTTCTGAGTTAGAGAGGTGCAATGTTTTTTTCTCTAGTCCATTAGATATTGATTATTCGATGATTTGTGCATTTCCTGAAGTTTTTTGTGAAAAAGATGAGACTTATGGTGAACGTGGCCCTTCAGAAGGAAAAGAAGATGAAGAAGATGACGATCGTGTAAAAAGAGAAGAGGCATTAATCAAAGCAGTTCTGAAAAAGGGGAATGCTGGCAAACGATTTAAATTTGGAACTGATTGGGAGCGCAACTTTATATGGTATCGATATCGTTTCTTATCAAATAAAAGTAAACCTGCCTCTCACGTTAGAATGTTCGCTAAACTTGAAAAAAAATATAATCCTGAACAAATAAAAGAAAAGTTGCCAGCGGAGCTAATTCGTTTAACTGAACGTATTATCAAGCTTGCTGAACAGGTTGTTGAATGATGAAAAAATGGCTTCCGTCTGAAGGGATTCAAGCTACTGATGAACTTATGGATATAATTATCTGTGATAAGTCTATTTTAGTTTTAGCAGGTGCCGGAGCAGGGAAAACTGAACTGCTAGCTCAAAAAGCTAATTATTTATTTTTCACTGGTAAATGTGTGTGGCCTAAAAGAATATTATCGCTAACATTCAAAACTGAAGCTCAGCTAAATATAAAGGAAAGGGTTAATAAGCGTTGCGGTGTAAAATCAGCACGCTTCGATTCCTTCACATTTCATGCATTTTGCAAGAGCATAGTTGACAGATTTAAAAATGTCCTACCAGAAACTGAACGGCCAATAAATAATTACGATATTGTATTTAGAAAAAATGAAGCTAGAGGTAATTACAAAATATTAATGGATGATTTAGTTGTATTAGCCATTAAAATATTGAAATCTAGAAATGATATTCGAGATGCTTTTAAGAATTCATATGCTTATGTCTTTATCGATGAGTTTCAAGATACAACAGATAGTCAATATGAACTTCTTAAATTACTATTCAAGGATACTGACACTAATATATTAACCGTAGGTGATATTTATCAGAGTATAATGTTATGGGCAGGGGCAAAACCAACAGTATCGAATGATTTTTTAGTCGATTTTATCGCGACCAATAAATTCCTTTTGAAAAACTATAGAGCATCAAAAGAAATTCAAGATGTACTAAAAATTACTCTTCAGTACATAAAAGATGATACTAATCCTATAAATGGGTTCTCAACTCAGCCAGAAAATTGTTCAGTACATATTTTCGCTGATGAATTCCAAGAAGCATCTTTTATTGTAGGTAATGTTAGAGATGTTATCGCCACTGGAGTAAGTGAAGGAGATATTTGTATTCTGACAAAGCAACTATCCTCACAATATACTAGGATACTAAGAGCTGAGCTATCTAAAGCTGGAATAAATAATCTTGATATGAATGATTTGCAGGATGCATTGAAAGAGCCCTTAGGGAAGCTTTTTTCTCTATATTTAAAAGCATTGTTTTTTCCTGAGCCCAAAGTAATGACAGAGCTTTATGAGATCAACTTGGCTTTAAATAAAATAGAAGTAGGAGATGAAAAAGAAGAAGAATTGACAAAAAAAATAGTCAATTTCATAACTTTAAATAAAAACTTAGTCACGGTAGATACTACAGTGGATGAATTACTGTCGTATATCCAGAGTTTTGTTCACTTTCTAGGAATTCAAAAAATTAAAGGGCGTTGGAAGCAGTATAAATCTTCTGAGTATTATAATTTAATATGGCGAAGTCTTGAACTTCATTTGAGGGATATGTGCTCTCAATCGAGCACGATAGAAGCTGCGATAATACTATTTAATGCAGAAAATTCAGTGCAGATAATGAATGTTCACAAGTGTAAAGGTCTAGAGTATCATTCTGTATATTTCATAGGTTTAGAAGACCAGGCTTTTTGGAATTATGAAAATGAGCCTTTTGAAAACAACTGTGCAATCTACGTTGCCTTATCTAGAGCAAAAGAGAAATTATGTATAACGTACACTAAACGTCGTGAACACCGAATTAATCAATGGCATGATAACAGAAGTTCTACCTATAAAGTTTTAAGGTCAATATTTGATTTGTTCCTTAACAAATGTAAGTTTTTGCTAATAAATCATACTAAATAAATAGGTGCGTAAAATAAGGTTTTAGTTTTTTTAATTTAATCTAAAGTAATAGTACATCTAATTTTAGGTTGGTTTTTAAGTTAATTTATTATAATAGCTGTTTAGCTTAAGTAGAGGATATGAATAAAATAATTTTAAGTTCGCTTTTGTTTTTTTTGATAGTACCAACATCATTTGCTCATAGTGGACGAACTGATAAAAACGGTGGTCACAACTGTAGTCAAGCATCAATAGATAAAGGACTTTGTACTGGTTATCATTATCACAATGGGATTGCAAAAACTGATACTAACAATCAAGAAAAGCATTCACATGACGGTATTCTTCATACACATAAAGTTGAAGAAGTTAAAACTGAAAAAGTTGTTGCTATTAAATCATAGTTTAAAATAGCTTACTCAATAGCTCTCTTTTTACTTCGAGAGCTTTTCTATTTATCTCACTAAGCTATCTACTTTCTATAAATTCTGAAAAATGTGGTTATGATATTGCTATCACCTAACAATACTCGTAGCTCCTGTAATTAATATTTAGTAAACTTGAACTAATCATATATGAATAATTAGGTTAAGCATGGATCAGCTTCTCTCTCGCTCTGCTGAGTTCGAAAACTTTGTTAATGGACTGCTAGCACATCCTGAAGCACAAAAGTCAAAACGAACTGAAGGTGCTCGTGTTCTCTGCGCAGTTGTTATGGAGCATGCTCTGAGTATTAAAATTCTAATGCATGCTAATGCCTTTACATCAGCATTAGGTCTACTAAGGCTCCAATATGAGGCTTTAGTCAGAGCGCATTGGTTAATTTTCGCGGCATCAGACATTATGGTGGATAAATTACTTTCAGAGCTTACAAATGAGTCTGCTCAAGCGGCTAATTCAATACCTATGGTTGGTGAAATGATGAAGGCAATGGAAGGCAAAGCACCACAAAATGCACTTCAACCACTACTTGAATTCAAAGAAAATTCATACAGGTCTCTCAGTTCTTATATCCATGGTGGCATACATGTCATCAGCCGTAAGAAGCAGGGCTACCCAGTCATATTGTTGGAAAATGTCCTTAAAAATTCTAACCAACTCAGCGGAGTCGCAGGGTACTTTTGGTCTCATCAGACTCAGAATCCGCTGATTATTGCTAATGCAATGGCTTCTTTTAAAAAATATCAGGATTGTTTTAATTACGTGCAATAAACTAATTAGGAATATTAAATGGAATTAGATGTAGTTTCGAAGTTGATTACTTTTGTAGGTGCAATTTTTGGTATTGCATTGACTATCTCTCACCTATTAGCTCAAAAAAGTACAGGGAAGCTAAAAAAATTTGATATTTTCAAAGAAATTAAAACATACCTTGATGATTCACCTGACAAGAACTTTTCAGCAATCTGTGTAGCTATTAGCTGTATTTGCAAAAGGGAGTTGACATTACAGGAGGTTAAGTGGTTTATCATGACGCCACATGCCTTTGATTATCTTAAAGCATATAGTGATCAAGAAAGGTATATCGAACTATCAGAAAACATGGATTCTTTTAGGTATTCAGGTAAATATCAATCAAAAATAGTTAGAAACATAGAGCATCTTGCTTTAGTTTTGGCTTACATAGTCTTAGCCAGTATTGGTGTATTTATTTTTATATACACACAATCAAAAGTTGAAACACTTTTAATGTCTATTAGTGGTTATATTTTTGGTATTATTTTCATTATGTTCGGTATTATGGCTTTAATTCAAAAAGGTCATTTAACCAGTAGTAAATCAACTGTTCAGCGAAAATTTTGTTCTGTCATGGCGAATGAGCAAGATTAAGCATTCAGCTAAAACTTTTCAAACAGCTCTCTTTTTTCTTCCTCTGAGAGCTGTTCTATTTCCCTAGCCAGTCTATCCACTTTCGATTCGTGCTGAAAAGTCCCTAACAAGTGAGCGGTAGTAATTCCCAATTCAGCCCTAACTTGTTCAATATCTAAATGAGCATAGGTGCTGGCTGTGATGCTGATATCGCTATGGCCTAATAGTTTACTCGTTGTTTGAATGTTACCTCCACGCATAACACTCCAACTTGCGATGGTTCGCCTTAAATCGTGAATGGTGACGTTATCACCTTTTTCAGTACCGCGAAGCTCTGCGCGTTCTGTGATGCGATGCCAAAAGCTGCCTTTACCTGCCTTTTCGATAATATGGCCTGATTGACTGCGCTCACTCGGGAATACAAAGCGTTCACCTTTAGCTGCTTCTTGGCTGCGTCTGGTAAGAATGTCCATCGCTTCTTTAGTGAGTGGCACAGCATGAGGCTTTTTAACTTTCATTTTGCTGGTGGGGATAAGCCAAATACCACGTTGATGATCTATCTCACGCCATTCCATACTGAACACGCAGCTTTTGCGCTGGCCTGTTAATAGCAACATCATCACCACATCACGGTAAATAGGCAGTTCTAACTCTAAGGCTTCTAGTAATCGCTTAACTTCATGCTCGGCTAAAATACGTTCTCGCTTTGTGCCTGCTAGTTTTTTGATATGCACAAACGGGTTTAGCGGTTGGTCGTTGAACATCGATTTGAGCAAGGTTAGGCACTTGTTTCTAATCGCGGCTGAATTTTTGGTGATAATCAGTTTTATGAAATTGTCAGCATCCGTTTTAGAAATGCTTTCAACTCTTAAATGACCAATGCGCGGTTTGATATGTTTGTTCCAAATGGAATGAACATCATCTAATGACTTTTGGCGGCGTTCACCAGATTTAATCTTGATGATGAACTCAGCAACGTATGCGTCAAATAATTGTTGAACAGATAAGGATAGGGCATCTTCAAGGGCTATCGCTTCTTTGGCTTGCCGTTTAGATTCGTTGGGGTTAATACCTTGGGAAATGTCTACCGCGATTAATTTAGCCTGCTTGCGTGCCTGCTCAATGGTCAAATTGGGGAAGAGGCCAATAGTGACGGCAACGTCTTTGCCTAAGTGCTTGCGTCTAAAGCGAAAATACTTTTGGCCTGATGGCATAACTTCTAAAATTAGGCCTTTAACTGACTCTCTTTGCTCTAAATCGGCAATTCTATAGCGTTTTGTGCCGCTTTTTAGCTGTTCAAAACACCGTTTTGTGAAGGTAAATTCTTTAACCATAATCACTTAGCCTCAAAAATTGTGCCGCCTATGTGCCGCCTCTGGAATCTATTTTGACTAATTTACAGTAATTTTGGTTAATGTCAAAAACGTATTTATTGAATTAAAGTATTGATAAGTAACGTTTAGTTTATTTTGGTTAACTTTGGTTAAAGTCGACCAAACTCTCCTGTGGGGAGACCATATAGCCTATTTTTACCTTTTTATCAATAATTTACTAAAAACCTAAAAAAGTTGTGCCGCCTCTGGAAACCCCTTTTTTGGAATTTTTTTAAGCATTCTTCAAAACTCCGCTTTTCGATAGTTTGAACCCAATAATGGACTCAAAGCCTATTTTTCGTTAAATTCCATTTAAGTCAAATAGCATGATGCGGTGAACATTAAATGGAAGTTTCAAAGATTAATTTACTGGCTAACAAAGAGTCATTAATCGATAACATTATCGATTAATGCCCGAATCGTTGATAGGAAATATCGATAAAGACAACTTGCCAAAAGAACTAGACGTTTATGTAGAGCAAATTTTTCGATTTGTCCTCAGTGTAAAAAGCTGCAATACAGTCATATCAGATACTGACGAATCCCCACGAAATAACAAAAAAAACAGATAGATATTTAAATTAAGATAGGAAAATTCATGGCATTTGGTGATCAAATCTATCGCCAAACAAAAATAACCACGGATAAATGCCATGAATGCGAGACAAGTTTTATCAAAATGCCTTTCGATTGTCACTCCATCAATGCACAAACATTGCAGAAAGTTTGTTCGCCACCATTGAGTGCGTGATGAGTGGTTCATTGTTATCTACTGCGAACTTAGGCCGCAATTTAGACAGTGATGCCAGAGGAAAGCATAAAATTAAACGTGTTGATAGGCTATGTAACAATGGCCATCTACACCGCGAGATTGAATCCATTTACACCAGAATGGCATACATCTTGGTGAACAACTTTAATCGACCGATTATCCACATTGATTGGTCTGATTTGGATGACCGAAAACAGCATTTTCTCATTCGCGCATCACTGGCGGCTCAAGGCCGTTCATTAACGCTTTATGAAGAAATACACTCAGTCAAATACAAAGAAAAACCCGCAACCCATTTGCTGTTTATGACAAGACTCAAAACCATGCTACCTAAAGACTGTAAGCCCATCATAGTCACCGATGCAGGCTTTCGTAAACCTTGGTTTAAAATGGTGTTGTCGCTCAACTGGGATTATGTTGGAAGGTTCAGAAACCGCACCCATGCTAAGAAAGTGTCAGAGCATTCTTGGTATCCAGTCAAAAAACGCTATGAACAATCCAATTCTACAGCGAAAGATTTAGGGACTTATGAGCTAGGTGAACAAGTGGCTTTTAAGTCCCGCTTAGTGATATTCAAACGCGAACATAAAGGACGAAAAGACAAAACAACAACGGGTGATCGAGCAAGACGCAATAAGCATTCAAGAGCCAATGCTGTGCGTGAAAAAGAACCGTGGTTACTGGCTACCTCTTTGAGTAGAGCAGATTTAACCCCTAGAAAAATTGTCAGTATTTATGCGACTCGAATGCAAATTGAAGAAAGCTTTAGATATATGAAGACGGGGCTGAAACTGAATGATTGCGGCTCTAGAATCACGCTTAAACTGACGGTATTACTGATGATAGCAAGTCTCGCTCAGTTTTTGCTTTTCTTATTTGGTCTTAGTGTGAAAACGGCAAATATGCATCGACAATATCAAGCTAACTCCATCAAATACCGTAATGTACTCTAAAATCAATTTATCGGATTAAGAGCCTATAAAGACAGGAGATTGAAGCTTGCAAAAGCCCATTGGTTAGCAGGTATTAGTGCGTTGAATAAAATTATACGCGAACCACAGGCAAGCTTTTAAATTCATGGGGATCCCTCACTATCAGATACGGATTCAGATGAAGTTATAGTCAAAGCACTTGCCAAAATCCCTCATGGATTATCAATATTTGATGAATTGCATGAGTCTCGCTTGAAGCTTGGGGCATGGCGATAAAACTATTTATAAGTATTATCGGTAGCGAAAGAGCAAAGTTAAAGAGATAGAAGTGGTAAGGCCTTACCATACTAAGTCTAGCTTTGTCACCCATTGCAAACTTGTCTTTACGGCCTTTTGCATTACGTTTGAAAATGACTCAACGTGAGTTGAAAGACATTTTTTCACCTAACAAAAAATGTGGACGTTTGGCTGCTGCCGATCTTTGAATGTATCGGTCATCGGGCCTAGTCAGAAATAACAGTAACGTTAGACTGGGCGGTTTGCTATATAATAAAAAACGCACAAAAGTCACAACAGAGAAAATCTATAAAAGACATAACGTTAAATGGGTCGTTTGCAGGTCTTAATACTTAAGGTCCAGTGTATGTTTCGCTTATAGCCGTGATCTAGGTTGCTGTTTCTTACTGTGATATGCAACTCATTTACTCTGTTCAGATAGTATAGAGTTTAATACCTGCTCACGCTTAGATCTATCTTTATTATCAACAGTGCACGTTCTCTCATAACAGAGATCACATGGAGACTTTTTAGGGCCAAATGTGATCAGCGATTTACGCCAATTTTGCATTATCTGCGAAGCATATAAATCAAAAATACTTAGCTCTGATTCAAGATGACCAATTGCGAGCTTATTCCCTTCATCAAGATCTGGCATTATATTACAACACGGGTAAACATAACCATTGTGATAGACAGTGAACTCTCTAAATGGTCTAAAACACGGATAGTCTCTTAGCTCTTTAATGATAAGATGTTCTATTGCTCCAGCGCGGGAATGACCCACCTCTTCGTAATTTACACAACTCACATCAACACGCATGCTGTTATACATAAAATGACTACGAATGGATTCACCAACCACTTGAGACTCCAAAATAAGTGATTGATTAACTTTCTCATAAAACTCTACTAAAGCGGCATATCTATCATCATGTTGATAATCCCCTTTCGGATGCAAAGTCACATTAATACCCGTTACTCCAATTTGACTAAGATCATCAAGAGCTTGTATATCTAAATAATCACCGTTAGAATTAAAAAACAACCTAGCCTTGGGCAAGTATTGTGTTGCGTAACGTAGTTTATGATAAAAAAGTTTTTTACTTGCTAAAGGTTCATTATAAAGGTTGTACACTAGCTTTTCACTATAATCGATAATTGATAAATTACTGATAAGCTTATGATAAACCTCATCTGACATATGTTTTATTTTACCCCTTCTTTCATCAAGAATAGAAACAGGGCAGTAACTGCATTTACGATTACAGAAATTAAATGCCTCAATATTAATTACAGATACATAATTTCTAAATAATTGCTTTTTTTGTTCATCAGAACATGAACCAATGAATAGTGCAGGATCTATATCTTGTTGATTAAGCAATTTACTCCAATAATCAGCGCCATTAGCACTTGCTGGTCGATTGTCTTGGATATGTATTTTGCTCATAAAAGATCCTTGTAAAAATAGTGGTGACTTCTTATTGCTGACTTAAGCGTTACGCTTATACAAACGTAATTCAGAATTATAGCCATCGATGGTTTCGAAACCAAATGGGTGCACATTTGTTGATAGAAGTTGATATTTAGGTAAAAAAGTGTCGTAATCGTCAGCCTTAATTTGTTGCTTTACACCAGCCTGGTTACCATTTTTTGCCAGCTGTTTTCCTTCTTTTAAGTTTCTCAGCAGCACATATTTACAGTTCAAACGTGATACATGTTCAAGGTAATTTTTAACAATGTCAGGTTCCATTTCTTGGAACGAGATAAAATTAATAAATAAGTCTAACTCTCCAGTCACTTCAGGCAGTTGCCAAGGGCATATAACTGCACCTTTATAAAGACTTGATAAGTTAGATAACGACAATTCAGCTATCGATTTTATCGCCTGATAATCGGCAATCTTGTCACTACCAAACAGAGATTGCAAATAGTACGTTGAGAACAAACATGTAGGTGCAATATCAACATTCAAATAAAAAGTATCATTACGGTCATCACTTAGCAGTATTTCACCCAGAGAACCAAAACCGCCGCCAATCTCTAACACCGTTTTAATTGGCACGTCACCAATTTGTTGCTTTAGGAAGTTAAGCCCAAGTAAGTAATTCAAACTAGAGCGGCTAAACTTACGTTCATCAAACTCAAATTGTTCAATCGGTGCCCCGATTAGGCTTTCACTAAAGTGTTCGGTAAACGGCTGCTTTTGTATTTCGCTGGCTTTATATACCCGAAAGTCGCTTCTAGCATGAGCTTCACCAGATAGAAAATCTTGCATCGATAATAAAGCTTTACGATCACCAGCTAGCTGCGCTTGGCACATTGTCATCATATCTTGATATTTTTCAGGACAAGTTGCCCAACCATGAAATAAGTAAGTAGGAACAAAAAACGATAATGCGCTCGTCAAGCTTCGAAAACTCTCAATACCATAGGTTTCAATATCTTGTTGCAAGCCTTTTGCCCCAAATTGCCAGAAGCTCGTAGGCAAATATTTGGGATCGACTTGTTGCATATCTTGGCTAATGATTTCTATCTGTTTAGTCCACATCGAAAAACTTCCTTAAGAAACCTACTACTTGATGTTAGTTTGCTTTGGTACACAATAAAGTACAGTTTCTAGCAACATGTCACTATATACTCGCAAGTACATGTCATAATTAGGATTTATTTTCATAACCAATGCTGGTATTTGCCAAAGATCACTCGGTTTATGATAAAGACAGATTGCCAACACAGGAGAAAAGTCTCTAATAATGCCCTTGCACCCTTGCAAAGCAGCTTGCTCTGCACCTTCAACATCCATCTTAATAAAGTTGGGTTTAGCACCATAAACCACATCGTCTAAGGCGACGCAACTAATTGTTTCCGCGTCGATACTGCCCAGCGACAGCTTGCTGGATGTGTTACTTTCAGCCTCAAATTTGAGCTGAGCACTTTCACTCCAAACCCCTGACGGATAAACAAAGATATTTGCACTTTGTTGTGGAGTAGATAGAGTAAAAACAGCCTGTTTTAAACCTATTAAATTGCTTGGGTCTGGTTCAAAACTAGCACAATATTCAATGGGAATTTGCTTAGATTTTGCAACTTCAAATAACTGATTAAGCGTATCACCGTTATATGCACCAGCATCAATAAAACGTATGCTTTTTAGCGAGCTTAACGCTGGAACATCTTCAGCAAAATATTGACGTTGCTTATCAGGATCTATGTAATTTCCGATATTGAAATCGGTTCTAAATCGAACAATTTTACTCAGTAACGCTCTACTTACATCATCTGCTAACCAAGCGTTGAACTGCGCAATCTCATGCTCATTAACGCGTTGTGAAAGCGCATCGCTATACCACAAACTATGATGCTTCAATTCATCAATAATCCCTGGGAACGCTTGTAAAGACTCAGTAAAATCAAAGGCACAGCTAAAGCCTGATTCCATTAACTGTTGTTTTATTCTTCGACTAATCAAACCTACCGATATATAGATATTAGTATGCTTATCAGTGATATCTTCGGGTTTTACAACCGCAATGCCATCGATATCACTTTTTGAGGTGAAGCTGTCAATAATAGCGACCACATTTACGCCAGCGGCTTTCATTGCTTTAAGAAAAATGCGACCCTGAATACCAGCACCAAATAAATAGACATCACTCATTAGCTTGCTCTCCATAAAGCATGACTCTAAGCATATCTGTCCAACCGTCATTCTGCTTATTGTATTGTTCTCTTAATAAGAGCTTTGACACCTTACCTGTGGCTGTTAACGGTAAAGAATCGAGGAAGAAGTACTTCAGCGGCCTTTGAAAGGAGGCCAGAGATTGATTCGCTATTTTCCGCAATTGAGATTCTATATTGACGGTATTTTCAGTGATACAAACAGCAATAATCACTTCACCAAGTAAACTGTCTTCAACACCAACAACAGCAACCTCATTAAGTTGCTCATGTTGCAAAAGCGCAACCTCAATATCTTTAGGATATATATTAATTCCACCTGAAATAATAATATCTTTTTGGCGGCCAACATAGGTCACAAAACCATCTTGATCAATTGATCCAATATCTCCAGTAAGAAAATATCCATCGATAAAGGCGGCCTGAGTCAATTGCTCATTGGCATAGTACCCAGAAAAACGCAGTGGCGTTTTAACAGCAATTTGACCCACTTCCTGAAAGCCAACTTGCTGCATGTCATGTGATAAAACAACGATGTCAACTTGCTCATATGGTTTGCCCACTGTTCGGTATTTTTCGCTGGCGTACACTGGGGCCAAATTCGTTGCAACAGCGATTTCTGAGGCGCCATATATTTCATGAAAGTCGCAACCAATGGCATTAAAAACTTGGGCTTTAAACGCCGAATCTATTGGCGCAGAAGAAGTCACAATGGTTCGTAAACTTTGCAATGCGGCAACATTAGATAGCAAGCTGCTTTTTAATGCATATAGATGAGATGATACAGAAATAACAAAGCTGACACTTTGGCTCTGGACCAAGGCTAACCATGCCGATGGAGTAAAGCGCTCAAGATGAACCAGCCCTGCACCTAATAACAAGGGCACAAATGTTAGTCGCTGCCCCAAAGAGTGAAAAAAGGGTGAAGCACACAGTACTGTATCACTAGCTGACAATTGATATAGCGCCCAAGTTTGCTCAGCTCTGGCAAGCTTTACTGTCTGGGAAATCATAATCGGTTTTGGCTGACCCGTTGATCCCGAGGACAAAGTAATTAAGTAATCATCTTCAGCTAACCAAAGAGCAATAACGGCTGCTGGCAGAGTTTTTGAAATCACAGTTTGCTTACAGCTAACATCATCAGTAAATAAAGGGGTTAACTCCAAGTTATCAAGAGATTTTTCGATTAAATTCTGCTGTCCAATAACCATATTCGCATCAACGGCTTTGCAAGCTGATTGCAGTTGTGCGGGTAACATATGTGCATTCATGGGTACGCAGCAACCGCCTAATTTAGCCAATGCTAAGCTAACGCATACGTTATCAATGTGTTCATTGGTTATTAAAGCTACACGAGGCCGAACCTCAGCACAGAGCTCAAAAATGTTCAATGCTAGTCTATCAACCATTTGCAATAGCTGTAGGTAGCTGAACTTCTGCCCGTTATCGTATAATGCGATTTTATCAGGTGTAGAATTTGCAACAAGCTCAAAGCGAGTATAGATAGGAGACATGATTAGCCTTAAAATGCCAGTTTGTCGCAAACAGCTTGAGCCAAACCCTTAACCTGTTGCAATTCGAGGTTTGCTAACTCTATGGGCTTAAATTTGATCTTAAACTCTGACTCTAAAGTCATAATCAAACTTAAAATCGCAAATGAATCCAGTAAGCCTTGAGTCACAAAGTTACTTGTTTCATTAACGCTGTCATTATTATGCTGCTGAATATATTCTACAATAACTTCAACCACATGTGAAAAGTACTCGTTATTCATATTTATTTACTCTTTATGCTTGCCTACGCAATCACATCCCAACTTAATCTATCACCTGCATGTAAATCCTGAGACACCTTACGACCAAGCACTAATGGCAGATATTTAGGTTCAAGCCCATACCCTGGCCTTACAGAGCGAATATTTGACTCTGTTATGGTTTCACCAGCCTTAATCGTTTGGGAAACATAAAGGGAACGGCGACCATTGCTATTTTTTGCAGCTTCAGGAGTTAAGCTATACTCCACTTTTCCGATAGCAAGTTCCGCCCGCCTGATCTCAGAGATCATATTTTTAAACTCATTAATGGTGAGTGAAAAAAAGCTATCGACAGTCTCTTCTCCGTCATCCAATTTGATGTGTTTTTCAATGACACACGCCCCCATAGTTACCGCAGCGATAGAAACACCTATGCCAACGGTATGGTCTGATAAACCCACTGGGCAACCAAATGCCTGCGCAAGACTTTGAACCGTTTTAAGGTTGACCTCTTCTGGCGGGGTTGGGTAGGCTGTGGTGCACTTAAGTAAAATGACATCTTTACATCCGTGCTCTGTCAAACAATCTACAGCGCGGGCAATATCACCTAAACTGGCAAGCCCTGTTGATACAATCACAGGTTTGCCTGTTGCTGCGACTTTTTTCAACAAGCCTAAATCAACAATCTCTGGTGATGCTATTTTATAGGCTTTAACGGGAAACTGTTCTAATTCATCTACTGAGCTGTTATCAAACACAGAGCCAAACAACTCTACGCCTAACTTTTCAGCTTCAGCAAATAAACTAGGTAACCATTCCCAAGGTGTATGGGCATATTCATACAAGTTGTACAAATTCTTATACTTTGCCCAGGCATTGTCTTCAGGGATAGCAAAATCCCCGTGACTCACATTTAAAGTAATGGTATCAGGACGATAAACTTGCAGCTTAATAGCATCAGCTCCAGTAGATGCGCCTGCGCGCAAAAGTGCTAATGCCTTATTTAAACTGCCGCCGTGATTGCCTGAAAGCTCGGCGATAATGTATGCCGGTAGGCCGCTACCAATTAAACGCTCACCAATATTTACCTTTGGAGATAAACTTGTCATAAATAACTCCTTCATGTTAAATCTATCCATTGCTGTTGTTGATGTGATCGCGTTGCAGCATCAAGCAACACTAAGCCGTCATGGGCATGTTGCCATCCAAAAACATAAGGAGACTGATGAGAACCGGTTTGCTTATACTCGATTAACGCATGCCCAATATCTTGATAGAGATTTGCAAAGGCTTCGATAAACCCGCCAGGGTGTCCAGGTTTAAAACGCTCTCTTATTTCATCAGCAAAACGGCAATTACCTCTGTTATAGGTCGTCTCGACAGATTGCTGATTAAATAGGTGCAGCAATTCAGGCTCTTCTTGTACCCAATGACCACTTCCTTTATCACCAAATACTGAAATTTTTAATCCATTTTTATAACCAATAGCGGTTTTACTCACCCAGTAAGAAGCTCGAATACCCTGCTCACATTTAAGCCAAATATTAGCGTCATCGACGATACCCTCAAAAACTGAAAAGTGGTTAAAATCAGCATTGACGCTAAGTGGCTTACAGCCTGTCACAAAATCACTGATATGATGCACATGCACAGCTAAATCAAGCAATAACGTCGGAATATCTCCATCTACTAAGCGCCATGCTTGAGGAGCCATACTACTTATATCTTGAATAAATCCATCAGATGGCATCTCAACACGCACTTGCAGCACATTACCTAAATCACCCGCTTCAACATGACGCTTCAGCACTCTTAACATTGGATAACCACTGTAGTTAAAAGTCACAGCAAGAAAACCGTTTGTCTCTTTAAGCGCTTGTTGTATAGATAATGACTGAGATACGCTTGCTGCCATGGCTTTCTCACAAATCACCGCAATACCGGCATAGAGTAATTGGCAAACAATTTCTTCGTGACTCGGGGTTGGAGTCAACACAACTACAGCATCTAACATTTTACCCTGCTCTTTGATGTATAGTTGCCAGTCACTGTAAATAGAGGAAACTTCAATTCCCCAAAACTTGCCTGTTTCATGACTTTTTTCAATATCACGAGAAAAGCACCCAGAGGTCAATGTCCAAAAACCATCAAGCTGGCAAGCTACGCTATGCGCATAACCCACAGCGGAGCCATGAGAGCCTCCGATAAAGCCTATCTTTAGCGGAGTCCTGTTAAGATTTACTTGCAGCATATCAATCCTTTGAAAAGGTTAATGGTGACAACGGATCAGACACAGTCTCTCGCATCACATAATAAAAATCATCTATCGATGCTCTAGCAAAAATTGAACCAATTGCATCAAAGTACTCGTGTTCTGCTGGCACTTCTTTAAAGCCTAAATAGTCATTCATCAGCTTAACGTAGCGATTTTTCCTATGGATCACCGCTATCCAAGGTAAATTGGGCCAATGCTTGTCGCAATGCTCTAACTGCCAATTTAATGCTAATAAAGCATCTTGGAATGAGGTATCCTCTTGACACACAAACCAACCACCGATAAGAAATTGACGCTTTTTATATTGCTGAACTTGATGCCAAATATAGATGTTCGCTTGTTTATTTTTTTCAAGCAAGAAAGAGTCTCGCTCGGTATTAAACCACCAAGCATAATGACCTAATCTCTCAATAGGCTTAGATTCAATCATATTTTGAGCATTAGCAGGTAAGTTTCGGCTATCCAAATAATGATTGATATCAGCATCAACAACAGCACGGATAGAGTAGTCTTCATTAAGCTTTTCATAAGCTATATCACCATCGTGCTCTGGTTTTATAAACTCTCTTAACGCTGAAGGTTTCCCACCAAGCATATAGGCAACAACTCTAGAAACACCGAGGCCATCGATGTTAATCGCCTTACTGCCCATATTTGTGACACGTGAATAATGTGCCGAAATTGTCGCCACAAGTGCCGCGAGTCGGTCTACATCAAAACCTGAATCACAATGAAAATAATGACCTATTCCTTCTAAGTCGACTAATGAGGTTTGTTGGTTGGGAGCCAGTGAAAAAGTAATCGCTGGTTTGTTCAACGCGAGTAATTGATATAACACCCCACCAGCAGCACCGACATAGAGGTCACATTCAATTAAGTGAGGATACAGGTCATAACAATCTACAATGGGTTTTACATTAGGATGATCAGAATACTTATTTAATAACTGTTGCTTATTTTCAGTAAATGGGCCAAGAATTGGCTTTATGATATAATGGCTCGATTGAGTCAGCTGTAATAATGCCGAAATTATTTCGATGCTTATGAGACTATCGCTTCCACCACCAACACCAACAAGCACTGTGAAATTAGCATGACTAGAAGCGATAACATTTTTTTTCTGGTATTGATTAGCCAGTAAAGCATATTGCGGTCCAATTAATCTTTCCGCGATTGTTGGGATTAAATTATCATAAGCTTCTGAGGTTTGTTCACCACGCCAACGCATATCGAGCAAGGCATCACAGATATGTTCTCTGCATAGATCATCGATAACCAATAATTTGATCTTAAGTCCAACAACTTCCGCTTCCCACTCTTTTCCTAAGCTATAGTCATCGACAATTAGCCAATCAACGGATTGTCCCTTTAAAAAATTAATGGTCAATTTTGCATCTAATTTCCAGCCCTTATCAGTTGCTAAATTTATTAATTCCTCATCGTTATAAAGATACCGATAATCAAATCCATCAAGAAAAGGCAAAACAGCCGCATCAAAACTAGCTAATAAAAAAATACATTTGTGCCCTAATGTTTGTAATTGTGTCGCTAGGCAACAACAGCGAGCAAGGTGGCCGACGCCAGAACCCTGACCTGCATTAACGCGAAAAACTATCTTTTTCATCTATCCTAGCTTCCCGATCATTATTTGATATAGAAACTCAGCTCTTTTCCAATCATCTAATGTATCGATATCTTGTACTTCATGACATGGTAAAGGATAAGGAAGTGAATCACTAGAAAACATCCCTTTGCTATCGAGAAACCGTTCTGTTATTCCCCAATAAAATTGTCCTGCATCATGATACGCTTTCTCTAAATCTTGAGAGCGTGAATTAAAATGTTCAGGAAGAAACATTTCTACATCACCAGATTGTGTTATTTTAAATGCTCGCTGAATAGGCGCAGGAAACTCAGTAACACCAAAGCAAAAGCTTTTATTGGTATTTTGTTTTAACAAAGATAGTGAATCGCTTAAAACTGATGAACGTATAAAGGGAGCTGTCGCATACATTACGCATACATACTCTGGCTTTTGACCTTTTTCTATTAACCAATTTATAGCATGAGATATAACCACTGCCGTTGTGGCAAAATCATCAGCTAAATCTGTAGGTCTTAAAAATGGCACTTCTGCGCCGTATTGCTTAGCTATCTCTGCAATTTCTTTGTCATCGGTTGATACAATCACCCTATCAATGCAACCACTCTCAAGTGCCCTTTTAATGGAATGAGCAATAATCGGTATACCATCAAATAATTTTATATTTTTCCTAGGAATACGTTTGCTACCCCCTCGCGCTGGTATGATTGCGATATTCAAGGGAAAACTCCTTTAAGTTCTGACGCATAAAGCCTTTCTGTTCTAATAATCAATTTATATACAGTGAAGGCTTAAATAGAATTGATGATAAAGTTCTGCTTGAGGGAAGTCTACATTTTTAAAATTCAGGGAGTTACACTTAGCCAGAACAACCCCCACGAATAAATCAAACGTGACAAGGGGTTCAGCTTGCCCCTCTAATTAATCCATTAACTCGTCAGTTCGTCAAAAGATAAATCACGCGCTATATTTAAACATATTGATTAACTCTTCTGCCAAAAAACGCACGAAAGACGCCAATTATTAACTAACACCACCCACAACCTAATTAAACGATGCATGTTAGCTATCCATACTACTGACAGTGCTTGTTTAGCTTAGTTCTATCATCTCAAACGTGAATGCACTATTAATAAAGTTGACTGTTACTCAGTATTATAAAGCTGGGGGTATGGAGACGGCCTTGTTGATCTAATCATTCGTTTTAAAAGGCTATCCTATAGGCTTTCCAAGTATTAGCTGAGTGGCTGACGGATAGACATACCGAGTCTAATACGAGTCCTATGATTTTGTTCATGACCTTCACGCCAGCTAATCCCTCACAGACTTGGCCGTTATAATTTCACAGACTCAACTTATCACTGATGAGTTGTTTATAACGGTACATACCCATTCCCGAGAGTGAACGTTCGTGACAATCATTATCTTTTCCCATTGTTTTAGCTCATCATTCTTCAATACCTTGACCGCCTCATTTTTTGTGAGCTTACGGCAGCATAGTTCAACTTCTATCTTTTAAACTGATTTAATGATCGCAACTAATAACCAGGATGCAATCATGTCAACATCAGATCCCTTATCAACCCTCACAGCAGATTTTTAGTGCTGACGTAGCAACAGGAATAGTCGTCAGGCTCCCCCCCCAATTCATTGCGCGAACAAGCCGTCGGATTACTCGAACATTATTCTTCTAGCAAAATAACATCTGAACTACGGATAAGTGGCGGCCAGCTTAAATAGTGACGAAATAGCGTGAACCCTCAACTCAGTCGCCACCAATATGTGTATCTACCCATTTCAACATCATCTGCTCAAACCACTTTTAACGTAGCGCTCCAATTTGCTCACGGAGACATCATGACTTTATCTGGCGTTGATGATCCACAAACTCTTATTTCGCTGATCAGGGCGTTGAAATCATGATACATCTTACCGTTGATACGCATATCTTAATCGCCATTGCACCTGTCGACTTTCGTTAGGGAATTGATGGTTTAGCGGCACTATGCTGTTATACATTAGCGGATAACCCTTGCTCTTGCTTGGTGTTCGTCTTTATTAACCGAAATAAAATCATGGTGCGTGCATTATCATATTATAGCAGCGGCTTTTGGTTGATGACCAAACGGTTGTCAAAAGGCAAGTTTGTACATTGGCCTGGCTCAAAGCAAATGATTGAACCGTTCATCGCCAAGCTGTCAAGGCAGCTGTTGCCGAACTATGATCCAGTGTGGCAAAAACACGATCTTATTTAAGTCAAAAAGCAGTGATATTAGTGCTTGATTTTTAATGTTATCGGATCATCATCCTTCCCCATAACAACTTAGACTTCAGCCTAAACGATGTGGATAGACCGTGAGTGAATCCTTTTTCGATATAGATGTACCCTTGAATCGCTGATATCGCGAGTCAGTGAGACCAAAGAGACCAAAGAGAACAACCTCGCGTTAAGTCCAGAGGATTGTCAGTTATTACTTGATGCGTTTCTGACGTTAGCCAGCATGCAAGACCGATTCGCCAACCATTATGTCACAGTGCATAAACTGCGAAAATTGTTGGATATTGACAAAGTCATCTAAAAAGCTTGGCAGCGTACTTGAGCAAGCGAGGTCATCAGGTAAGAAAAGCAAAAACCGTCAACACGATGAAGTTGAAGGTTTGACACCCGTTAAGCCCGTCGTTAGCGTTCACGTAATGACTAATGTAGCTAAAGGTGACACCTGTCGGGGGCTTAACCGGCAAAGTGTATAAAACCTAGCCTGGTAGTTTACTGCGTATTAAAGTGTAAAGCCCGTTCAAGCCTGAGCAGCATGTGATGGAGCGTCTTCGCTGTAATACTTGCGGTGCTTATTTCAGTGCTCCGCTGCCAGATGATGTCTTCGCCGGTGCAAGCCAGCAACAATATGGCTACTCCGCAGGGTCACTGACGGCTATTTACAAATACTTTGCAGGATTACCTTTTTATCGTCAGTGCAGTATTCAAAAGCTACAGGGAGTAAAATTACCGCTTCAACGGTCTTTGATCAAGTTGAGCTGGTTTGTAATGATATTTACCCAGTGTACCAGCAGCTTTTTAATTTAGCCTCAGACGCCGAGCATTATTATCTGGATGACACGACGCACCGAATTTTAGACGCCAAACCGGTCGAGAAAGCTGTCAGCAATAGTGATAAAACGCGACTGCATAGCGGTATTTATACCTCAGGTGTTATCACACTGAATACCATCATCTTGTTTGAAACAAACATCGGCCACGCAGGTGAATTCATTGACAGCATTTTGCATAAACGCAGTCAATCATGTGGCAAGTCCGTTATCATGAGTGATGCATTACCGAGTAATAGTCCCACGGCAACAGAGGCAACCATGTCAATGTGTAACATCCACGCCAGACTACAATTTGTTGATGTGATTAATCATTTTCCAGAGGACGTTGAGTATGTGCTTGTACGCAATGGCGAAATTTGGATGAATGATGACTATGTCAAAAGCGAGCAGTTATCTCCTTCGGCTAGGCTTTCCTATGATCAGACTCACTCATTGCCCATCATGGAAGACATTAACTTATGGGGGCGAAGCGCATATAGCGAATGACACGGTCGAAGAAAATAGTGGTCTGGGTAAAGCAATTCTCTATTTCCTTAAACACGATGTTGGCCTCAGTTATTTTTGCAGTATGAAAGGCGTGAAAATCGATAATAACCTATAGAATCGATTCTAAAAATCATCGTGCGAGACGGAAAAAATGCGATCTTCCACAAAACATTACTGGGCGCAACGATTGGTGATGTGGTTACTTCCGTTATCGCAACGGCAAGTGAGGCTGGCATTAATGTATTTGATTACTTCACCACATTACAGCAGGAAAGTGAGCAGGAAAAGCCCACCCAGAAAATTACTTACCGTGGAATTATATCACCAAAAGTTAAGTCATTTAGATAAACCCCACCTAAACAGATTAATTTAGGCTTAACCGCCTAGGTCAAGCTCTACCTGCACATTGATGATGTCACGCTGTACTGCCGTAAGCTCACATTTGAATACACTCAATTTCATAAACAAACATCGGTCACAACAGATATATTATTCCACGGAAGCCGTATTTCTGTCACTAAGTGGTTTTGGACTATCTACTTTTTAGGCTCAGATAAAAGCAGCATTTCGGCATTAAGACAGAGTAAGCTCATTGAAGTCAATTGGCGAACAGCACGCTTAATATTGCATAAGCTGAGAACAGCTATGGATCATAGATACAGTCTATATCGGCTTTCTGTCACCATTGAAATCGATGATGCCTTGGCCGGTTGCAAAAGGAAGGGTAAGCGTTGACGAGGTGCAGAAGGAAAAATACTTGTTTTAGTTGACGTTGAAAGCAAAGGAAAAAGAATTGGATTTATTGCTATGCAAGCCGTGAATAGCGTTTGCCATGATAGTGTTGAAAAGTTTGTTGCCAAACACTTAACAATACAGAAAAAAGTGCGCACCGACGGCTTACCTGTTTTGAACATTATAGATAAGACACAAGAGCATGAAGCGAGGGGGTCATATTGCCATTGGTAATTTGAAAGCATTATTGCTTGGGACATTTCATGGTGTTTAGGGAAAGTACCTGCAAGAATACCTTAGTGAGTTCTGTTATAGGTTCAATCGCAGAAAAATGGAAAGAGAAATACCTAATAGATTGTTAAATATAGCAATCATCCACAAGTCTGTGCATTCTTACTGAGCCAAGTGCATGAGCATGTTATAAATTTAACTTTTAGAACAAGTCGTGATCAGATCAAGGGATAATAAATTCCTTGGTAAATGAAAATGAGCATTACTTTTTTGACACATTTTAATTGGATTACAGACTCTCGCATTGAACGCTGTAAAAAACATCAACTCATCGATATCCTTTTACTCGCCATCAGTGCCGTACTATCTGGGGCTGAAGGTTCGGAGGATATTGAGGACTTTGGTACCTCAAACTTGATTGGTTAAAAAAGACGGTACTTTCTGGGCTGATATACCAAAGCATGACACCATCGCATGTGTCATCGCCATTGATGGTAAGATGGCTAGACGTTCATTTACCACCAAAGACAGAAAACCGAACTGCACACCTTTAGTGCGTGGAGTTGCCTGCATCAATTAGTACTAGGGCAAACTGCCGTTGATAATAAAACCGATGAGATTACTGCAATCCCTGAGTTACTCGCCATGTTAGATATTCACGACAAATCGGCTGGTACAGATACGATAGAAACACGTTGGTATATAAGTTTATTAACCCTAAATGCAGAGCAAGCACTCGATGCGGATCGAAGTCATTAGCAAGTTGAAAGTATGCACTGGATACTAGACATGAAGTTTAGAGAGGATGTGACGTGGTTTAATTGATACGACTAACCCAGTTAAGACATAATTGATCTAACAGGAGATTCAAATGAAAACACGTAAATCCTATTCAAAAGAATTCAAGCTAGATGCCATTGCACTGGTAAAAGAGCAACATTAAGTATTGCTGAAGCCGCTAGAAATATAGAGGTCACTTCTCAGCTACTCGGCCGCTGGATAAAAGAAATAGAAAAATGATGATGGTCATGCATTTCGAGGCAATGGCAAGCTGACATCTGAGCAGGAAGAGATTCGCAAGCTCAAAGCACAAGTAAAGCGCTTAAAAATGGAGCCTGAAATACTAAAAAAGCGACAGTCTTCTTTGCCAAAGAAACGAAGTAAAATACGCGTTTATTGCCCAAAATAAGAAGCTCTGGTCGGTGATATTAATGTGTCACGTGTTGGGTGTGAAAAATAATAATGACTATAGTTATCAAAAGCGGAAGTCTCTGGCACCTGTTGATACAGAGCATCAAGAGATGTTGCAGTGGGTGGTTTAGCGATAACACCTATGGACAAAGACGCATTTAAAAGGCATTGAATTCACTTGATTACTCTGTTGGGCGTAGGAAAACAGTGCAACTGATGAAAGAAGCAATCGTTTGGGTGCGCTATAAAAAGAAGTACAAAGCAACAACTAACAACGATCACAAGAAGCCTATATATGGAAATGAGCTTGAACAGGATTTCGATGTTCAATGCACTAATCAAGCGTGGGTTCAAGATATTACGTAAATATGGACTGCTGAAGGATGGCTGTATTTAGCAGTCGTAATCGATCTTTATTCCCGTAACGTTGTTGTTTAGAGTACGGGTAGCAGAATGAAAGCACAGCTGGTTTGTGATGCATTAACAATGGCTATATGGCAACGAAAACCTAAAGCTGGATTGATAATACACTCAGATCAAGGTGTTCAATATGCTAGCCATCAATACAGACTGATACTGAGGCTACATAAATTTGTAGGCAGTATGAGCAAAAAAGGATGTTGTTGAGATAATGCAGTAGCAGAAAGCTTTTTCGGCAACTTGAAACAAGAATGAGTTCATTGGAGCAATTATCGAACGCGTTATGCAGTTCAACAAGATGTCTTGAATTAAATCACGATGTGGTACAACGGCCAACGGATGCATTCATATCTCAATTATCAAAGTTCTAATGAATTTGAGTGTATGGGTAAGCCGTTAAAATAAGTCGCTTAACGAACTTAACTAGGGTGATCGAATTCAGTTGACCAGGTCAATCAATTGATAATATGGAAACAACAAGGTCCACTGGTCTTTAATGTGATGTGGGAAATAGCCATGGCTTTATTTAAGCACGATGCAAGCAAGTCAGCGAGCATGGGTAGGAAAAAGAAAATGGCAGAGTTAGACGATGAATATCGCTCAACCCTGTTGGAGCCAGGAATTAAATGCGCTAGCCGTGGTTGTCTTACAATATAAGAGGGTTCTTATCTAATTTTAGAGTCTATGATGTGTCAATATATTGCCGTTTATACAGTGTAAGTAACAAGTTGATATTTTGCCTAATTCGTTAATAAAAGAGTAATACTCATAGTTGGCAAGTTGAAAGCCAGCAGAGTTATTAATCCATAAACGACAGAAAAAAGATCCAAAAATGAATTAAGTAGTTCATATTATGTGATTTTGTAGAATAATCTATTAGAGACTGTAACTAATTTTGTGTATCGATAGATTATCGATTATTTTATACTTAGGTAGTGCATTGTGAATTTGGTCTAAATTGTGCATTTAAAATAAATAATAAGTAGTTAACTATTGAATGTGGTTTTAGTGGCACTGTTGATTTATGGACAGTAAGGGGACATTATGTTTGACAACAAATCTATAATTATCACCGGTGGTACTGGGTCATTTGGCCATAAATACACTAAGACTATCCTTGAAAGGTATAAACCCAAACGTCTGATTATTTTGTCGCGAGATGAATTAAAACAATACGAGATGCAGCAGAAGTTTAACGACCCTTGTATGCGCTACTTTCTAGGCGATGTAAGAGATGGCGACCGATTAATGCAGGCTTTCAGAGGGGTTGATTATGTGATCCACGCTGCAGCACTTAAGCAAGTTCCCGCAGCTGAATACAACCCTATGGAATGCATTAAAACCAATATTTATGGTGCAGAAAACGTTATAAAAGCGGCAATTGCGAATAACGTCAATAAAGTTATTGCGTTATCGACAGATAAAGCGGCTTCACCTATTAATCTTTATGGTGCGACAAAACTGGCCTCTGATAAATTGTTCGTTGCCGCAAATAATATGGTTGGTCAAGGGCAAACTCGTTTTGCTGTTGTTCGCTATGGTAATGTGGTCGGCTCACGAGGATCAGTCGTGCCTTTCTTCAAACAACTTATTGCCAACGGAACAGATCATTTACCTATTACTCACCAAAGTATGACTCGATTCTGGATCACTCTGCAAGATGGTGTTGATTTTGTTCTTAAAAACTTTGCCCGTATGTATGGTGGCGAAATTTTTGTACCGAAGATCCCATCTGTGCGGATTGTTGACTTGGCAAAAGCTTATGCTCCAGATCTTGAATTGAAGTTGATTGGTATTCGTCCTGGTGAGAAATTACATGAAGTGATGTGTCCTGCCGATGACTCTCATTTAACTCTAGAGTTTGATGATCATTATGTTATTTGTCCTAGTATTAAATTTTATAACGACGACCATAATTATTCACGTAATCTTATCGATGAAATTGGTCACACCGTAGAGCAAGGTTATGAATATCATTCTGGAAAAAATCCGCATTTCTTAACGCCTGAAGAAATTATTGAATTTGATAGAAAAGCGGAACTATAGAGAGCATATATTCCATGATTCCATACGGAAAGCAGGATATTTCACAGCAGGATATTGATGCTGTCATTGAAGTACTGTCATCGGATTTTTTGACTCAAGGACCTAAGGTTCCAGAGTTTGAATCTGCATTAGTCAGTGTGACCCAAGCTCAGTATGCTGTTGCTGTAAACAGTGCGACTTCCGCTTTGCATATTGCTTGCTTAGCATTGGGAGTTGGTCCTGGTGATGTTATATGGACATCACCAATCACTTTTGTTGCCTCGGCTAATTGTGGACTTTATTGTGGTGCTAAAATCGACTTTGTTGATATTGATCCATGGACATACAATATGTGCCCTAAGCAATTGCAACAAAAATTGATTAAAGCCAAAGCGCAAGGAACATTGCCTAAAGTAGTGATACCTGTTCATTTAGCTGGCCAATCATGTGATATGAAAGTTATCTATCAGCTAAGTAAACAATATGGTTTTAAAATTATAGAAGATGCCTCTCATGCAATAGGAGGTAAATATCATCAACATCCAATTGGATCATGTGAGTTTGCTGACATCACAGTATTTAGCTTTCATCCTGTAAAAATTGTCACCACAGCGGAAGGTGGAGCGGCATTAACGAATAGTGAAATGTTAGCTGAAAAAATGCGCTTATTAAGATCTCATGGTATTACCCGTGACCCAGATAAAATGTACGGCCCATCTGATGGAGCATGGTATTACCAACAAATCGACTTAGGTTTTAATTATCGCATGACCGAGTTACAGGCAGCTTTGGGGATCTCACAGCTAACTCGATTAGAACAGTTTATCCAAACTCGCCACTATTTTGCTGAGCGTTATAACAAAATGTTAGTCAATTTACCTGTTATTTGTCCCTACCAGTTAGAGGATACTTACTCAGGTTTACACCTATACATTATTCGTCTTGAGCTAGACAAAATAACTAAAAATCATTCACAAGTATTCGATGAGTTGAGAGAATCGGGTATCGGGGTTAATCTTCATTATATTCCTGTATACAGACAGCCTTATTATCAAGCTATGGGGTTTGATAAAGCAGATTTTGTGGAGTCTGAACGTTATTATCAAGAAGCTATTTCATTACCTATGTTTGCCGCAATGACCGATTCAATACAAGATGAAGTCGTGAATGTGTTAAGTTTGATACTGAAGTCGGGGGATTAATGCGAATAGCTTTGATTCCTGCTCGAGGAGGCAGTAAACGTATTCCTCGAAAAAATATAAAGCTTTTCCATGGTAAGCCAATTATTGCTTATTCTATTGAAGCTGCTATTGCATCAGGATGTTTTGATAAGATTATTGTGTCTACTGATGATGCTGAAATTGCTGAAGTCGCTCAACAATATGGTGCAGAAGTTCCTTTTATGCGCCCAGCATCCATTGCTGATGATTATGCAACGACGATGATGGTAATTCAGCACTTCATTTCATGGTGTGAAGCCAAAAAGTGGCAACTTGAATTTGTGTGTTGTATTTACGCCACGGCACCATTTATTCAACCGAAAGATATACAGCTTGGTTTGAAACAGCTTGAAGCTTCTGATTGTGATTATGTATTTAGTGCTACCCCGTTTGAATTTCCGATCCAAAGAGCCATCTTATTGTCAGACGACTCTAGAGTTAGTATGTTTCAACCTCAATATTTGAATGCACGCTCTCAAGACTTAATAGAAGCATTCCATGATGCAGGACAATTTTACTGGGGGAAGGTGTCAGCATTTAAGTTTGGACAGCCATTTTTTTCAGAAAGATCCGAAATAGTTAATCTCCCTAGAAAAAGAGTACAGGACATCGATACTACTGAGGATTGGGAGTTTTCTGAGGCATTATTCATAGTATTAAATGGTTAGCTGATGAACATTGTTATTAGAGCGGATGCTTCTATATTTATTGGTAGCGGTCATATTATGCGCTGTTTAGTTTTAGCTGAAGGGCTAAAACAGCAGAATTATAATGTTATTTTTGCTTGCAGAAGACAACCTGGTGATTTAGTTGACTTGATCCGTAAGCGTGGTTTTAAGGTACATGAACTTAGTCAGCCAAAATATTGGATGACGCCTGTTAATGATCATGATTATTCATCATGGCTTCAAGTGACTTGGCAACAAGATGCAGATAGTCTCCTTTCTAAACTAAATCATGTAGATTTGCTTATTGTTGATCATTATGGTCTTAACTTTGAGTGGGAAAAGTATCTTAAAGTAGCACTAAAATGTCATTTATTTGTTATTGATGATTTGGTTCGGGAGCATTACTGTGATTTATTGTTAGATCAAACATTAAGTCGTACTTCCACTGAGTACACTCAAAAAGGATCGGTTAATAACGTTTTGGCAGGATGTGATTACGCACTACTTTCATCAGGTTTCTCTGTCGTAAGAGGTGAAATATTATCGAGCTCATTAGCATCAATAAATCCCGTATCCGTAAAGTTGTTACTTTCAATGGGAGCGATAGATTTGCCAAATGCGACAATGAGTGTGTTGGAAAGCTTTAGCAAGTGCATAGCAAATGAACGCCCAAAAATAACTGTTTTACTTGGTAGTAATGCTCCTGAATATAAACAGGTGAAGGACTTTTGCTTGAATAATCTAGATTGGATTACGCATATAGATTATGTCGATAATATGCCTAGATTAATGACTCAATTTGATATTGCAGTAGGGGCCGCTGGTATTACTTCATGGGAGAGAGCATGTTTAGGGCTCCCCTGCATTGTAATCCCGCTAGCTGAAAATCAACGTTCGGTATGTAAAAAATTAGTTGCACAACAAGCTGTCATTAAAATCGAACTTGATGAAATAAGCAATCAACTCATTGAACGTTATACCTACTTAGTGAAAAACCTACCAGCGTATAGATTACGAAATTTAATATTATGTGATGGACTTGGTTTAAAGCGCGTTGTTATGGAGCTTACCCGTTTATTGGATGGCAAATCGAACTGTATATCGCTTCGAAAAGCGTGTGTTGAGGATATTCATTTAGTGTATGGCTGGCAGTGTATGGAGACGACTAGACTTTATGCTTTGAATACTATTAAACCTAGTTTTGAACAGCATCAAAGATGGATGCTTAACAAACTTTCTAGTGTACATGACTATTTTTATATTTTAATGGATAGAGAACAAAATATTAATATTGGCGTAGTCCGTCTAGATCGAATTAACAAAGCTGAATATGTAATTTCCATTTTCATTGATTCTGCTCACTTTGGTAAGCGATATGCTAGTCAAGCACTTGCTATTATCGATATTATTCATGGTGATAGTACGATCCATGCAACAGTGTTAAGTAATAATAAAGTGTCTCACAAATTATTTACTTCTGCAGGTTACCACCCATTATCGGCAGAAACATACATACGAGAGCCTTTATGTTGAATTACCTGATAATGAGCCACAATATATGAAGTCAATAAATATAGATGGACGCCTAATTGGCAACCAGCACTCACCTTATATCATCGCTGAGCTTTCGGCTAATCACAATGGCGATATTAATCGAGCATTACAAATTATTGAAGCGGCTAAAAAAGCCGGTGCTGATGCCATTAAGTTACAAACTTATACTCATGACACAATCACAATTGATTCTAATGCTGACGAGTTTCAGATCCATGGTGGTCTGTGGGATGGTAAGTCACTTTATCAACTGTATAAGCAAGCTCACATGCCATGGGATTGGCATAAGCCATTGTTTAAAAGAGCTAAAGAGATAGGTATTACTATTTTCAGCTCTCCATTTGATTTTACTGCTGTTGAGCTACTAGAATCGCTTGACGCCCCAGCATACAAAATTGCTTCTTTTGAGCTGGTTGATTTGCCTCTGATTAAACGTGTTGCTCAAACCGGTAAACCTATGATTATGTCTACAGGTATGGCCAATGACGTCGAGATCAAAGAAGCCATTAATGTGGCAAGAGATAATGGCTGTAAAGAGCTAGTTATTCTGCACTGTGTTAGTGGCTATCCTGCGCCAGCAAATGAATATAACTTAGCTACCATTGCCGATATGACTCAGCGTTTTGATGTTCTTGCAGGGTTGTCTGATCATACCATTGATAATGCAACTGCTATAGCGGCTGTAGTTTTAGGTGCATGTGTTGTAGAAAAACATGTCACTCTTGATCGTAATGGCGGCGGTGCTGATGATAGCTTCTCAATTGAACCTTTAGAACTGGCACAATTATGCAAAGATACCAAAACAGCTTGGTCTGCATTAGGCCATGTTAATTATCAAAGGACTCAAGCTGAAATAGGTAATATTAAATTTAGACGATCGTTATATATTGTAAAAGATGTCATTAAAGGCGAAAAGTTAACGGCAGAGAATGTTAGAAGTATCAGGCCTGGTTTTGGTCTTGCACCTAAATTTTATGAGCAAGTATTAGGGTGTAGAGCTAATCAAAACATACCAAGCGGAACCGCATTATCATCTGATTTATTTGACTAAACTATCAACTTATACGCACTTGCACTTTGCAAGTTAGGAGAATTATGTGACTTACAAGACTGAACAAGAAGTATTTTGGGCTGGTGAGTTTGGGGATGAATACTTAAAACGAAATCAAGGAAAGCATACTATTGCAGCTAACATAGCATTATTTTCTAAAATACTTGCTAATGTACATGCTCCTCAATCTATTATTGAATTTGGTTCTAATATCGGATTGAATCTTGAGGCATTATCAATACTGTTACCTGACGTTAAATTATCCGCGATTGAAATAAATAAAAAAGCGGCTGAAAGTTTACAGCGTTTCGATAACCTTACCGTTCACCATTCGTCTATCTTAGATTACACGCCACAGATAACGCATGATATTGCATTGATTAAAGGTGTATTAATTCATATAAATCCTCAAGAATTACAAAATGTATATGAACGCTTGTATCAGTCTAGCCACCGTTATATCTGCATTGCAGAGTATTACAATCCATCACCAGTTGAAATTGGCTATCGAGGTCATGATGGTAAGTTATTTAAGCGCGATTTTGCCGGTGAACTGTTAGATAAATATCCCGATTTAAAATTAGTTGATTATGGTTTTGTTTATCACAGAGATATCAATTTTCCACAAGATGATGCAAACTGGTTTTTATTGGAAAAGATTTTTTGAAAAACGCTTTTAAGTAGTAAGATTGATTTTTATTATGTTATGAAATTATAGAGGGAAGAGTAGGAGATGGTAAATGTCAATACTACAAGTTTTGTTGATAATGAGTTATTCATTCCGAATACTTTTTCCATAAGTCGATTTGGAGAGTATTACCTTTCTGGAGTGAATCGACATATTTTTGAAACGATTGACTCATCATCACTCTATGATAAACATTTTAAATATTCATTTTCTGCTAAAGATACATTAAATATTGTAGTTGGCCTAGATTCTGGATTATTGGCTAACTATGTGTTAAATCAGGCAGTGTCTGATGGCACGCGTTTTTTATTTGTTGAGTTGAATGAGATTATTGAATTTTTGACGATCGATATACCTGACTCTCATAAGAATAAAGTTACAGTATGCAGTCAGTCAGATTTCTTTGATTTAATAGATGATGATGAGTATGAAATATATATATTGAAAAGCAAAACTATATTGCATTCATCAATGGCTGTAAATTCTGGGCATATTGAACAATATGTCGATTTATTTAACGATATTGAAAAGGCATTGGAAGATAGAGCGAGTAATAATGCAATTGATTTTTCTCAAAAAATATTTACTAAGGCTCAATTTGAAAATATAGGTGAAATGCTCAACTCTTCGAGTATGTTGAGATCTATATTTGTTGGTCGTTCGGCTATTGTCATTGGGGGCGGGCCATCAATGACTGAGCATTTAGCATGGGTTAAATCAAATAGGAAGTCTTTAATTGTAATCGCAGTCTCTAGAATTGCTAATGAATTAATAAGGAATGATATCATTCCTGACTTTGTTGTTTCTGTCGACCCTCAAGATAATAGTTTCATCGTTAACCGTGAGCTAATGCAGCATTATGAGAAAACTATACTCGTTTACTCTTATCATATTTGTCCGAGGATCATTAATCAATGGCGCGGTAAAAGTCTCTATTTAGGAGACCGTTTACCTTGGAATGATGAAAATAATATACCTACAATTGGTCCTACTGTAAGTAATAGTTCACTTAGACTTGCTATAGAAATGGGTTGTCAGCAGGTATTTCTATCTGGAGTAGATTTGTGCTATTCAAGCACAGGATTAACACATGCTAAAGGTACTATCGAAGAAAAGCTAGGGCCAAACTTAGGCCATATATGTGAGTGGGTTGATACTTATGCAGGCACTAAGGCTGAGACTCCGATGCCGCTCTTATTTGCTATTCAGTCCTTTGGAACTGAGGCCTCATATTATGAGGGGGTTGACTTGGTTAACCTATCTAAAAATGCGGCAAAAATAGATGGTGTAAGGTATTCATCAGTAGATGAGATTGAGATCACTGGCGGTACTTTACCCATTAAAACAATTCTAGACTCACTACCTATATGCAGTGATGAAAAAAGCAAGATTATCTATTTGACATCTTTAATTAGAGATGTTGAGGATAAAAAACACGCTTTTAATCATATTTTGGATAAAATTAGTTTAGTTTTATCGCTAGTAAAAAATATGACGTCAGCTAAAAATAATGCAAAGACGATTTTGTCATGTTCGAAAAAAATGGAAATAATTGAAAATAAAATAAATATAAAATTTCCTGAACTTGTGACTTTGATAAAGAAATTTGGTTATTATGAGTTTTCTCGTAGCCTTGTTGAAAAAGACAGTTCTGAATGGTCTCAGGATACGATTAATGGTATGCATGAAGGTTATTATTCTGCATTTTTTAATATAACAAAGAACATTTGTGAACTATTGGATAGTACCATAGAACGTCTTAACTCTAGGTTGTCAGAGTTGAAGTTTGATGCAGATGTTGAAAGGCTTTCTTTACAGTGGATCAAAGATAATCAACCTGGACGAGTATTGGTTTGGCAGGATTTTCATGTTGAAAAGAACTTAACGAACTATGATGAACATAAAGAAATTATTTCATCCCTGGTATCAATGTATAAGCAGCAATTAAATGCTGCTGTTCCATCATATATTGAAAAGATTAACAATATTCACGGTGTTAGTTCTGGTTTTAGGAAGGTGTCATATTTAGTTAAAACTAAAAGTACTCATGGTCTTGACTACATGATTTCATGTATTTCTCCTTTATTGGGTTCTTCTAAGGATATTGATAGGCTTTATTATTTTGCTAGTGCAAAGAGACTGGAACTGGATAAAAATTATGCGAAAGCATTAGAAGTCATGTTAGAAATGCCTGCTAGCTTATTGTCTGAAAATGAGATGAAACTCATTATTAAATTATCTCTATCTACGCAAAATTTAGATGTAGCTGAGAAGTTTTTGAAAAAAATATTAACAATTACATCTGAATATATGCCTCAGTTTGCACATTTGTTAAGACTCAGAGGTAATATCAATGCTTCAGTTAATGTGTATTTAGATTATCTCGAACACTACCCTGATGATATTGTAACCTGGCTTAAGCTTGGTCAATTCATGGTTGATGTTAATCAAGTTGAGTTTGCAAAAATGGCCTTTAAAAATGTCATTGAAAAAGACAGTTGCAATAGAATTGCAAATGATTTTTTTAACAGTCTGTAATGAGTGTTTTGGTGAGAGAAAAGTGTTAAACCCAGATAAGGTATCTGCAGACAACGTAATAAATGCAGCTAAATATTTGAGCAAAGAGGGGGCGGCCACCTTGAAAAAAACGCAGGATACTAAATGGCTAGATATATGTGGTGAGTTATATTTAAACAATAAATCATATAGTAACTGGGCTTAATTATAGCTGTCCAGACAGTGTCTATCTTCTGTTGATGCTTAATCTTAATTTTACCAGAACATTTTTTTAGTGGTAGCGTGAGCTTTTTCCAAGTTGGAGAGTAAGATGAGTGAGTTGTTTCAGCTAAATATTGAAGTGATTAAACAGCGTTGGCCAGAGATTGCGACACGCATTCAAGCTCAAGATATCACTCAACTGGATGCCGTTTTAGTCGAAGGCGTACAGCAGACAATCAGTGTTAATGGTATTCAATTGAGTAGCCGTTATGATCGCATTGCTGAAGCTCAGTTATTTATTGATACCTTGCCTACTAAATTGGCCCTCAATGTCACTGTTTATGGTGTTGGCATGGGGGACGTTCCTAGTTTGCTGGTCGAACAAGGAAACATCGATAGCATCAAAGTTGGACTGTTTAATCTAGCGCTTTTTAGCCTATTAATTCACTACACAGATCAGACTCAATGGCTTAGCTGTGAGCAACTGGAATTGGTCGATTTACAAACAATGCAGTTTTTAGATTCAGTGTACATTGCCATCACGCCTGAGCTAAGGCTGGTTAGCGATCATAATGCCCGTTTACGGGATCTCATCGTATTTGAGCAAAACCGAGAATACGCTAATAAGCAGCATCACCTAGATGATCCAAAATTAATGGCCCGTCTAGAGACCAGTTTACCTTTTTTGCAGCAAGATCCCGATGCCGCTGATCTTAGCAAAGATCATAACTGTGATAAGGCCTTGGTGATAGGCTCTGGCCCCAGCCTTGAGCAGCATTATGATTATTTAATCGTCCAGCAAGGGCGTCCAAAAGGGCAAAGACCACTCATTATCGCGGTTGATACCTCAGTTAACGCTCTGATGAGTAGAGACATAGTTCCCGACATTGTTGTTAGCATAGAATATAATATTGCCCTCAAGCATTTCCCTGAACCTCTTCCTAAGCGTGCCGCGTTAGTGTATTTTCCTCGTTTGTCGGCTGAAGTATTGCAGGCTTGGCCCGGACCTCGTTTTAGTGCTTATTCTCAAAGTCATTTTTACGATGCACTAAATACTTCCCATCCAAAACTAAGACTCTTCACTAATGGCAGCGTACTTCATCCTGCTGTAGCATTGGCCGTTTACTTACAGGCCACAGATATCACCTTATTAGGCTGTGATTTTAGCTATCCCTTTAATAAGACTCATGCATTTTGGGCTGATGGTTCGCTAGGGCCTTCGGCTGCCCATAACAAGAAACACTGGGTGTTAAATGGGCTTGGACAAAGGGTTGCTACAGACATTAATTTTATCGGTTACCTCAGAAGCTTAGAACACTTCATTGAGTCTCAGCCCCAAGTAAATTTTTATCAGTCGAGTTTAGCTGGTGCAAAAATTCAAGGAGCAAGTTACCGAGAGTGTACAATATGAGTATGGCAAATAAACAACTCTTAATGGATAGGTTGTTAATAGCGGCTAAGGAATTTCGATTGGGGAAAGAGGGTCAAGCCAATGAGTCTTTAAGGGAGTGCATCGATTTGTTGACGCCAATGATGCAACAGTTACCTCCAGATATAAATCCCTATCTCTGTGCCATTCTTGAAGCTCAAGAACGCCATGACTGGTTAGGGGTAGCAGATGGTATAGAGTACGAAGTTTTAAAGTTAATCTCTAAATTAGATGTCTAGTATCTAAATTATTTACTTAATACTACCCGATTTTAACGCTATAATTGCACCTCATTTTTAGTTGCTAGGAGCAGTTGTTTGTCACATTCATATATTCCGTTTGATCTTTATAAGCGTAAGTGGATTTTTAACCATAAAGATTTGCCTGTATCAGATGATGATAAGGCTTTGATTAAACCACTGAACGATAAAAGTGCCATGGAAGTGTGGGATAAGTGGATAAGCAATAAGAGCAGTCGTGCGGAATTATTTGAGAAAGGCGATTGGCCAATAAAGCAAGACGCTTGGACGGCAACAGAACATTGGCAATCGGCGTGGGACTCACTGGACAACGCGATGCCTGAAGCTGTTAGTACACATATTCAATGGCCTGATGATGTGGTGGTGTATTTTTGTTATGAAAAGTACCAAATCATTGAAACGCGTTGGGATGTCTTTGTGCGTAATTGGAAGTGCTTCTTGTTTTTCGATGATGGTCCAATTTTAATTTCACCTAAGCACAAGCAAGCGTTGATGTTTAATCAGAATGGCCAATTTAAGTTAGGTGTTCGTGGTTAACCCCTTATTCAACCTCGAAGTGCAATACTCGGCAAATAAGCTATTAACGGTTAATCGCTGAGTTTTAGTATGTGATTTGGTTGCGGTATATATTGCCAGGCATAAAACCACTTTTTATTCTTTCTGTGGTTATTTTTGTGGCGTTTTTTTAGAGAGTTTATATGAAGTTATTAGCTTTAATGGGTATGAGTTTAGTGTTGATGCTGCCGTCATTCGCGCACGCTAAAGTGATTGGCGATATTGATGTGGTAGAGCAAATGACGGTTGCTGAGCAACCATTAATACTGAATGGCGCAGGAGTGCGCAGCAAATTTTTTATTGACTTATATGTGGGCAGTTTGTATTTACCGACAAAAGTGCAAACCTTAGATGATGTATTGGCGCAGCCGATTGCGGTTATACAGTTAACCATTACCTCTGGAATGATTACCTCAGATAAAATGCGTGATGCAATTACTGACGGTTTTGATGCTGCTACCGACGGTGACACTCATTCTATCGCCAAAGATATTGAGCATTTTACCCAGTTGTTTGCTGACGAGATTGTTGAAGGTGATCGATTCACTTTTGTGACTCAAAAAGGCAAGGGCGTGAGCAGCATTAAAAATGGTATGGCTCAGGGTGATATTGCCGGTGAAGCATTTCGTCAGGCATTACTTAAGATTTGGTTAGGTGAACATCCTGCGCAACAAAGTTTACTTGAGGCCATGCTCGCTCAGTAAATCTCCTGCTAAGAAACGATAACAAGTGATAACAAGCGAACGCTGCGCTCACGGAAAGAAGAGTCTAACAGTTGGCACTTGGCTCGTTATCGCATGTCATCGCTCGTATCGCTTGCCACCAAGATTTTAACGCTAGGCTGAAAAGTCATTCCCTAGTGTTGAAATGGTCGACGTTTTGCCTTTGTCATTGTAGGTCAAGCTTGAAGCGTTGCGGCTAGCTTGTAATGCTTGTGCGAATCTATTGAGGCTGGCGATATTGAGCTCAATTAAACTGGCATTTTGGCTATTGATGTCTTTGCACTCAGCGAGTATCGATTTTGCTTGAGCAACTTTTTGTGCCAGTTCAACATCTGTGGTGATCAGCGTGTGGTGTGGATGATTAGCCAGTTTTTCGTCAGTGGTTTTCATATTGAATAAACACTGGGTTTTATCTTTGGAAAGTGCCAATAATTGATCGGCGTCTTGCTTTTCTAACGCAGCTTTCTCTGCTGAAATCAGCTGTTTTAGTTGAACTAACGTCTGATTTTGCGTATCAAGCAAAGTATGCAGTTCTGTGAGTAATTGCTTGTTTTGCGGATCGTTGGATTGTCCTGAGGATTGTACGTTTACTTGTGTCATAAGTTACTCTTGTTTTTTTAACTAACACTTCTCTGTGATGCAAATGCGCACCTATTATTCTAGTGTTGTTAAAGCAAATTAAAGAGTAACGTTTAACGGTTACTCTTTGTCAAATGATAGACTGCCTAGCTCTGCTTCAAAACTAGCAATATTAGCCGCAAGTTTTTCTGGGTCGACTTTATATCGTCCTTCAGAGATAGCGAGTTTAATTTCAGCGACCTTTTTTTGGTCTACTTCAGGCAATGATGCCATTTTAGTTTGCGCGCCCTGAAGCTGTTGAGCTTGAGAGGTAATGCTAACCGAATCAGTTTTAACTGGAGTCGCTGTTTTTTGCGCCACAGCTGCAGTATCAGATTTGGTATTAGACTGCGTTTCACGTGCAGTGCGCAGTTGTGTATTAGTAGCAGTGTTATGCTTAATGTCAATTGCCATGGGAGGCTCCAGCGTAATTATCAGGTTTTCCAAACAGGCTATCGGCAGTGCAGGAAAAAACTTTAACTCTATTTTACATTCTTACTTCAACTTCGCCAATGCCAATTACAACAGCATCAAATTGTTTGCTCGTATTACTATTTTTTACTCTGATAACGTCATTGAGATTACCGTCCCGTAAAGCTTCACCAAGGGTTTTAATTTCAATATTAGCGGTTTTAGCATAAATAGAAATCGTGTCTCCTTTGCAAACAAAACACAAGTTATTACTTAAGACTGGAGAGTCTTTCGCAACCCGACGTTTTACTCTTGAACCAATTAATGAGTTGATATCTGAAAAAAATTGGCCTTTTAGACTATATTGATCAATATACATAATGTGTAAATGTTGTTGGTCAATAATTTGGTCTGGTGACAGTATCTGGTTTGCCGCGACAACGGGGTATTGAATTTCAACTCGAACTGAGAGATACATTTGCCATGGGTAGTCATAGTCTGGACTATCACAGCTCAGTTTTACCATATTATTGCGACTAATCGCTCGTTCACTGGCAAGCTCAGCCGTTATTGGTGGATAGCACCGCGGAGGATTGACACGACCTTCAAGGTTTTGTGGGGTGATTTCGACCTTAGCTTTTGAGTCTGCTTCGATTTTTTTTTCTATCGTCTCTTTAGCTAAGTCATAAATGGTCGATAATGAGGGTGTTATTATCTCTTCGCTAGCAAATGCTGGCAAAAAAAATGTTATTGAACATAATAAACATAAAAAAAATACTTTCATAATGAAGATACTAGCTTGTTTTGCCAGAATACACCTATACTTTTAAAAACGGAAAATATGCGGGCTATCTCTGCATACACAATAAGCTAAAAAATATGTACCGATGACATAATAATTTCATTATGTCCCCGTCAAAAAAGTGTCAGCTCACCGTGTGTGAGTTAATTAATACAAATTAAAGCAAGTTGTATGCCCACTTTTTTAATTTAATGAATAGATAAGTATTCGCTGGGTTGTTGATGGTTTACACTCAAGGTTGATATGTCTTTAGCGATAAATGAGCTAGATGTAATGAGCTAACGTATTGTGTTGAACCTAGGTTTACTATAATTTCAATGAACAATTTTTATCCTTTTGGGTGACAGTTAACTACAAGGTCGTGTTATGTCGAGCATTTTAGATTCAGTCAATAAACGTACTCAGCTTGTCGGGCAAAACAGACTCGAGTTACTATTATTTAGGCTTAACGGCCGCCAACGGTTTGGGATTAACGTGTTCAAAGTGAAAGAGGTTTTACAATGCCCACCACTGACAACCTTACCGAAATTAAATCGTTATGTTAAAGGTGTTGCTCATATTCGTGGCGCAACGATTTCTGTTATCGATTTAAGTGCTGCAACGGGTGGTCGTCCACTGACATCAACTGAAAATTGCTTTATTATCATTTCCGAATACAACCGAAGCATTCAAGGCTTTTTAGTGAGTTCTGTTGAACGTATTATCAACATGAATTGGGAGGCAATTATGCCGCCTCCACAAGGTTCTGGTCGTTCTTCATATTTAACCGCAGTGACAGAGATAGAAGGCGAGTTGGTTGAGATTTTGGATGTTGAAAAAATTCTTGATGAAATTTCACCGGTTAAGACTTCGATCAGTCAAGAACTCAACGAAACTTTAACGATTGATAGAGAACAGCATTATCATATTATGGTTATTGATGATTCTGCAGTTGCACGTAAACAGATTATTCGTTCGTTAGAGTCTTTAAATCTGCAAATCGATACTGCCAAAGATGGTAGAGAAGCGTTAGAGATGTTGAAAAATATTGCCAAAGAAATGGATGATGTATCAGTGGAAATTCCGTTGATTATTTCTGATATTGAAATGCCTGAAATGGATGGCTACACTCTAACAGCAGAAATTCGTGATAATCCAAAGTTAAAGAATATAAAAGTCGTACTGCACACATCGTTAAGTGGTGTGTTTAACCAAGCGATGGTACAAAAAGTTGGGGCTAACGATTTTATTGCTAAGTTTAACCCCGATGAATTAGCCGCAGCGGTTAACAAACATTTGAGTTTATAATTGTTTAGAATTGAATAATATTGAACGTTCGGTCGGCTCATCGGCAAACATATTAGGAAGATAATGTGACAGATAAATCACTTGCTGAAGCAGAGTACAATCAATTTAGGCTGTTTTTAGAGCAGCATAGCGGTATTGTGTTAGGTGAGAACAAACAGTATTTAGTTCGTAGCCGTTTAGCGCCACTGATGGGAAAGCATAATTTGCCTTCTCTATCTGAGGTGGTTAAAAAGTCGATGAAACCGATAGAGCGTCAATTACGCGCCGAAGTGATAGATGCGATGACTACTAACGAAACCTTATGGTTTCGAGACCGTTATCCATTTGAGTTGCTGAGTAATTCTTTGTTGCCTGAATACAGCAAGTTGGGCCGACCATTAAAAATATGGTCTGCTGCTTGCTCATCTGGGCAAGAACCTTACTCTTTAGCTATGACAGTGTTGGAATATCAACAGCGTAAACCCGGTGCTTTGCCTGGGGGCGTGACAATTCAGGCAACAGATTTATCACCTTCTATGTTAGAGCGTTGTAAGAATGCTGAATATGATGGTTTAGCTCTGGCTCGTGGTTTGTCTGAAGAGCGTAAACGTCAGTTTTTTGATGCTTTACCGTCTGGCAATATGAAAGTGAAAGATAACGTAAAACGTTTAGTGAACTTCAGAGCACACAATCTACTTGAAAGTTATAGCTTATTAGGCAAGTTCGATATCATTTTTTGCCGTAATGTATTGATTTATTTTGCGCCAGAGGCAAAGGCTACCATTTTGCGGCAATTTGCTGCCGCACTTAATCCTAAAGGTATCTTATTCTTAGGTGCGTCAGAATCTCTTGCGGGGTTAACCGAAGAGTTTAATATGGTTCGCTGTAATCCCGGTATCTATTACCAGAAAAAAACCTAGCTAAAACAGTTGATTAGGTTCACCCCATGCCGACGATCGTCGGCATGTTAGTTTTTTTATTTTATTCTCCCATTATAAAAATTGTTGGCATAACCTTTGCTTTATATCTATCAGTTAGCTGATGGAGGCAATTTTATGGCGATTAATTTCGATAATGCATTAGGTGTTCACCAATATTCTTTGGGCGTACGAGCTCAAAGAGCTGAAGTGATTTCAAGTAACATCGCCAATGCCAATACTCCTCATTATAAAGCTCGAGATGTTAATTTTGCTTCTGCTATGCAAGCAGCAAGCTCACATCAGAAGGGTTTGAGCATGAGTCAAACCACAGAAAAACATTTCGATTTAACAGCGTTAAGTCAACAACATGTCCAATATCGTGTTCCAAATCAAGCCGATACAGGTGACGGTAATACTGTTGATACGCAGAAAGAACAATCAGCATTTATGCAAAATGCGCTCGAATATCAAATGTCATTAGGCTTCCTTGAAGGTAAGTTTAATGGCATGCGTAAAGCTTTGCGAGGTGATTAATCATGAGTTTATTTAATATTTTCAATGTGTCTGGATCAGGTATGTCTGCGCAGTCAGTGCGTTTGAATACCACTGCCAGTAATATTGCCAATGCGGATTCTGTATCAAGCAGTGTTGATAAAACTTATCGAGCACGTCATCCCATTTTTGAGGCTGAAATGCTTAAAGCTAATAGCCAGCAAAATAGTTCGCCGGGTGTTAACGTCAAAGGCATTGTTGAAAGTGATAAACCATTAATAAAAGAATACTCGCCAGATCATCCGATGGCTGATGGTGATGGTTTTATTTATAAACCGAATGTCAATGTGATGGAAGAAATGGCCGATATGATTTCTGCATCACGCTCTTATCAAATGAACGTTCAGGTGGCTGATGCAACTAAGTCTATGTTGCAACAGACGTTAAGGATGGGTAAATAGTATGATTATTCAAGGAGGTAACAATGAGCCTCGTTAATTCTTACAGTCAGTCTTTACCGCAACAATCCAGTAGCACATCAAATACAAGTGCTACCACGAAAAGTTCTGTACAGACAAATACAACCAGCACTACTACGGGGAACCCTTTCCTTGACGGAATTCGTTTACCCGAAGAAAGTGCGATCCCTGAATCAAAAGATCAGATGTTAAAGCAAGAAGATTTTTTTGCTTTACTCAGTCAACAGTTGTCTATGCAAGATCCTTTTAAACCGGTTGATAATGATCAAATGATTGCCCAAATGGCATCGTTTTCGACGGTTGATGGTATTTCAAATCTGAATGATGAGATCCTTAACCTCAATACGGTAATGAGTTCTAGCCAAGCGTTACAAGCATCAGGCTTAGTAGGTCGAAAAGTACTTATCCCTTCTGATACCGGGGCGATTTCTACTGAAAGCCCTGAGATTAAAGGTGTGATCAGTACGCCATCTGCAATTGAAACGATTACGGTGAAAATTGAAGATGAGTCGGGTCAGCTGATCAAGAGCTTTAATGTTGATGGCAGTGAAGGCGGCAATGTTGATGTGACATGGGATGGCTTAGGTAAGGATGGCCAACCCGTTAAAGCGGGTAATTACTCGATAAAAGCCAGTGGTAAAGTTGATGGAACGTCGGAAGATTTAGCGGTATCAACTTATGCACATGTGACAAGTGTGTCACTGGGCACTGCAGCGACTGGGGCCATTTTGAATTTGCGTGGAGTAGGCGGAATTAAGTTATCTGACGTACTCGCAGTATCTGAAACATAGTAAGGCCTGTATTGAATTATTGGCTTTATTGATAAATGAATTAATTGTGAGAGGTGAACTATGTCATTTAACATTGCACTGAGTGGTATTGCTGCCGCGCAAAAAGACTTAAATACAACCGCGAATAATATCGCAAACGTGAATACTATTGGTTTCAAAGAATCACGAGCCGAGTTTGCTGATGTGTACGCAAATTCTATTTTTTCGAACAGTAAAACTGCTGTCGGTGGTGGAGCAACCACCACTCAAGTGGCACAGCAATTTCATCAAGGTAGTTTGCAATTTACCAGTAATTCACTGGATATGGCGATCAGTGGCGGTGGTTTCTTTGTTACGTCGTCTGAGTTAGGGTCGCAAGATCAGTCATATACACGTGCAGGGGCATTTAAAGTTGACTCGGCCAACTATATGGTCGATTCAGCGGGTAACTTTTTACAAGGTTTCCCTGTTGATGAAGATGGTAACTCGACTTCTGTGAGTTTAACCACAACCCAACCGATTAAGATCCCAGACACTGCTGGTAGCCCTGTGCAAACCGGAAATGTTGGTTTGCAAATGAACCTTAATGTGGGGGAAACCGCATTAGACCCAGCTAATTTTAATCCAAACGATTCTGATACGTTTAATAATTCTACCTCGGTGACGATTTACGATTCATTAGGTGAATCGCACATTATGACCACTTATTTTATTAAACCGACCAATGGTTCATTTACAGGTGAAAGTAATTGGGTTGCCTTTTATGCAGTTGATGGCGATCCCGTTGATGTTGCGGCTGGCGCTGGTACTTATTCAACAGATACCAATGGTGATGGCACTGCTGATGCGACGGGTACAGCATCTGCTGCTAATCCCGATGGATTAGGTGGAGTCTGGTCAGGAGCTGTGCTTAAATTTAATTCTGTTGGTGCTTATACGGGCAGTGATCCGGCTAACATTACCACTGAAGCATTAGGTTCTGGCGGTGCAGGTGCTTTGGGCCCTGGAGCCGATGGCACGCAAACACTTACAATAAAATTTAATAATCCAACTCAGTATGCTTCTCCATTTGAAGTCACTGAATTGACTCAAGATGGTATTACCGTAGGGCGATTAACCAATGTTGGTATTGGGTCTGACGGTCTGATTACCGCCAGTTACAGTAATGGTTCAACTGTGCCGTTAGCGCGGGTGGCATTAGTACGTTTTGCTAATGAGCAAGGTCTTACTCAGGTGGGTAATACGTCTTGGAAAGCCAGTTTAGATTCAGGTGCAGCATTAGCTGGTGAGGCAAATAGTGGTACATTTGGTAGTATTCGCTCTTCTGCACTTGAACAGTCAAACGTTGATTTAACCACTGAGCTGGTCGATTTAATCTCAGCTCAGCGTAACTTCCAAGCTAACTCACGTACGCTTGAAGTTAACAATACCTTGAACCAAACGATATTACAGATCCGCTAAATGATCCTTAGGCTATATAGGTGTTGCCGTTTACGGCAACACCTTGCCTTCTCCACCTCGTTACTTGTCCCCGTTATTACACACCTCGCGTCGATAGAAGCTTTTTTGACACTCATGCGCTACCCATTAATTTTATTGATTAACTGATTCATACAGTTACATCTCAATCCTCTCACTTAAAAATCGTTGGCATGATGCTTGCTTGTTCTGTGTATATAGTGTTTTTGCAGAAAGTTTGACGGAGCAAAAAATGGACAAATTTCTTTATATTGCCATGAGCGGCGCAAAGCAAGGGATGAATGCCCTAGCAGTGAGTGCGAACAATCTTGCTAACGCGAATACTGATGGATTTAAAGCTGACATGGTCCAAGCCCGTTCAATGCAGGCATTTGGTGAAGGTTTGCCTACACGGGTATTTTCGATGATGGAAAGCCCAGGCAGTAACTTTAATGGCGGCCCCATTAAAACTACTGGTCGCGATCTTGATATTGCGGTTAAAGGAGATGGCTGGCTTGCTGTGCAGGCAGCTGATGGTTCCGAGGCATATACCCGCGCTGGTAGTCTAAAAATTGACAGTACCGGCTTGTTATTAAATAGCCGTGATCGTCCCGTTATGGGCGCTTCAGGTCCCATTGTGTTACCCATTCCAGTTGAAAAAATAGAGATTTCGGCCAACGGTATTATTTCTGTACGCCCTCAAGGGGCAACCGCAGAGGTAATAGAAGAGGTCGGAAGGATTAAGTTAGTTAATCCTGGTAACGAAAACCTTATGCGCGGTGAAGATGGTTTATTTCGTCTTATTGCCGGTGGCAATGCGCCAAACGACCCAGGCGTTCAAGTTGAAAGTGGTGCGGTCGAAGGCAGTAATGTTAATTCTGTGCATGAAATGGTCGCCATGATTGATATTCAACGTCAATACGAAATGCAAGTCAAAATGATGAAGAACGCTGAAGAGATTGATCGAGCGTCCACTTCTTTGATGAGAATTAGTTAGGAGTAATTATTATGCATCCAGCGTTATGGATAAGTAAAACCGGTGTCGACGCCCAACAAACCAATATTGCGGTTATTTCAAATAACGTGGCTAACGCCAGTACCGTTGGATTTAAGAAAAGTCGTGCAGTATTTGAAGACCTTCTTTATCAAACGGTTAACCAAGCTGGTGGCATTAGCTCAGACAATAGCAAGTTACCTAATGGTTTAAACATTGGTGCGGGTACTAAAGTGGTTGCCACGCAAAAAATGTTTACCCAAGGCAACATGCTGACCACAGATAACTCATTAGATTTAATGATTGAAGGTTCGGGCTTTTTTGAGGTGCAAATGCCAGATGGTACAGCAGCCTACACCCGTAACGGCCAGTTCAGCTTAGATGATACCGGCCAAATCGTCACACCAGGTTCTGGTTATGTGGTTCAACCGCCTATCACTATTCCAGAAAACTCCACCAGTATTACGGTGTCGGCCTCGGGTGAAGTGTCAGTGCAAACCCCAGGTACAGCTGCCAGTCAGATTATTGGCCAGTTAACCATGACCGATTTTATTAACCCTGCTGGTTTAGATCCATTAGGGCAAAACTTATACACCGAAACAGGTGCGAGTGGCACGCCTATTCAAGGTACTGCATCACAAGACGGTTTAGGTTCTATCCGCCAAGGCGCATTGGAAACCTCTAACGTTAATGTGACAGAAGAATTGGTTAACCTTATTCAAGGTCAACGTATTTACGAGATGAACTCCAAAGTTATCTCGGCGGTTGATCAGATGCTGTCTTATATTAATCAGAATCTCTAAGGAGCTAACATGATTAAATACATTGCGTTAGCGTCAGTATTGTTATTGGCTGGGTGCAGTTCTACGCCCAAGAAACCGATTGCTGATGATCCATTTTATGCGCCGGTATACCCAGATACTGTACCAACGCAAGTGGTGCCAACGGGATCTATTTATCTTGATAGCCAGGCATCAAGCTTGTATTCCGATATTCGTGCGCATCGGGTCGGTGACATCATCACTGTGACCTTAAAAGAATCAACCCAAGCGAAAAAAAGTGCCTATAACCAAATCAAAAAAGGCACCGACTTAACCGTCGAGCCTATTTATGCTGGTGGCAAAAATGTGTCTATAAGTGGTATCCCGCTCGATCTTGGTTATAACGACAGCATGAATACCAAGCGAGAATCAGATGCCGATCAATCAAACAGTTTAGATGGCAGTATTTCAGCCAACATCATTCAAGTACTTAGCAACGGCAATTTAGTTATCCGTGGTGAAAAATGGATTTCGATCAATAACGGTGATGAGTTTATTCGCGTCACTGGCATGATCCGCAGTGAAGACATTAACCCAGATAATACAATTGATTCTACACGAGTGGCTAACGCTCGTTTTCAGTATAGCGGTACCGGTACGTTTGCTGACTCCCAAAAAGTCGGTTGGCTGAGTTCATTCTTTATGAGTGACTGGTGGCCTTTCTAAGGAGTAATGCATGAAAACTAAATTGATCGTGTCGCTTGTTGCGTCGATATTAATGCTCAGCGCTTCTGCAAATGCAGAGCGGATTAAAGATATCGCCAGTATTCAGGGAGTACGAAGTAACCAACTAGTGGGTTATGGCTTAGTTGTTGGTTTGCCTGGTACCGGGGAGAAAACCCGATATACCGAACAAACATTTAGAACCATGCTAAAAAACTTTGGCATTAATTTACCTGAATCAGTTCGTCCAAATTCAAAGAACGTAGCCGTTGTTGCTGTACACGCTGAAATGCCAGCCTTTATCAAGCCGGGTCAAAATCTTGACATTACCGTGTCTAGTTTAGGCGAGGCAAAAAGTTTACGTGGTGGCACCTTATTGCAAACCTTCTTAAAAGGGGTTGACGGCAATGTGTATGCCATTGCTCAGGGCAGCTTAATTGTGAGTGGCTTTAGTGCCGAAGGGCTTGATGGCTCTATGGTGATTCAAAATACGCCAACGGTTGGTCGTATTCCAAGTGGCGCCATTGTTGAACGCAGTGTGATCAGTCCGTTTGCTAGTGGTGATTACCTGACATTTAATTTACGTCGCTCAGATTTTTCTACCGCCAAACGTACTGCCGATGCGATTAACGATTTACTTGGCCCAGACATGGCAAAAGCTATTGATGCTACTTCTATTCAAGTCAGTGCACCGCGCGACGCATCACAGCGGGTATCGTTTTTATCGACATTAGAAAACATTGAGGTTATTCCGGCTGAAGAGTCAGCCAAAGTCATTGTTAACTCACGTACTGGCACCATTGTGGTTGGTCAAAATGTCAAGTTACTGCCTGCGGCTGTGACCCACGGTGGATTAACCGTGACTATTGCCGAAGCTACGCAAGTATCACAACCCAACCCCTTAGCGGGTGGTAATACGGTTGTTACCACCAACAGTACGATTGATGTGTCAGAAAAAGATCGTCGTATGTTCATGTTTAATCCAGGCACCACTCTTGATGAGCTTGTCAGAGCCGTGAATCTAGTGGGCGCAGCACCATCAGATGTTCTTGCCATACTTGAAGCGTTAAAAATGGCAGGCGCTTTGCATGGTGAACTTATCATCATCTAAATATTGTCGGAATGACTATGGAAAAGTTGTCAGCTTCATCGAACTTTCTGGATCTAGGAGGACTAGATTCACTTCGTGTCCAAGCCCAGAAAGACGAGAAGGGGGCACTTAAAGAAGCGGCTAAGCAATTTGAAGGGATCTTTATTCAAATGCTCATGAAAAGCATGCGAGATGCCAATGCCGCGTTTAAGTCAGACAATCCAATGAACAGTGAAACAACAGCATTTTTTGAACAAATGCGTGATCAACAAATGTCTGTCGATTTATCCAATAAAGGCATGCTAGGGCTGGCTGAAATGATGGTGCAGCAATTAGACCCAGAAAATAGCCCTATTACTCCGGCATCAGTATTACGCGGTAATAGCGACTACAAAGTAAACCCGAGCATGTTTGTTGCGCCAGCAACAGAGTTAGATAAAGACACTTTAGATGCTATAGCACCAAAAGATCAAATAGCGGCATCGCATTCAGTTATTGATCATGCGCAGTCTATGCAACCTATGACGGCCAAGCTTTCTCGGGTGTTATCTGGTGATCAATTAGACAGTGTGTTACGCGGCGAGCAATTAACCAGCCAAGCGTTACAAACGGGCAAAAGTTTGCCGCCGGTTGATACCCCTATGGCAAAAAGCAAAGGTATTGCGGTAAGTCAATTTACCAGTCCAGAACATTTTATTTCGGTGTTGTATCCCCACGCTGAAAAAGCGGCTAAATCCCTGGGTACCTCAGCTGAAGTGTTAATCGCTCAATCAGCACTCGAAACCGGCTGGGGCCAAAAAGTGGTACGTCGTAATGACGGCACTATGAGTAATAACTTATTTAATATCAAAGCTGATAAACGTTGGCAGGGTGACAAAACCTCTGTCAATACATTGGAATTTGAAAAGGGCATAGCGGTGCAACAAAAAGCGGATTTCAGAATGTATGACAACCTTGAACAGAGCTTTAACGATTTTGTGTCGTTTATTAGCCAAGGTGATCGTTATCAAGATGCGCGTAAAGTTGCCGCAGAGCCGACTCAGTTTATTAAAGCACTGCAAAAAGCAGGCTATGCCACCGACCCTCAATATGCCAATAAAGTTATCAATGTGATGAAGTCGGTAAAAGAAGGCCTTAAATCTGTATTACCTGTGGAGACTAAATAATGTCGATTGACTTACTCAATATCGCTCGCACAGGCGTTCAAGCATCTCAAGCGCAATTAGGTGTCACCAGTAATAACATCGCCAATGCAAATACTGCTGGTTACAACAGGCAAGTTGCTACCCAGTCATCATTAGAATCACAACGCTTAGGCAATAATTTTTATGGCACCGGCACTTATGTGTCCGATGTTAAGCGTGTTTATAACGAATTTGCCGCGCGTGAGTTACGCATAGGTCAAACCAGCATGAGTGCGGCTGAAACCTCTTATAGTAAGTTGAGTGAGTTAGACCAGATTTATTCTCAAATTGGTAAAATGGTACCAGCAAATTTGAACAATTTTTTTGCTAGCATCAATAATGTAGCCGATTTACCGACCGATTTAGGTATTCGTGGCAGTAGTCTCAGCTCTGCAGAGCAGTTAGCCGCTGGTCTAAATCAAATGCAGTCGCAACTCGATGGTCAGGTAAAGCAAACCAATAGCCAAATTGAATCCGTTACCACTCGTATAAATGAGATAAGCAAAGAATTAGGCAGCATCAATTTAGAATTGATGAAATCTCAAGGCGATGACAGCCAAGTGCTAGACAAGCAAGACGCACTCATTTTAGAGCTCAGCCAGTATGCTCAGGTGAATGTTATTCCATTAGATACTGGTGCCAAATCAATTATGCTGGGCGGTTCAGTGATGTTGGTGTCAGGTGAAGTGTCGATGTCAATTGGCATGAGCCCAGGCGATCCATATCCAAATGAACCGCGCATTAATGCTTCTATTGGCGATAAAACCCTTAACATTGATCCGTCTAAATTGGGCGGTCAACTTGGCGCATTATTTTCATTTAGAGATGACACTTTATTACCGGCTAGCACTGAGCTTGGCCAATTAGCCTTAGGTATTGCAGACACCTTTAACGAAATGCAATCCAAAGGTTTTGACTTAAACGGTAACGTCGGTAGCGATATCTTTCGTGATATTAACGATCCATTAATGGCTTCAGGCCGTGCAGCAAGTAATTCTACCAATACTGGTACAGCAGCAATGTCGGTCAATATTGATGATGTGGGGGCATTATCAGGTGGCAGCTACGAGTTGAGCTATACCATCGCAGATGGTTACCAATTAAAAGATACTAAAACTGGAGAGCAAACCACATTAACAGTATCGGGTAGTCAACTTACCGGTGGTGCAGGTTTTAGCATTAATATTGCCAGTGGTGCCGTAGCGGATGGTGATAAATTTGAAATCCGTCCAACAGCAGGCGCAGCCTCTGGTTTAAAAGTGGTGATGACCGATCCCGAAGGCATTGCTGCTGCTGGGCCTAGTTTAAGTGCCGACGTTGCCAATTCTGGTAATACTTCTATCAGTTTAAATAACATGAACTCCAGCGCTGCGGGTTTCCAGGGTGTTGGATCGTCGATTACTTTTCAACTCAATACAGCAGCCAATACTTACGAAGCATTTGACAGTGCTGGTGTGTCGTTAGGAGTAGGTGCTTACACTGGCAATAACATTAACGCTTTTGGCATGGACTTTAATATTACCACTTCAGGTACTGCGACTGGCGAACGTTTCACGTTTGATTTGTCATTTGCAGAAGGCGACAACAGTAATGCAGTTGAAATGGCTAAATTGTCTGATGCTAAATTGATGAATAACGGCACTGGTACCTTAAACAGCGTATTTGAAAATACTAAATTGGATATTGGTAGCCAAACTAAGTCTGCTGAAGTGCGAGTGGGCTCGGCAACGGCAATATATCAACAAGCCAGTAACCGTGTGCAAAGTGAATCTGGTGTCAACCTTGATGAAGAAGCAGCAAATTTATTGCGTTTTCAACAGTCTTACCAAGCCTCCGCCAGAATAATGACAACTGCACAAACCATTTTCGACACTCTATTAAGCTCGGTTCGCTAGGAGATACATTATGAGAATTTCTACCGGACAAATGTTCCAGCAAAGTACTAAGAGTATTTTAGATAAGCAATCAGCAACAAATACTATTTTAGCGCAGATTACGAGTGGTAAAAAAGTCAATACAGCAGGTGACGATCCTGTTGCAGCCATTGGTATTGATAACTTAAAGCAAAAAAATGCCTTGGTGGATCAATATTCAAAGAATGTTGATTATGCAACTAATCACCTGTCTATCAGTGAAAGTAAAATTGGTAGTGCGGAGACGTTAATTTCATCTATGCGTGAACAATTATTACGAGGTGCAAACGGCAGCCTTAGTCCCGTTGAGCGGCAAATGGTTGCCGATGAAATGAGAGCGAGCCTCGAGGAGCTAGTCTCAATCGCTAATAGTCAGGATGAATCTGGTAACTACATGTTTGCAGGAAACAAAACCAATTCACAACCTTTTGCTTTTGACATCAATAATGAAATTGTTTACAGCGGTGATTCTGGTGTCAGAAAAAGTGTTGTGGCATCTGGCGTTGCGATACCGACAAATATTCCCGGTGATTTAGCCTTTATGAATTCGGTTAACCCTATTGGGGACTATGGTGTCAATTATTTGTCTCCTCAGCAAGGTGACTCTGCTGTTTCAAGTGCCAAAATAACGAATCAAGCAACGCATGTTTCTGATACATATACATTTAATTTCACTCCCAATGGCACTGGGGTTGATCTCCAAGTATTAAATTCAGGGGGCGGTACAGTTACTACCGTAACTAATTTTGATGCTACCAATCCTGTTTCTTTCAATGATATAGAGGTGAAATTAAACGGAACTCCAGCAGCGGGCGACTCTTTTACCATGGAACCAATGGAAACTGTCAGTATCTTTGATTCATTTAGCAAAGCATTAGCATTGTTAGAAACTCCTGAGTCGACAAATAGTCCTCAAGGGAAGTCGAAGTTGGCACAACTATTGAATGATATTGATAGTGGTCAAAATCAAGTCAGTACGGCAAGAGGGATCGCTGGTAATAATTTGAAAGGTTTAGAGAGTATTTCTACAAATCATTCAGAAGAGAAAATTATTAATAGCAGCACGTTGTCTATTCTTGAAGATTTAGATTATGCCGAGGCTATGACCGAGTTTGAAAAACAACAGCTTGCACTTAATGCGGTATCGAGTGTGTTTAGTAAAGTGGGTTCGCTTTCATTGTTTGATTACATCTAACAATAAGCAATCACGTTAAATTGTAAAATTTAGCCAAGCTCCACAGTCTTGGCAACAAAACTAGGAATGAGGAATTATTTATGGCTATTACAGTTAATACCAACGTTACTTCTATGAAAGCACAGAAGAATTTAAATACATCAAGCCAAGCACTGTCTACTTCGATGGAACGTTTATCGAGTGGTTTGCGCATTAACAGCGCTAAAGACGATGCTGCAGGTTTAGCTATTTCTAATCGTTTAAACTCCCAGGTTGGTGGTTTAGAAGTAGGTATGCGTAATGCTAACGATGCAATTTCAATTGCACAGATTGCCGAAGGCGCAATGCAAGAGCAGACTAATATGCTACAACGTATGCGAGATTTAACTATTCAGAGTACCAATGGTGCAAATAGTACTGCTGACTTGAAATCCATTGCCGCAGAAATAAACCAACTTGTCACGGAAATTGATAAAGTTGCAACTACAACGGCTTTTGGTACTACGAAACTATTAAGCGGTGGTTTTGCCGCGGGCAGGACATTCCAAGTAGGGGCTCAAGCGGGGGAGAATATTTCTGTTTCAGTTGCGAATACTACAGCAGCAACCTTACTAATTACAGGTATGTCAGTTGGTGAAACACTTGCAACCGGCGCAGCGGCAGGCTCAACGGCACGTTCGACTGCTTTAGGTAAAATTGATGCTGCAATAAAGACGATCGATACTAATCGAGGTAAGTTAGGTGCGATACAGAATCGTTTAGCCTATAACATCAGTAACAGTGCTAACACTCAAGCTAACGTTGCTGACGCTAAAAGTCGCATTGTCGACGTCGACTTTGCTAAAGAAACATCAACAATGACCAAGAACCAAGTGTTACAACAAACAGGTTCAGCGATGTTAGCTCAAGCTAACCAGTTGCCTCAAGTTGCATTGTCATTATTGGGTTAGTAATAACTCACTTATAAAATAGGCTTCTTAATAGAAGCCTATTTTATATTATTATAAGTAACTAATAATTTAAGTTTTTTTTAAATTTTTATAAATTTATAAAAAAAGATTTAAAAAAAACTAAAGATAAAAAGATTGTAGCCGTTAAATATATTGTAACGAGCAAGACCTGTTTGACTTGAGATAAAGCATGCAGGCATCTCTCAAGTCAGAAACAATATGAGGAAGCAATCATGGCTATCACAGTAAACACTAACGTAACGTCGTTAAAAGCTCAGAAAAACTTGAATTCATCTAGTGGTGCACTTGCAACTTCTATGGAGCGTCTATCCAGTGGTTTGCGCATTAATAGCGCTAAAGATGATGCCGCAGGTCTTGGTATCTCTAACCGTTTAAACTCTCAAATTAACGGTTTATCAGTTGGTATGCGTAATGCCAACGATGCGATTTCAATTGCACAAATTGCTGAAGGTGCGATGCAAGAGCAGACCAATATGCTGCAACGTATGCGAGATTTAACGGTGCAGAGTAGCAATGGTACAAATAGTACTGCTGACTTGACATCCATTGCCGCAGAAATTGGACAACTTGTCACGGAAATTGATAAAATCGCATCTACAACGGCATTTGGTACTACCAAACTATTAAGCGGTGGTTTTGCCGCGGGCAGGACATTCCAAGTAGGGGCTCAAGCGGGTGAAAATATTGCTATTTCAGTTGCGAATACTACAGCAGCAACCTTACTAATTACAGGTATGTCAGTTGGTCAAACACTTGCAACCGGCGCGGCGGCAGGCTCAACGGCACGTTCGACTGCTTTAGGTAAAATTGATGCTGCAATAAAGACGATCGATACTAACCGAGGTAAGTTAGGTGCGATACAGAATCGTTTAGCATATAACATCAGTAACAGTGCTAACACTCAAGCTAACGTTGCTGATGCAAAAAGTCGTATTGTGGATGTTGACTTTGCAAAAGAAACTTCAACAATGACTAAAAACCAAGTACTACAGCAAACTGGCTCAGCAATGTTAGCCCAAGCTAACCAGTTGCCTCAGATCGCTCTATCGCTACTTTAGTTAGTTAATTAATTATTAGCTATGCTTTAGGGAGGTCCATTATGGAACTCCCTTTGTTGTTTAAGCATAATAGAGATTTATACTCTATTATCTAAGGTAAATTGAGGTGTATCATGGAAATTAACAATAATACTGCTCACTTTGCTATGAATACTGATTTTAGTAAGGTTGATGTAGCTACTCAGTCAGCTACAAACCAGCCAGCTTCTGCACAAAGCAAAACTAATGATTTGTCTTCTGTGAATACGATTAACAATAATGAGTCCACGACTCAGTTAATGCAAAAAGAGCCTAATAACGAACAGTTGAAACAAGTCGCCGCAGATTTGACCGATATGGTTGCTATGATGCAAAAAGGGTTAAAGTTCTCGGTTGATGATGATTCAGGTAAACAAGTTATTAAAGTTCAGGATATTGAGTCTGGTGATATTATTAGACAGATTCCGAGCGAAGAAGCTTTAAAACTGGCGCAAAAAATTAGTGAGGTTTCAGGTGTTTTGATGAGAATTGAAGTTTAATTCTTTGTATAAATACTGACTTTAGTTTTAGCTTTGATTTATGCAGCTATTATTTAGATGATTAACTGGTTCAACGGAGGCTTCAATGGCTTTAACTGCGACAGGTATTGGTTCTGGGTTAGATATTTCAAATATCGTCAGTGTACTTGTCAACGCTGAGAAACAACCCAAAGAAGCCTTGTTTACCCAAAAAGAAACTCAACTAAATGCGAAAGTCTCCGCTATGGGCACTTTAAAAAGCGGTTTATCAAACTTTCAAGATGCGATTAAAAAACTTCAAAGCGGTGAGTTACTCAATTCTCGGATCGTATCAACGGGAGATAGTGCATTTTTTACAGCTAAAGCTGATCAATATGCTCAACCAGGTAACTATTCCGTTAAAGTCGAACAACTTGCTCTTTCTCACAAAGTTGCGGGGGCAAATGTCGCCGATCCGTCTCTTGCTGTGGGCCAAGGCAGTATAGATTTATCTGTGAATGGTACAAGTTTTTCAGTAGCAATTGATCCTGCTGATAACCTTTCTGCTATTGCGTCAAAAATTAATAATGCCTCAGATAACTCAGGTGTTACTGCCACATTGATTAAAAGTGATGCAGGAAGCCGACTTGTTTTTACCGCCAATGATTCTGGAACCGATAATCAAGTTTCAGTGTCAGCCGTAGACTCTAGCGGTACTGGATTATCTGATATGTTTAATGGTGCTAATCTAGAAACTCTGCAAAGTGCCGCTAACTCTATTATTTATGTTGATGGACAGAAATTAACCTCACAAAGCAACGCTATAGATGGTGCAATTACAGGCGTCAGTCTATCTTTGACTAAAGCAGATGTCGGCGCTACTTCAACACTATCGATTAAGCAAGATACTGATTCAGTTAAAAAGAATATTGAAGGTTTTGTTGACGCTTACAATACCTTGATTTCATCTATCGATAAATTGTCTTCTTATGATGTTGATAAAGATAAAGCTTCAGCCCTCCAGGGCGATTCTATTATTAGGTCATTAGAGTCTCAATTACGAAAAACGGTTAGTGAAAGAGTCAGTGTCGATGGAGTCGAATCTGCATTGTATGAGCTTGGTATCTCTACCGATAATAAAGGTAAATTAAAGATTGATGACACTCGCTTAACCAATGCGGTTAATAACAATATGTCACTTGTTGAGGGGGTATTTTCAACAAGTGACACGGGTTTAGCTTACAAATTTGATGAATTAGCAAAAAGTTACACCAAATCTGGCGGTGTTATTGATAATCGTAATAACTCATACACCGAAGAAACGAAAAGACTAACTGATCAGCGTGAAGTCTTTAGTCTGAAAATGGAGCAACTACAGTCTCGTCTTCTTAAACAATTCAACGCTATGGATTTGATTGTTGCCCAACTAAATCAACAAAGCTCTGGTTTAGCTGATAGATTGAATTCGCTCCCTGGTGTAGTGAGAGCATAATAGGAATACATAGATTGAACGCTGAACTTGAACTGATTAACGAGACTATTGAAGATACGTTAAATCAAATTGAGAAAATTCCTGCCGAAAATGACCAATCTGATAAGTTGGTATCATTATTGCTTGACTCTATAGGAGATCGTCAATTATACATTGATTCAATGATACATGATGCGGTTGATGATACATTTGCGAGTTCCTTGTCTGAACAATTATTATTGACTGACACCTTTATTAGCAGATGTTTAAAAGTAATGTCTCATCGACAAAGCTTATTAAATTTAAAGCGAACTCATGAACGACAAATTAAGGTTTATCAAAATATTGATTCAAATAGGTAGGTTATTATGAGAAGTTCTTTACAGTCATATCGTAAGGTTTCGTTGGACAGCGAGATATCAGTTGCTTCGCCACATCGTATTATTCAGATGATGTTTGCCGGTGGTTTAGAAAGACTTGCTCAAAGTCGTTATGCTATTGAAAATGGTGATATGATCAATAAAGGTCTGTTTATTGGCAAAGCAATAGGCATTATTAATGGACTTAACAATAGTTTGAATATGGATGAAGGCGGAGAGATTGCTGGAAACCTAAGTAAGTTATATGATTTTATCATTTTAAAAGTAACCGAAGCCAATTTGAGAAATGACGCACAAGCAATAGATGATGCAGTAAGTGTGTTACGAACTCTCAAAGAAGGTTGGGATGCAATTCCTCAAGATAAGCATCACATAACTTCTGAAGCAAGTTAAACGCAACACTATATCTCGTATAAAACTAAAATGAGACTTAGCGTATAAGGCCATTCACCTAGGGTGAGTGGCTTTTTTATAACGGAGACACAGGTCTTATGCCTCATAGTAATGCTTTTCTTATGAGGACGATACACAGCCTTTTTATAATTAATGTTAAAACCATTTAACCATGAGCTAGGTTGTATGTTTATAAAAAAACAATCTATTTCCTATTAACTCTTACAATCAGCCTGTTAGTCTTAATATTTTGATTAATTAGATATTTCTGCTAAATTTCACCTCATTTAATTCTCTGTATAAACCAAAACCTATTGAAATGGTATCGCATTAAGCGAACCGTTAAGGTTAATATTTATTCTCGTTAGCATAAATTGTTGTTTGAAATCGAAAGTTTTTGTATTGCTCTGGAGGTTACTTTTAACGCCTAGGTGTGTAGCTTTTCTGACGATTATTATAGTAGTAAAACTGATGAGTAAGAATGATTTTAATCAGCATAATTAAGGTATATTCATAGCGAGACTTTTAAAGTTGAAGTGACATTTCATCGTATAGCTAAGTGACAGAGAGCGATTGTTAAATTTACCTTTGAGGATTATCACTGCAACGATGATTGCTATAAAACCTCCTTTTGTAAATGACAATTAACGGTCATGTTAAGGCCATTCAAGGCGATGATACTGTCTACAGTAGACCACTTATTTATAAAAGGAGACCATTAAGAGTTCGAACAATTTTATGGTAGTAATTCATTGGTATACAAAGTGTAAATCTATAAAAAATGTCAGTTAACATGCACCTGGAGTTGAGTGGTGAGTTTAGACTGATTTAGATTAGTATTATTACTTAAGGTGTTTTTAGGTTTGCGACTCAATTAAGCTGAAATTTTTACTACGGTATATTGATGCATTAAGATGATCTAACTTGGTTCATTAGATTTTTCGAATAAAAAAACAGCATATTGCTATTAAAATGTGGCTCAATGTAGATAAAATGTAACTGGTGCTTGCTTATGGTGAGCTGATAATACAATATTTATCCCTAAGTTCGTTTTTCTACCCAGAATTTTGCGGATTTACGATCATGTTTTAGGAATAATGCTAGAATACTGTCAGTGTTGTCAGCTGTTATGGCTGCAATGTACTTTGGTTTTTGTTGCTGTGTGCGACGCAACCATTCCGAATAAATACCTATAACAAGAGCTTTTGGCCTTCTGAATGATGCAAATAGAACAACGAATTTTAATTGTCGGTACCCCATCAGAGCGCGTGACCCGTTTGTGCTGTATTTTAGAATTCTTAGGCGAGCAATGTGACATTGTTTCTAATGAATCTTTAGCAGCCTTAGTCGAGCTTTCTCGGTACCGAGCAGTTGTCATTGTGAATGAAAATATCGATGTCGATAGTATTAAAAATATTATCGCTGCAGCTCCTTGGCAACCCATACTCTTGCTGGGTGATATTGATATTCATCTATCAAATGTGCTTGGGCTGATCGAAGAACCGATAAATTATCCGCAACTTACTGAGTTATTGCATTTTTGCCAAGTGTTTGGTCAAGCAAAACGCGAGCATACCTTAACAAACGGTAATCAGACTAAGTTATTCAGAAGCCTAGTGGGGCGCAGTGAAGGTATTGCTAACGTTAGACACTTGATTAGTCAAGTATCTAGTTCTGATGCAACTGTATTAGTGTTGGGGCAATCTGGCACAGGTAAGGAAGTGGTTGCACGTAATATTCATTATTTGTCTGAACGACGTGATGGCCCATTTATTCCTGTTAACTGTGGTGCGATTCCTGCTGAGTTACTTGAAAGTGAGTTATTTGGCCATGAGAAGGGCTCTTTTACCGGGGCAATATCTGCACGTAAAGGTCGTTTTGAAATGGCTGAAGGCGGTACGCTATTTCTCGATGAGATCGGTGACATGCCATTGCAGATGCAAGTTAAGTTGTTGCGTGTATTGCAAGAAAAGGTTTTTGAGCGTGTTGGTGGCAGTAAAACGATTGCCACAGATGTACGTATTGTGGCTGCTACGCATCGCGACCTTGAAACCATGATTGTAGATAATGAATTTCGTGAAGATTTGTTTTATCGATTAAATGTGTTCCCAATCGAAATGCCGGCTTTAAGTGAGCGACGTGATGATGTGCCGTTACTGCTGCACGAACTCGTTAACCGAGTGTTTAATGAAGGCCGCGGTAAGGTTCGCTTTACTCAACGAGCCATTGAATCATTAAAAGAGCATCCTTGGTCCGGTAATGTGCGTGAATTATCAAACTTAATTGAGCGCTTAACGATTTTGTACCCAGGCGGACTGGTTGATGTCAACGATTTACCGCATAAGTATCGTTATATTGATGTGCCAGAATATTGTATTGAAGTCAGTGAAGAACAGCTAGAACGTGATGCGTTAGCGTCGATATTCAGTGATGAAGAGCCTGTCGAAATACCCGAAACTCGCTTTCCAAGTGAATTACCGCCGGAAGGGGTTAATTTAAAAGACTTACTGGCCGAATTAGAAATCGACATGATCCGTCAGGCACTCGAACAGCAAGATAATGTTGTCGCAAGAGCGGCTGAGATGCTGGGTATTCGCCGTACCACATTAGTCGAAAAAATGCGTAAATATGGTTTAAGTAAAGAATAATTAAACTGTAATTAATTGATATTGTAATGAAAACACACTAAGAGTGTGTTTTCTCGTTTGCGTAGCTTGCTGAGGAACCGTGCACCGATGTTTCAGCTACGACAAAATGTTTTCTTGGCACGGTAAATGCATTGGGTTAGTCAAATGTTATTCTTTTGACGGAGCGACCATGTATTCAGCACGAGCGTTAACCCAGACAGACGATTCATACTTTGAATTATCTGCGTCAGCTTCGTCTTTCGCTATCACTGATGCGGAAACACAAACGTCTGCAATTGACGTGAATTCAAATGTACAAAGTCATACCAATCAGGGACGTGTTCACTCAAGCTCATTCATTGCCACAGGCATAGCAACGTCTCTCGTCAGTTCATATTCCAGTAAGGCCGCCAATATGTCGAATCAAATGGCGCATATTCTTCAAGCTATGCCATCTGGCGTGGTGATCATTGATGGTGATGGTGTTGTGACGTTAGCTAATCCGGTTGCAACAGAGCTATTAGGCCGACCTCTACAAGGATTACGTTGGTTTGATATTATTCATCGTGCTTTTGCACCTCAAGATGATGATGGACACGAAGTGTCGCTAAAAAATGGTCGACGGGTAAAGTTGGCTATTACACCGTTAGCCCCAGAACCTGGGCAGTTAATTGTGTTAACTGATCTTACCGAAACCCGTTTACTGCAGAAAAACCTATCTCATTTACAACGATTATCGGCGTTAGGGAAAATGGTGGCCACGTTAGCACATCAGGTACGCACCCCATTATCTGCAGCGCTTCTGTACGCTTCTAATCTTGCTAGTCCTAAATTAACCAATTCTGCACGGTCGAAGTTTCAATCTAAGCTGGTTGACCGACTCAATGAACTCGAGCGTCAAGTAAATGACATGTTACTTATGGCTAGAGGACGCCAAGATGGAATGGCTGAATCTGTTTCAATGGATGAGATAATCAGCCAAGTGATGGCCAGTTGTGAACCGATTGCAGATAAAAAACATTGTCAGCTGGTTGTTGAAGATACTTCACATTCATTGATGCTTGCCAATGCGAATGCGCTCAGTTCTGCGGTAAATAATTTAGTGATGAACAGTATTGAAGCTGGCGCCACAAAAATAAAAGTCAGCGCCAGTGAAACGCCTGATGGTCTATTATTGGATGTTATTGACAATGGCAAAGGGCTTGAACCGTCAATGCAGCAACAAATACTTGAGCCGTTTTTTACAACAAAGAGTCAAGGTACAGGTTTAGGCTTAGCGGTTGTGCAGTCGGTAGTACGAAACCATGGTGGACAGATACAGTTGTCGTGTAAACCCGGTATGGGTTGCCATATTCGTTTGAGCTTTCCGCACATTAACAAAATGAGTGATCAGGAGGTGGCGCGTGGCTGAAGCAAATATTCTATTAGTTGAAGATGATGCTGATTTACGTGAAGCATTGCTTGATACACTGATGCTTGCCCATTACGACTGTGTTGATGTTGGCAGTGCTGAAGAGGCTATATTGGCCTTAAAAGTAAACCACTTTGATATGGTGATTAGCGATGTGCAGATGGATGGCATCGGTGGTATGGGCTTGCTGAGTTATTTACAACAACATCAACCTAAAGTGCCGGTATTATTAATGACCGCATATGCCACGATTAACAGTGCTGTTAGTGCGATGAAATTAGGCGCAGTAGATTATCTTGCTAAGCCTTTTGCACCAGAAGTGTTATTAAATCAGGTATCACGCTATTTGCCTTTAAAACAAAATCACGACAATCCCGTGGTTGCCGATGAGAAAAGTTTAGCATTGTTAGCGCTGGCTCAGCGCGTTGCGGTGTCAGATGCTTCGGTCATGATCATGGGCCCGAGTGGTTCAGGTAAAGAAGTACTGGCACGTTATATTCATCAGCATAGCCAACGTAATGAGCAGCCATTTATTGCGATTAATTGTGCGGCAATACCAGAAAACATGTTAGAAGCCACCTTATTTGGTTATGAAAAAGGTGCATTTACTGGTGCTTATCAAGCTTGTCCAGGCAAGTTCGAACAAGCTCAGGGTGGCACCATATTGCTTGACGAGATTTCTGAGATGGAACTTGGCTTACAAGCAAAGTTATTGCGAGTATTACAAGAGCGCGAAGTAGAGCGTTTAGGTGGCCGTAAAACCATAAAATTAGATGTGAGAGTTCTCGCAACCTCAAACCGCGATTTGAAATCGTTGGCGACGTCTGGCGAATTCAGAGAAGATTTATATTACCGCATTAACGTATTTCCACTGACGTGGCCAGCACTAAACCAACGTCCTGCGGATATTCTTCCGTTAGCACGTCATTTATTGGCGAAGCATGCTAAAGCATTGAATATGACGTCTGTGCCTAAACTTGATGATGCGGCAACTCGACGGTTACTGACTCATCGCTGGCCGGGTAATGTGCGAGAGTTAGACAATGTTATTCAACGCGCCTTGATATTACGAGTAAATGATGACATTGGTGTCAATGATATTATTATCGACTCTGCTGATGTGAAGTTAGTTGCCACAGAATATGCAGAGACAGAGCCGTCTATTGAAGTAGATGGCTTAGGTGACGAATTAAAGGCCCAGGAACATGTGATTATTTTAGAAACCTTGAATCAATGTCAGGGGAGTAGAAAAAAGGTCGCTGAAAAACTCGGTATAAGTGCTCGAACATTACGTTATAAGATGGCCAAAATGCGTGATATGGGCATTCAACTTCCTGCTTAGCGTTATCTGTAATTGGTTAATTAACCTTATGATTTATAGTCTAATTAACTTTGCTTATTTATTGCTAACATCTGTCAAGATGCAAAAAGTAACCTGTCCTATCTAATGGAACGGTTACTTTTTCTCTATTTCCCGCCATTTTATCTACTCATATTATATTTCTTCTAATATTGGCATCTAAATTGCTTTAACTCTTTATTAGTTATTATTGTCGTCAAAAAGTCGACGAAAGGGAGTTACATCATGCAGATTAGCGCAAATCCATTAATGCAAGAAATGCAGTCACTTCGTGGCGAAATAGCCCCTTCGATTGGCTCATCTATTCGACCTAATCTTACTCAGCAAGTGAATAACACTACAGGCGTCGATTTCAGTCAGTTATTGTCTCAGGCTGTGGGCACTGTCAATGAGTTACAACAAAACTCGTCCAATTTAGCCACTCGTTTAGACATGGGCGATACGACGGTTACCCTTTCTGATACGGTTATTGCGCGTGAGAAAGCCGGTGTTGCCTTTGAAGCAACGGTGCAGGTACGTAATAAACTCGTTGAAGCATATAAAGAAATTATGAGTATGCCTGTTTAGCTGCAGATAGCGTTAAGCACTAAATAATATAACTACATTAGATATAGCAGGTACGTATTGTGAGCACAGACATGATGGTAGGTTCAGATTCAACAGTTGATGGCGGCGTCCAGCAAGAGAATAAATCTGGGCTGCTTGGCGGCATCGGTGGTGCAGATATGATGCGCCAAGTGATCATGATTTTGGCACTAGCGATATGCCTAGCGCTCGCTGTGTTTGTGATGATGTGGGCACAAGAGCCAGATTATCGACCACTGGGTAAAATGGAAACAGCTGAGATGATCCAAGTCTTAGATGTGCTTGATAAAAACCAAATCGAGTATCAAATCAACGTCGATGTTGTGAAAGTACCTGAAGATAAATATCAAGAAGTAAAGTTACTGCTTAGCCGTGCGGGGATTCAAAGTAGCACTCAAGCTAACGATTATTTAAGCCAAGACAGTGGTTTTGGTGTTAGCCAACGTATGGAACAAGCGCGCTTAAAACAAAGCCAAGAACAAAACCTAGCCAGAGCTATTGAAGAATTAAAAAGTATTAGCCGTGCTAAAGTTATTTTAGCGTTACCAAAAGAAAATGTTTTTGCCCGCAATGCTTCTAAGCCAAGTGCTACAGTAGTGGTGAGTGTGCGCCGCGGTGGTTTAGGCCAAGAAGAGATTGATGCGATTGTTGATATTGTTGGTTCGGCTGTTCAAGGGTTAGAGCCTTCTCGTGTAACGGTAACTGACTCCAATGGGCGTTTGCTGAATTCAGGTAGCCAAGATGGTACCTCAGCAAGAGCACGTCGTGAGCAAGAGCTCGTGCAGCAACAAGAAGCTGAATACCGTAAAAAAATTGACTCAATTCTAATGCCAATCTTAGGCCCAGAGAACTTTACTTCTCAGGTTGATGTTAATATGAACTTTACTGCAGTAGAGCAAACCGCAAAACGTTTTTCACCAGATTTACCGGCTATTAGAAGTGAAATGACCATTGAACGTAACTCAACGGGTGGAAGTTCTGGTGGTATTCCTGGTGCGCTAAGTAATCAACCGCCGATGGAGTCTGATATTCCGCAAGTTGCAGGTGAAGCGACTGCTTCAACCGTATCTGGCGATTCTTCAAAAGAAGCGACTCGTAATTATGAATTAGATACAACTATCAGCCATACTCGTCAGCAAATTGGTGTGGTACGCCGTGTGAGTGTGTCAGTAGCGATTAACTTTAAACCTGGGCAAGTAGATGAAAATGGCCAGGTCACTCGTGTAGCGAGAACTGAGCAAGAGTTAACTAATATTCGTCGTTTACTCGAGGGCGCTGTTGGGTTTAGTACCCAGCGTGGTGATGCTCTTGAAGTGGTAACCGTTCCCTTTATGGATCAGCTAATTGAAGAGTTACCTGAACCTGATATGTGGGAACAACCATGGTTTTGGCGTGCAATTAAGCTAGCATTAGGTGCGATTGTTATTTTAGTGCTTATCTTGGCTGTGGTTCGTCCTATGCTTAAGAAGCTAACCAATCCTAATGGGATCAACATGCCAGATGATGTTCGTCCTGGACATGAGTTAGCAGAAATTGAAGATCAGTATGCAGCAGATACCTTAGGTATGCTCAATACTAAAGAGGCGGAATACAGTTATGCTGATGATGGCTCAATTCATATACCTAATTTGCATAAAGATGATGATATGATTAAAGCAATTAGAGCGTTAGTGGCTAACGAGCCTGAACTTTCCACTCAAGTAGTTAAAAACTGGTTACAAGACAATGGCTAAAGACAAAGTAGAAAAAGCAGAGAAATCAACGGCATTTGACCCAGATTTAGTTACTGGTGTTGAGAAAACAGCCATTTTGTTGCTCAGTTTGAGTGAAGCGGATGCTGCGTCAATTTTGAAACACTTAGAGCCTAAGCAGGTACAAAAAGTGGGTATGGCTATGGCGGCGATGGATGACTTTGGTCAAGAAAAAGTCATTGGGGTTCACAAGCTATTTTTAGATGATATTCAAAAATTCTCTTCAATTGGTTTTAACAGTGAAGAATTCGTCCGTAAAGCGTTAACCGCGGCATTGGGTGCAGATAAAGCTGGTAACTTAATTGAACAAATTATTATGGGCAGCGGGGCTAAGGGGCTTGATTCATTAAAGTGGATGGATGCCCGCCAAGTGGCGACCATTATTCAAAATGAACATCCTCAAATTCAAACCATTGTGTTGTCTTACTTAGAACCGGATCAAGCGGCTGAAATTTTTAGTCAGTTCCCTGAAAATACCCGTTTAGATTTAATGATGCGTATTGCCAATCTTGAAGAAGTTCAGCCAGCAGCATTGCAAGAGCTAAACGACATCATGGAAAAACAATTTGCGGGTCAAGGTGGTGCGCAAGCAGCCAAAATGGGCGGCTTGAAAGCTGCAGCCAATATTATGAACTACCTCGATACTGGTATTGAGAGCCAAATAATGGAAACTATGCGTGAGTCTGACGAAGAGATGGCGCAACAAATACAAGACATGATGTTTGTATTTGAAAACCTCATTGACGTAGATGACCGTGGTATTCAGGCATTGTTACGTGAAGTACAGCAAGATATCTTGATGAAGGCACTTAAAGGTGCAGATGAAGCTTTAAAAGAGAAAATTCTGGGGAACATGTCCAAGCGTGCTGCAGAATTACTGCGTGATGACTTAGAAGCCATGGGGCCTATTCGTATCAGTGAAGTTGAAGTAGCACAAAAAGAAATTCTGTCTATTGCACGTCGACTCAGTGACAGTGGTGAAATTATGCTAGGCGGGGGGGGCGGTGACGAGTTCTTGTAATCTTACGATTAGGTATGTCTGAAAGATATACCTAATTTACTTGCCTAATTCGTTTGTTGTCAGTAAAGCTAATACATTGTACTCCTGTTATTATTTTGTTTTGAGCCAATGTTTTCAATAACACAAGTGACCAATTATGTCTGAATCAAAAGTGCCTAAAGATGTCACCAATGCCGATAATGAGCATGAGTTTAGCCATTGGCAATTACCTGATATTACCAAAGACAGCAGTCACGATCCTTCAAATTTATTTGGTCAATTTTCTGAAGCTCATCGGCCAAGCCCCGTTTCTGGCCCTGAGAAGTCTATGGCGCCGCCTACGATGGCACAAATCGAAGATATTCGCGCAGCGGCAGAGCAAGAGGGGTTTGAGCAAGGTCAACAAGAAGGTCATCAACAAGGGCTGGAACAAGGGCGTTTAGAAGGGTTAGAGCAAGGTCATCAGCAAGGTTTTGCTCAAGGCGAACAACAAGGTTATGAGGCTGGTCAAACTAAAGTTAATCAGTTAGTTGAACAACTTAATCACATTATGACTCAATTTGAGTTGCCATTATCAATAGTTGATAACGAAATTGAAGCCGAGTTGCTCGCCATGACAATCAGCTTAGCAAAGTCGGTAATTGGTCACGAACTAAAAACGCATCCAGAGCATATATTATCAGCGTTACGCCAAGGTGTTGACGCCCTACCATTAAAAGAACAACTGGTTAAATTACGCTTAAATCAAGCCGATGCTGAAATCGTCAGCCAATGCTATAGTGCTGAACAATTACAGAAAAATAACTGGCAAATTGATATCGATCCTACTTTATCAAATGGCGACTGTATTATTGAAAGTGTCCGCTCCTCCGTTGATTTACGCGTCGAGCAACGTATCAATCAAGTATTTAGTGAATTGGATGCTCAGTCGAATCAGATAGCTAAAAATGTACAACAACAAAAGTCTACTCATCCACAATATCAAACAACATCAGTCGATAATTTGACAGAGTATCAACAAGCCTCTGAGTCTGCTGATGGCATTAAGGCAATCGACGATCAAGCCGCTTCAGATACTGCTCCCGACCAAGATAATCAGCTCGAGACTGGACAAACAGATGTTGCTCAGAAGACTAATGCGACTGAATCTTTTGCTGAAAATGTTCTAGATTGCTCAGCTGCATCACTCAATGTTGAGCATGATACTAGTGCCACTGTCGATAACGATATAACGCTCAATACAAGTGCACCAGCGGGTAGTAGCGCAGGCGATGACGATCAGCAACAGAACAAAGGTCTATCTCAAGGAAATATCGATGACCACCCGTCAACATAAACTCCTCAATAAACTGTCGGTGCATCATAAACACGTGTTACCGCTTAGACCCGTCGCTAGCGGCCAGTTAGTTAGGGTTGTTGGTTTAACCTTAGAAGCGACAGGATGTCGTGCGCCTGTGGGCAGTTTATGTTCCATTGAAACTATGGTTGGTGAGTTAGTTGCTGAGGTGGTTGGCTTTGATGACAAACTGTTGTATTTAATGCCTATTGAAGAGCTGCGAGGTGTCTTGCCTGGCGCACGGGTTCAACCCTTGGGTGAGCAATCTGGATTAAATGTCGGATTAGCATTGTTAGGTAGAGTATTAGACGGTAGCGGCGTGCCGTTAGATGGTTTGGGGCCACTGAATACGGATCAATACGCAGCCCGTCATGGTCCTTACATTAATCCATTGTCTCGACGTGCCATTACCGAACCATTAGATGTCGGTGTTCGTGCCATTAATTCGATGTTAACCGTAGGTAAAGGTCAGCGAATGGGGCTGTTTGCTGGCTCTGGGGTAGGTAAAAGTGTGCTTCTAGGCATGATGACCCGAGGTTCTAAAGCCGACATTATTGTGGTGGGATTAGTCGGCGAGCGTGGCCGCGAAGTTAAAGAATTTATTGAAGAAATTTTAGGCAAAGAAGGTCGTGCCCGCTCGGTTGTAGTGGCTGCCCCGGCAGATACTTCGCCATTAATGCGTTTACGAGCCTGTGAAACATCGACTCGTATAGCCGAATATTTTCGTGATTTAGGCTACGATGTTTTATTGTTAATGGACAGCTTGACACGTTATGCCCAAGCGCAACGTGAAGTGGCGCTTGCGGTAGGAGAACCGCCAGCAACCAAAGGCTATCCACCCTCTGTGTTTGCTAAGTTACCCCGTTTAGTTGAGCGCGCCGGTAATGGCGGCGCTGGACAAGGTTCTATTACGGCTTTTTATACTGTATTGACCGAAGGTGATGATCAACAAGATCCGATTGCAGATGCTTCTCGAGCGATTTTAGACGGCCATATCGTGCTATCTCGTCAACTTGCCGATTCGGGTCATTATCCCGCGATTGATGTGGAAGCATCAATTAGCCGTGTTGCGCCAATGGTGATAAGTGGAGAACACTTAGAGGCGATGCGTAAAGTTAAACAGATGTATTCTTTGTATCAGCAAAATCGTGACCTGATTTCAATTGGCGCGTACTCACAAGGCAGTGATCCTCGGATTGATAATGCGATACGTTTACAACCTGCAATGAATGCTTTTTTACGTCAAGGGTTTAAAGAACCTGTCTCATTTGAAGAAAGCCGAGTGATGTTGACTCAAATTGCCGCTCAATGTCAGGGATAACCTAGATGACTCGCACAGACCCATTATTAACGGTATTGAAGCTAGCGACTGCTGCCGAGGAACAAGCGGCATTGCAGCTCAAGTCGGCTCAATTTGAAAAACAAAAACGTCAAGGGCAGCTCGATGCGCTAAACAATTACCGTTTAGATTACATGAAGCAGATGGAAGGGCACACGGGCACGACATTACGTGCTAATCAGTACCATCAGTTTCATCAGTTTATTCGTCAAGTTGATAGCGCTATTACCCAACAAGTGGCAGCGGTTAAAGATGCCGAAAAACAAGTGGGTTACCGTCAAGTTCACTGGCAAGAAAAACAACAAAAACGCAAAGCGGTAGAAATGTTACTCGCTCAGAAAGCCAAAAAGGCTATGGTCGTAGAAACAAAACGTGAACAAAAAATGTCAGATGAGTTTGCTATGCAACAATATTACCGTCAAAAATCAATTAAGTCATAGCCTCCAAATCTATCACTCGTTTTACCGCAGTCCCTTTTGATTGGTTCGCATTCAAACTCTATTTATTCTCTAAACTTTATCAACTAATATTTATTGGCACTTAAATTGCTTAATATAAATTTAAGTTTACATTGGAATAGAAATCGTCAGCGAAGCGACAGTGGAAACCTCATGATGAGGTTTGTAATGACTCTATTGATATTACCTAATATCGACATATGATTCATCGAGGTAATTTGATAGCTGTTTGTTAGACGATAATGACCTAACTTTGTTTGATTGAGTGGAGCTGATTATGCAGCAGATGAGCAATATCTTACTTGGAAATAGCAGTAAATCTGCTGATCTTAGTACAAAAGGAAATATGCAAGGTGTTGAAAATACATCATTCTTGTCTGCTTTTAATCAAGCGAGTGAATCCGAACTTGCTTCGCGGCCTACCCCCAATAGTGCACCTGTATCGTTAGACGCTGAAATGGATCAAGTCGATGCTGCCAATGACCTTGATATATCTACTGAAGAAAATGCTGATGACCATGATTTACCTACTGAAGAAAATGCTGATGTTGAATTGATTTTTGCTCAGCTTAATATGGCTGATGCATTAAATAAACGTCATTCCTCTGGCGGAAATGAATTGCCGCATGTGGATACATTAGATATTGGTTTTGACGCGATATCTTTGATCGACCCTAACAGTAGTATTATTGATGAGCTGAATAGCGATAGTCAGTCAGAGATGGAGGCGTTACTCACTGATGCTATTGATTTACCCGCTGACTCTCTTTCTACCAAAGAAGCTCTTTCTCAGCTTAGCCCTGAAGATATATCCAGCTTAATGGCATTTGCCAATTCATCTGAAAATGATTTACAAGCACTAGACATTAAGGGTTTAAGCGAGTTAATTAATGACTTTAATTTACAAGCGCCTGTTGTTGATGAATCCATTCTAGCGATGGTGTCTGCAGATATAGACAGTAGTGACGATTCCCCAAAAAGTATCCTTAGATCTGAAGAACAAAACCAAATTGATAAATCAATTGCCGCCAGTGTCACCGTTCCAGGCCAAACTGGCTCTGCGGGTCTTAATTCTGCGGTTGTTAAATTAGATCGCACCGGTTTTTTGGAGGCTAGCTCCACTCTTGCATCTTCTTCAGCGATATCTGCCGACCCTAAGACGATTTTAGGTGATAGCACTGGTATTGATGGCAATATTCAATCAGATACTGATAATGCCAAAATACTGGCAAAAGCTGATTTTTCTGTGGTCCTAGATGATTCCCTAGCGACCAAGCGTACATCAGGAGAACTGTCAGCCAATATAAATTCGGCTAACTTGGGTTTAGACGCAGTGAATGATATCGGTGATACCGACACTAAGGCTTTACAAAATCAGAGTAGTTTTACTCCGATACATAAAAGTGATGTACCACAATTTCAGTTATCGTTGAAACCGCAAGGCGATCATGGTGCGCAAATGCAAGAGATGATCCAGCGCTTTTCTCCGGTCATGAAGCAGCAGTTAATTACTATGGTCAGTAATGGTATTCAGCAAGCTGAAATTCGTTTAGATCCGCCGGAACTTGGGCATTTAACCGTTAAAATTCAAATTCATGGTGATCAAACCCAAGTACAGTTTCATGTTGCTCAGTCGCAAACCCGTGATATTGTTGAGCAAGCAATGCCTCGATTACGCGATATGCTTGCCCAAGAAGGATTACAACTAACAGACAGTCAGGTTTCTCAAGGCGACGGGGGACGTGATCAGCAAGGACAATCTGGTGATCATGCCGCTGGAGATACGCAACTGGATGAAATTTCAGCACAAGAGCCTAGCTTGATGACAAATCCATCAAGGAGTTTACATTCTGCTATAGATTATTATGCTTAAGCAGGTAACCTATAGCACTAATATATCTTTTCAAGAATAACGAGTTATTCAGTTAAGTTATAATGTTAATCACAATGTTGATTAGGAACCATAATGCCTGAACAAGAATTAGAGTTAAACGACACACCTAACGCCGGTAAAAAAAACAAGAAACTATTCATCTTTGGTGGCATTGGTTTAGTATTAGTTTTGCTTATTGGCGGCGGATTGTGGTTTTTTATGGGCTCGGACGAGCCTGCCGCTACCGACGTCAGTGGTGATGCATCTGCCGATCCCGCTGCGCCGATAGTCAGTTCTGAAGCAGAGTATGTCGGTATGCCAAGACCTTTTTTATTTAATTTACCAGGCGCTGACCGTGCTCGTTTAGTTGAAATAAAAGTCCAATTAATGGTGCGTGGTGAAAGTAATAGTGTATTGACCCAAAAACATATTCCTTTAATTGAAGATGCGTTATTAACGACCTTTAGTGCTGCTGATGTGCAAAAGCTTAGTACCCAAGCCGGTAAAGACGAGCTGCGCCAGTTAGCCTTGCTCAATGTTCAGAATACGCTGCAACCAATAACAGGAACTAAAGTGGTAGAGAAAGTCCTGTTTACTGGTTTTGTCATGCAATAACTAAAAGCGTTAACTGCTAAGGCGATAATGTGAGTGATTTATTAAGCCAAGATGAGATTGATGCGCTATTACATGGTGTCGATGACGATGATGATGATGACATTGTAGAAGATAGTGCTGATGCACGATCGTATGATTTCTCATCTCAAGATCGTATTGTGCGCGGTCGTATGCCAACGCTTGAAATCGTCAATGAGCGATTTGCTCGGCATTTACGCATCAGTATGTTTAACATGATGCGTCGCGCTGCAGAAGTGTCAATTAATGGCGTACAAATGCTTAAGTTTGGTGAGTATGTACATACGCTATTTGTTCCAACGAGTTTAAATATGGTGCGTTTTAGTCCACTAAAAGGCACAGCGTTAATTACCATGGAAGCAAGACTAGTCTTTATTCTCGTCGACAACTTCTTTGGTGGTGATGGCCGTTTTCATGCCAAAATTGAAGGTCGTGAATTTACTCCAACAGAACGCCGAATAGTCCAGTTACTGCTTAAAATTATTTTTGAAGATTACAAAGAAGCATGGGCGCCGGTAATGGACGTGGAGTTTGAATACCTCGATTCTGAAGTGAACCCTGCCATGGCCAACATTGTCAGTCCAACAGAAGTGGTGGTGATTAACTCATTCCACATCGAAGTCGATGGTGGGGGGGGAGACTTCCACATCACTATGCCGTATTCGATGATTGAACCAATACGTGAATTACTCGATGCCGGTGTTCAAAGTGATAAACAAGATACCGATATGCGCTGGTCGCAAGCATTACGTGATGAGATCATGGACGTGCAAGTTGGTTTTGATGTCAATGTGGTTGAGCATGAAGTGACTTTACGTGATGTGATGGGATTTAAAGCGGGTGATATTATTCCGATTGATTTGCCTGAACATATTATGATGCGAATAGAGGGCTTACCAACTTACCGCTGTAAAATGGGTAAATCACGCGATAACTTAGCATTAAAAATCAGTGAGAAAATCCCGCGGCCAGAAACGGTTAAAACAGAGCTGCAATTAGTGACTCGCAAAGGCAAGTCGCGTGATATTTCAGACTTATAAGGTGAAGTAAATGAGTACAGAAGATACTGGCGATGACTGGGCTGCAGCAATGGCTGAACAGGCTTTAGAAGAAGCGGAACATGTCGAATTAGATGAGTTAGTCGACGAGTCCAAGCCTATTTCTAAAGAAGAAGCGGCAAAATTGGATGGTATCCTAGATATTCCTGTGACCATTTCTATGGAAGTTGGAAGAAGTTTTATTAGCATTCGAAATTTACTCCAGTTGAACCAAGGCTCTGTTGTTGAGCTTGACCGCGTCGCAGGTGAGCCTCTGGATGTTATGGTTAATGGCACCTTGATTGCCCATGGGGAAGTGGTGGTCGTTAATGACAAATTTGGTATTCGTTTAACTGATGTTATTAGCCAGACTGAACGTATTAAAAAGTTAAAATAACCATTTACACTAACGAAGCAGAGATCAGTATTCATTGAGTCTTTGTTTAGTGGGTTAACTATCACAAGGAATCACAGTGGCTAATATGATACCAATGCTCGGCATCATGAGTGAGGCATTAAGCGCCCCTGCAATGTCTAGCACTTTAGCTAGTAACACCTTAGTTCGGCCCGCCGAAACCTCTAATGTTGCAACCTTAGCGAATATGGTTGGTGGATTAATCGTCGTTTTGGCGCTGATTTTCTTGTTAGCGTATATTGTGAAACGTCTTAAGTTAGTCCCATCAAATGGTGGAATCATTAAAACGATTGCTGTGACGCCCATTGGACAGCGTGAAAAGGTGGTATTGGTGGAGGTCAATGGTCAGCAATATTTACTTGGCGTGACTTCGCAACAGATTAATCTTATCGATAAGTTATCTACCCCTGTCGACGTTCCACTTTCCTCGTTTGCCAGTCGCCTAAAACAAGCCAAGGAACAGCAATAATGAATAAGTACATAATGGTATTGGTGTTGGCGATACTGACGTTAGTGGCCGTTGTTCTATCACCCTCTGCACTGGCTCAAGACGGGGTATTACCTGCGTTGACGGTTACAACTGGTGCTGATGGAACCACTGAATATTCGGTAACCATGCAGATTTTATTGCTGATGACGGCAATGAGCTTTATTCCTGCCATGGTGATTATGCTAACCTCTTTTACCCGTATTATTGTGGTGTTATCGATATTAAGACAAGCTTTGGGGTTACAACAAACACCGTCGAATCAGGTACTGATTGGGATTAGCTTGTTTATGACTTTTTTTATTATGGCGCCCGTGTTTGATAAAATTTATGCTGAAGCGGTAGAGCCTTATATCAATGAAACCATGACATTAACCCAAGCTTATGACGTTGGCAAAGAGCCAATTAAAACATTCATGCTGTCGCAAGTTCGCACCACAGACTTACAAACTTTTATTGAAATATCAGGCTATAAAGACATTCAATCTCCTGAACAAACGCCAATGAGCGTTGTTATTCCTGCATTTATTACTAGTGAGCTTAAAACGGCATTCCAAATTGGCTTTATGCTGTTTGTGCCTTTTTTAGTACTAGACTTAGTGGTTGCCAGTATTTTAATGGCGATGGGGATGATGATGTTGTCACCAATGATTGTGTCGTTACCCTTTAAAATCATGCTGTTTGTACTGGTTGATGGTTGGGGTCTTGTGATGGGCACATTAGCGAATAGTTTCGGAATATAAGGCCTCGTATTTATGTCTCCAGAATCGCTCATTGATATCTTTCGAGAAGCACTCTCCGTTATCGTACTGATTGTGTCAGCGATTATTTTGCCTGGCTTATTTATTGGTTTGATTGTGGCGGTCTTTCAGGCGGCGACTTCAATTAACGAGCAAACCTTAAGTTTTTTACCACGTTTGCTCGTGACCTTATTTGCATTGATGTTTTTAGGCCACTGGCTAGTGCAAACTATGATGGATTTCTTCTATGAGATGGTCAACCTCATCCCACAGGTTATAGGTTAAGTTGTGGATATTTTGTTTGATGAAATCAGTCAAACAATTGCGGCCTATCTTTTGCCTTTTTTTCGTATTTCATCCATGCTCATGGTAATGGCTGTGTTTGGCGCTAATACTACTCCCGCTCGAGTTCGACTGATGTTATCTGTTGCGATAACTATGGCCGTTGCGCCTATGCTGCCTCCTATTGAAAATATCGAGTTAATGGCATTAAGTTCCGTTTTTGTCATTGCTCAGCAGATTTTGATCGGGGTCACTATGGGTTTTGTCACCTTAATGGTAATGCAAACTTTTGTGTTAACGGGGCAAATTATTGGTATGCAAACCAGTTTAGGTTTTGCCTCTATGGTAGATCCGGGATCCGGTGAGCAAACACCCGTAGTGAGTAACTTTTTTCTATTGCTCGCCACATTAATTTTTTTAGCCGTAGATGGACATTTATTGATGTTGCGGATGTTGGTAGCCAGTTTTGAAACGATTCCAATTTCAAATCAAGGCATATCAATTGCTAATTACCGTGCCCTTGCTGATTGGGGCAGTTTCATGTTCGGTTCAGCCTTAACGATGTCGATTTCTGCGATTATTGCTTTACTACTAATCAATTTATCCTTTGGTGTGATGACTCGTGCATCACCGCAATTAAATATTTTTTCGATTGGTTTTCCGGTCACTATGGTTAGCGGTTTATTGATTTTATGGTTAACGTTAGCCCCGATCATGGCGCATTTTGATGAAGTGTGGCTGGCTGCACAGCTGCTCATGTGTGATCTATTGCTACTTCAATGTCAAATTGATGGTTCAGTGGTTTTTTAGGGGGCATAAATGGCAGAAAGTGATAGCGGTCAAGAACGCACAGAAGACCCCACAGGAAGGCGACTTGAACAAGCACGTGAAAAAGGTCAAGTCGCTCGCTCTAAAGAGTTAGGTACTGCAGCTGTATTGCTTGCTGCATCGATAGGGTTTTCGATGACAGGACCTGCTATCGCCAAAAGTCTCTATACCATTATGAAGCAAGTTTTTTCAATGGAACGCGATCAAATTTTTGATACTAATTCCATGTTTCGGGTTTGGGGCGTTGTTGGCAATGAGCTTGCTTGGCCGTTGATCAGCTTTATTGCTTTATTGGCATTCGTGTCTTTTCTGGGGAATATTGCCTTAGGCGGCATGTCTTTTTCAGTCAAAGCCTTTATGCCAAAAGGCAGTAAAATGAACCCAATGAGCGGCTTTAAACGCATGTTTGGTACTCAAGCCTTAGTTGAACTTACAAAGGGTATCGCTAAATTTTCTGTGGTAGCGCTATCTGCATATTTCCTTCTTAGTTTTTATTTCTATGATATTTTGACTCTGTCTAGCGATCATCTTCCTGGTAATGTTTATCACGCCTTAGATTTGTTGATTTGGATGTTTATTTTACTGTGTAGCTCTATGCTATTGATTGTTGTTATTGATGTGCCATTTCAAATTTGGAATCATAACAAACAGTTAAAAATGACCAAGCAAGAAGTTAAAGATGAATATAAAGACACTGAAGGTAAGCCTGAAGTTAAAGGCCGCATAAGACAAATGCAGCAAGAGCTGGCGCAACGACGCATGATGACCGAGGTACCTAATGCTGATGTTATCGTGGTCAACCCTGAACACTATGCTGTGGCGGTTAAATACGATGTAAGTCGTTCTTCTGCACCCTTTTTAATCGCTAAAGGGGTCGACGATGTTGCTTTTAAAATACGTGAAATTGCTCGTGAACATAATGTTGCTATTGTTTCTGCTCCACCACTTGCCCGTGCTATTTACCACACAACTAAAATAGACCAGCAAGTTCCAGAAGGCCTATTTACTGCAGTAGCACAAATACTCGCGTATGTTTTTCAGCTAAGACAATATCAAAAAGGCAAAGGTCGTCGGCCTAAACCCATTCCTATTAATCAACCTATTCCTGATGATTTAAAACATTAATCAACCCTATATCAGTCAAATCGCGACGTTATGAATGATGCTATAACTAATAGTGGCTTAGTTTTTGCTTTGTAGATTTATTAGCGTCAAATAAAAACATAGTATTTCGCAATAGACTATACAAAGGGTTCCCCTCTATGGATGCAAAAGCAGCTTTCGGGCAGTTTAAACAAATAAGACCATCGACATTTAAAGGTATCGGTACACCTTTATTGGTACTTGCTGCGCTTGGGATGGTAGTTTTACCCATTCCTGCTTTTTTACTCGATATCCTATTTTCATTCAATATCGCGTTAGCATTAGTTGTGTTACTTGTTGCTATTTATTCAGACAGACCCCTTGATTTTGCTGCATTTCCGACAGTCTTACTGGTTGCTACTTTATTAAGACTCGCGCTTAACGTTGCCTCCACCCGTATTGTATTGCTCGAAGGTCATAATGGTGGTGATGCTGCGGGTAAAGTGATTGAAGCCTTTGGTTCTGTGGTTATTGGCGGCAACTATGCGGTTGGTTTAGTGGTGTTCATTATTCTTATTATCATTAACTTTGCTGTGGTAACTAAAGGTGCGGGGCGTATTGCTGAGGTGAGTGCTCGATTTACCTTGGATGCTATGCCGGGTAAGCAAATGGCCATTGATGCTGATTTAAATGCTGGCACTTTAACCCAAGACCAGGCGCGTATTCGCCGTGCTGAAGTGACTCGTGAAGCCGACTTTTATGGTGCGATGGACGGTGCTTCAAAGTTCGTTAAAGGTGATGCTATCGCCGGTATTATGATTCTTGTCATTAATATACTCGGTGGCTTTGTGATTGGTATCGTTCAGCATGATCTGGATTTTTCTAGTGCAGTAGAAATTTATACTTTGTTGACCATCGGTGATGGCTTGGTTGCACAAATTCCCGGTTTATTATTATCAATTGCAGCCGCGTTAATGGTAACGCGTCAAAATGAATCTGGTGATATGGGCCAAATGATGTTTAGTCAGATGTTTGACAGTCACAAATCATTAGCCATTGCTGCTGGGTTACTGTTTATCATGGGTATTGTGCCTGGAATGCCTCATGTGGCATTTTTGACCTTCGCATTGATTACTGCTGGTGCAGCGTACTTTGTCTACAAGCGGAATGTTGACAAAAAACAAGCGGCACTGACACTGGCGACCAAAGGGCCAGTAGAAGCTAGAGATAAAGAACCTAAAGAGTTAAGTTGGGATGATGTGCGTCATGTTGATACTATCGGTCTGGAAGTGGGATATCGGTTAATTCCATTGGTTGATAAGTCTCAGGGTGGTGAGTTATTAGGCCGAATCAAAGGTGTGCGTAAAAAATTGTCACAAGAATTAGGTTTTTTAGTGCCAGCGGTGCATATTCGTGACAATCTAGACTTATCGCCAAATGCATATCGTATTTCCTTAATGGGTGTGGTGGTAGGTGAGGCTGAAGTTAGACATGATTGTGAGCTAGCGATCAATCCTGGTCAGGTTTACGGTAAGCTTGACGGTATTGACACCCGTGACCCCGCTTTTGGTTTAGAGGCGGTGTGGATCACACCAGAGCAACGTGAACATGCACAAACATTAGGTTATACCGTCGTTGATACCGCAACGGTTGTGGCAACGCATATTAGTCAGTTATTGAGTAATAATGCAGCCAAACTATTAGGTTATGAAGAAGTGCAGCAGTTAATGGATATGCTGAGTAAGAACTCGCCTAAATTAGTTGATGGTTTTGTACCCGATATTATGCCGTTGGGTTCGGTTGTTAAAGTCATGCAAAACTTACTTAACGAAGGCGTCTCGGTTCGTGATTTACGCACCATAGTGCAGACATTATTAGAGTACGGCACCAAGAGTAATGATACCGAAGTCTTAACTGCAGCAGTGCGTATAGCACTAAAACGCATGATAGTACAAGAAATCTCTGGGCCTGAACTTGAAATACCTGTCATTACATTGGCGCCAGAGTTGGAACAGATGTTGCATAAGTCTATGCAGGCGACTGGCGGTGAGGGACCGAATATTGAACCCGGCCTTGCAGAACGCATGCAGCAGTCATTGTTAGATGCTGCACAGAAGCAAGAAATGGTAGGGCAACCAGCCATTTTATTGACCTCTGGTATGTTGAGGTCAACGCTGTCCAGATTTGTTAAATACACTATTCCAAATTTACGAGTGATTTCTTATCAAGAAATACCCGATGAGAAACAAATTAGAATTGTTTCTGCTGTTGGCCAATAGTGATAACGTCAGTTTATTGAGGTGCATAAGTGAAAATTAAACGATTTTTTGCCAAAGATATGCGCGAAGCATTGGCTCAAGTAAAAGAGACCTTAGGCTCTGACGCTGTCATTATGTCAAACAAAAAAGTTGCAGGCGGAATCGAAATTGTCGCCGCAGTCGATTATGATGAACCTAAGGCCTCTATTGCATCGCAAGCGCCGACGACTAGCTTTATGGATGTCAGTGAGGATCGCGTCTCAATAGGCGCTAAGCCTGTAATGAAAGCTCAATCTAAGGTAAATCCGCCACCGGAAGCAGATTCTCTTCAAGCATTGCTTGAAAAACAGCATAATCGCATGAAACAACAAATGTCTGTTCGCCAAGATGAACCTGAATTACCTGAGTGGGCGCGTCAATTACAAGGGGCAAAGACTGCTAAGCCAACATCAACGTTAAAAGCGCCGGTCGTGCCTGAACACACTAAAAAAACTAATAGAAATCAATCTGATGATATGGACGCGTTACGTGAAGAAATGGCTTCATTACGTAACTTATTGACCCATCAAGTGTCATCGTTAATGAAAGACCAAAAAAAGCGTACCGATCCAGTTGGTGCTATGCTTGAAAGTAAATTGATTGCCGCAGAGTTTTCTCCTGCAGTTGCTGCTAAACTAGCAGGATTGAGTCAACATTATACGCCAGCCGACTTAGTAAGAGCGCTACCGCAAAGCTTAGCTAACTTACTCGACAACCAAGGTGATGATATTGTCAAACGTGGTGGTGTGGTCGCTTTTGTTGGCCCAACAGGTGTAGGTAAGACGACTTCTTTAGCTAAAATAGCAGCTCGATTTGCTGCCCATCATGGCCCCGAGCAGGTGGCATTGATTACCACAGATCATTATCGTATTGGTGCCTATGAGCAATTAGCAACTTATGGCAAAATAATGGGCTGTCCGGTGAAGCAAGCACATGATTTAGCCGAATTAGAACAAATTCTTTATCAATTTAGGAATCGTAAGTTAGTATTAATCGATACCGCCGGTATGGGGCAGCGAGATATGCGCTTATATCAGCAACTTGATAATTTGACGGCAAATAGTAGGATCCCCATTCGGAGTTACTTAGTCTTGTCAGCGACAGGCCAGCGCCGTGTCTTACAAGATGCTGTAGAACATTTTAAACGTATTCCATTAGCGGGTGCGATTTTAACAAAATTAGATGAATCAATATCAATTGCAGGTGCATTGAGCGTATTGATTCAAAATGAGTTACCATTAAGCTATGTTACTGACGGTCAACGTGTTCCTGAGGACATGAAAGTCGCAGATACACTAGAGCTAGCCAAGAAAGCTCTCGCGGCGTTAAATGAAACTGAACAACAATTATCACAAGACACAGTGTGGTCTAATGACACAGCCTATGCATTTGAGTAAAGATATGACTCGGGATCAAGCAAGTGGTTTACGTATGATGAATCAACCAAATAACGATAAAGTTAAAGTAATTGCCGTATCCGGTGGTAAAGGCGGAGTTGGTAAAACAAGTGTGTCAATTAATACTGCGGTAGCATTAGCCGAAAAGGGCAAACGTGTATTAGTACTTGATGCCGATTTAGGTTTAGCCAATGTCGATGTGATGCTCGGGATACGTGCTGAGAAAAATTTATCTCATGTTTTGTCAGGTGATGCCGAATTAGATGACATCATTGTACGCGGACCCAAAGGTATCGGTATTGTTCCTGCTACATCAGGTTCACAAGCGATGGTTGAATTGACACCAGCACAACATGCCGGCTTGATCCGTGCATTTAGTGAAATGCGGACTCAGTTTGATATTTTAATTGTTGATACTGCTGCCGGTATATCAGATATGGTGCTGAGTTTTTCTCGTGCATCACAAGATGTATTAATAGTGGTTTGTGACGAACCAACATCGATTACCGATGCTTATGCGTTAATTAAGATACTAAGTCGTGAACATGGTGTGTTCCACTTCAAAATTGTGGCAAATATGGTACGTAGTTTACGAGAAGGTATGGAATTATTTGCTAAACTCAGTAAAGTGACAGATAGATTTCTAGATGTTGCATTGGAGTTGGTGGCAACCATTCCCTTTGATGAGAATTTACGTAAAGCAGTTCGTAAACAAAAACTAGTCGTTGAGGCTTATCCTAAATCACCTTCAGCTATTGCTTACCACGGATTAGCCAATAAAATTATGACTTGGCCTGTGCCACAGCAACCCGGTGGTCATTTAGAATTTTTTGTTGAACGTCTTGTACAACGTAAGCCGATACAAGAAGGAAGAACGGGTGAATAAAGCCGCAGCGTATACTCAGTTCGATAACAAAACGTCTATCATTGAACAGTATGCACCGTTGGTAAAAAGAATTGCTCATCATATGCTGGCAAGATTACCAGCATCGGTGCAACTTGATGACCTGTTACAAGCTGGAATGATGGGGTTGCTTGAGGCCTCATCAAAATTTGATAACAGCAAAGGTGCTAAGTTTGAAACTTTTGCTGGCATTAGAATTCGTGGAGCGATGATAGATGAAATTCGTCGTGGTGACTGGGTTCCACGCTCAGTTCACCGTAATAATCGTCGAGTTGCACAAGTAATTGATGAATTAGAGCAACAGCTTGGTCGTGATGCTTATGATACTGAAATTGCTGAAAAGCTTGAAATGTCGCTCGATGAGTACCATCATATCTTAAATGATGTTTCTGTTGGTAAAATCATAGGCATAGAAGATCTTGGTGTTTCACAAGATGTGTTAATCACAGATAATGAATCGCCAGATGAGGCCTTTGACTCGCTTGCTGAAATTCAATTCCAATCTGCATTGGTTGAAGCAATTAAGACATTGCCAGAAAGAGATGCGTTAGTGTTGTCGTTATATTACAACGAAGCATTAAATTTAAAAGAAATCGGTGCCATCCTTGATGTTAGTGAATCGCGTGTAAGCCAGATATTAAGTCAGGCAATGCTCAGATTAAAAGCTAAACTCAAGCATTGGACACAAGAATAATAACTTATTTAGAGCAAACGAGTGTCAGCTCACCGGAGGAAACCTTGGACAAGAATATGAAGATTCTTATTGTTGACGATTTTTCAACAATGAGGCGTATCATTAAGAACTTGTTGCGAGATTTGGGATTTAATAATACCCAAGAAGCAGATGATGGCTCAACAGCCCTACCTATGTTACAAAAAGGCGATTTTGATTTTGTAGTAACAGACTGGAACATGCCTGGAATGCAAGGTATTGATTTACTTAGAGCAATCCGTGCAGATGATTCGTTAAAGCATTTACCCGTATTGATGGTAACCGCAGAAGCCAAGCGTGAACAAATTATTGCTGCAGCGCAAGCTGGGGTAAATGGTTATGTGGTAAAGCCTTTCACCGCCGCAACGTTAAAAGAAAAGTTAGATAAAATCTTTGAACGACTCGCATAAGCAAGGATAAGTCATGCAGGCATCAATATCGGGGTTAATCACTCTCGAACAGGCCCAAGAACTTGTTGAATTGCTTACCTTAGGTCAGCAAGATAAAGCTGATGACGTCATCAGGGAGCTTGCTACACCATTGCAGCGTGAGCTTTTTGAAGAAGTGGGTAAGTTAACTCGACAACTTCATAGTGCATTAAAAGATTTTCAAATTGATAACCGTTTATCTGAATTAGCCAATACCGAAATTCCGGATGCTAAAGAAAGATTAAACTACGTTATCGATATGACAGAGCAAGCTGCTAATAAAACCATGGATGCAGTTGAAGAATGTCTACCTTTGGCCGATACCATTATCAGTAATATTCAATCAGTAACGCCAATGTGGGATAAATTGATGCGTCGTGACATCGAGTTGGGTGAGTTTAAATCACTTTGCCACGATGTTCAGCAGTTTATGCTACACAGTGAAAATGATTGTAATCGTCTTCGTGAGCTATTAAATCAAATTTTAATGGCGCAAGACTTCCAAGACTTAACTGGCCAAATGATCCGTCGAGTGATTGATTTAGTTCGTGAAGTAGAAAGTAATTTAGTTTCAATGCTAACGGTGTTTGGTGATCATATTACTGAGTCATCGCCAACGATAAACGATAATAAAATAGAAGCAGAAGGCCCCATCATGAATGCAGAACTGCGTGAAGATGTGGTGACAGGTCAGGATGAAGTAGACGATCTGCTATCAAGTCTGGGTTTCTAATTAGGAGTCAATTTAATGTCCTTTGATGTTGATGAAGAGATACTCCAGGACTTTTTAATTGAAGCTGGTGAGATTTTAGAGCTTCTACAAGAGCAGCTAGTTGCTCTTGAAAATAATCCTGATGACAGTGATTTACTTAATGCTATTTTCCGTGGATTTCATACTGTCAAAGGCGGAGCTGGTTTTTTAAGCTTAAAGCCGATGGTTGACGTGTGTCATGAAGCTGAAAATACGTTCGATTTATTGCGCACCGGAAAACGTGGCGTAAATGCAGAATTAATGGATATTATTTTGCAAGCGGTCGACGCCATTAATACTATGTTTGCTCAAACTCAACAGGGACAAGAACAAGACCCAGCAGATCCAATGCTACTTGCGAAACTCAAATTATTAAGCTCAGGTGCGCCATTACCCTCAGAGATGTCGGCTGCAGAACTTGAACCTATCGAAAATGTTGTTGAGGTTAACGAGCCTGAAGTTATTGAGGATGTGAGTCCTTTTACGGCAGAAACGTCTGATTCTGGCAGCATTGATGAAATTGATGAGTTAGAATTTGAAGCCTTACTTGATGCCTTACACGGTTCAGGTAACAGTCCTGTTGCATCTAAATCTTCTGCAATAAAGAAAGACAATATTGACTCAAAACCAGCACCAGCAAAAAGCAGTGACGAAATTACCGATGACGAATTTGAAGCACTCTTAGACGAGTTACACGGCTCAGGTTCATTTAAAGCCAAAGACGAACCTGTGGTTGCTGCTAAACCTGCAAGTACACCAGTTGCTCAACCCGCAGTAGACTCAGATGAAATCACCGACGATGAGTTTGAACGTCTTTTAGATGAATTACACGGTAAAGGCACTGCCCCAGTAGCGAAAGTGCAATCAACTCCGGTTGCTGCAGAATCTGCTAAAGTGGTTACTCCTCCACCGGCAGCAAAACCCGCTCCGACTCCAGTTGCTAAGCCAGTTATGCCATCGACTCCAGCCGTTGTGCCAAAAGTTGAACCCTTAGCAGATAAAGCCCCAGTCAAAGCGTCGTCTGTGCCACAAGGTGAAACCACAGTTCGCGTAGATACCGCTCGTTTAGATCAAATCATGAATATGGTTGGTGAATTGGTATTAGTCCGTAATCGACTGGTGAGCTTAGGCATTAATCGTGAAGACGAGGAAATGTCAAAAGCACTTGCTAACCTTGATTTGGTGACCGCTGATTTACAAGGTGCGGTGATGAAGACGCGCATGCAACCTATCAAGAAAGTATTTGGTCGTTTCCCACGGGTTGTTCGAGATTTAGCGCGTACATTAAATAAAGAAATTGATTTAGTGATGATTGGTGAAGACACCGATCTTGATAAAAATTTAGTTGAGGCTTTAGCCGATCCTTTGGTCCACTTAGTGAGAAACTCAGTCGACCACGGTATTGAAATGCCGGTGACTCGTGAAGCAAATGGTAAATCCCGAACCGGTACTATTACCTTATCGGCTAGCCAAGAAGGTGATCACATCCTGCTGAAAATTGAGGATGATGGCGCTGGCATGGATCCTGAAAAGCTAAAACAAATTGCGATAAGTCGTGGTGTGCTCGATGAAGATGCCGCCTCGAGAATGACTGATAACGAAGCGTATAATCTGATTTTCGCTCCAGGCTTTTCAACTAAAGTTGAAATCTCAGACATTTCAGGCCGTGGTGTGGGTATGGATGTGGTGAAAACCCGCATAAATCAACTCAATGGTACTGTCTACATTGATTCGATGAAAGGTAAGGGCACCACACTTGAAATTAAAGTGCCGTTAACCTTGGCTATCATGCCAACCTTGATGGTTGATGTGTCTAATCAAGTCTTCGCTCTGCCATTATCGAGTGTTAATGAGATCTTTAATTTAGATTTAACCAAAACCAATATTGTCGATGGTCAATTAACGGTTATTTTCCGTAATAAAGCCGTGCCATTATTTTATCTAGAACATTGGTTGCACAGTAAGAAATCGACATTTAAGCATGGTGATAAGAAGCATGGCCATGTTGTGATTGTTCAACTTGGTACGATGCAAATCGGTTTCGTTGTTGATGCATTAATTGGGCAAGAAGAAGTTGTCATCAAACCACTTGGCAGTATGTTACAAGGTACGCCAGGAATGGCGGGGGCAACAATTACATCAGATGGTGGTATTGCACTTATTTTAGATGTGCCAGGACTACTGAAACATTACGCCAAAAGCAAAAAATAAAAAAAGTTCCATTATTTAAGGAATTCAATGGCCATAAAAGTATTAGTTGTAGATGATTCTAGCTTTTTTCGACGTCGAGTCAGTGAGATTGTTAATAAAGATCCTGATCTCGAAGTCGTTGCTGTTGCTGTTAACGGTAAAGAAGCTGTTGAAATGGCTGCAAAGTTAAAGCCTCAAGTCATTACCATGGACATTGAAATGCCAGTAATGGATGGTATTACTGCTGTGCGTGAAATCATGGCTACTAACCCCACTCCAATTTTAATGTTTTCATCATTAACTCATGATGGTGCCAAAGCGACACTTGATGCGTTAGAAGCCGGCGCATTAGATTTTTTACCAAAACGCTTTGAAGATATTGCGACCAATAAAGACGATGCAATACTGTTACTGCAGCAGCGAATTAAAGCTTTGGGGCGACGCAGAGTATATCGCCCAAGTTCAGCATCAAGTTCATTATCGACTTCATCATCACCTGAACCTCGTAAAACATCGGTTTCCGCTTCGGATACCTATTCATCTCGTCGTCCATTTAGCAGCGGTTTAACTCCAACGCCTGCAGCAACCCACTCTAGTGCATCTCCCGATCGCCATACTCCCAATAACACGAGTTCATCAATATCGTCTATTCGGGCTAGTGGTAAACAATACAAAGTATTACTTATCGGGACTTCAACTGGTGGACCAGTGGCTTTGCAGAAAGTATTAACCGCTTTTCCTGCGAATTATCCTCATCCAATTGTATTGATCCAGCACATGCCTGCAGCATTTACTCCTGCATTTGCAGCACGTTTAAATACATTGTGTAAAATTGATGTAAAAGAGGCTGAAAATGGGGATGTTATGCGCCCTGGATGCGCTTATTTAGCGCCCGGTGGTATGCAGCTTATGGTTGAGCGAAATGGTATTACAGGCAGACTTAAAGTTGTTCCTGGTACCCCTGAAATGAATTATAAGCCAAGTGTAGATATTACTTTTGCGTCTGCATCTAAAGCTTTTGGTGGAGATGTTTTGGCTGTAGTGTTGACTGGGATGGGGGCCGACGGTAGAGAAGGGGCTAGAATGTTAAAGTCTGTTGGTGCAACCATTTGGGCACAAGATGAAGCGAGTTGTGTTGTCTATGGTATGCCACAAGCTGTAGCATCTGCTGGTATCTCGACTCACTCTATTTCGTTGGATAATATTGCTGAAGCTATTTTAAAAGAGTCTAGTCGTGGCTAAGTCGAGTTATTCCTCACAGACTAAGCACATGCTGGGTTTTTTTCTGTGTTTTATTGCCATCTTAGTACTAGCGGGTTTGTATGTTGATGCGAATAAAAAGATAACACTATTAAAGCAAGATGTGGCTCGTTTAACCGACTCTCAAGTACTTTTGATGGTTCCTGAGGAGCAAGCTGCTAATATTGCTAATTGGTTAACTCAGCATCCTGAACAAACTCAAGCAATTGTTGCGTCCGCAGGACAAGAGCAAGCTAAAAGTGTCTTGTTTGGACCTGGCGCTTTAGATGATGATCAGCCCACTAAACTTAAGCATCCCGAAGTTGTTAGTGAAGGCAATAATCAAGAAATCATAGTGTCAGAAGATGCTCAAGGGGTTAAGGTGATCCGTTTACCTAACGGCGGGATCCGTGTAACAACCCGTGATGATACACAACACAAGCAGTAGTCAATATTCCATAACAGCATCATTATAATGAGTTGAGAGGCTTTTTTTGAAAGTATGGACGGTAGCGAATCAAAAAGGTGGTGTCGGTAAAACAACCACAGTAGCCAGTTTAGCCGGAGCATTGGTTAAGCGTGGTCAACGAGTGCTGATGATTGATACTGATCCTCATGCTTCATTGGGTTATTACTTAGGTATTGATTCAGATGAAGTGCCATGTTCGCTTTATGATGTCTTTTTGAATCACCAGACACTGACTCAAGAGTTTATATTACAAAATGTCATCCCTACTCAAATAGAGGGACTGGATATTATTGCTGCTAATATGGCGTTAGCAACACTGGATAGATCCTTAGGTCATCAGGAAGGTATGGGCTTGGTGTTGCGCAATTTATTGGCGCTACTTGAAGATAAATATGATGTGGCTATCATTGACTGCCCACCTGTTTTAGGGGTGCTAATGGTCAATGCATTAGCTGCAAGTCATCACATTATTATACCGGTTCAGACTGAGTTTTTAGCCATAAAAGGCCTTGAACGTATGGTGAAAACCATGGAAATCATGGGGCGTTCTAAGAAAACACGATACAGTTTCACAGTATTACCGACTATGTATGACAAGCGAACTAAAGCCTCACCTATCGCACTACAATTTTTGCAGGATAAATATGGTTCATCACTTTGGCCAAGTGATGTGATTCCTGTGGATACTAAATTTAGAGATGCAAGCTTGGCTCATTTACCAGCATCACATTATTCAGCCAGTAGCCGAGGTGTAAAAGCTTACAATCGTCTGCTGGATTTTTTATTTTCTCAGGAGTTTAACCATGTCAAAATCGGTTGATGAAACTGTTTTTGATTATTTCAGTCTTTTACTACAGGAATCGTCAGAGTCGATTCCTGTGAATCCTGCTAATAATATTACTACTAAATCGCTAAATATTATCGAGGACAAGCTGGCTGATACCACCACAATAGCCGCATCTTCATCAGCTCATTATTCACCACCAACTTTGTCTAAGATTTCATCTGTTGTTGCGAGCCAGTGGGATTATGCCCAGCCGACAACCAGTGTAGATAAACTGGCGCTTGAAAAATTATTATCAGCAGTATCTACACCTAGTGCTGAAACAGATTTATCGCAACAGATCAAAAATAGCGCTGAACGTGTTCGTCAGGCAATTAGTGATATTGAGCCTAAAGCAGTCGTTAATAATACAAAAACACAAGAAATAGAGCTAACGGATAAAGAAATCAAGCCGTTAGTCGATATAAATAATAACGAAAGTTCACATGCTGTTATAAAAGACGCTATTATTAAGCATGAAGAGTTGGTGATGAATTCGGCGGAGCAAGTGCAAACGCCACCACAAACTCAGGTTGGGCATCAACCACCGAGTATCACCCATGATTTACAAGAAGTACTTGATGATGAGTTTCAGGTGCTATTCTTTAATGTTGCAGGGTTAACGTTAGCGGTACCACTAGTGAGCTTGGGGGGGATTATTAAAATTGACAAGATAAACCATCTTATTGGTAGGCCCTCTTGGTTTAAAGGGGTGCAAACCCACCGAGATACTAAAATTAATGTGGTTGATACATGTGCATGGGTAATGCCTGAAAAATATTCTCCAGCATTAGCACAAACGGTAAATTATCAATATCTTGTTATGCTAGAAGATAGTCAGTGGGGACTAACGTGCGAATCGTTAGTTAACGCCGTTAAAATAGATAAATCCCACGTCAATTGGCGTGAAAAACCGGGTAAGCGTCCTTGGCTTGCTGGAGTAGTAAAACAACAAATGTGTGGCATTTTACATGTTCAAGCATTAATCAAAATGCTTGATGCAGGTTTAGGTTGTCAGGATTCGATTGACCGAGGTTAACTATGAGCGATTCTAGAAGTGTAGCAGCGGTTGCTGCAAGTAAAGACGATGCAGTATTACAATGGGTAACATTTAAATTAGATAATGAAACCTATGGTATTAACGTAATGCAAGTTCAGGAAGTATTACGTTATACCGAAATAGCTCCTGTGCCAGGTGCTCCTGATTATGTGTTAGGGATTATTAACCTTCGCGGAAACGTAGTTACCGTTATCGATACTCGTTCACGTTTTGGCTTACAATCAGCAGAATTAGACGACTCGACTCGTATCGTGATTATTGAGGCAGAAAAACAAGTTATTGGTATCTTAGTTGATAGCGTGGCTGAAGTCGTATACTTGCGCCGTTCTGAAATCGATAACGCTCCTAATGTCGGCACGGAAGAAAGTGCTAAATTTATTCAAGGGGTGAGTAATCGCGACAACGAGTTATTAATCTTGGTTGATTTAGATAAACTATTATCTGACGATGAGTGGGTTGAATTAACTCAAATCTAGTCGTGTTGTAACCGAAAAGCCAACCGAATCACTGTTGGCTTTTTTGTTTGGCTTAGTGCTTTTGAGTAATAGCAACATAGGTATGTTAATGGGTGATGAATTTCTAATTGCAGCTTTAGTGTGTGCGATTGCATGTCTTGTTTTAGTACTTTACTTGCAAAAACAGTCGAGTAAATTAAAAACTAAAGTGGATGCCCTGACTGTGTTGGTTAAAGAAAGCGACCGTCAGCGTGAAGCTGTTAAGCGTGAATTACACGAATTACGCAGTGGTACTATTGGTGTTGGTAGGCGAGTTGTCGAACTAGAGAAAAAACTGTCTAAACAGTCTGATATGCTTGAAGAAGCTAGCCAGCAAGACCCACAAGCTAAATTATACTCGCGTGCGCTTAAAATGGTCGGTCTTGGGGCTGGTATTGAAGAGTTAATGCAAGAGTGTGAATTGCCAAAAGCTGAAGCGGAATTAATACTGCGGCTGCACAGAAAATAGCTCAATAGTGTTTGTCTGTGAACCATAATATAAAAGCCATCGAAAGATGGCTTTTTAGTGGAGCATTATTTGGCATTAGTGTTTGAGTCAGTGTGCTATTTACGACGCATCTTAGCAACAAACATCCCATCACTATCGGCTTGTTGAGGCCAAATCGTTAACATATCAAATTGCTCACCAGTAAAAGGATGTATGACTGGTTCAAGTTCAAACTCAGACGTTGCTGATAAAAAGTCTTTCACAATCTGTTCATTTTCACTTGGTGATAAAGAGCAGGTGGCATAAACCAATTTACCGCCCGATTTTACTGCAGCAGCGCTTCGACGTAAAATTGCTAATTGAAGTATAGGCTTGTCTGTAATCGCGCTAGCATCATCAAGCCAGCGCATATCAGGATTTCGACGCCAAGTGCCAGTGCAGCTGCAGGGTGCATCAACTAATACACCGTCAAAAGCATTAGCATCGACAGGCAATACCTCTCCTTTCCATGGCGCGACACTGATATGCTCAAAACCCGCACGTTTAGCTCTTTTACGCAGTTCTTCTAAAGGTTTATGGCGAATATCTGATGCCGTAATGCTACCGCTGAATTTTGTGCTTTGCTGTGACATTAATGAATGCAATTGCAGGGATTTACCGCCAGCACCACTGCACGCATCCCACCATTTTTCATGATTGTTTGGCTGGCAAATTTGGCCAATAACTTGTGAGGCTAAATCCTGAATTTCAAGATGACCTTGTTTATAAACCTCTATCTCATTTAGATTAATACTTTTATGCCCTAGACTAATGGCATCGGCAAAGTAGCCGCTAGTTTTAGCTTCAACACCCGCTTGTTTAAGTGACGTAATTAATTTGGCCGTTGATAATGTTTGTGCCCGAGCCCAAATGGGGGGGCGAGTCGTCATTGCGTTAACAAGCGCATATTGCTCTGTGCTATCTACTGGACAAAGTTGCCAAAACCATTGGGGTAATAACTGAGTGATTTGACAACTTTCTATCGCGCTTAAAGCAATATAAGCGGCTAATTTATCTTTTAATGTGGCTTGATTATCTAGGGTAGTTTGATCTGCGCGGGTTTGAGGCCAATCAGCAAAATCATTCCAAGCACCAGTGACATCATGCCATGGGTGTTGTTCTAACATTGCACAAGCGCTTAATTGTTGGAACCATGTACTGTGTTTTTGACTGGTCTCTAACTGGCTTAACCAACCCCACCAGCGAAATAAACCAAACAAACTTTCACGGATCACTCGTCTATCTTTAGAGCCATGTTTTTTATGCTCGCGAAAATATTGGCCAATGATTCTATCGGCTGGCATGCCGGTGTTCATCACTTGATTGAAGAGTGTTTCAATCGTTGTCGAGTAACTTAAGGCACGTTTTTGTGCTGGCGTGATCGCAGCGATTTCGGACGCAGATGTCTCAATTGATGGTGTTGTGTTAGACATGGCGGAAATATTATGGCTCATGAATTGACCTGGTAATAGGTGCAGCAACTAACAGAGTGCTGCACCGGAAACTATTTTTTGCTAGTTTAACACGGCTTATCTAAATAATGAGCTAAAACTATAACTGTGTAAAAATGAGTTAATATTTTCAACAACACCATGATTAACGTGTCGTTATGGTGCTTAAAGACTAAAAATCAAGCTCTAGGGCAAAACATAAGTAAGCCATTAATGCGCGAGTATGCTGATATTCTTGCGCACAAAACTCGACAAAATCAGCCTGGCATACTTGCTCAGGACTAATGGATTTTATGGCGATAAAGTCTTTACGCTTTAGCTCGTCAATCATGGGATGATGTTTATCAAATCCGCGTGGCGGTCTGGATAAGCTATCGCCTGTTAATTCAAATCCAGCCAGCCTCAATTGCGCTAATGCTTTTTGGTATGCATTAGGGTTTTCATCAATACAATGGCGAATTGCATTGAGCGTTTTTGATTCAGGATGCCAAATTCCAGCCGCAATAAAGCATTCATCATTGGCAATATGGACATAAAATCCAGGCGCATGCACATCTTTTGCTTGAAAGTGTCTAAACTGGATACCCACATTGGTTTTATAAGGCGTTTTATTTTTACTAAAGCGACTGTCGCGTTGTGGGCGCATTAGGCTACCCCCGACTTTTTTAGCCACAGCAACAAATCGTGGTGATAAGCCTAAAATGGGTCCTTGCATGGCTTCTATAAATCGTAATGCAGGGCTTCTAACCTGATCTTCGTATTGTTGCTGGTTGGCTTTAAACCATTCTCTATCATTATTGGCTGCTAGAGTGTTTAAAAAATCGAAACTAAGTTGACTGAGCATGACGATACCTTTTTACAATAGCGATGCAGATTATAATGTTATAATTTTACTAGTATGTTAAACAATGTCTGTAGTAAGTGACATGGCTAGGATTTATTTAAACTATTAAGATTGAATACCTTATGTTGACATCTCTATATTAACGCGGTGTTTTTTTGTGTTTTATCTAGAGTAAACATAATATTTTGATGCTTTTTAAATTACCGTATATCCATTGTAACTTACTGACATAGAAATTTTTTTTCTTTATTCTATGAATGTTAATTTGATATAAATAAAGTGTTGGTGTTAAAATCGCTTCAAAGGCTGGTTTATTGATGTAAACCTTGTGATTCATCTTTAATCAACAACATATATTGGTTGGCTAGTGCAAGACGTTAAACCGATTTTGCTATCTATTCAAACACTAATTCATTTAAAGATTACACTTTGGAATGAATAATTCCTCTACAAGAAAGGATTGACCATGACTGAACATTCCCTCGGTATTGTGGGTTGGCGTGAGTGGGGCACTTTTCCTGATATTGGCAACGAAAGAGTCAAAATCAAAGTGGATACTGGCGCAAAAACATCTTGTTTGCATGCGTTCAAAATAAAACCGTTTCAAAAAAACAACCAAAAATGGGTTCGAGTCTGGCTGCATCCTGACCAGGATTCTGACAGAGAAGTCGTGTGTGAGTTTCAAGTATTTGATCGCCGAGATGTCAGTGATTCCGGCGGCCATGTAACCAAACGTTACGTGATAAAAACCCCCATTCTTATCGGTACACAACTTTTTGACATCGAACTGACATTGACCAATAGAGATCACATGAAATTTAGGATGTTATTAGGTCGTCGCGCGTTAGAAGGGCGTTTTTTGGTTAATTCAGCAGAATCATTTTTAGCAGGAGAATAACAAATGCATATTGCAATAATGTCGAGAAATAAGAATTTATACTCGACCAGTCGCTTAAGAGAAGCTGCTGAAGCTCGCGGTCATACCATCAAAATTGTCGATCCATTAAAGTGTTACATGAACATCAACATGAATGCACCTAGTATTCATGTCCGCGGTGAAGAGCTGCCAAAATTCGATGCCGTTATTCCGCGAATTGGTGCGTCAGTGACCTTTTATGGCACCGCGGTATTACGCCAGTTCGAAATGATGGGCACTCATCCATTAAACGAGTCTGTCGCCATTACACGTTCTCGGGACAAATTACGTTCATTGCAACTGTTATCTCGCAAGAATATTGGTTTGCCCGTGACCGGTTTTGCCAGTAAGCCTGCTGATATTCCCGATTTGTTGGACATGGTCGGTGGTGCTCCTTGTGTGATTAAGTTACTTGAAGGCACTCAAGGTATTGGTGTGGTATTAGCTGAAACCCGTAAAGCCGCCGAATCGGTTATTGAAGCCTTCATGGGGTTAAAAGCCAACATCATGGTGCAAGAGTATATTGCTGAGGCTGGTGGCGCTGATATTCGTTGTTTCGTGATTGGTGACAAAGTGATTGCGGCGATGAAACGCCAAGCATTACCAGGTGAGTTTCGTTCTAATTTACACCGTGGTGGTTCTGCCAGCATTGTTAAACTCACTCCAGAAGAACGTTCAACGGCATTACGTGCAGCTAAAACGATGGGGCTAAACGTTGCGGGTGTAGATATTTTACGTTCTAAGCACGGTCCATTAGTGATGGAAGTTAACTCATCTCCGGGCCTTGAAGGCATCGAAAAAGCCACTGGTATTGATGTTGCGGAAAAGATCATTCAGTTTATTGAAAAAAATGTTAAATCTACTAGCTCGAAAACGAAAGGAGTTGGTTAATGGCAAGAAAGCACGAACCGTTTGTTATCGGTGATGTTAGCGTACCGGCAGGCACTCAACAAAGTGTTAAATTGCCCGCAGCAAAACTGTATAACGATACACCGATGGATCTGCACGTTGAAGTGTTTCATGGCACTAAAGCGGGACCTGTTTTATTGGTTTGCGCAGCGATCCACGGTGATGAGTTGAATGGCATTGAAATATGTCGACGCTTGCTCGGTCGTGTGAATGCTAAAACCTTAACCGGGACCTTACTCATTGTCCCTATCGTTAACGTATTTGGTTTTATTCAACAATCTCGCTATTTACCCGATCGTCGTGACTTAAATCGTTGTTTTCCGGGCTCAGCTAAAGGTGCGCTTGCCAGCCGTTTAGCGCATTTATTTAGCAGTATTTTAGTTAAACGTGCAACCCATATTATTGATTTACATACTGGCGCAATTCATCGCGATAACTTACCGCAGATCCGCTGTGATACCGACGATACAATGATGCTCGATATGGCTAATGCTTTTGGCGCACCAGTCATAATGTCTTCTAAAGCACGTGAAGGTTCAATGCGCGGTTATGCTAACAGCCTTAATATTCCTTGTATTTTATATGAGGCTGGTGAAGCACTGCGCTTTAGCGATATGTCGATTAAGTCTGGCGTAAATGGCGTTATCAATGTGATGCGTTGTTTAGGTATGACCAAAGGTAAAATTAACACTAAAACCACCAGTGTTAATGCAAGTCGCAGTTACTGGGTACGCAGTGAATCTGATGGGCTGGTAAATATTAAATTTAAACTGGGTGAGCGAGTATCTAAAGGCCAAGTGTTAGCCAATATTGTAAACCCTCTGGGCGGCGAGCCGATACCATTAAAGGCCCCAACAGATGGGATTATTATTGGCAACAGCAATATTCCGGTCACCAATGAAGGTGAGGGCTTGTTTCACATTGCACAATTTAGTGGTGATGAAATAGAAGTTATTAACGATAATCTTGATGATTTTATGCAAGAGTACGCTGAATAACGTTCTTGAATAGAAACCCTTTGAGAGTTTAATTGGATTGTTAATCAAGCTGTATAAAGCGATTATTAGCACTATGTTATTAGATAACTTAACCCTTGGTGATGACGAAGCTCGGGTTAAGTTTATAGATAGAGATGTGTTTTAAACTCGCAACAGGATGATTAACCTAATGTTGGATTTACTGTTTTAGGCTAAGTATCCTGAATTCAGCTCATTTTCAACTCGCTTCACGATAAGCCAATCAAGGTTAAGTTTAAAACGACGAGAGTAATGCTTGGTAATAAATCGACCAAAATTATTTTACAGATAGTTAATTAATTAATTGACAATTTTCAGATACATACCAAACTTATAATGACTTATCAAAATAAGTTTATATCTCGTTAAGTACAGTGATGTTATCAATCAACAAGCTCATTAAACGAAATTGTTATCTTTGCACCTTTGGTGTCAAAGATAATCTTAATGGATGCTTATTTTCCATACATTTAAAAGGATTTAGTGTCCATGCGCAATAACCAACCCGTTACTCTAAAGCAATATTACTTCGACGATGAAGTTCGTTTAATTTCAGGAACTGATCTACGCGGCCACATCACTTATTGTAATGATGCCTTTGTTGAAGTCAGCGGCTTTGAAAAAAGCGAGTTAGTCGGAAAACCCCATAATCTCGTGCGCCATCCCGATATGCCAAGTGAAGTGTTCAAAGAGATGTGGGCCTGTATTTCAGCTGGTAAAGTATGGATGGGGTTGGTTAAGAATCGTCGAAAAAATGGCGATTACTATTGGGTTAGCGCATTTGTCACCCCAGTGTTTGAAAATAATAAAGTAGCAGGATATGAGTCCGTCAGGATAACGGCATTACCTGCAGAAATTGCTCGAGCAGAGGCTGCTTATGCCAGGATTAAGGCCAATAAGTCCCCAAGGCCACTGCATGCTAAAATAACACATCGAGTACTTAAGTTGTTACCCGTTTGGTTACCTATGTTTGTTTTGTCAATGGTACTCTTTGAGTTCTGGGGGCTGATCCCTGGCTTGATAAGTTTAATCACACTCACTCTATCAGCTGCATGGTTAGGCTATAAACAACAGCAAGACTGGCTAGAAGTCGTCACACTCAATCCTAATTCGTTTACCGATCGCACTGTCGCAGAAACCTACTTTGCTGATTTTGGCGCCAAAGCACAGGCTAAATTAGCTCTTGGTTGTGAAATTGCTCGATGTCGTACCGCTATGACAAGGATCGAGGATGCAGCAGGATCTTTAGATGGTATTGTTGAGCATACCCAAGTTGAAGCAGAGTCAACCGCTAAAGCTGTTGGTCTTCAAAGCGCATCAATACAACAAATTGCTTCAGCCATTACAGAGATGTCTACAGCGATACAAGAGGTCTCTGCTAATGTCGAGCGTAATGCTGATAGTGCTAAAGATGCATTAGACAATGTGAGTGCAGGGGCTCTACTTGCAAATCAAGCCAAACAGTCTATTGATGAATTAAATCTCTCGGTTGCTGATATTGCGACTACCGTTCGCGAGTTATCGGAATCCACCAATGAGATTGGTCAAGCCGCCAGTATTATTTCCAGTATTGCCGATCAAACTAATCTACTTGCGTTAAATGCGGCCATTGAGGCAGCAAGGGCAGGTGAGCAAGGGCGAGGATTTAGTGTTGTTGCTGATGAGGTCCGCTCTCTGGCATTTAAAACTCGCGAATCAACCGATAAAATTCACAGTATTGTCAGTGTATTAACCAAACGTGCCAGTAACGCTGTCCAAGTGTCACTTAGGGGCGAGCAAGCGGCGAGTAAAGGTGTTCAAATTGTCGATGAAACTCGTAATGCATTAGCGTCGATTAATCAATCAGTCGAGCAAATTACCCAACTTACCTTGGATATGTCAGCCGCTGTAGAAGAGCAAGGCGCTGTCGCAGAACACATTAACCAACAGATTATTGATATTGCTGATTCAGCAGAGATAACTAAAATATCATCAGAAAAATCCTTACATAATAGTAGTGAGTTAGGTGAATCCGTAATGATGGTTAGATCAATTATCAGACGTTTTGCGGTTGGGGCCATAGGCAAGAAATAAATTAAACAGCAGATGTCAAAAAGGCCAGAAATTTGAACGTTTCTGGCCTTTTTATTCGCTTAATCATGATGGTATAAAACGTTCCACTGCACTGATACATGAAGTCAGTGGATCAGCTCATGGATCTAGCTGATAGTTTATTGAGTTATTGATACCGCCCCTCTGGCTTTTCCTCAGGTTTTTATTCGCTTAATGGTTATAGTTTAAAGCGTTCTACTGAGGTCGTCAGTGAATGAGCTAATTGGTTTAGTTGCTGGCTTCTTTCTGTCATTGATGCCGATTCTTGGGCATTTTGTTGCGCTGAGTCTGCAGTCTGAGTCATTGTTTGTTCTATTTGTTGACTGTAATTAACCTGTTCATTGGCCGCGTGAGTAATATTTTGGCTCATGCCACTAATGGTATTTAATGCGGTTTCTATATTTTCAATCGCATCATGTAAAGATTGGCTTTGTTCTACACATTCACTGGCTTGGTTTTGTCCTTGGGTGATCGCCTTAACGGCGTTTGTGGTTTCTTGCTGCAATGCATCTATCATGGTTTGAATTTCGGCTGTTGATAATTGAGTTCTAGAGGCTAATGAACGTACCTCGTCAGCAACGACAGCAAAGCCACGACCATGCTCACCCGCTCTGGCTGCTTCAATGGCTGCATTCAACGCAAGTAAATTGGTTTGGTCTGCAATAGCACTAATCGTTGTTAAAATCCCGCCAATATTGTTGCTATGCTGACTAAGCGTTGTCATGATCTTAACTGAGTCGTGCAAGCTACTTGATAAGGTCTCAATACGGATACGGTTATCATCGGCAATGGTTTTTATTTGTCCTCCTTGGACAGAGGCGGATTTGATATATTGTTCTGATTCAGAAGCTTGTTGATTAACCTGAGTTGAACTGTGATGTATTTGTTCGGCAAGCTGTTTGGCTTGGCTAATATTATCAATCTGTTGTGAAGCTGAATGAGATATTTTTTCGCTTTGTACTTGTGAGCGAATAGCAGATTCATCTAATTGATGGGCATCACTATTAATCGCTTGTAATAACTGGGTCAAATCATCAGATAACTTATTAGTGTTGTCTATCAATTCGCCAAATTCATCATTATTTCGTTTGCTTAATCGTTGCGATAAATCGCCACCCGCAATTCGCGATAATGCGATGTTTATTGCTTGTAGAGGGCCCAACATGGCTTTTGAGGTAAAGTAATAAATAAATATCGCCATCGATACAAATATCACTGCCATTGAAATGGCTAATGTTTGTGCTGTCGTCACTTCATCAACGGCCACCATCTGCAATAGGTGGAACCTTTCGTTAGCGAGTGTGACTAATTGATCTAACTGCTGATTAGTCGTATCAAAAAAGGTGTTAGCTTGCAGGTGACTTTGTTCTGCCAAGAGTTGCTTATTGATGACATTTTGTTGCGCGATGTACAAGTTACCAGGCTCATCTGTAAATTGTTTAATTGCTTGCAAGTGAGTGTTAAATTCTGCAAATAGCGCCGTAGCACCTAAGGGTTCAGCTTGTTGAGTTAAGTAGCTGCCATTAACGCTAATATTACCTAATAACATGGCAACATCTTGTTTGTGGATGTCTACGGCATCGGTAGAGGTTAATCGACCGAGTTCTGTCATGGTATTACCCAGAGTAAATAGCATGTCATCGATACGTACTCCACCACCAACCACTTCTTCTAATAATGAGGCCTCATTTTCTGGCGCTTCAATAAGCTCTAAATCAATCATGTTATTACTGGCGCTGATGCGCGCATCGTCGAACTGTTGTTTTAAAGTGGTGAAAGTGGCGCGGGTTTGCTCTATTTCGAGTTTTGCGTTGAACATAGTGCGAGATTGCTTAATGTACTGCTCATAAGCATTTTTGGCTTTGGTTAACGCCTGTTGCATCGTCGGCTGATCGGCGACTTTAACTAATAGTGTGCTTAATACGCTATCGAATTCTTGCTGTAATTGATTAAATTGTGTAAAGCTAAGATTAATATTGTCATTACCTGTTTGTGAATAAGCTAGGCTATCTATTTTTGCCATTTTTAATAAGGTAATTTGCAACCCGTTCGATTGATTTTGTACCGGGACGGCTAAGGTTTCAATATTATTATTTGCTGTTTGAATTTGATTTAGGGAACCATAGAAAAAACTACTTCCAACAAGCAGTAATAAGCCTATTGAGGAAAAACCTAGCGCTATTTTTTGTTTAATAGTGAATTCGAACATGGCCATTTGGTCTCTCTTATTGTTATTTACCTGACGTCATTCATACTATATTTATATGTGCTATTGCTTGTTTATTGTCTGATTAAGACTGACTCTAGACTAGAACGTTGTAAAAAAAATGTAAATGCACTTGTGCAAAAAATAGAAATATATCTTTGTTTTTATAGTAGTATTTCATTGTTTATAAGTAAGCAATATCTAGCTTGTAAGCAAGATGTGTATATTCTTGTTAAGTTTATATGGCTACTGTTCAACATCTATATCGTCAGTTAGCAGCAAGATTGATAGGCTATCGTCATGTTCACTAGACACCCAATAGTATTTTGCTTTAAGTCTAAAAAGTGTAGTTGTTTATATCGCTAAATCGATATTTTTTATCATTATTTTTCAACCATTCGAGGTTAATGTGAGTCAACAATCGGTAACGCTAATACAAGCCAGTGGCCAACAGAAAAATATTACGCCGTCGAAAGTGATATGTATTGGGCGAAATTATGCTGAGCATATTGATGAATTAGGCAATGAAGTACCCGATGATATGGTGGTATTTCTTAAGCCTAATTCAGCGATTACTGAGAACTTATTAAGCTATAAGGACGAAGTGTTGCATTATGAAACCGAGTTGTGTTTTATGGTGGCAGATGGTCAGTTTGGTGCAGTTGGCCTTGGGTTAGATATGACTAAACGCGAGCTCCAAGGTAAATTAAAAAAACAAGGCTTACCGTGGGAGAGAGCAAAAGCCTTTGATAGCTCAGCCCTGTTTAGTCAATTTATTCCAATCACTCCGGGCATGGATAATTGGTGTTTTCAGTTAACCATTGATAATGTCGTGACCCAACTTGGGCATCAGCAATTAATGATGTATCAGCCTCGAGCCATTTTTAATGCGCTTAGTGAGTTTATGACTTTAAATGATGGTGATATTGTTATGACGGGAACCCCAAAAGGTGTGGGAGCTGTCACTGCTGATACGCAATTTACGATCAGTTTATGGCCTAATGTGCCATTTAGTCAGTTTGAGACTGTACTCTCGGGTGCTCATTCGCTTGAACAGCTTTGTGGTAAGCCAATGATCCTCAAGCAGTGGCTTGCTCAATAATCTTAGTACTGGACATGGCGATAGTGCTGCATGTAAATAGATAGAGCGCGAAAAAAAATGACCATCTTGTTAAAGGTGGTCATTTTTTATTGGTCATTGTTGGCGAGTACTTACGCATTTATCTTTTCAATGAGTATTGCTTTTATGCGTACTATTTCATTAACGCTACCGCTTCCATGTCTAGCTCGATATCGGTGCAACCTTTAGCACAATAAATCCCAGGGGCTTTAGCTGCAGGTTTGGCCTGTTTAGTGTTAGGCGGCAATTGCAGTGTTAGCGGTTTATTGCAATCACTGCAAGTGGCATTATTACCTTTAAGCATGCGCTTAATCAGATTCTTTTGTTGATTAAATGACGCCAATGTAGGGGCATTAATCGCTGAGAAATCGAGTTTCTGGGTATCGCTCATCTTAGTTCCTATCTTTGTAGCTGATCTCGCGATGAACCGAGATCCACTTGAACAGCTATTTTATTTGATCAATTGGGCGCCAACGCTGTAATGCTACTGGAAGGCTAACGCCTTGCGCCGTCAATAAATTCACTCGGGCCAAATAAGCTGCCCCATGCATTAAATGTTTCGCTAAGTCTACTGCATGACGTAGGCTGTAGTCATCTAAATAACTATTTTTAGCCCAAGCGTTAAATGCACCTAATGCTGGGCCTGCCCAAATTTGATAATCCATTTCACGGCCGACTTCACCAGAGTTTGACCAGCGGCTTGATAAGCCAAGATACCAACGGAAAATCAAGGCCATTTTACGTTTTGGATTGTCTTTAGCACGTTCAATTTGCTTTGGGTCGCGCTCATTAAAATGCGCGACAGTACCAGCCCAAATATCATCTAGGCTTGAGCGGAATACTTGTTTTTCAAGTTTTTCGCGTTCGTCACTTGGAATCGCTTCTATTGAGTCATAACGGCTGTAAATTTCATACAACTTGTTGGCTCGCATCGGGAATAATGTGCCACGCTTGACCACTTGTAACTTGACCCCCATTTCGAACATATCAGCAGCGGGTGCCATAGTCACATCGGCCATTTCGGTCGTTGACAGTAATTTGCGCGTATGCTCGCTAGCCCCCGCTTCCACGCAGGCTTGGTTAATTGAACCGGTAACAATATAGGCTGCGCCCATATGAAACGTAGCCAGCGCGGCATCGGGTGTACCCACACCGCCACCCGCGCCAACACGGATAGGTGTTTTGTATTTGTATTGCGCTTGCACTTCATCTTTTAACGCCAAAATAGTGGGCAGTAACGTCACTAATGGACGGTTGTCGGTATGGCCACCAGAGTCGGCTTCAGCGGTAATATCATCTGCCATTGGTACAAGTTGTGCCAGTTCCATTTGCTCTGCGCTAATGAGGCCATCATCAACAAGTTGTTGCAGCATTTTAACGGGTGCTGGTTGCATAAACTTAATCGCGACTTCGGTGCGGCTAATTTTAGCAATCACTTTATTGTCGATTTGAATATCACCATGAGCATCGCGGCTTAAGCCTGCTGCGCGGTAATAGACTATTTGTGGGGTTAAGCCTAAAAAGGCTGAGGCCTCAACCGTGCGCACTTTATGTTTTAAAAATAGCTCAACACTGCCACGCTCAAGCGCTGGCTCACTCGGGCTGTGGATTAAGTTAAACGCATATGGCCCATTGGGCAGCGCGGCTTGGATGCGGTTTATCGCTTGTTCAACTCGAGATGGAATTAACCCAGCTGCGCCAAACGAACATAAAATACCCGCTTGGCCTAACGCGATAACCAATTCTTCCGAGGAAATGCCATTAGCCATCGCGCCAGCATAATAGGCATATTTTACCCCATGCACGCGGCGAAAATTACTGTCGCCTAAACTTTGGGTACCCAGTGCAGGTCCAAAAGCGCTTACAGGTAAAGTGTTAGGTGCATTAACTGCGTCGGTCACCACTTGAGCTTGTTGCGCCACGCCTAAGCCTTGTTGCGCGTCGTTAACCAAATAACACGCTTGTGATAAATCTTTGAGCTTTTTGTTCATCCCAGTTTGATCAAAGCTAACGTGTTGCTGGCTAACTTGCCATGGCCAAGGAGAAAGCTTTTCGTTGTGCACTTGTGTTGTCATTATTATTATTCCTTTTGGGCCTAAGCTTCTTCAATACAGATTGCGATGTCTTTGACTTCATAAATGCGTAGACCATCTTTACTGAGGTTTGCATCGCCTATTATGATGCGCTTACCGTCTTCATCTTTTACTGCACTGATATGCACATCAAGTGACATTTGTTTGTTAAGCGGATTAATTTGACCGCGATATTTCCACTTAATATCCGACAATATTTGACCAAATTTCGGATTGGTGAAACCTTTACCTAAGTCTGTAGAGATGGCGTAAGTTTGCATCAACTCGATCACGGCTTCAACACCTAATGAACCCGGCATAACCGGATCTTGATGGAAGTGAAATTGGAAGAACCAATCACTTGGGTCAATCGTGCGTGACGCAGCAAGATAGCCCTTAGCGTATTTGCCACCAGTGTTAACAATTTCGGCTTTATCGATAAAGTTAAGCTGGCCGCCCGCAAGGCGATAATGCGGTTGGCTCGCTGGTGCATTAAATACTCGCGACTGTTTATCCAGTAAGTTGACGCTAATGTCTGCCGCGACATTATTATCGATATGCCAAGGCTGGGTGATCCTGCCATTATCAATACCAAGCTGGTTCTTTAGCGCATCACCTTTGAAGTAACCAAATACCGCACTACCAGTGTAAAATGGCTCGTTATCAACACTTAATTCAAAGGTGAAGCTTTGAATAATGTTACTGCCAGCGATGACGGTTGATAATAGCTTTGAGTCATTGACTATGGTTTTACCGCGTAAATCCACATGGCGCAATAATTTACCGCTACCATCTAAATTACGGAAAAACAGCTCTTGCCCGGGGAAGCCAAGAGTGGTGCCCATATAGCCTGAGATAAAACCGTTAGGTTGTAGTGAAATTTCCATTAGCACTGAGTAAGGCATTACCGCTTGATGGCTGTTTTTTGCAAAGTACCAAGCATCTGCCGGCACTTCGTACTCTGCGATACACGATGATGGCTTTTTCAGTTCGCCGCGCTTACCGTTAATTTCAACGACGCGCGTGGTTAACTGTAAATCGCCACAGGGTGTACGCGGCGGGATCAATCCGCGGTAAATACTAAAGTCTGGGCCAAAGCACTTTTCGATATCGCCTGTGGCAAATTCGAACATATGGTATGGCGTAAATGGTACGGTATCAGGCACGCGATTAGCATACTTTGAATCGGCACTTACGATGGGCGCTTCAAGGTGTTTTAGCGGAATAACGCCCTTGTTACTCGGGGCATGTAAATCTGGAACTTGCGCCATTAATGGCGCTTTGCTGGCAATCACTTTACTGCTAGCGTCTGAATCAACGGCAGTGCTAGTGTTTGCTGTGTTTAACGAGATAAGTGGGTAACGGGTACATTCAGCCTCTTCTTTAATCATCACGCCTAAGTTTTGGAAATCGACCACAACTTTGCCATTAAGTAAAATATCAATATTAGCTTTGGCGTAAGGGCGAGGATGAATGCCTATTTCAGTCACTTCCATGCGATAAGTCAGTTCGGCGGTTTGTGGTAACACTTGGCCACGACAGCGGACTTTTTGTGAGGCGTTTTCCAGAGGCTGGAATCGGCCATTCTCGACGAGAGTATGCATGCCAATGTGGATCATATAGAACTGTAATAGTTGACCACAACCTTCTGCCATTAGCGAGCCGGCCATCACTTGGTCGCCTTGGAAATGACAAGGGAAATACCAATGATCTGGCGCAATATGCTTATGACCTTCGAGTAAGCCTAAGCCCCAAGCACCACCTTGAGTTTGTAATTGACTTACACGCTCAATCATTAAGAACTTTTCTGAGGCAAAACAAAGCGATTTTTGCATACCATTTTGTAACTGGTGGGCGACGTGTTCGCCGCCAAAACAGCTGCCAATATCGCCGGTCAGTAAATGATGAATTTGGCCATAATCAAATGCCGTTTGGCTACAGTGAAGTAATGGCGTGAAGGTCGGTTTGTTTGGATTATTGAGCACTTGTTGACGACGTTTTATTTCATCTTCAGTTTGAATAACCCCTTTACCATCGGCCAGTTCTTGGTCGGTAAAGAAGCCTGCGCAGCCGCCATCCATTTTGAGGATCATCTTGTCGCCTACGAAGCATTCGTAAGAGAAAAAGAATAATAACGTATCGCCATTGCTAGCAAAGTTATTGATTTTTATATCGTAACGCAGCGTGTCACCGCCACGAGGTAAATCTTCTAAGAAAGTCAAAGTACAATCTAATAAACGATAAACCCGTTCGCCCTTGTTTTCAAAATCGATGCCTAAGTAACTGATCAACATTAAATCACATTGACCCGATTCTACTGCTACAGCCCAAGGGATTTGACCATCGACTAAATACGGCGCATCGACTGGGATGTCGTATTCAGTGGTCATTGAACAGGGTTTGTATTGATTCATGGTCGCATCAAGTTTAGTGACGCGCGACACCAACAAATAATCTGTGGTGGGCAGTCTTACTCGACGAGAATAGCTGTCGATGATGGCATAATCTGGGCCAAATACCTTAGCGATATTGCCTTCGGCATACTCGACTAAATCAGCATAATTCCAAATACACGGTTTATCCGCTGGGATCGGCGCGGTGTAAGCTGGCACACAAGCATGATTAGGTTGAATTAATTCCACAGGTACAGCAGCTGAGGCGATAGGAGCTACATTTACAGCAGGCTGTGAAGCCTGCGACACATAAGAGATTTGCTGGCTGGTGAAACCGGCTAATTGTGAGCGTAATAAACTGTCGGCGACTTTTAACCCCGCATCTCGGCTGGATAAGTAGGCTAAGTGCGCTTGCTGCGCTAACCATTGATTTTGCTGAAATGCACTTAAATGTGCTGGCGATATGGTCGGGCTTGTCACACTGGCAACCTTAGGTTGCTCTGCTGTTGAAACGGTGTTTTCTGACATAAGAGACTCGGCGATATGCTCGCTATGATTGACACTAAAGTGGCTGCTGTCACAGGTGGTTTTTGGCTTAGTTCTGTCAATGATTTTAGCTATTGCTGAAGTGGTATCAGCACATTGATCTAGATTGCTGTCGGCCATTGTTGTGATATTGGCGCATTGAGCCACAATGCTGTCGAGACCTTCAAGTGAGCTATCAATAATATGTTGATAGATATCTCGGCCACCTAAACTAACTTGCTTAATTAAGCTTAACTTATTGCCTGTGGCTAATTGTTGCGTCAAATTGTTGCTCAGACGAGTACGCAATGCGTGTTGCTGCGGCGCCGAAACAGACAGATTAACCTGTGAGTATTGGGTTTCGCTGCTGGTGAATACACTGGCGTTGATGGCCGATTTATCAATATGGCGGCTTTGTACTAAAGCGTGCAGTAAACTGGCCATGCCAGAAGCGGCAAAGGTATGACCGAGAATATCTTGTGCTTTACTCAACAACGGCGCTGAGCTGACCGCTGCAGCAGCATCAGTTAATCCTTGGACAAACTGTTGGCCTTGAGTTGTTAATATGCATTCAGGCGATTGGTTTAATTCGATAAGATCTGCTGCAATGTTGGCCGGGCGTTGTGATAAGGAGTCAAAATCAATACTGTTTATGCTGGCATAGCTGTCAAGCTCTGGATGCGCAGCATTAGTTTGTTGCAACACTATTGCGCCAGCGCCTTCACCTACTTTCCAGTCGGTTGAGCTTAATCCTTTAGCATTAAGCTTGGCAGTATTGAATAACATATTTTCAATGCTGCCGGAAAGATCTACCGCGGCGATGATGATGGCATCCAAAGGCTCTTGTAACGAACCAAGAGCAAATAAGTTTTGCGCCACATCGATACAACGATTAACTGACTGTGCACCAGCTGAAATGGTAAATGCCGGGCCATTGAAATCCCATAATGAGGAGATCCGTGACGCCATAATGTTACCAATGAAGCTGGTATATTGATTTAGCTTGGCGGCATCTAAAACACTGTCCATCGCAATTGCTTCAAGGCTGGCATATTCAGCACTGGATAACTGGATCCCTTGGGCATTAAGGCTTTGCGCTATTTGGCTATGTAAGTTAACTCGACCGCGAAATTGGTGTAATTCAAGTTCGGTTTCCATGGCTACCAACACGGCTACTTTACTGCCAGGCGTTAGCTTAGCATTAGCAATGGCTTCATCTGCTATTTTGATTAATAACAGTTGTTGCGATATCAGGCGATCATCTTCATTAGGCGGCACTTTGAAACGTAAAAAATCAAAATCGAACTGTTCAATATACGCCCCTTGTGGCACCTGATGTATGCCATATTGAGCCAATAACTCAGGGTGCTTGTCTAAGCCTTTCCAGCGTTGATTGGGCAATGGGCTAAACAGTGGTTGCTTATTGATGATTTTATCAGCCAACGCATTGATGCTGCTGCACTGACCAAAGTGGGCTGCCATGCCGGTAATGTGCATTGGCGTTTCTGTACTGACTATTTTGCTGCGACTAAGCTGAGAGAGTTTACTGTCAGCATGGTTTATGCCTGCCTGATCTTGATAGGACTCAATCAGTAAATGGGCGTTACAACCGCCAAAACCAAATACTGATACACCTGCATGGCGGGCTTTATTACCGGCTTTATCGGGCCAAGGCAAGACCACATTGGGCAAAGTCGCTTGACCAAATAAGCCGTTAGGCGAGGTAATAGGGGAGCTGATATTAATACTCGGTGGCAACACGCCTTGGCGCATGGCAAAAATCATTTTCATGATCCCAGGCATGCCTGCAGCGGTGAGTAAATGGCCTAGATTAGATTTGGCTGAACCAATCAGTGGCGTCGCGCTGCCTTGAAGTTTATCTTCAAAAAAGCGTTCCATTGAGGTTAATTCTACTTTATCGCCTAATGGCGTTCCCGTGGCATGGCATTCAATCACTTCAATACTGGCAGGGGTAATACTTGGGTCTATTGCTGCCGCATCGCGATAAGCGCGCTCGAATGCTAGTACTTGGCCTTTGCTGTTCGGGCTTAACACAAACTGACCTTTACCGTCGTTTGATAAACCGATACCACTGACTAAAGCATAGATATGATCGCCATCACGCTCAGCGTCTTCAAGGCGTTTAAGCACTAATACACCCGCACCTTCGCCGGCGAATAAGCCTTTACTGTTACGATCAAAGGGCGCTGAAATTCCATGGTCTGGATAAGCATGAAATATTGAAAATCCCATATTGATGAAGAATGGATCTGCGCCAGACACAGCGCCAGCTAACATCATATCTGCCTTGCCAGTATGCAAGTAATCACAGGCGAGTTTTAAGGCGTAAACCGAGCTAGCACAGGCTGCATCTAAACTCAGCTGCGTACCGCCTAAACCCAAAGCATCGGCAACAATTTTCGAGGCATTATGGGCAATGGCACCATTACCTAAGTTAACCGTTTGAGCGGTGGCAGCGTGATTAGCTTGTGGCTGATCACAACTCTTGTTAAGGCTATTATTGAAACAGTGTAGGCTAAAGTTTGGCTGTTGCAGCTTGGTCTGTAAGGCTTTTTCGACCGCGCTGTGATACAGAGGTACAAACAGTTCATTAGATTTAGCCGTAGGGAATGATAAGGTTCCCATCACAATACCGGTGCGTTTAAGCAAGCTATCGTCAAGGCTAATACCGGCATCTGTTAACGCATTACGTGCTGTGTCGGTTGCCCACAAGAAGCTATCGTCTAAGCCATTAAATGCGCTGGGCTCAATGCGATAACCTTGAGGATTAAATTGAAAGTCTTGAATGTAGCCGCCTTTATCGCAATAAAAACGGTCCGATTCGCCTTGTATACCCAAGTAGTCACTCGGTGAAGCATTGAGTTTGCTGGCACTGATTTGGCTGCGCGAATCTTTTTTGTCTAATAAGTTTTGCCAAAATTTAGCGGGAGTATCCGCGTCTGGATACTGATTGGCTAAACCGACAATGGCTATTTTAGGGGTAGCTTGAGAACTCAATGAGGTTCTCCTTCTAATGATGTTTCACTATAACAAATGAGGGATGAGCCGTCGGCTAATGCCGCCTGCTGGGATAATGTATTAATGCTAGCGTCAAGGCTGCGAATAAAATGGCTTAATGACATGGGCACTCGATGAGCAATTAGTTGCCCTAGGCATTTAAGTAAACTGGTGACGTCATCGCCACCTTTAGCATTGACGGCCATTGCCATCGCTGAGACGCTATTGCTACTCTGCGCATTGATTTTGTCAATTAGGGTGGTAGTTTGCCGATCGGCACCTACTTCAACAAATAGTCGACAGCCTTGCTCTCGAGCATTAAGAATTAACTGAGTAAAATTGAGCTGATGACAAAAAGTATCGGCAATCGATTTTGCAATGGCTTGTGAGGTTAATACAACAGGCTGAGTCTCTGCTGCGGAGATAAACTGCAATTGGCTTGGTAAGTTTTCTACTAATGGTTGTTGATAAAATTGCCTTACTGATTCGCTGATGTTCAATGCCGCAGGCGTGTGCATTGCGGTGACGCGATTAGCGGCAATACCGCGTTTACCAGCTTGTTTTAGTAAGGCTTTACAACTGTTTTCACAGCCGGCAACAACACAGGTATCACCCTGAATAATAGCAATATAAGCCCGTGGGTAATTGGCTAAATGAGGCGCGAGTTCGTCAATGCTGGCTCGAGTAACGAAGCTATTCCATACAATGTTTTCGTCATCGGCTAATTGCCATTGTTGGCGAACACAGCGGAGCTCACCAGAAATATCTTGGGTAAAAATACTGCTGTTTTGCGTGGCTGCAATCATGCTGTGCGGTGTTTGCCATACGTTTAAACTCGCCCACATGGCCGCTTCACCCATGGAATAACCCAAAGCAAAACGAGGCTCAATGGCAAATTCTTGCTGCAACAGCTTGGTTAAAATATAACTGGCGCCAACACCAGCAATGGCTAATTGGCTCAGGCTCATCTGTGCGGCACGATTTTTATCTGCCGCATAGATAAAGTCCGTTTGTAACATCGATTGCATGTCACCTTGGTTTTCAAGTTCAGCATACAAATCTGGGAAAACCAGGCCTATTTGACTAAGCATGTTTGGGTACACAGTGCCAACGCCTGGATAAACAAAGCTCAAGCCATTATGACCCAGCGGCGCTGAATATAAGCAACTGCCCGCAGGCGTTTTATATTCTATCGGCGTATGACTATTCGCATCATGCTGCTGACGAGTGGCGATTATGGTCATCATCGCGCTGACTTCTTGTACTAATGCGCGGCGATCGGCTGCCATTAAGACTAGGGCTAGCGGTGCATCTGTTTGATAATCTAATAAACTGGTTTTGATAAGCTCGAGTAAGCTTATGTCGTTAATGGCTGAGTGTAACTGCGAAGAAAGGCCCATCAGCTTAGTGTGCAATTGCGCCAATGAAGCGGCGCTAAGCGGCAGCCATAAACGTTGAGTACTGATTAACGGCTTGGCGGCGATAAGTGCACGACCTTGGGTAAGGATGATTGCCTGAACACCTGATGCGGTTGGATAACATAAAGCTGCGACTCGACTTTGGTGAAATGCACTAAACCAATATTGACCGTTAGCCTTGTCTTGGGTTGGTATACAGCGACTCGCGATAGACTCGACTAGGTTGACCATTGCCGTCAGTGCTGTTTGTGCCGTCTCATTCGTATGGGGCGCACTCACATGAGGAGCGGACTCAGATCTAGAATCATTAGCTGGATCCGTCACTGCATCATCAGTGGCATTGCCATCAGAACTTGCACTAAAATTATAACAGCCATCTAGCGCGACTATCTGTGGCTGAGCATGCAGACGTTTTGCATGCTTAAGGGCAAGTGTTACCGCTTCAGTTTGGTTGTTACTCAGTGCAATACCATTGATATAAGCATGCGCATGAATACCGTTTTTAGCCGCAATTAACCCAGACATTATCCACAATCGATCGCCAATGTTGACCATGTCATTGCTGGTGGACGATAGGTGTTCGCAAGCGTGCAATAACGCCAATGCAAAGCCGTCGACACTATGAGTGTCGACAGTGGTCAGGTGTTCATTAATCGAGGCAATATTAGGCTTGCTGAGCAACAAAGCTAAACGCATAGGCTTAGTTTGTTGCTTTGCAATACGCTCACTCATCGTGTTTAGCGCCATGTTGCTTAATACCGTCACACTGTTTCCTTGCTGTGGTGAGACACACCAGTAGCCGCTTGATGTGGAATAAAGGCCCCATTCAAACTTTTACTGATAGTCACTTTAGCGTTGAGCATTTGGCAACTCAAGCGACCATCTTGATGGTATAAACTCACGTTAGCGATTAACATTCTGCCGCTGTGTTTAACAACATCCAGTTGAATATAACCTTTATCACCACTGGCAAATGGCCAAGCGGTAACGCATTCAGCCGTAGATGACGGTAAGCTTGCTGCACCGTATTTAAGTCTGGCCCATACCAGCATGGCTTGTAGCAGCAAATCTTCCGCGAAAACTTGGCTGCCACCTAATGCCGATGATGGGATAAAACGTTGACAGTCAGCGGTATTAATCTGCGGTAATTGCACTTGGCACAAGAGCTGAGCATCATCAAATGCCAACACTTGCTTAATGCCTTGCAAACGTGGGCCATGAAACAAGGTTCCGTTTTGATACAGTTCAACCCCTGAGCTCAACGGCGCTATATGCGACCACTTTGTCAGGCTCGCTGTATCAATCACGGGCTTGGCAATATCATCAGTCAAGACGGCGCGATTGATCACTAATGTTGCTTGATATTGCGGTTTCATTGCTGCACTTGGCTCATTTAACAAACGAGATGAGATCAGCGCGTTGATCCCAGCGTCAGTTTGCGTTAGTTCCAGTTGCAGCAAATGTGGCTCATTGGTGTCAAAAATAACCCCTTTAAGCAATTTATATTCAGCAATACTGACAGGCACATGACATAAGGTTTGTGCTGCATCACGCATCCATTGCATGGCACATACTGTCGGCAATACCGGATTACCAGCAATACAATGATCGCTAACAAAAGGCATTTCAGCCGGGGTTAAGACTCGAGTCACCGTCATGCTGATAAGATCAGAGGACTGTGTCTTAGCTGCAAACGTCAGCGAACCCTTGGCGATAAGCAAAGCGTCCGCATTAAGCTTTTTTACAGCATTACCCTGTTCTGATGAACCTTGCATATCAGAGCCAATAAGCAATTGTGCGCCTTGCTGACTTAATAAACTGTGGGCAAATAACTCGGCACCTGCTTGTAATGGAATCACGTAAACACCGCGATCAACAAACATTTTCTTTAATGCCGAACTGACCATTCCGCCATCCCAAGGGCCCCAGTTAAAACTCATTACTTTAGCATGCGCTAAGGTGTGTGCCAGTTTAAGGGCGGTTTTATTGAGGATTTCATTCGACATAGCATAATCGCTTTGTCCGGTATTTCCGTAGAAACCAGCAGCGGATGAAAACAAGGCAATCAGCTTGATCTGTTGTGGGTCGAGTGCATTAATTATGCTTGCAAGCCCGGTCACTTTGGTGTGGTAAACGCGGTTAAGTTCATCCAAGGTTTTGTCTTGAATATGCTTGTCGGCTAACACCCCTGCGCCGTGAATAATGCCATTAATGGTTAACGAGTCGCCCTTAGCATTCGTCAGGCTGTTAAGGCTGGCGGCTACCGCTGTGGCGTCGCTGACATCCATTGAGACATATTGCGCGCTGGCGCCGACCTTACTGAAAGCGGCTAACGCAGCATCGATTTCTAGGCTGCTGCTAATTGGCCACACTAATGCATCAATTTGTTTTGGCGTGGGTTTATTGCCTTTCGATTGAATATAAGCAATGGCCGCGGCTGTTAACTCAGAGGCTTGCTTGCCTTGTGCCCAAGCCGGTAAGTCGCTGCCAAAATGTTGGCTACGACCTGCTAACACAAAATGTGATTGGCATTGTTTGGCTAAGGTGAGGGCGCATTCAAACGTTACCCCTTTTGCGCCGCCGGTGACCAAAATAGTGTCATTACCATCAAGCGTTGCTGGCGCAAACTGCTCACTGGCATTGGCGGCGACTAAGGTTACTCGACCTTGCTGACTAATCCCCACTTCATTAATGCGATCTACGCTTGCATTGGCACCATCGATATCAAACAACTCAGCAACGATGGCATCGGCAAAGCTTGTCGCATCAATATTATTGCTAATGTCTAAGGCGCGGCAAAATACTTGTGGCCACTCATGGCTTAAGGTTTTGCTCAGCCCAGACAGGGCCGCTTGATTCAGTTCCGCTGTGGCTAATTGGTCATTATCTAAGTAGCCAAACCCGCCGTCTAAACGACTCACGGTAAAGTAGCACAGACGCGAAGACGTTGGTTTAGCAAATTCTGGGTGAAGATGCTTAGCCCATAAGAACGCGTTGTCGACAGCGGCTTTTGCAGCAAGAGTACACGACATTAATGGGTGATTATTTACTAGCGTTTGCGGCTGTAAATGAACAAAACCTGCAATGGCATGTTCAGCGCCCAAGTCGGCTTTAATATCGGCAATCACCTGAGCAATGTTCGCATCATCAATGCTGCTCAAGGTGTAGCTTTTAATATCACTGCTTAATGGTGAATGCGCTACGCTGATGGTTTGTGGGTTACGAATAACGGCGACGGTTAATCCCTTTGCAGTGAGTTTTTCAGCGAGTAAACCGGCGTTATGGCCATCATCTGTGATGACAATACAGTTTTTCGCTGAATAACAATCTACGAGTTTATCCGCCGCGGGTAACTTTTTTAGCGCTACCTCGCTGTGTGGCGGTAATGCTGCGGTGTTAACCTCAACCTTATTTGCCGTTGATGCTGGGGCGACAGCCGCAATCGCGGTTGAGGTCGCTGCAGGCAATTTGGTTTGCATGTAGCTGACGATTTCACCTAAGGTGCGACATTCGGCTAAATCTTCTGGGTTAAGCTCAGGTAAGCCAGGCAACTCATCTTGTACTGTGCCTAAAATCTCGACCCGTTTGATTGAGTCGATACCTAAATCCGCTTCCATGTCCATGCTCAGTTCAAGCATTTCAGCTGGGTAACCGGTTTTGTCGGCGACAACTGACATCATGGTGCTTAATACTGTATCAGCACTCAAGCCCGTTGTCGGTGCTGTAGATGAAGAGACGGTTGCTACTGGTGCCACGGTAATGGCTGCAGGCAGTTTGGTTTGCATATAGCTGACGATTTCGCCCAAAGTGCGACACTCAGCTAAATCTTCTGGGCTGAGTTCAGGTAAGCCTGGCAGCTCATCTTGCACTGTACCTAGAATTTCAACACGTTTGATTGAGTCGATACCTAAATCGGCTTCCATGTCCATGCTCAGTTCAAGCATTTCAGCAGGGTAACCGGTTTTGTCGGCGACGACTGACATCATAGTGCTTAATACCGTATCAGCACTTAAGCCCGTTGTTGGTGCTGTAGATGAAGATGAAGAGACGGTTGCTACTGGTGCCACTGTAATGGCTGCAGGCAGTTTGGTTTGCATGTAGCTGACGATTTCGCCCAAAGTGCGACACTCAGCTAAATCTTCTGGGCTGAGTTCAGGTAAACCTGGCAGCTCATCTTGCACTGTGCCTAAAATTTCGACGCGTTTGATGGAGTCGATACCGAGGTCAGCTTCCATGTCCATGCCAAGTTCAAGCATTTCAGTAGGGTAGCCAGTTTTATCGGCAACTACGGCGAGCATGGTGCGCTGGACGCTTTCTGCGCTTAAGCCCGTTGAGTTAACCGTTGCAGCCGCAACTGTTGGCAACGCAGAGGTTGCAGGTAATTTAGTTTGCATGTAGCTAACGATTTCGCCCAAGGTGCGACACTCGGCTAAATCTTCTGGGCTTAATTCAGGTAAGCCTGGTAGCTCATCTTGTACTGTGCCGAGAATTTCGACGCGTTTGATAGAGTCGATACCTAAATCGGCTTCCATGTCCATGCCAAGTTCGAGCATTTCAGTAGGGTAACCGGTTTTATCGGCAACCACAGCGAGCATGGTGCGTTGGACGTTTTCAGCTGTTAAGCCAGTTGATGCAGTTGCAGTGTTTGCCGCAACTGGTGCAGCAGACGCAACACTAACTGCATTAGCAGCAGGTAATTTAGTTTGCATGTAGCTAACGATTTCACCTAAGGTGCGACACTCGGCTAAATCTTCTGGGCTCAGCTCAGGTAAGCCTGGTAGCTCATCTTGTACTGTGCCGAGAATTTCGACGCGTTTGATAGAGTCGATACCTAAATCGGCTTCCATGTCCATGCCAAGTTCAAGCATTTCAGTTGGGTAACCGGTTTTATCGGCGACCACATTGAGCATAGTGTCTAACACTTGTTGCTGCGATAGTCCTGCTGTTGGGGCTGAAACTGCAAGCGAACTCACTTGCTGAGCTACAGGAGCCTGGACTGGTTTACTGGCAGTCTGTTGAGATTGAACCGCTTGAGCTGGTTGAACTTGAGTAGCAACAGGAGCTACCACAGTCGAAGGCGTCGTTGTGGCCTGAGCAACTTGGCTTTGGGGCACAAATGCAGGCTGCATAGATGCCGCAGCTACTGGTGCTGACGTCGACGCTGGCATTGGTGTTTGCCCTTGTAACATGGCTAATGCAGCTTGACTTGCTTGCGCTTGCAGCGTTAAAAATTGACTGTGACTTTGCAATGTTTGTGCTTGATGCTGGTGGAACAGCTCCATAGAACGTTGCAAGCTTTCAGGAATGGCTAATCCCGATGATGCCATTTGTGCTTGCGCTGTCATCAAATGAGCAAAGGTGTCGCCATATTGCTGTGGTATGGCTAAAAATTGCTGATGTAATTGCGCCGTTTGTTGCTGCGCAGCAAAAAATGCACCGATACTATCGGCCGACGCTGGCACATTTGCGCTAACTGGTTTAGCTGCTACGGCCGTCGTTGCCGCCAAAGGTGCGGCAACTGCAGAGGCTGGCGCTTGTGCTGATGTTGCAGGCACTTCAATGTATTCAGTTTTAATCACTTCTTTTTCCACAATTTTTTCCACAATTTTCTCGACCGGTACTTCTACTGTTTTGCTGGTAACTGTGCCAGTTTGTAGCGACTTGTTCATTTTGGCTTGGGTGGTGGCGCTAATATAATTACTCGCAGTTAACTTGACGTTCATCGGTGACACTTTTGCAAGTTCAGCAATGGGCGCTTGATAAGGATCAACCTCGGTTAATGCCAGCCCTAATACCGCAAGCTGGCAGGCTGCTTGACGCAGTTGAGTGTCGCTATTGCCTTTAGGATTTGGGTTCAAGCTCACTATGCTGACTGATTCGGCTTTGTTGCCCAAGGTCGCCTCAACCAATTTATGGAGGATGTTTTTAGGACCAAACTCAACAAATACTCGTGCGCCAGCGTCATACATAGCGGTTAATTGCTCGCTAAAACGAACTGACTGCAGCATATGATCAGTAAATGCTGCCTTGATTGCTTTAGGATCATTTGGATGTGCTTTACCTGTGCCATTGGCATAAAGGCTTAGTTTTGGCTTAGCAAATTTAACCTTATCGATGGCTGCAGCAAAGGGTTGTTGCGCATGCGCCACTAATGGCGTGTGGAATGCGCCAGAAACCGGCAAGGCGATTGCTTTAAAGTCAAGTTCAGCGGTGATTGCTTGTGCCGCTAAGGTACATGTTGCTGTTGGGCCTGCAATAACCAGTTGGGTTGGTGCATTGTAATTAGCCACTTTGACGCCCTCAAATGCACTAATGCACTGTTCAAGCTTTTCAACACCTTGGTCAGCAGCTTGAGCGGGGACAATAATGGCGTACATCACGCCAGCATCTTGATCTTTAGGCGTTGCCGCCATTGCTTGGCCACGAGCAAAGGCCAATTGATAATAATCAGCTTGGCTAATGACCCCCGCAGCACATAATGCTGACAGTTCACCAAAACTATGACCGGCCACCATATCGGCTTTAAAACCTGCTTGAGTCAATAATGCATATTGGCCCATGCTCACTGCACCAATAGCACTTTGGGCATTGGCAGTATTGGTTAATGCTGCGTGTTGTGCGGCAATATCTTCGGCTTCAAAAGCCGGGGTAGGGTACATTATTTGCGATAGTGGCATTTGTTTATGTTGCGCAAATACCTTATCTGCTTGCATCAATTGTTGACGCATTTCTGGATAAAAACAGGCTAAATCGACGCCCATGTTCAGATACTGCGCCCCTTGTCCGGCAAATAATGCCGCCACTTTATGGCTTGCTGATTCAGGATGAATTAATGCTGCTGAGCGATAACTGGTGCCAGAAGGCAGTTGCCAGCTGTCGGCAGTATTCGAACTCAATTGCGCCAGCGCTTGAGTCAGCTGAATGGTTAAGTCTGCTAATGATGCCACCACTAAGCCTATGCGCGCGGCTTTAGGGGCTATGGTCGTTAAGGCAAAACGTTTACCAAAATCAGCCAACACAATTTCTTGACGATTTTGCTGTGTGGTATCAACAGCACTAATTTCAGCTTGCAGTGCGCTTAATTGAGTCTGTAATGCAGCTTTATTTTCAGCATGGATTAACAGACTTTGCGGCACGGAACGTTGACGATATTTATCGCCTCGAACATGTTCTTGGCGGTATTCTTCCAACACAATGTGGAAGTTGGTGCCACCAAAACCAAAGGCACTAATACCCGCGCGGCGCGGCGTATTGTCTGTACGAGGTAACCATGGACGGGTTTCGGTGTTTAAATAAAACGGCGAGTCCTGAATGTTTAATTTAGGATTGGGTTTACTGACGTTAATGGTCGGTGGCAACACTTTATGATGCAAAGCCAAAGCAACTTTAATGACCCCAGCGGTTCCAGCGGTCGATTTAGTGTGGCCGACTTGTGATTTTACTGACCCAAGAGCAATGTGCTGTTGGGTATCATTATCTTCGGTAAACACCGATTTTAAACCATTGAACTCTGCCACATCGCCAGCGGCAGTGCCTGTTCCATGAGCTTCAATTAAGCCAACCGTGTGCGGTGCAAAACCCGCATCATCATAAGCGCGTCTTAATGCTTTAGCTTGGCCTTCTGGGCGCGGGGCATAAATACTTTTAAACTTACCATCAGATGATGAGCCAATCCCTTTAATAACAGCATAAATTCGGTCACCATCGCGCTCAGCATCGTCAAGACGTTTAAGCGCCATCATGCCAATGCCTTCACCTATCATCATGCCTTTAGAATCGATATCGAAAGGTTGAATGGTGTCATTAGTGGTAAATGCCGGTGTTTTTGAAAAGCTCATGTACATAGATGGTGAGTTATCGGTACACACACCACCGGTGATCATCATGTCACTGCGGCCTTCAACTAATTCTGTTATCGCCATGCGCATCGCCGCTAAAGAACCTGCACATGCCGCGTCAACCACGCAATTCATGCCGCCTAAATCAAAGCGGTTAGCAATACGCCCAGCAATCACGTTACCAAGTGAGCCTGGAAATGAGTTTTCTTCCCAGTGGATATATTGATCTTGAAACTTTTTGATCAACATCTCAGTGTCTGCGTCGCTTAGACCACTATTTTTAAATACTTTTTTGAGTATAGGATACTGTAAACGACCGCTGAGACTGTGATTGATTTTTTGACCACCGCCGACGCCTAATGTAATACCGATGCGATCGGTATCGTACTGCGCATCAATACCTGCATCGGCCAGCACTTCTTTGGCGACCACTAAAGATAAGAGTTGTGAGGTGTCTGTCAGTTCGAGGATATTCGGTGGCAAGCCAAATTCCATTGGATTGAAATCGACTTCGGGTAAAAAACCACCGCGTTTACAGTAGGTTTTATCGGCCATTGATTTATCGGCATTGTAGTAATCTTCAGCGTTCCAATGGGTTTCTGGAACGTCGATAATGGCATCAATTTTTTCGCTGATTAAATCCCAAAACTTGTTTAGGTAACGTGAGTTAGCAAAAATACTCGCCATGCCGACAATCGCGACTGGCATATCTTTTAAGCGTTTGTTTAAACGCTTATCTTTATTACTGGATTGGCTCATATGAGTCTCCGTTTGATAACTGAGGTTCAGTTATCTGGTGTTGGGATCCAGCTGCATCAATGGTGCTAGTAGATACTGCGGCTGGTTGACTTGCTCCAGGAAAACGAGCAAGAAAAGTGTGATAGTTGCGAACCAATAACTTACGTAAATGAAATGGCCCGTGCTTTAAGACATGGGTTATATAGCGATTACTCGCTTGGGTATGGCTGTCTTGATAAATATCGAGGTAAACCCAGTCAGACTTAAAATCAACGCCAAGCAAAACAGAATAGGCTTGCTGCTTTGTTAATTGAGGCGGAATACTTAACGACACCACTTGCACGACGTTGTCCGGATCTGGACTTGGCAGGGCTAAAGTATCGGCTAAGGTTTGCGGGTTAACGGTATAGGTTTGAATATCGGCTCCCTGAGTGATCGGCAGCTGATTGAAAAATTTTTCTGGCACAAAAGGAGTATCAAACTCGTCGAGTTTTGATACTCCAAAGCGCTTTAAACAGCGAGCTAGGCCAGATCGGGATACATTAGGGTTGATAAATTCTTGGGTAACTTTTAATAACCTGTCTAAAGGCATTTTTAATTGATAACGCAAGCCCAGCATCACGTACTCTTCCATCGGAGAGAGTGTTGTGTTGAGTTTGTGCGGGGTATTTGGCGTGTTATCGATGGAGTCACGTTTACGCCACTTACGAACGGTGGCCTCGCTAATATTCAGGATTTTGGATAATTGACTGACACTATAATCGGATTGCTGAATAAATTGACGCATTTCCGGCGTCGTGGTCGCATTACGGTGATAAACCGATTTTGGACGAGGCTTACTCTTCAATAGTTCAGGTGCTAAATGTGTGGTTATCTTTTTTGTCATCTAGACCGGTATTCCAAATAATCTATTGGGACTTTAGCGCATTTAAACTTACCTATACTTACTTAATTCATACTTAAATAAGCTAAAAAATGAGTCCAAATATCCATTTATGCTTTTTTTAGCACAAAGCAGATTACCTGAGGTTTCACTCCGATACAATCACCCGAGACTAAAAACAAGATCTGAGCGGTAAAAACGATTATTAAGGCTATGTTTCAATGCTTACATCGTCGCTGTAATTGCCCTGAAACCGCGTTATTTTGGCAATTATTTAGCCATCAATTAAGCGGTATATTATTTGAGTAAAAAGCCGCTAACGAGCTGTCTCATTAACGGCTTGGGAACAATTTTATCGGTTTTTAAAGCCAATTAACTTGGAAAGAAATCAATGGCCCAGATGGTGGTCATTACAGCGACACTTTCGGCAGGGAAGTTGATTAAACGCAATACTAAGGTTAATTGACGCTCTAACTTGGGGTTATTGAGTTCGCTTGATTTAATCGCCACTTTGCTGATGGTGCCATTGGGCAAATGCAGCGTTTGAGCTGAATAACGCTAACAATAATATAATGACTAGGCTGACTATGCGCATAAATGTTCAAGCTTTCGATGTTGTGGTCGTGATGATTGTTGATGAATTAGCACTAATCATCAACAGTAAAAGTTAACATAACGATTATCAGGTTAACTATACTGACTTGTACCCGTCGTGATACAGGGAGTTTGACAAATTCCTCGCTGAATCGAGCTTATTGAGGTAATTTAACGGTATTAACCTTTAATAGAGCCTTGTTTGTTTTAATGTCTGTTTCATCTCCTATAAACTCATCTCAGCCGCTTTTTCAGCCACATATTTATTTTGTGCCACTGGATGGCGCGCTTTGTGCTGCAGATTATGAGGCTGGTTTAGCCTTAAATTGGTTAACCGATGACGAGGTTGCTAAGGTTAGTCGTTACAGAAGTGAATCGGCGCGCAATACTGGTTTACAAGTGCGTTTAGCGCTTCGGGCTATTATGTCACTTCATAGTGATTTAAAACCTTTTGAGTGGCGTTTTAGCTATGGTGCTAAAGGTAAACCGGCGCTTAGCGAAGACTTATTGGTTCAAACTGGGCTGCATTTTAATTTGAGCCATAGCGGCGATTGGCTAATGATCGGCATTGTCAGTAATAAGCAAGCATATGCCGCTGAAACAGCCTTGTCATTTGGTGTTGATATTGAGCGTGAACGCAGCAGTACCAAAATAGAAGCTATTTTGAATCACTACTTTTCTGCTGTTGAAATAGAAGATTTGATGGCATTGCCGCTTGAGTTACAACGCCAACGTTTTTTTGATTTATGGGCGTTGAAAGAGGCCTTTATTAAAGCAACAGGCAAAGGGCTGGCGCAGTCGTTAACCTCTTTTGGGTTTACATTTGCTGCTAATAGCGTGTTTGAAGCTGTTAATGAGCAATATCCTACTATCGCAGCGAGTGATTATATCCATTTTTCAGCGCTCGATTATCACGAGCCGCAATGGCAGTTTTACTTTGGCCGATTAAGCCCATATTACCGCTTCAGCGTGTGTATTGGTGATATGCAATCTCAGTCTTTGCTGCACATAAAAGCGCCAACGATGTCGATAATATCCTTGGCGCAATTAATACCTTCTTCACACGACTAGTATTTTGCCGCTTGTTGTTCTGTTGGTAATGTGGAGTTAATAAATTGGCGCAAATCTTGATTTGATTGCTTTAAGTCATCGTGACGAAGATACATCATGTGGCCACTGCGATAGCCTTTAAATGATAACCTGTCTTTCATTAAGCCACTGCGGTCAAGCTGCCACATGGTGTATTTAGCATCAAAATAATTAGTTGCACCATCATAATAACCCGATTGGATCATCACATTGAGGTATGGGTTTTGCGCCATTGCCATGCGTAAATTTTCACCGGTTTTATTACCGCTTCTATCCCACGGATGAACTGGTCCGAACATATTGTATTTTATATCAGTTTTATAGTTCAGTTCGGTACGCAGGTAATCATTAATTGCTGGAGTAAAACTGTGAAGCCAAGAGGTAAGCTCTGCATTATAGTCAGGACTTGCGCCAACGACTTTTTCATCGATACCGATATAACGTGAATCTAAACGACCTATGGTTTGCTTGCGGTCACGCAATAAGGATTTCCAAAAGTAATCAGTGTCGATATCTAAATTACTTTGCAGTACATCCGTTAGGCTAAGCCCTGAATAATGAGCAATTTGTTGGGCAATGCGCAGCTTTTCATCTGGATCAATAAAACTGCCTTTGGCGAGTGCTGGTAGATATTGATTTAAGGTAAATTGCTCTACCTCAGCTAAAATCGGTGTTAAATCTTGTTGCTGTAAATCAGTATCAAGTGCTTTGTGGTACCAAGCTGCAGCGGCAAAATAGGGTAAGCGATTAGCTGCCTTTACAGGACCATTTCGCTCAATACCAAGATCTGTGGGTGAGACTAAGATAACCCCATTAGGATACATCCATTGATTGTTCTGCAGTTCAAGGGCTAAACCGGAAACCCTTGCAGTACCATAACTTTCACCAATTAAATACTTAGGTGAGCGCCAGCGTTCATTTCTAGATACAAATGTGGTGACCCATTCTGCTAAGTATTTTATATCGGCTTTAACTCCAAAAAACATTTTTTGTTGCTCATCTTTTGAAGGCATTTTGCCTTCATCATTTGGCAATACTCTTGAGTAACCGGTGTTAACAGGATTAACGTAAACGATATCGGCAATATCCAGTATTGAGCTGTCGTTATTTTTGACGCCATAAGGTTGTAGTGGGTAACCTTCGTCGTCCACATTTAATACTCTAGGTCCAGTATAGGCAATGTGCATCCACACCGAGGCAGATCCTGGGCCACCATTAAATGAAATAATTAACGGTCTTTTAGTGTCGTCTTTAACGTCAGTACGTTGGTAATAAGTGTAAAACAAGGTCGCGGTCGGATGACCTTCTTCATCCCATACGGGTTGAGTTCCTGTCGTGGCTTTATAGGGGATGGTTTTACCATTGATCTTCGCTTTATGCTCGGTCACTACTTTTTCATCAATGGGTATTTGTCTGATATCGTTAGCAAAAGCGTTTGATGAGATGCAGGCGCTTTGTAAAAAAAGCACGATTAAACCTGTATGTAAAAGTGATTTGAGCATAAGAACTCTCTGGTTATGTTAGTCATTTGTGGTCGAGTAGACTGCAGATTAGCATAGCGATTGTTCAAATGTGTTGTGAACAACAAGGCTATATTGTAAAAGTTTGTGCCATATTAAGTGATGTCTGTGATGTGTATTATCAATGTGTGTAGAAGGTATTATGCTCATGATATACCGATCGATTTAGGCCTTATATTCATTTAAACCTAGGCTTAATGGCATTGAGTACTGCTCGAAAAGTGTTATTAAAAAGAACCTAGTGCAAGTATTAACACCTCACTGAGAATGGCGAAGAATGAGCATATGGCTTAAAAAGATCGGTAGATTAATTAAAAAAGCCTTTATCAAAGATAAAGGCTTTTTTGCAGTCAATTCAAAAGCAATTACTGTCTTGCTAGACGGTTCGACTCTGGTGGATTTTCAAAATCACTGCGATAAGGGTTGATGTCTAAGCCGCCACGGCGGGTATAGCGTGCGTATACGGTTAGCTTAGTGCATTGGCAATATTTCTTTAAGTCGACAAAGATACGTTCAACGCATTGTTCATGAAATTCATTATGCTGACGGAAAGAAATTAAGTAGCGCAGCAGTTTTTCACGGTCAATTTTAGGGCCTTGATAACGGATCATCACGCTGCCCCAATCAGGCTGTGAGGTGATTAAACAATTAGACTTTAATAGATTAGAATTTAGTGTCTCAGCGACATTCTTATCTGCGTCTGTGCTGTCTAATAAATGATCTGGGTTAAAGGCGTACTCATTAACTTCAATGTCTAGCTCATCAATACAGCTACCCGGTAAATCAATGATACGTTCAAGATTAAAAAACTTAGGCTCAATGACTTTTACGCTTAGCTCACCTTGGGCGCAAGTGCTTAGGTCACGGCTTAAGGTTTCTTGTACGGCTTCTACACTGTCAAATTTAGTTTGGTTAAAACTATTCAAGTACAGTTTAAAAGACTTAGATTCAATCAAATTGACACTGTTGATATCTAACTGAACTTCCAAAATAGCAACAATAGGCTTGCCTTTGGCATTAAGCCAAGACAATTCATACCCTGTCCAAATATCGGTACCATGAAAAGGCAGTTCACCGCTTAATTCAATAGCATCTCGGTTAAGTTTTCGAGGAACCCCTTGCAGCAGTGACGCGTCATACTCAGCTTGATAAGCAGTTGCACGGCCTAATGTTAGGCCTTTTAATGCTGCAGCGTCACTATAAGGGTCGTGATTGTGTGTCATCTAATCGGTTTCCGTGTCAAAATATGGTTTTATTATAAACTACGAGTGGCTTAAGTGTCTTGTTCATCTGCATTAGATTGCTTCATTAAAAAATATCTTAATTCTTATCAAGATACCCTATCTGAATTTCCGCGCTATTATCCTTTGGGCGAGGATTCGGTATGTATTCAAGGTGCATTTGATACGAATAACGATAAAATCGTATTCTGGCAACCTGTTAAACGGGATGATACAGGCGACTTTAGTAATGTAGAGCATGCATTAAATATTCAGTTACACCAAGATATTCATGCATTTTATGGGCAATATTTTTCAGCGCCATTGGCGTTTACTGCATCGTTTGGCGAAGGTGAATTAATCCAAGCGTGGAATCAAGCTGACTTTGAAAATTTGCAACAAAATGTAATTGGTCATTTGATCATGAAGCAAAAGCTTAAACAACCAGCAACTTGGTTTATCGGCGTGTTAGGTGATGGTGACGAAATGCTAACCGTAAACAATGATGATGGCAGCGTATGGATAGAAATACCAGGCGAAAAACAAACTACTCAGATTGCACCATCATTAACTGAATTTCTGCAGCAACTCTCTCCGTTAATAACCCCACCAGTTAAACCCATAGAAGAAGCTGAGATTGTTGCTGAGCATCCTGGGATCTGGCTGCGGATCAAAACCATGGGACGACATTTTTTACGTAAAAAATAACCATCAGCAGTATTGAAATGCTCTTTTGAGTGTTTCAATACTTAATGCATCCACAGTGGTTAATCCTATAAATCATCCCCGCTTAGCTTTTCTCGTCATGGTAATAACAGCGTAGACTTTATTTTATCAATGCATGCTTGCTTATCGACAACCCACAGACCATAGCTTAGTGGCAGTATTTCAACTCCTGCTCTTTCAAATAACCTGTAGGTTGTCAGTTCGAAAAAATTAGCCCATGGTCCAGGAAAGCCAATAAGATCGATGGCAAGGTACTTGTTAGCATAACGGCATAAAATATCTATTTCTGTGCCAACAATGGCATAACCCGGCCATGTTTCTATTTGTTGCTCTTGTAATGCTGCAATGATTTGTTGTTGAAATGCGTCTATTTCTGAGGTGACGCTATGCTCGGCATGAAAAGTGGTCATTGATGCTATATAGCGCCGCAGTAGATTATTTTCTGGCAATTGTGAGTCATCAATTGACAGGTATAACGACTGTTTTTGACGTGCTCTGGTAATGGTGACATTAAATACATCGGCCTTGTTTAGGTAGGCTGCTGCATGTTTACTGTTATTATCAATTGCAAACGAAATCAACATAATATCTCGTTCTTCACCTTGAAAACCAAACGGCGTAGCAGCGCGAATACTGTGTTTAATGATATCGGCTTGAGGAATATGCTGTTCAATCAGTGCGGCAATCTGTTCTGCTTGAGCGCTGAAAGGTGAGATGACTCCGATACTGTGGGCTATGCCAGTGTTATTGTCGGTTGTTATTTGAGCTTGAATATCAGCTAGGATGCATTGTGCTTCTTGATGATTTACGCCGGATGTGTCGCGGATCCCCTCTAGTCGATGAAGGTGCAAATGGCCTGAGCTCGTACAAGGCCGGTGTTGCATGACTTTTAATCTTGAATGATAAAAAGACTGATTACTAAAATGGATGAGTTCAGGTTTACTTCTAAAATGTTCATCTAGAAAGGCCAGCTCTTTATCGGTTTTTAAGGTTTTTAGGGCTAAATCTAAGATAGAATTATCTCGATAACTGATGGCGCTCTGGTTGTTTTCAGGCACATTGTTTTTGCTTAATAATTGATTCTGCTTAGCTCTGGCTAAAAATGAATAGTGTTTTAATTGTTTGGTATCGCCAACAATCAGTGCCCGTTTTGCACGATATAAGGCCGGTAAACAGCTGCTAATATTGCATTGCGTGGCTTCATCAATAATCACTAAGTCAAACATTTCACTGTTAAGCGGTAATACTTTGTGCAGGCTATTTAAGCTCACCAACCAGATGGGAAATGCAGCAAATAACTTGGCATATTCAATCTTCGCAAACTGGGCGAGTTGTTTACTGGAGGTCCGACTGCGTATTGCTTGGTTAAATGCTTGAAGATACTTTCGGTGTTGGCTGACTAATGTTTTTAAGTTGTTTTTTTTAAGTGCATTGAGATAGTCAGAAGCAAGCGTTTCACGTTCAATGGTGCGTTTGTTAATGGTATCTAATGCATGCCATTGATGGTGCCATTGGTTTATTGATCCTTGAATAAAAAACAGATAAGCGCGTTTTAACCACTTTGATTGTTGTAACTCAAGTTGGTGCAACCGCAAGCCTCGGCTGATGGCTTTTTGGCTGAAAGCCATAAAACGATGTTCTAATTTACCTAGCAATCGATTTAGCTGGTTAATTTCCTGTTCATTTGCTTTGGGGCTGTTGTCCAAGTCATCTGCAAAGTAACCGGCTAACAAATCGGCGGTATAGTCTTTTAGCTGCTTTAAAAAGGCTTTTTGTCCGGCCTTAATTGAAACATCGCCTAAGGTAAAGTTACTCGCCAATTTGTCTGCAATAACATCAAGGGCCACTTCATTATTGGCCACAATTAACACCGACTCTCCGCGAGCCATATGTTCCGCTGCAACGGCAGCAATAGTATAGCTTTTACCTGTGCCGGGTGGGCCAGACACACAACCTAGACTGTTGTTAGCGGCGATAGCGATGACTTTCTTTTGTGGGCCAGATAATAGTCCAGGCAAAAAGTCGTACTTGAGCTTCGCAGGTTTGGAATCCTTGTTCGACTTTGCCATTGTATGGTTAAAGAGCTTACCGATAGGGGCTGATAGCTGATTAGCATTGATGATAGTGTCTAATTCGTGAAGTACGCCGCGGCTACTTTTTGATCTTTCAACAAAAATTAACATGGAAATGGGTAATAAGCTGGGGATCTTTTTTGTCAGTGCTTTTTTGATGTCACTGTATTGAGCAAGCTTCGGATATTGGAGTAATTCAAGCGAGCTTATTTCAATATGATTATTACTAAAATATGAGGTCCAAAATGATGCGGAGCGAGTCTCTTCAGTAAAAAGCGATTCTGCTAGCGCATTATCTTCTGGGAGTAATTGTTGCAGTAAGGCTTCATTGATTTCAGTTTCATCGGCTTGGGTAGAAAAATAGCAATTACCATTATCCTGCTCAATGGTGGCTTCGCTAAAGAGCAAAGGCGATACCACCGTTTTAAGCTCGCCTTTTATGGTGACTTTGCCGACAAACAAGAACCGTGCATACAGTAATACTCTTTCTCTTTGATACATTGCTACCCGTTTTAACATTGGGGCGGCAAATTCTTCGGGGATAGGTAGCCGAGGTAAAAAACCTGTGCCTAGTTCATCTTTACCTTGAAGAATTAAACGGTCTTCTTGTTTAAGTTTATTGACGTTCCAAAGATTAATGGAGGCACTATCTTCCTTGTAGCAATCTCGGTAATAAGAAATAATTTGTTTGTAACTCAATGAAGTAATTCCATTTACTGATGGTCCCAAGATATATTAGACACTATGCGGCATGGCTCGCAGCGAAAGTGAAACATGTCTAACAAAGGCTGTTCAAGTTTCCAATGATGTGAACCACAACGTGGGCAAGCTCGGTTTAATTCGCTTTCTAACGACTCACCACCGACACGATACAGATAATAGTAAGTTGGTATTTGCGTTAAAAACTCTATTCTGCCACGTAAATCCCAACCTCGTCTAAACAGGTCGCTGTCTACCCGAGTGATTTCATCTAATGCGGCAAATTCAGCTTTAGTGGCAGCCGCCATTTGTAGCTCATCACATGCTTGCCATTCTGTTTGCCATTTTATAATGCGTTTATGATCGCCATTGAAGGTCGCAGGTAATTGATACAGGGGGATAGGCAAGAGATTATCGCCATTACGTAGCGGTGAGCACATATGAACATAACTGGTATACAACACCTGCCATGATGGTGTCTCTGTGCTGCTAACTTCAGAGTTAATGTCTTGGCCGATGAACTTTTCTCTAGGAGCCAATAGTTTGGCCGCGGTTAATCCGGCTAAAGTGACCTTTACCCACGGGCTATGATAACGATTTGCCAGGCTGGTTTTTTCGGGTAACAACAGGCGAACTCTAAATTCACCATCATTAAAAGCGACGGCAAACTCCCTGCCTAAAATTTGTCCATTCGCCCTTAGGGCTTCAAGAAAAGCGTTGATGGCTTTTTCTACGGTATCAATTGTTGTGTCGGCAAAACATTCAAAGCGCAGTTCAGTAACAAACATCTATTGGTCTGCCTTATTAATAATGATATTGCTTTGAATGGCATTGTCTTGTAATTGATTTTCTAGCTGTTCGACTCGCTTAGTGAGCAGTGTGACGTGTTGTTGCAGACTCATGACCTGCTGAATAACATCGGTAAGATCCACGTTATTATCTGCAGGTTGGTCAGCCACAGCGGCAATATCGGCTAATTCTGGTATGTGTTGCCACTCGGATTTTGGCAACGCCTTAAACTGTTGTAAACCTTGGATTAGGGTAGGCATTGGAATGCTATTTCCTAAACGGCTTTTAATCAGTGCCAAACAGGGAGTATTTCCATTGTTAGCAATCGATTTAGCCGCGGCAAGTACTTGCTCAATTGGACTCATTGTTGGTTAAATTCCTTAATTCGGTGGTGTGAGATTAACTAATTCTTATTAAATATAAAAATAAAGATATATAAATCAGCGTTTTAATTTTTGGCACGATTCTGGCTTAAAGGAACTGTAAATACAATGCGGATTTTATTTTAACAAAAAGGATGCAACATGAAATTAAAACTTATCACAGCTGGATTAATTATTGCCACATCAGTAGGGCTAAGTGGTTGTGTTATCAGTGTCGGTGATCATGAATCGGCTAAAAGTGCTGACTATTGGCAAGTTCAACAAGATAAGAATCGTGAACTGTTGAGCAAACTGTCTATGGGGATGACGAGTGATCAAGTGATAACTCTAATGGGCACCGCCGATTTCAGCGAAGCTTATATTAAGCCGACTGAAAACCAAGGGGAACAGTCTATCAAGGTCATGTTTTACCGAACGCAATGGGCGCAAGGCGATGGTAAAACAACCAAAGATGAATGCACGCCCATTGTGTTTCGCGATGATGTTTTAGTCGGTTGGGGTAACACCGCCTACAAACAAATCTGATGAGATAATGGCGCTGTTATAAGGTCAAAAATTAATTACATTTCAGCGCGCATCATTACGTCCAATTGGTCAATCACTTCTGACCATTGGGCGTCTTCTCGTAATGCTTCTTTTAAAAATGCTTTTTGGCCTGGATTCCAGCAATCTGCATCGGTTATTAACGTATGCTTAGCAAGCTTATTTTGCATAACAAAGTCATCGATACCCACTTGATCATGCGGTAAACCTAGTTGCATAAATAAATGGCTAAGATCATTTGATGTAGTGTCCATTTAAAGGATTCCTTGTAATGGTGTGGTAAACAAATTCAGTATCAGCGTTGATGAGGTAAATAGCAAACAACTGGCAATGACAACCGCGAACAGGCTAAATGCGTAAACAAAACTTGTAGAATGTTTCAAACTTGTTAAGTTAGATTGAGTTTAGAGAGTCAATAACAAGGAATAAAAATGGACAATCACACCTTGGAAACTATTCGTGCAGTGTATTTGACCGCAGAAGACCTGAGAGTCGCAGCTTCCATTCTCTACAACGCATATCATGATGACCCCTATTTTATTGACGTGCTTGCTCAAGATGATGAACAACAATATGAGCAAAAGCTTCGGGCAGCCATTCGTGAAGAGTTAAATGAGTTATGGCAACAAGAACAAGCTTTAATCGGTTTATTTGATGGTGAGCGTTTAATCGGAATTGCGTGTGTCATTTCTGATCTCATTCCTTTGGGTGAGGGACGATATTGGCACTGGCGTTTCAAAATGATGCTGGGTACCGGATGGAAATCGACCCAAGGATTAATGCAAAAAGAAACCTGCATTCTTGAACATCTGCCTTCTCAAAAGTGTGGTGTTTTACAATTTATTGCTATATCACCAAATGAGCAGCAAAAAGGTTATGGGGCTAAGTTAATTCAAGCGGTATTGAGTTGGTGTGATGAACAACCTGATCTCGATGGAGTCGGCGTGTTTGTTAGTAATCCATCACATCATCGGGCTTTGGTAACACAAGGGTTTAGCAGTATTGCTAACGTTAGCATCGGTAATATAGAAGGTGAAATTCTGTTTTACAGTAAAGTGTAAAGCCAGCGTAAAATAATTGAATACTCATCGGGCCATATCATTTGCGGATTATCAATTAAGGAGTGAATAGTGGAACCTAAACGTTATTCTTCATTTACAGAATTTTACCCATTTTATCTGTCGCAACATCAAAACCCTATTTGTCGAAGGCTGCATTATATTGGCAGTAGCATTATTTTGGTTATCATTGTGAGTACCTTGATTAATCAGCATTGGTGGCAATTATTGTGGCTGCCCGTTGTGGGTTATGGCTTTGCATGGTTAGGGCATTTTCTATTTGAAAAAAATAGGCCTGCTACATTCACTTATCCGCTTTATAGTTTGTGGGCTGATTGGGTCATGTTTGGGCAGATGATAATGCGCCTGTGGCGAAAATCAATCCGATAGTAATAACCTGCTCATGCTTTTGTAAGCCATATCCTACAAGCATGTAAGGGATCTTATCTAAAGTTGTCAGCGTTTAACGTCATTAATTATATTTAATATATAAAAATCATAGTATTACATGTTTTTTCTTGAGTGTCGGTATGTTAAGCATCTATTTCAATGATGTTGAGTGACTTTTCATCGAGCTGGTTTTGATTAGAATGTAGTTATCGAAAGCGAGTTATTTGTTGGTTTTCTTAGGATGAGAAATAAGACAATTAATGCTTAAGAATATCATGGATGTTATTAGGACACGCTCACGGATTGAGCATAAGCTCGGCAAATGGATAGCCGAATCAAGGATGAGTGAAAACAGTCATGCTGTTGACACAAGGATAACAAGGATAGGGCTGCAGGATGCAGCATGGATAGATTCAACGGATTGAATAGATTTACCGCTCAGTCAATGGATAGGCTGTTCAAAGGAGTGACACTCATGAGTTTGTTTGTATTACACAAATAGACAAGGAAATGAGAACAGGGAAAAGGACTGCAGGAAGCATGTTTACATGGATGGTGTGCAGGGAGCAAATATTCAGCAGGATGCTGACAAAAGTGTTAACGGGCACAACCTTATAACTTAAGGTTGTGCCTTTTTGCATCTAAAACTCATATTTGAGCCGCTACGGAATTCTATGGTCGGACTGGTTGATGATGTGCTAGGTTAACTGGCTTTAGCTTATCTAAATCGCTAATCTCAATATTCATAATAAGTCCTATCGATATCGTTCAGTTTTCGCGATGTTTTTATAATCCTGTGATGTAATTGAATACTTATTTGAACGATTATCTCGTCATCTTTGTGACACTAATGTTCGCCAATATGACCCAATATCAACTGAATCTGCTAATGCCTATATTGATACTCTCAATTTATCCCGAGGGCATGTTCAAGCATGTCATTGATACTCTGAAAATGCTGATGATTATCTCAATGACCTTTTGTCTAAATAATAAACTCAATGTAATAGTGACAGCTTTCTGCCATAGTGAACCTCCACATTATTAACTTCGTAGTGCACATATGTTTGATGCAAGCAGGCCATCATCTCGAAAAATAAGGAGGGTGTTATGAAAAGTATATTAATGCTAACAATATTGGCAGCAAGCTTATTGTCCTATGCTTCTAACGCCACGGCAGATAAGACCATTTTAGCCGGAGGATGTTTTTGGTGTATGGAGTCCGATTTTGAAAAGCTTGATGGTGTTAGCGATGTGATATCAGGGTTTACTGGTGGAAGCTTAAAAGATCCCACCTATAACGGTAACCATGCAGGTCATTTTGAAGCGGTACAGATAACCTATGATCCTAGCAAAGTGAGCTACAAAGAGTTATTAGATTATTACTGGGTAAATATTGATCCCTTTGATGCAAGAGGGCAGTTCTGTGACAAAGGTACTAGCTATTTAAGCGCAATTTTTGTGGCAAACGATAAAGAAAGGCAAATTGCCGAACAGTCTAAAAGCAATATTGAAAAACAATTTCCTAACCAGAAAGTGGTTACGCCAATTTTAGCATCGAGTGTTTTTTACCCTATCAAAGGCGATGAAAGTTACCATCAAGATTACTATAAGAACAATCCTATTCGCTACCATGCTTATCGCTGGAATTGCGGTCGTGACCAAAGGTTAGAGGAAATTTGGGGAGATAAAGCGACACATTAATCAGGTTGTTTGGCACAACACATATGAGATTGAAAGTGAATCAGCTATTCACTGCTTATATTTAGAATAAAGTAACGATTTTTAGTGGCTATTGCTTGATGTTAATGCCGTAAAAATTGTAACTATTAAATAAAGTGGATTATTTGACTGTGGCTATTGAGACGATTAATTATTTGAAAATCAATAACCATTAGTCACAAGTTGATTTACCCCATTTGCAACTGTTTCCTTTATCAGGATCAGATCTTTATTGTGTTCGGCGGTCGATGATTGTTTAGCTTCTTTTGACGATAACCTGCTCTGTTTATTTGTTTAATTTCACTATCAAAAAATATAGTTTGGAGTAATAGGCGGACATCAGCTGATTTAAGCCGTTAATAAGCCAAGTTTATGACTGATGCCCTTTATGCCTAGATTGCCCATGCGTTGCTGATGCCTTCTCGTTATTTGAGTAGAAGGACGCTGTTATCTGCAGCGTCTAATCAATGACCTACTCTTTGCCATTGTTTTATTTAAGCGCGAGAAGTCGTATTAACTTACTCATTCACTTTTTCTAACGTCGCAGCATCGGTATGTGAGAAATCTTTACCGTAGATATTGAGTTTGGTGGTTTGTGAGTAGGACAGGGTTTTTTCACCAATTTCCATTGTCATAGAGAATTCTTGGGTCGTCGCATTCTCGGTCATATATGTCGATTCACCTATACCTCTACTTGGCGCTGTCAGGGTCATTTTTTTGCCTGCTTTTCCTTCTGCGGTCACACATACCGCTCTTGGCACACAGTATGAGTTATATACCATTTGATTCTTTTGGTCGTAAATCATATAACCACGCTGATCATGAAACTTGGCATCGTCTCTTTGTCTAAACACCTCTAGTTTGTAATAGATAGCGACTAGAGATTGATCACTGGCATTAACAGCGTCGGCAGCGGCTTCATATGTTCTTATTTCATAGAAAGCTTCTACAGCTGTGCCACCTTCACCAACATTTGACCCTGTTCTTCCAGGTGCGATGTCAACGCCGGGACTAACCGTTTTCCACGATCCAATTAACGGCTGAAGTGGACCAAAATCAACATTTTGAGCTACAGCTTGCCCAGTAAAAGATAATGAAAGGGCGATTGATGTCAGAATGATTGCGGGTAGATAGTTAAGATTTTTCATCGATGTTTCCATTTATATTATTAACAGCAAGTGTCGATTGGGATCCGTTAGGCTTGAGTCAATATGCACAGATGAACTCAAGTCATCATCACCTCAGGTAACGCCGATGATAGGCCTGGTTGAATCATTGTTATATGGGCGTAATGTCCCGATCTCTGTTTCTGTATAAAAATAAGGGTTAATTTTCAGTACGTAGGACATATGTCGCATACCCAAAAAAGCAATGAGTGAGACAATTAACAAGGAACTAATTTTAGGGAAGTAATGATGCACTATATTCGAAATGTGATGATTGACGCTGGAAAGTTAAAATTTCTGACTATGCTATTTTTTTTGATCGTTATCATCACCAGTATTTCGGATTTTTTTGCCGATATGGGGCGGGGGGCTAATATATTGCATATATTACAAGAAGCTACAGTTTCTGTTTTTTCGCTATCTTCACTGTTGATGTTGCTATGGAATGAGAAAGTGACCACACGAAGAAACGCACAGTTGCTCAAAGAGCGTGATCAAGCGATCATTTACTCAATGCAGGCATCGAAAGAATTGATAAGTGCCAAGCGACATTTTGGCGAGGAAATAGTAAAACAATTTTCTAGATGGGGGTTAACTGATAGCGAGTCTGACATTGCTTTGTTTACTCTCAAGGGATATAGCGCTAAGGAAATCGCTAATTTTAGAAACGCTTCAGATAAAACCGTACGCAATCAGTTAACGAGTGTATATAAAAAATCTGCGACTACGAGTAAAGTTAGCTTTATTGCTTGGTTCATGGAAGGCTCGTTGTAACGCTCTATATCTCAAAAGCTCTCAATACGAATGTTTGTTTAATGGGACTTGAATGTGAAAAGAAATATAACGCTAGCTTCACTTTGGTGAATAATCTAGTGTGATGAATTTGTCAGCCTTGGTTGTATAAATGACAATCAATATGGTTTATCGATGTTGTTGATGAATAATAAGCTTAATCGGCTGACAAACTGTTTCGCACTGTTATAGACAGCATTACCCTGCGCATAAACCTAGAGAGTCAATCTTATATAGGAACAAGTTAGCGATATTGTTAACTTGTTCCTGGTGATATCAACTTAAGCAAAGTGTTTGTGAGTTGACTATGAAATCAGTATTTGCATCGGCATTGTGTCCTCGGGATTATGCTACTGATTGCTGTTCAACCGGATGGGTAATGCCATCGTGCTCTGGACTATAAAGCTTAGCAAACATTTGCATGAAGGTTTCACGACGAATAACCCCACATAAACGACCGTTTTCAACAACTGGGTAAGTACTTGGTACTGTTGCAGATGCATCACGCAGACGTTCTTCATAGCTTTGATAGCCACCGCTAATGTACATACCTGAATCTGTCACAGGGAATAGTTTGTTTTTATCAACCACCATAAACTCTAGCAATTGAACAATTTTCTCTGTTGGTGCGACAGTGAGTATTTTAGTTTGCATAATATCTTTGACTGAAATAGGCAATGTAGATGCAAACTCCTCAGACCAAAGTGAGCGCATAAGATCTTGCTCTGATACAAAGCCTAATAGCTGATTATCTTTATCGATCACAGGTGCACTGCGGACATTATTTTTTGCTAGCAGGGTAAGCGCTTGATAAATACTTGTATCAACTGAAAGAGTGGTCGGTTTAGTGTCCATTAGTTCACTGACAATAAGTTTTTGGATTTTATTTTTCATGGCTAAGTCCTCTTGACTTGGTTGATATTGAGTTTGTTGAGCAATACTTGAACCTTGGTACTTTTTTGAAATTTGCATCGGAGTTTTTGTGATGGTGCTAATGTGTCGTGATGCAGCTTCGCCAGGGACTTTCATCGCGGTATTATCTATCCAATAATAACCAAGACCTACAAACACGGCACCACCGACGATATTGCCCAGCGTTACCGGAATAAGGTTGTTAAACAGGAAGTTACTTAAGGTAAGGTCTGCAAAAGTTTGTCGCATTACTCCCAATGCACTGAAGTATTCATTTCCAGCAAAGTGTTGAATGGCAATACCCAGCGGCACCATGAATAAGTTGGCAATGCTATGTTCAAAACCGCTGGAGACGAACATAGCAACTGGTAATATGAGCAGTAACGATTTAGCTAAAGCATCTTTGCAGCTAAAGGTCATCCACACACCTAGGCAAACTAACAAATTACACAGTATCCCAAGAGCAAAAGCCTGGCTCCAATCATGGTGGATCTTGTGTTGTGAAACATGCAGTGCATTAAGTCCCCATTGATTACTGTCCATTGCGTACATTTTTGACATCATTACCAGTAGCAGTATCAACATCGCGCCACATAGGTTGCCTAAATAGACGCGCGTCCAACAGCCCAGTAATTGTTTGGTCGAGACCCGTTTTTGTGCCCAAGCAATCGCACTCAATACCGTGCTGGTAAACAGTTCTCCACCCAGAACAACTACGAGAATGAGTCCTAAGCTAAAAGCGATACCACCACTAAATCTGACTAAGCCCCATGAATCCGCTGATGAGCCAGTCGTTACCGTAAGATAAAATACAAATGCCAGAGCAATGAAGGCGCCTGCAAATACAGATAGACCAAATGACTGCCCAAAGTGCTTAGTGACTTTAGCGTGTCCATATTCCGCAGCCTTTTCAAAAGGGCTGATTACAATATGTTCATCTACCACGCAGAAATGGTTTTTTTGCTTGGCTGTTAATAAGTATGGGTTCGCCTCTGGGGCGTGATCCTCCCTCATGATGTCTTCCGTAATGTGTTACGGACTCCAAATCGAGGTGGACTTAAATATGCTATGTACATCGATAACTCCTTGAATGTGTTTATTGTGTCGTTAGTGCAAATTTAAATTACACAATAAATCGCATAAATAATATTGAGACTTTTTTAAGCAAGCTATCAATTAAATTGATAGCTTGCTTGTCGTAGATGAGCGTACTTTTTTAGCGTTTTAGGCTGATTAGAACCGCTTTTTGTCCTTTACATATGACACGCTGTGCCATTATGAGGAGCAGGCCGTATGGTCGTTTAGGCCTTGCTATACACAAAAAATAAAAATTGATAGTGAGTATCAATTTACTCGGGGCGAGAATGATGTCATTGGGCTTAAAGATTATTTAGGTAGTAAAACTGTCACCGCTCAACATACAAACAGCCCATATAAGCAAAATCTAAATAGGATGTTAAAATTTAGGTTTAATCCACTCATGCTTAAAACCTATCTATTGGGATTGGCTAATATTGCTCATAAATTGGCATGAACCAGTGTCAATGTGGTCATTTATGTATAGAACTATTCGGGTAATATCTGCGAGTCCTGAAATGATGCTATTTGGGTAAAATGACCATAAAAGCGAGTTGAGGCGAGTATTCGTGCTATTTACTCAGAATAAATGTTTGATTAGTGTTAAACGTTAACCTGATGTTTACCTTTTTAGCTTGCATTTTTGTGAGATATATCTCACAAAGCATGTGAGATGAATCACCTAATTAATGGTGATTATTTCTTTTTTAAATCTAAGCTTATGATTTTGTTATAAAGTTTATTTTTCATTATCCGCGGGATATTTTAATCATTTAGAGGTACCTGTTTAGGTTGAGGTAAATGAACTATTATTTATCTCGTACCTAGGAAGGGGACATTACAAGGTAGTAAATAGGTCTAGGAAGACCATGACTATACGGACATAACGGACGATATTAAGTTTCAGGATGAAACGCTAAGCTTGCTCAATGGACGCACTAGCGGATTAAGCAGGTTTTATAACATTATCAGGATGATAATGTGCAGTGGATGCAAGATGCTACGCAAATGATTTGCGACAGGATATGTTAAGAATTTCATGGATGATATAAGGACACGCTCAGGATGGAGCAGGCTCGGTAAAAGGATAATCGAGTAAGATGGAAAGTACTTAATTGTACAAGGAACATCAAGGATTGAACAAGGACATAGCAGGAAGCAAGCGATACGCATGGATGGTGCAGGGAGCACATTTATAGCTGGAAAGCTTAACAAGAGATCAAGAGGCCGCGGCAGTTAATGTCGCGGCCTTTCTTTTGTGTTTTTTTCGCTATAATCGGAACTTATCTTGGTAATGTTGTCAAATTGTAAACAGTTGATGTGAGTTTAGTATAAGAGGGAATAGTATGAATGTGTTTACGTTGGCTTTAGTGATCAGTATTGCTTTTACGTGTTACAAAGCTAATGCCGAGGTGACTCCTGAGGAGTTGCAATGGGTTGAGCAGGCATTAAGTGAGATTAACCATAACACCGATGATGCAAATGTACGTTGGCAATATGTTCAGCATACTGTTATGCCTGACTTAACACGAGTTGAACGATTTGATGCTTCACAGCCTGAAATGCAGCGATGGACCTTGGTGTCTGAAAATGGTGAAAAACCTGATAAAAAGCGCACAGACAAATATCAGCAACATCAACAAGATCTTAAAGAGGATAAAGATGAGAACAGCCATGAGTTAGCATTTTCTGATCTTATTGATTTAACCACACTTGTTTTGGTGGCTGAAGATGAAACGAGTGTAGCGTTTAAATTTGTTCCTAATATTGAAGAACTTGATAATGCTGCTCTTACTGGAATGCTTTATTTAGATAAAGCATCCAAACAGCTGAAAAAAATTCTGATCAGTAATACCGATGATCTGAATCCGGCATTTTCAGTCACCTTGACAAAATTTGAATTAGAATTAGGGTTTGCTGTGTTCGAAGGTTTAGCGATGCCAGAACATACATCAACCACTATCGAAGGAACGGCGGCAATTTTTAAATCGCTTGATAGTATCCAAACGGTGACTTATCACGATTATAAAATGATTAACAAACCTCAAGCTTAATGCTGGTAAGAGCAATGCTATTAACAAATAGATGAACAGTAATGTTTAGTTCTCGGGCATTGAACAACAAGAAAACGCTATTTTGCTCAAGAGTGCAAAATAGCGTCAAGTTAACCTCATTAATGGCATTTGCCTGAATCGCAACTTTTACTGCTGCCGCATCCGCCAAATTTACCACTTGCCATAGGGGCATCCATCCATTCTGGCTCCGGGAAAATAGGCCATTCAATCTTAGTCGCACGATTACCATGCATCATGATGTGTCCACGATATTGGTTTAAACCGTCGGTGCTAAATTCGAACATAAAAGTTGCTTTCCAACAAATGCCTGTCGTGCCACCAATACTCGGACGAGCAGATTCCATTGCAATGGCGAGCAATTGTACGTTCTGTTTTTTACACGACTGCTCTACGACAGTTCGGCTAAGTTCGGCCATTTGTCTTAATTGCCAAAAAAAAGCGCCAACAACAATTAAAGCAACAAATATTAAAAAATCACTCATCATAGGCTGGTTGCCCTAAATAATCCGCCGATAGCGGTCGCTAGTTGAATGCTTCTGTCTGGATGCCTTAAGTCAGCTAATAATCCCGGACGCAAGCTGGGTATTGCCACGATATCAGCAAATACTTGATTAAAGAAGTGCTGCGGCTGCTTTGCAAGTGCTTCTAAATAGTGTTTACGAGTGTCATCATCTTTTAGGGCTAACCAGTTACGAGCCGCAATGGTGATTAAGGTGTTTTCATCCAGAGCTTGCTGGTCATTTAACTGATTAATCGCTGCCATGCTGTAGTGCACATTGGACGCTAATGCCGCTAAATACATGACCTTTAGATGATCTTCAGCTTGTTGTAATTGACTAAACAAGTGTTCAGCAAGGCGCTTATCAAGATTAATGTGCTCCAAGCTTTGGCAAAGTGCAGCTTTTACTTCAATAGGAGCATTATCAAGGGCGTTGATTATGTCATCAAGATGATTAAATTGGTGTGCGCGAACGCAAAGATCTGCTAAACCTTGAACACCCAGTTGTGGCCATGTGTCATGCGCTGCTTGTCCAGACAAATACTGTGCGGCAAATTCGTATTGACTCGATGCTGGTTGATTAAGCTGAAGCCTCACTAAGGCATTAAATAATGCCAGTTTATGTTGATTTGGCTTAAAGCTAAATGGATGATTGGCTAATTGCTCTTGCTGTTCATCAGTTAATGCTTGGGTTGGGTTACGACCCAAGGCCTCTAAAATCATTTTAATAAACTGAGTTCGCGGCGCAGGTGATAATAAACCTTGCTCATCTAAAGGTAATTTTACAAACCAGATATAGGGTAATTGTGCTTGTTGCCAAAATACGATTGCAAACTGCGCATGGCCTTGAATGGGATAAGGATACGGCGCCAATAAAGAGTCAATTTGCTGAAAGGCTAACATATCGATATGTTGCACTCGGCGACCTAAATCGTATATTTGGAATTGAGTATTTGCGGTCGTCAGAAACTGGCTTAGGGTAGTTATCTCGGTCATGGGTGTTGTCACTAAATCACATATGTTGGATGGGTATTCAATGCGCTAAATGATATCATATTCCGACTTAGCCTTGATGTTGTCGTTCACTTTTATGCTTTATTTAACCAGCCAAAATCATTTAATTAAATTAGAACAATTGCTTAAGGAGTTTCAGCTGTGGTCTGATATTTTACCTCCTGTATCAGCAATGACCAGTACGGCACCATTTTGCTGTGATGTAATGGCATTTGAGCAATGGTTGCAGTTTATTTTTATTCCAAAGATGACCGAGCTTGTTGTACAACGACATCCTTTGCCAAGCAATATGGCGTTAGCCCCTATGGCTGAGCACGTATGGCAAAGTAAGCCCCATGGTGAGGTGATGATTGCCCAGTTACGGCAATTTGATATATTGCTCAGCCAGCGTTAAGCGAACAATAAACGTCAGCCACATTAATCCTATACCCTATGCCAACAAAGCTTGACCCAATAGGCTTAGCCCAATACAAAATAAGTAAAGTGATAAAGATGACAAAAGATAACGATGCTGAATACTCATTGGATAATGATGATTTATTTGGGCAAATAAGCTCTGATGACATGAATTATAGTGCTGAAGACACTGACTTAGACGACGTACAGCCTCCTCATGTCGAGATATTATTTGAAGACGAGCATATTGTTGCAATACATAAACCCGCAGGTTTATTAGTCCATCGCAGTTATTTAGCTCGAAGAGAGCGTTTTTTTGCGATGCAGATGACCCGTGATTTAGTCGGTTGTCATGTGTTTCCAGTGCATCGCTTAGACCGTCCGACATCTGGCGTATTGCTGTTTGCTAAATCGAGTGAGGTGGCTCGGGCATTATGTGAGCAATTTGCCGATCACAGTATTAAGAAGCAATACTTAGCCATTATTCGTGGCAATATGCACGAGTCTGGCAGGTTAGATTATGCCCTGAAACAAGAATTTGATGATTTGGGGGACAAGCATGTCGATCCCAATAAAGCAGCACAACAAGCGGTAACGGATTACCAACCACTATTGAATGCTGAAATCCCCTTTAGCTCAGGTCGTTATCCTTCTAGCCGTTTCGGATTAGTAAGATTAAGTCCTCATACTGGGCGTAAGCATCAATTACGCCGTCATATGGCGCATTTACGTCATCCCATCATTGGTGATACTACTCATGGTGATGGTAAACAAAATAAGTTTTTTCGTGAGCATTTCGGTATTAATCGTTTATGGTTGATAGCAAAAAGTTTGCAGTTTACCCATCCGGTGACACAGCAACCGATGCATATAGAAACTGAGTTAGAAGCAGAATGGCTAGATATTTTCGCTGCATTTGGCTGGGATGATGATCAATTATCATCTATGCCAAGTATGTTACTTAGTTAACACCCTAAGACGCTGATTTATTCTATATGATCGGCAATCGCTTTTTTGAGCTTTTCGAACTCAGCAATAGGGGGAATAAGCTTATGATTTTGTTGTTCAATATGAAAATAGTAATTACGGCGTATGTGGGCAGATTTATGCTGGAGTTTGAGTTTTCGCTTTCGGCTCACTTGTCGCATGGTCTAGATTCCATTGTGGCGTTATTTCACTTTGAGCCAACCTGCTTTGACCCTATTGATTTAACCTTAGCAGCATAAAGACACTTGCGAGAGACTAAAAGAATACAGTAAGGTAAGTCATTAACACTCAAGGTATTTTACATAGTATTTAATTTAAGGGGAAAGTATACCATGAAAATGGTCAATATTGTTTTTGGTACTGTTTATGGTAGTGCACAATTTACTGCTGAAACAGTGACTAAGGAGATTGCAAAATTAGGTTTTACCGCTAAACTTTGGCAACCTAATGAATTATTAGGTTTTGTGCCACCACAGAATGAGCTACTAATAGTCGTATCGTCCACTACTGGACAAGGTGATTTACCTGAAGATATTGCGCCTTGGTTTAATGAACTTAAATCCAACGCACCGTATCTGCCCTCATTGCAATACAGCCTTATTGGCTTAGGTGATTCAAGCTACGAAACCTATTGTGGTGCGATAAAACAATTTGATGAATTATTTACTGAATTAGGTGCAAAACCCCTGACTGAACGGTTAGAGATCGATGCCTGTGAAACGATGGAACCCGAAATAGAAGCTAAAACATGGATAGCCACTTGGCACAGCACCGTTATATCGGTAAACGTAGCGTAAGTTTTATTACGCAACAATGGTTTAAATTTGCCCAGCGTCTTAGTCAAGCTCTGCTGATTCCAATTGCTATTTTACCTGCTGCTGGGGTGATGTTAGGGTTAACGTTTAATCCGCTGCCATTTATCCCAACAGAATTAAATACTGTCTTGTCTGCAGTCGGTAACTTAGTGTTTACCATGATGCCATTGTTGTTTAGCGTCGCAGTAGCCATTGGATTTTGCCGTGATCAAGGTATTGCTGCTTTTTCTGCAGTCTTTGGTTTTGGTGTGTTTTTATCTACCATGGGGGCCCTCACAGATATTTATGGCCTGGTTTCGCGGCCATTGTGGGGGATGCAAACCATTGATACTGGCATCGCTGGCGGTATGTTAGTTGGTGCGATCACTTGTTTAGCGGTAAACATTAGTCATCATGTTAAATTACCAGCTATTTTTTCATTTTTTGAAGGTCGCCGCAGTGCGCCCATCATTGTTATTCCTCTCTCTATGGCGTTGGCTTATCTTTTAATCCATGTATGGCCACCGTTATCTCGTGTTATCGAACATCTTTCTGATTGGTCCGTGTATCAAGATCCTGCTATTGCTTTTGGGGTCTATGGTACGGTTGAACGTTTATTAATTCCGCTTGGGTTACATCATATTTGGAATGCGCCATTTTATCTTGAAATAGGCCAATACATTAACCAAGGTACAGTAGTGCGAGGTGAGGTGGCTCGCTATCTCGCTGGTGACCCATTAGCAGGAAATCTCGCTGGCGGCTATTTGATAAAAATGTGGGGCTTACCTGCCGCCGCATTAGCTATCTGGCGTTGTGCTGATAAAGCTGAGCGCAATAGAGTGGCAGGTATTATGTTATCCGCTGCCACGGCCAGCTGGCTAACTGGGGTGACAGAGCCGATTGAATTTGCCTTTATGTTTGTTGCGCCTATCTTATTTATTGTCCATGCATTACTCACTGGTATTGCCTATAGCGTGTGCATTTTGCTCGACATTCATCACAGTATTGTGTTTTCTCATGGATTGGTGGATTTTACGTTATTGTTTTCTCGCTCTGCCAATACGCATTGGATTGTGGTATTAGGTCCGCTCACAGCTGTGATCTATTACGCTATTTTTAGGGCCAGCATTTTAGCATTTAACTTAAAAACCCCAGGGCGAATAGAACAAAGCGATATACCCGCAAAACCCAAAGAGAGCTTAAGAGCGATGATTTCGGCATTAGGTGGGCGCGATAATATAGTTGAAATTAACGCTTGTTTAACCCGCTTACGTATTAGTGTTAACCAAGCGCATTTAATTGATAAAGCCAGACTGATGCGCTTGGGCGCTAAAGGCGTGGTGGTAATGGGTAAAGGTGTTCAAGTTGTCTATGGGACTAAGGCGGAAACACTGCGTAAATTACTGCAAAAATATTTAGATTCTCGACGCTAATGATAGCCGTTATATGTAGTTGTGTTGAATTTTGGCTTAATTTGGCGGCCATTTTTTAGAACATGGGATTAAAAGGAGATAATTTTCATTTTATGAAAATTTATCACTAAAAACCTCACCCAAAAATCTTTTTAAATGGCACACTGTTGAACAGTCTTTAAAGAGGAGTTGTACGCGTGAGCCAACAAGATCATACCATTAATAACCCACCTGTTTTACAGCGAAAAGTGCTGATAACCGATTGTGCCGATGCCCAAGGCTTGATTGCCAAAATTACCAGTGTATGTTTCGCTCATCAATTAAACATTATTAAAAACACCGAATTTGTAGACCACACACAAGGGCGCTTTTTTATGCGCGCAGAACTTGAAGGTCAGTTTGATGATGAACGGCTATTAAGTGAGTTACGCGCGGTATTGCCTACCCAGAATCGGATGAAATTGGTCGATATGGGTAAAAAACGTATTGTTATCATGGTGACAAAAGAAGCCCATTGTTTAGGTGATATTTTGATGAAATCCTATTACGGCGGCTTAGACGTTGAGATTGCTGCTGTAGTGGGGAATTATGATGTGCTGCAGCCGTTGACTGAAAAATTTGATATTCCATTTCATTATGTTAGCCACGAAGGGTTAAATCGTCAGGAACATGAGCAGGCGATGTTGGCGGTAATTCAGCCTTATGAGACTGACTTTTTAGTGTTGGCTAAATATATGCGAGTGTTAACGCCTGAATTTGTGTCAGCATTTCCAGATAAGATTATTAACATTCATCATTCATTTTTGCCGGCTTTTATTGGAGCATCTCCGTACAAGCAGGCTTGGGATCGCGGCGTCAAAATTATTGGTGCAACAGCACACTTTGTGAATAATCTTTTAGATGAAGGGCCGATTATCAAACAAGATGTGATTTCAGTTGATCATAGTTACAGTGCTGAAGAGTTAGCACATAACGGTCGTGATGTTGAAAAAAGCGTATTAAGCAAAGCGCTACAATTAGTATTAAATGAACAAGTTGTGGTGTACGGTAATAAAACGGTAGTCTTTTAACGTCGTTATTTATCGGTCATATACTACAAAAAAGCGCCCAAGTAAGGCGTTACATAAACTGTGTAGCCTTACTTGAGTGTTGGTCTTACAGAGCGGAATATGGATGTTGCAGTTATTCAGTTTAAGCGAGTAACACGCTTTGAACTAGTCAAAAATAATCGTTAGGATTGTTTGATATTATCAATGGTATGCTGTCGTAATTCCTGTCGCTATTGTATCTATTTGGTGTTGAAGGGCGATACGCTATTTAAACAATATGCGTCATAGCGTAAGGTCAATTTTAGGGAGACATATTGAAATCCTCGACCTCGCTAAGTTAAACCACTTCCTATGCCGATTGAAAATATTAAATAGGGCCCACCATGCTACACAAAGCTGACTTATTCTTAAAACCATCTGAATTGCCTAAAACAGCCAAACTGTGTTGGGGTATTTTTAATGACAGGCTTGAATTAATTAAGCTGAGTGAGCCATTGTATAAATTAGTCAATAAACCTATAGCGGCTATTTTAAAACAACCGCTTTCGCATGCCTTTTCCGCTCTTACATTAGACAACATCGATTTTAACAATCGCCATATCGATCATGTTATCAATTTTGTTGATGATAAAGGCAATGCACTTCAAGCTACCATGACTCCTATAGAAGAAAGTGATCAGCATTGGTGTATAACGGTGATTGTAATCGAGTTAGACAAAGCGTGGTTGTCACAGCTCCATCCTGATTATCATCAAGCGATACTTTCAAGTGATGATTGGCTTAATCAAATAGAAGAAGTCATTAATGCTCGTCCTGATTTGGTATTTACCACTGCGATAAACCAAGGCTTGTCGTTAACCCATTCTAAAGTGGGTTACTTACACAAATTTGATGAAAAAAAGAATCAAATCGTTAGCACTGCGTGGAATGAAGCGGTAGCTGATTATTTTACACTCTCCAAGGGCCAAGAGTACAAAGCCAATTCTGGTATTTGGGCCGAAACTATTCGTTCTGGCAAACCCGTTATTCATAATGATTTAACTGTGTTGTCTAAAAATAACACCCAAGAAGATGGCTTTTTTGCCTTTAAAAACCATTTATGCGTCCCTATTCATTATCGCAAAAAATTAGTCGGTATTATTGGGGTGGGTAATCGGGACACCACCTATACCCAAGTTGATGCAAAATCCTTGAGTATTTTTGCTACAATTTTATGGCACTGTATCGAATTACCTCGCACCATGAAGGCCGTCTCTCGGCAGTCGAGCATCATTAAAATCCAAAAAGAAAAGATGACCTCGATTTTAGTCCAACTTATAGGGGCTATTTCCGAGGCGCTAGAGCTTAAAGATGCTTACACCGCAGGGCATCAAAAGTCAGTGGCACAATTAAGTTATCTTATTGGTGAGAAAATGAGTTTACCTCCAGATCGTTTAGAAGGACTTAAACTGGGCTCATTGATCCATGATATTGGTAAATTGGCCATCCCTAGTCAGATCCTGTCTAAAACATCAAAACTGAGTGATGCTGAATTTGGCTTGGTTAAACAGCATCCCGAGCAAGGGGCGCTGATTGTTAGTGAAGTCGATTTCCCATGGCCGATCAAACAAATGATCCTCCAGCATCATGAACGTTTAGATGGCTCTGGTTACCCTAAAGGATTAAAAGCTGATGATATTATACTTGAGGCTAAGATCATTGCCGTAGCCGACGTTGCCGAATCAATACTTAGCCATCGACCTTATCGCCCCGCCCTTGGCATGGCAGTGCTAACCCAAGATTTACTAAAGGGCAGAGGTAAAATATACGATGAGGTTGTTGTTGATGCATGCTTGGATATTTTAGCGAGTAAAGACTTTAAAGACGCGGGAGTCGTGAGCGGTTTGCTATTAGCTCCGGTTGTATTTCTTGAGGAGTACCATACTCTTGAGCATGCAGAAGCGATGATGAAAAAGGCTAAAATGGATGTGGCTGTGGTACTGTCAGAACAACATCGTACGCCCATTGGTGTCATCGATAACAATACCTTGGCATTTTGGCACAGCCCTTTTTTAGATACCGCGGCAGAGCGCGCAGTGGATAGAAGCCTGCTTAATAAGCGTGTGCATCAGGTAATGATGCATAAGGTCGATATGATATCTGACAGTACGATTTTGAATGATGCCAAACTCATGATGGAAACAACCAATGCAAACTATTTGATTGTTCACAATGACAAGCATCAGGTTATCGGTATGCTCACCTGGAAAATATTAGCTAATGCATTATTGGTTAACGCCTAATACGCCGATGCATTAACTTATTACAGATTTAATTCATCTAGGTTATTGATGAGAGTCGATGCTTTCTGTCAATTTGACTGGTTAAGTGAATTTGTTCAGTAAATATTATCAACGCCATAAAAAAGGCTCCTAGGAGCCTTTTATCTATTTATCGCTGTTGAGCAAGATTAATCAACAATACGTAATAGTTCATTAATACCCACTTTACCACGGGTTTTAGCATCGACTTTTTTAACAATAATGGCTGCATATAAACTGTATGTGCCGCAAGCTGATGGTAAATTACCTGATACTACAACCGAACCTGCTGGCACTCGACCATAATGTACTTCACCGGTTTCACGGTCGAAAATCCGTGTGCTTTGGCCAATGTAAACGCCCATTGAAATCACACTGCCTTCTTCAACCACCACACCCTCAACGATTTCGCTGCGAGCACCAATAAAGCAGTTATCTTCAATAATGGTTGGTCCGGCTTGTAATGGCTCTAATACACCACCAATACCCACACCACCTGATAGATGAACGTTCTTACCTATCTGCGCACACGAACCTACCGTTGCCCATGTATCAACCATAGTGCCTTCATCAACATAGGCACCTAAGTTAACGTAAGATGGCATTAATACGGTATTTTTACCGATAAATGACCCTTTACGAACGGTGGCTGGTGGCACAACGCGAATACCTTCAGCTTGAAAACGAGCTTGATCATAATCGGCAAATTTTTGTGGGACTTTGTCGAAATACTTAGTGTCGCCACCTTCAATCACGCCATTATCAAAAATGCGGAAAGACAGTAGCACCGCTTTTTTAAGCCATTGATGCACATGCCATTCGCCATCAATTTTCTCTGCAACACGTACTTGGCCTTTATCGAGCATACTGATCACTGTCTCCACATCGGCGCGAACACTAGGTTCAACACTTGAAGGTGAGATGTCTTGACGTGTTTCGAATGCTGCTTCAATGCGTTGGCGTAAAGCCTCCATTGTTTTCTCCCGGTATTAAATGATTAGTAGCGTAAAAATTAAGGTTAAAAAAATTAGTTAGATGATTTTAGCGCCAGTGTAAGCGCATCAGATAATTGTTGCTGCTGTTGCTCATCTAGGGCTGTCGCATTTTGGTTTTGTAAAATAAAGAAGTCTTCTGCACGTTCACCGATAGTGGTAATTTTTGCCGCTAACAGTGTAACGTTACAACGATAAAAGGTATCACCGACTTTGGCCAGCAGACCTGGCGTATCTAAGGTAATTAATTCCATCATACTTGTACCATGACGGGCACTGGGTAAGAAACTCACATGAGTCGCAACATTAAAAGGTTTCATGATCCGGGCTAATTTTCTAAATTTTGGTAATTTAGGGTTTTCACTGGCTAGGGCTTTTTCGAGCGCCTTGCGGATACTTTGAATGCGAGATAATTGCACAATAGGTTCGCCATCTTGTTCTAAAATAACAAAGGTGTCGAGTGCATAATTATCTTTTGATGTCATGATGTTGGCGTCATGAACATTGATGTTTTTATTGTCTAAAACGGTCATTACAGTAGCAAAAAGTTTTGGTTTATCTTTACTGTAGACGAACAGTTCAGTGCCACCACGAGTAGTATGTTTTGACATTAACACTAATGGATCATCGTGATGATGTTTTAAAATCGCTTCTGCATGCCAAGCAACTTGGGTTGGTTGATGACGTAAAAAATACTCCGACTTAAACCGTGACCACAGCGTATCCATGTCTTTTTCTTTCAACCCGCGGCGGATCAGTTCTTTTTTCGCTTTGGCTTGGATCTCTTGTACTCGCGCTTTTACGTCGATAGGTTTTTCTTTACCCCGAGCTAATACCCGTTGGGTGGCAAAATACAAATCCCGCAGCAATGATCCTTTCCAATTATTCCATGTTTTTTCATTGGTGGCGCAAATGTCGGCAACGGTAAGGCAGTATAAATAACTTAAATGTGCGGCATCGCGTACTTTTTCAGCAAACAGTGCTATGACCTCTGGATCTGAAATATCTCTTCGTTGCGCAGTGATCGACATTACTAGATGATTTTCAACTAACCATGCCACCAAACGTCCGTCGTGATCATTCATGCCATGCAATTTGCAAAAATCGATTGCATCTTTGGAGCCCAGTTTACTGTGATCACCGCCGCGGCCTTTGGCGATATCATGAAAAATGGCCCCGAGCACCAATAAGCCTTTTTTCGGCAATTGATTAATTAAGATGGCGCCCAGTGGGAATTCATCTTTTTGTTCTGCTTGTGAGAAACGTTCAATATTGAGCAGTAATCTGTGGGTGTGCTCATCAACGGTATAGGCATGAAATAAATCAAACTGCATCTGGCCTTCAATTTTGCGCCAAGCAGGTAGGTAAGACGATAAAATGCCGTGTCGATGCATTAATGAAAATGCCGCTATGCCGCGAGGATGTTTTAAGATCTCCATAAACACTTTACGACAGGCAGGGTTTTCTTGTAACGGTGTCGTTAACGCTCTACGGGCATTGCGTAATAACCTGAGAGTGGGCGCGTAGATTTCTTGAATATTAGAGTTTTTAGCCACCAACAGAAATAAGCGTAATATCTCTTCGTTGTGGAGACTAAATAAATCATCATCCAATACTTCGATGTAACGCCCGCGACGTTGGTAAACATCGCTAATAGGCTGTATCTCAAGCGCTTTTGTATGGCCCAAAGTCGCGCGCTTAAACAATTGCAACAGCATTTGATTGAGCTCCATCACACGGCGCACCGTGCGATAGTAGCGTTTCATCATTTGCTCAACAGCTAATTGAGTGGCATCTTCGTAACCTAATAAACTGGCTATTTGGCGTTGCAAGTCGAATAGTAGGCGGTTTTCGTTGCGATTAGCTGTGATGTGCAGGGCAAAGCGAATTTCCCACAGAAAATTTTGGCACTCAATGAGTTCGGCTAACTCTGCCGGTGACAAAAAATCGTATTCGACCAGTTCTTCTAATGTCGCCGCGTCAAAGTGGCGCATCGCGACCCAGGCTATGGTCTGAATATCGCGTAATCCGCCAGGGCAAGTTTTGATGTTAGGTTCTAAATCAAAGGCACTGGCTTTGCTGTGGCGTGCCGATTGTTCGTCTTTTTTGGCGTTATAAAAGTCATATGAGGGCCAAAAGTCTTGTTGACGAATGGCGTCATATAATACGTCAAACAGAAATTCACTGCCGGTAAGCAATCTGGCTTCAATCAGATTCGTGGCAATGGTGATGTCTGACTTACCTTGTTCAATGGTTTGCGCTATGGTGCGAACACTGTGGCCTATTTCAAGCCCTGTATCCCAAAGGTAGGTAATAAATTGACTCAGCAGAGTTTCAGTTTCTGGCGATAATGGTTCATCGTCGACCAAAAACAGTAAGTCTACGTCTGAATGAGGGTGCAGCTCGCCGCGACCATAACCGCCAACAGCAACCAAGGCAATGTGGCCATTATTGAGGCCAAAATCTTGCCAAGTTTGTATGAGTAAAGCATCAACAAATTGACTACGGTGTTTAACAATATCAGCAATTGGGTGTTTTGCAGTGTACTGCTCAACTAAGCGCTGGTTTAGGTCAATTAATGTGTTTTTGGCGGCCAGCGCAGTATTCATTGATGTCCTTACTCTTTTAATTTTTAGTGATTAATAATACGAGGAAAGTCTTCTTCTTCACGCAAAGTTAACACTTCTACACCAGTTTGGGTCACTAAAAGCGTGTGTTCCCACTGTGCCGAATTTTTACTATCTGAGGTGGTGACGGTCCAATTATCACTTTTATTCAATACGGTGGTATGACGACCCGCATTGATCATCGGTTCAATCGTAAAGCACATCCCTGGTCTTAGCACGGTTTTATCATTATTTTTATAATGAACAACTTGAGGCTCTTCGTGGAATCCAGTGCCAATACCATGACCACAATAATCTTGCACGATGGAATACTTATCAAGCCCTGTTTTGCTTGTTTTGATGAATTTTTCGATAGTCGTGCCAATTTCGCCTAATTTTAACCCAGGACGCACTTTGCGAATGGCTAAATATAAGCTTTCTTGGGCAATGCGGCTTAAACGTTTGTCTTTTGCTGACACTTCACCAATCAGAAACATTTTAGAGGTATCACCATGATAACCGTCTTTAATAACCGTAATATCGAGGTTAATCATGTCGCCTTCTTTTAACACGTAGTCAGAAGGAATACCGTGGCAGACGACTTCGTTTACCGAGGTACAAATAGACTTTGGAAATCCGTGATAATTCAGTGGTGCAGAGATAGCACCTTGCTCTTCGGTATATTTAGCACAAATGTCATTTAATTCATTTGTGGTGACTCCAGCCTTAACATATGGAGCGACTATTTCTAAGACTTGCGCTGCTAATTTACCCGCTGCGCGCATTTTTTCTATTTCGTCTGCATTTTTGATCACTATACTCATGAAAACTCTCTATCTTTTGACGGTCAAAATAGGCATGTTTTATCCAAGGATTTTACGGCAAAAATTTGTATTTACTTGCCGTTTATGGTATAAAGCGCGCCGTTATGTGTAAGTTCGTTGTTGTACGGTTCGAGTAAATATAATGTCAATCGACGCTTTTTAAGCGAGATGTACATCATGTTCGGCAAATCGTAAAATATGGCGGCTATTATACATGGCAATTAACTTAAATACTAAATCACACACGTATCGACACATTTTTCGGGGTGCTTTCTCATTCTTAACGGAAGTTAGAAAGTCGAAAACATGGGATGCGTGGAGGTCTAACCCCTTACATTAAGGTATATACAATGACTACTGTTACAATGCGCGAAATGCTACAAGCTGGTGTTCACTTCGGTCACCAAACTCGTTACTGGAACCCAAAGATGAAGCCTTTCATCTTCGGTGCTCGTAATGGTGTACACATCATTAACCTTGAGCATACAGTACCAATGTTCAACGAAGCTCTAGCTTTCATTAGCAACATTGCTTCTAAGAAAGGTAAAGTATTATTCGTAGGTACTAAGCGCGCTGCTGGCGAAGCCATCAAAGCATCTGCACTTTCTTGTGATCAGTATTATGTTGATCACCGTTGGTTAGGCGGCATGTTAACCAACTGGAAAACTGTTCGTCAGTCAATCAAGCGTCTTAAAGAGCTAGAAAGCCAGTCTGTAGACGGTACTTTCGACAAGTTAACTAAGAAAGAAGCGTTAATGCGTTCACGCGAATTAGACAAATTAGAAAAGTCTTTAGGCGGAATTAAAAACATGGGCGGTTTACCTGACGTATTATTCGTTATCGGTGCTGACCATGAGCATATTGCTATTAAAGAAGCTAACAACCTAGGTATCCCAGTTGTTGCAGTTGTTGATACCAACTCTGCACCAGACGGTGTTAACTATATCGTTCCTGGTAACGATGACGCTATGCGTGCTATCCGTTTGTACACTTCTTCTGTTGCTGCAGCTGCTAACGCTGGCCGTGGTCAAGATTTAGCTGTTCAAGCAGAGCAAGACGGTTTCGTAGAAGCTGTTTAATAAGGCGTGATGCTTAGCATCCCCCTTATTTGCCAATAAGATAATTGGTGAACAGGGGCCTATTGGCCCCTGTTTTATAAATGCAATATTAGACGAATTAAATTAGAGGATTTAACAATGGCGATTACTGCTGCCCAAGTTAAAGAACTTCGTGACCGCACTGGCGCTGGCATGATGGACTGTAAGAATGCACTGACTGAAACTGACGGTGACATCGAACTAGCGATTGATAACATGCGTAAAAGCGGCGCTGCGAAGGCTGCTAAAAAAGCAGGTAACATCGCTGCTGACGGTACAATTCTAATCAAGAATGGCGAAGGTTTCGCTGCACTATTAGAAGTTAACTGCCAAACTGACTTCGTTGCAAAAGATTCAAACTTCTTAGCATTTGCTAATGCAGTGTTAGACGTTGCTGCTGCATCTAAAGTTACTATTGAAGAGTTAAAAACACAGTTTGAAGAAACTCGTGTTGCTCTAGTGACTAAAATCGGCGAAAACATCAACGTTCGTCGCGTTGAGTACATCGACGGTGCAAACCTAGCTTCTTACCGCCACGGTGAGCGCATTGGTGTTGTTGTAGCCGGTGAAGCTGATGAAGAAACATTGAAGCACATCGCAATGCATGTTGCTGCTTCTAAGCCAGATTTCGTCAACCCTGAAGATGTTCCTGCTGAACTTGTAGAAAGAGAGCAAGCACTTCAAATCGAAATCGCGATGAATGAAGGCAAGCCTGCTGATATCGCTGAGAAGATGGTTGTTGGTCGTATGAAGAAGTTCACTGGTGAGATCTCTCTTACTGGTCAAGCTTTCATCATGGAACCAAAGAAAACTGTTGGCGAAGTACTGAAATCTAAAGGCGCAACAGTAACTAACTTCGTACGTTTAGAAGTTGGTGAAGGTATCGAGAAGAAGGCAGAAGATTTTGCTGCTGAAGTAGCTGCGCAAATTGCTGCTACTAAAAAAGCGTAATCGCTTTTATCTAAATACCCTAAGACCGCAGCAACCGCTGCGGTTTTGTTATGATCAGGATGAAAATTATGAGCACCAATCCAAAACCAGCGTTTAGACGCATTCTGCTTAAATTAAGCGGTGAAGCATTAATGGGTGAAGAAGGCTTCGGCATTGACCCTAAAGTACTTGATCGTATGGCTCAAGAAGTGAAAGAGCTTGTTGAACTTGGTATCCAAGTTGGCGTGGTTATTGGTGGTGGTAATCTGTTTCGTGGTGAAGGCTTAGCAAAAGCTGGTATGAACCGCGTGGTGGGCGATCACATGGGTATGTTAGCAACCGTAATGAATGGCTTAGCCATGCGTGATGCCTTGCACCGTGCATATGTTAATGCTCGTCTTATGTCTGCTATCCCGCTTAAAGGTGTGTGTGATGATTACACCTGGACAGAAGCAATTAGTTTATTAAAGTCTGGCCGAGTAGTGATTTTTGCTGCGGGTACGGGTAATCCTTTTTGTACAACTGATTCTGCAGCCTGTTTACGTGGTATTGAGATTGAAGCTGAAGTGGTATTAAAAGGCACTAAAGTCGATGGTGTATACTCTGCTGACCCAATGAAAGATCCTGAAGCGGTTAAATATGACGCACTTAGTTATGCTGAAGTTCTTGAATCAGAATTTAAAGTAATGGATCTTGCTGCATTTACTATGGCTCGTGATCATAATATGCCTATTCTGGTATTCAATATGAATAAGCCAGGAGCACTTCGCCGCGTGATTATGGGTGAGAGAGAAGGTACGATTATTAGCAGTAAACAATCTGCTTAATCACAGACACAGAAAATATTTACATTATATCATTTAACTGTTTGAGCGGTTTTATTGCATGTGTCATTCTTAGGCTAATGCTCAAACACACGTGAATTTGTGACAAAAAGGAAACTATTGTGATTGATACTATTATGTTAGATGCGCAAGAGCGCATGGGTAAATGTGTAGATGCGACTAAAAATCAAATGGCGAAAGTTCGCACCGGTCGCGCACACCCAAGTTTATTAGATTCTATCCAAGTGTCTTGTTACGGCTCTATGTCACCGCTTAAGCAAGTGGCAAACGTAGGCGTAGAAGATTCTCGTACCTTAACGGTTAGTGTGTTCGATAGAACTATGGTTCAAGCGGTAGAGAAAGCTATTATGAGCTCTGACTTGGGCTTAAACCCAATGACAGCGGGTGCTACTTTGCGTATTCCATTACCTTCGTTAACTGAAGAACGTCGTAAAGACTTCATCAAAGTGGTTCGTAACGAAGCTGAAAACGGCCGAATTGCAATTCGCAACGTTCGTCGTGATGCTATTAGTGAAGTTAAGAAGCTTGAAAAAGCCAAAGAATGCACAGAAGATGATGTCCGTCGTAGTGAAGATGAGGTGCAAAAGCATACTGATGCATCAATCAAAAATATTGATCAGATCTTAGCAGCGAAAGAAAAAGAGTTGATGGAAGTATAATCTGTCAATTTAGACGCTAGAGTTAACACGCCGTGTAAGGGTATACTACACGGCGTTTGTTTTTATAAAGGATTGTCGTAGATGTCGTCTACAGTTGAGTTTGGATCAGACCCTAAAGCCGATTCGGAGCATATGACTTCGCAAGTTTTGCCGGGACAATTATCTGATGTAGTAAAACAATCTCTGCCCAAGCATGTTGCGATTATTATGGATGGTAATGGCCGCTGGGCGCAACTGCAGGGTAAAGCTCGGGTTTTTGGTCACAAAGCAGGTGTTAAAGCGGTGCGCCGTGCAGTTAGCACAGCAAGTCAACTGGGTATTGAATCATTAACCTTGTTTGCCTTCTCCAGTGAAAATTGGCGCCGACCAGATAAAGAAGTCAGTTTGTTGATGGAACTGTTTTTTACCGTGTTACATCGTGAATTAAAATTGCTCGACAAAAACCAAGTTAGGCTCAATATTATTGGTGATACGAGTCGCTTCTCGACTCGTTTGCAGAAACAAATTGCCGCAGCCCAAGAGAAAACCACAAACAATACTGGATTGATATTAAATGTGGCGGCGAACTATGGTGGCCGTTGGGATATCTTACAAGCTGCACAGAAATTAGCCGAAAAAGTGGAAAGTGGTGAAATCAGCAGCAGTCAGATGACCGAAGAGGCCTTAAATGAACATTTGTGCATGCAAAATCAGAGCGAAGTTGATTTAATGATCCGTACTGGCGGTGATTACCGCATTAGTAATTTTGTTTTATGGCAGGCCGCTTATGCCGAATTGGTGTTTACTGACACCTTATGGCCTGATTTTGATGAGCGAGCATTTCGCGATGCTATTGCCATTTTTGCCAGTCGGCAGCGCCGTTTTGGTTTGACCGGGAGTCAAATTGAAGAGATACGCGCAATATAAATATTAAGAGGATTAGTTTTTGCTAAAACAACGAATAATAACAGCATTGTGGTTAATCCCAATTGTACTCGGGGCAATATTTTTACTCCCAGCAAATATTTTTGCTTGGGTGTTAGTCCCAGTGTTTTTAATTGCAGCAAAAGAGTGGGGCAGTTTTATTGACCCAAGCTGTAACGTTACGCAGTGGTCTTTTACTGCAACACTGGGCTTGTTACTTATCGCGCTTAATTTGGCGGTACCAATTGATGTGTTGTGGTTTAAAGGGCAATTACACCCTATGTACCTCGCCATTATCACCATCGGGGTATTTTGGTGGATAGTGAGCAGTGCATTGGTGTTCAGTTTCCCCAAAAGCGCTAAAATATGGAAAGACAGCCCAATGCTGAAATCCATGTTTGGTCAGTTAACGCTTATTCCGTGCTTTGCTTCATTGATTGCCCTCAAATCGTTAAGCAGCAATGTGCATCCGTATTATGGCGGTGCTTTAGTGTTTATCGTCATGTTAGTAGTGTGGGCTACCGATACTGGAGCTTATTTCGCTGGCCGTAAGTTAGGTAAGCGTAAATTAATGCCAAGTGTCAGTCCTGCTAAAACCCTTGAGGGTTTAGTTGGTGGCTTGGTGACCACTATGGTTGTGGTCGCGGGTATTATGTATGTTGCCCCAGAGCAAGAACTGGGTTTACTTGTTGTAGTTACCTTAATTACAGCACTTGCATCTGCATTTGGTGACTTGTCTGAAAGTATGTTTAAACGTGCAGCCAATATCAAAGACTCTGGCACCATTTTACCCGGACACGGTGGGATTTTAGATCGCATCGACAGTCTAACGGCTGCATTACCTGTATTTACGTTTATCTACATAACTATGTGGATGTGATGCCAATGCAAAATATGGTGATTTTAGGGGCGACAGGCTCGATTGGTGCAAGCACCTTAAGTGTGGTGGCAAACAATCCTGCTGATTTTCATGTCTATGGATTAGTGGCTAATACCAGCGTGCATAACATGCTGGCCTTGTGTATCAGTCATCAACCTGAATATGCTCACATGGTCGATGAGCGCGCCGCTATGGAGCTTAAGTCGTTATTGCCGAGCAACAGTATTACTCAAGTGACAACCGGTGCTGAGGCGTTAAACGCTTTAGTGACCGACAGTCGAACCGATACCGTGATGGCGGCCATTGTTGGTGCGGCGGGTTTAGTGCCAACATTTGATGCTGTTAAAGCTGGCAAAAGGGTGTTGTTAGCCAACAAAGAAGCCTTAGTGATGTCGGGTGAGTTATTTATGCACACGGCAAAAACATCGGGCGCAATTGTGTTACCTGTCGACAGCGAACACAATGCGATTTTCCAGTGTTTACCCACACAAGTTCAAGCCCAATTAGGTTACTGTGATTTAGCCGCTTCAGGTATTGCTCATATTTTATTAACAGGTTCCGGTGGGCCATTTCTAAACACCGATTTAACCACGTTAAGTGCGATGACGCCGACTCAGGCGTGTAATCACCCCAACTGGTCTATGGGCCCTAAAATCTCTGTTGATTCCGCCACTATGATGAACAAAGGCTTAGAGTTTATTGAAGCTCGCTGGTTGTTTAATACTCAAGCTGAGCAACTGAAAGTGGTGATTCATCCTCAAAGTCTCATTCATTCTATGGTGCAATACCGAGATGGCTCTGTTATTGCGCAAATGGGCAACCCCGATATGCGTACGCCGATTGCTCATTGTATGAGCTATCCGCAAAGAATTGACGCTGGCGTTGAACCTTTGGATTTTTTCAAAGTCGGACAATTAAGCTTTTGTGAACCTGACTTTGACCGTTTTCCCTGTTTACGCTTAGCGATGCAGGCTTGCGAGCAAGGGCAAGAAGCCACTACTGTGCTGAACGCAGCGAATGAAGTCGCTGTTGATGCGTTTTTAAAAGGCCAGATGCGCTTCACTGATATTGCCAATGTAAATGCTCGCTGTTTAGAACTGGTACAACAGACGCGCTTAGCGAGTATTGACGATATATTACAGCTTGATGCTCAAACCCGTGCGACAGCAATGTCTGCCATTAAAGCACTTAATTAGTTCAGGGAAATAATGATAGATTTTTTGTGGAGCCTAGGCTCTTTTATTGTTGCATTAGGTATTTTGATTACCGCGCATGAGTACGGACACTTTTGGGTTGCCCGTCGCTGTGGTGTCAAAGTAGAGCGCTTCTCTATTGGCTTTGGTAAAGCAATTTGGCGAAAAGTCGGTAAAGACGGAACTGAATATGTGGTTGCGATGATACCACTGGGTGGCTATGTCAAAATGCTCGATGAGCGTGTTGAAGAGGTCCTCGCCGAGTTAGTTGATCAAGCGTTTAACCGTAAAACTGTATGGCAACGGATTGCGATTGTGTCAGCCGGCCCTATCGCTAACTTTATTTTTGCTTTTGCAGCCTTGTATCTCATGTACCTTATTGGCACTCCGTCGATTAAGCCTGTGATTGATACTACTAAATTAGACAGTCCTGCCAGTGTTATTCAATTGGTTGAGCCGCAACAGATTATCGCGGTGTCAGGACAAAAAGTGCGCACTTGGGAAGAGGTTAACTTGGCCCTAGTGGGGCATATTGGTGATGACAGTATTGAATTAACCTTGGCGTCACTACCTGAGTTATCTGGGATGGACATGCCAGTTCGCACGTTCAAGCTCGATACGCGTAACTGGGTATTTGATCCTGAAAAAGAATCACCGATTACAGCTCTTGGATTAGGCATTTTTCGCCCAGGTATTGATCCAACTATAGCTGCAGTGAGCAAAGACAGCGCAGCTGAGCAAGCAGGCATTATTGCTGGCGATAAACTGGTCAACATTAACGGTACACAATACAGCAATTGGAATGCGTTTGTTGATGTGATACAAAGCTCTGCTAACAAAAATATTAATATGACATTGCTGCGCCAAGGCGAACTTATCAATGTTGATGTTGTGCCAAAAGCACAACAAGATCCTGAAGGTAAGACTATCGGGATTGTCGGAATTAGCCCAACTCAAGCTCCATGGCCTGATAATATGCGCTTTGAACTTGAGTATGGCATAGTAGATTCTGTTGTCGCTGCAGCTGATAAAACATCGCAACTTGTTGTGGTCAGCTTCAAGATGATTGGAAAATTATTTACCGGCGATGTGTCGGTGAAAAATCTTAGTGGTCCTATTTCTATTGCACAGGGCGCAGGCGCCAGTGCGAGTTACGGTTTAGTGTACTTTCTAGGATTTATCGCGCTCATCAGCGTTAACTTAGGCATTATTAACTTAATGCCTTTGCCAGTGCTCGATGGTGGACACTTGCTGTATTACTTTATTGAAGTGATTACTGGTAAGCCTGTACCCGAAAAGGTTCAGGAAATAGGTTTCAGGTTTGGCGCAGCTTTGCTGCTAATGTTGATGGGCGTAGCCTTATTCAATGATTTTGCCCGACTCTGAGCAAGGACAGACTAATAATTAGAAGTGCTCTATGAGATTTAATAAAATTTTTGCCTCGATGTTATTCGTCGGCGCGTCTTTTTCAGGGAATGGTTGGGCAGAGTCTTTCCAACCTTTTGAAGTGACCGACATCCAAGTAGAAGGTTTGCAACGAGTTGCTCTCGGTGCAGCACTATTGAGTTTACCTGTGAAAGTAGGTGACACGGTAGATGAAGTTAAATTACAGCAAGCGATTAAGAGCCTATACGGTTCAACCAATTTTGAAAACATCAGTGTCAGTCACGAAGACGGTATACTTTTTGTAACGGTTAAAGAGCGTCCAACTATCAGTATTATCTCGTTTGAAGGTAATAAAGATATTAAAGACGAACAGTTACAAGAAAGTCTTGACGGTTCTGGTGTTAAAGCGGGCGAGTCACTTGATAGAACCATGTTGACAGGCATTGAAAAAGGCCTGCAAGATTTCTATTACGGTGTGGGTAAGTATGGGGCTAAAGTTGAAGCGCAAATCATCAACTTACCGCGTAACCGTGTTGAGCTTAAGTTTAAATTTACCGAAGGGTTAGCGGCTGAAATCCGTCAAATCAACGTGGTAGGTAATACTGTGTTCTCAGATTCTGAGATCATCAGTATGCTGGAACTCAAAGATTATGTGGCTTGGTGGGATTTGTTTGGTGAGCGTCGCTACCAAAAGCAAAAGCTGCAAGCCGACTTAGAAACCATCAAAACCTATTACCATAACCAAGGTTATATTCGTTTTGAAGTCACCTCAACACAAGTGGCGATGACACCGGACCGTAAAGGTTTGTACATCACTATCAATGTTAATGAAGGTGAAAAGTATAAAGTAAAAGAAGTTAACTTAATTGGTGACCTTATGGGCCGCGAAGAGTTAATGAAATCTATTTTACCTATCAAAGCGGGTAATATGTACAACGGTGCCGATGTCACATTCACCGAAGAAATGTACAGTAAATACCTAGGCCGTTTCGGTTATGCTTATCCGGAAGTAAAAACTTACCCTGAAATTAATGATGACACCAAAGAAGTGGTGCTAAACATTAATGTTAAACCGGGTAAACGCGTCTATGTTCGCTCAATTAACTTCACCGGTAACACGGTTACCAAAGATGAAGTTATGCGTCGTGAACTTCGTCAAATGGAAGGGGCATGGTTAAACTCAGCCCAAATTGAGCAGTCTAAACTTCGCCTTAACCGTTTAGGTTATTTTGAAACGGTTGACGCAGAAACGATTCAAGTGCCGGGCAGTGACGATTTAGTTGATGTTGCAGTAACTGTGAAAGAACAGCCGTCGGGTTCGTTTAACGCAGGTGTCGGTTATGGTACTGAATCTGGCGTGAGTTTGCAGTTTGGCGTTGAGCAAAACAACTTCCTTGGCACCGGTAACCAAGCGGGTATTAGTATTAACACTAATAAATATTCCCGTAGCGCTAACTTGTCTTTCACTGACCCTTATTTCACCAAAGATGGTGTTAGTTTAGGTGGTAGCGTTTACTGGAACGAGTTTGATGCTAACCAGGCTAACCTTGAACGCTATAAGAATAAATCTTATGGTGTGGCGTTAAACTCAGGCTTCCCGATCAACGAATATAACCGTTTGAACGGTGGTATTGGTTATCGTCATAATACCATTTCAGAAATCTCTGCTTATGAACAAGCATTGCGTTTCTACAATGTGTATCGTGAAACGGACGATCCAAATTCAGACTTAAGTTTTGATAACTTTGAATTGAATGCTGGTTGGTACCGCAGCACACTTAACCGTGGTACGTTCCCTACAGATGGTTCATCGCAACGTTTAAGCGGTAAAATGACGGTTCCGGGTTCTGACTTGCAGTACTTTAAAACGGATTTTGATACCAATTTCTACTTCCCGCTGACACCTCAGCATGGGTTTGTATTATTGGCTCGCGCCCGTTTAGGTTACTCAAACGGTTATGGTCAATATAACGACAATGACCAAATCTTACCGTTCTGGGAAAACTACTATTCAGGTGGTAGCAGTTCGTTACGTGGCTTCAAGTCAAATTCAGTCGGTCCACGCTCGTTCTATTTATACCGTGGTAGTGAGCAATGTGCGCCTGATGTTTCTGGTGATGGTTGTAGCTTACCTGGTGACCCAAATACGATTCAGGTCAGTTCAGGTCGCTCAATTGGTGGTAATGCTATTGCAACCGCAAGCTTTGAAATGATCGTTCCAACGCCATTCCTTGATGAAGCTTACACCAACTCAGTGCGGACCAGTTTCTTCGTGGATGCCGGTAACGTATGGGATACAGAGTTTGATTATGAATCTTATCGAAATCTGCCTGCGGATCAGTTCTCTAAGTTAGAAGATTACAGTGATCCAGCTCGTTTACGTGCCTCATGGGGTATGAGCGTTCAGTGGCTATCGCCAATGGGTCCTATGGTATTCAGTTTAGCTTGGCCGCTGAAAGAATACGCAGATGATGAGACAGAGATTTTCTCGTTCAATATTGGCAAAACGTTCTAAAACAAATACACTCGGCAAGTTTTGCTGACAACAACAAGTTCAACAAGGAGTCTACTTTGAAAAAGATGGTAAATCGCGCATTAATTACATTGGCATTGTTTGCTACCCCTATGCTAGTTCAAGCAGAAAAGCTTGCTGTAGTCGATATGGGTCAAGTGTTCGAGCAGTTGCCACAGCGCGAACAAATTTCTAAATCGTTAAAAGCTGAGTTTGGTGATCGTGTTGCTGAAGTCCAAAAAATGCAAGAAGACATGCGTTCTATGGTTGAAAAGCAACAACGTGATGGCGCGTTAATGAGCGACACACAAAAAACTGAATTAGTCCGTAAAATGGAATCATTGAAATCTGAATTCCAACTGAAAGGCAAAGCTTTAGACGAAGACATGCGTCGCCGTCAAGGTGAAGAGCAGAACAAGCTATTAGTTCAAGTTCAAAAAGCAATTAATACCATTGCTGGTAAAGAAAACTACGACATGGTTCTTCAACGTGGCGCGGTAATTTTTGTTAAGCCAGAAGCTGATATCAGCAGCAAAGTGGTAGAAGCCTTAAGCAAAGGCAAATAATAAGTATGCAAAAAGTGACTTTAAAAGAGCTTAGCCAATTATTGGGTGCAACAGTCAAAGGTGACGATACGCTGGAAATTACCAGTGTGGCTACTCTTGAACATGCAGTCCAAGGCCAACTCTCTTTTTTAGCCAATAGTAAATACCGTGCAATGCTTGAGGCAACTCAAGCTAGCGCGGTTTTACTTAGCGAAAAAGAAGCAAGCAATTATCAAGGTAATGCCCTAATTGTCAGTGACCCTTATGTTGGGTTCGCTCGCGTGGCGCAATTACTTGATACCACACCAAAAGAGAGCCTTGGTATCCATCCTTCAGCCCAAATAGAAGCCTCAGCCATTATTGGTGACGGTGTTGCTATTGGCGCAAATGCGGTGATTGGTGCCAATGTTATTTTAGGTGAAAATGTTCAGATTGGTCCAGGTTGTGTGATCGGTGAAACCAGTATTATTGGTTCAGATACACGTCTTTGGGCGAATGTAACGATTTATCATGATGTGCATATTGGTCACCACTGTATCGTTCATTCAGGCTCTGTTATTGGTTCTGATGGTTTTGGTTATGCCAATGAACGTGGTAATTGGATTAAAATCCCTCAAACAGGTGGTGTACGTATTGGCAATCATGTGGAAATTGGCGCATGTACCAGTATTGACCGTGGCGCGCTGTCGCATACCGAGATTCATGATGGTGTGATTATCGACAATCAAGTTCAAATTGCCCATAATGTTGTTATTGGACAAAATACCGCGATGGCGGGTGGTTCCATCATTGCAGGTAGTTCTACTATCGGTAAATACTGCATTATTGGTGGTGGTAGTGCTGTTGCAGGACACCTTAGTATTGTGGATGGTGTCCATGTCTCTGGCGGTACCAATATAACGAGTATTATTCGCGAGAAAGGCGTGTATTCATCTGCTACAGTTGCCATGGAAAACAAACTTTGGCGTCGAAATACTGTGCGTTTCCGCCAACTAGATGATTTATTTAGTCGAGTGAAAAATCTCGAGAAAAGTGCTAAGGGCACAGAATAATTGTAATTCTGCCTTATTAAAGGAATGTAGTGTGTCAAACCAATTAAACACCATGGATATTCAAGAGATACTTAAATATCTACCCCATAGATATCCATTTTTGTTAATCGATCGTGTATTAGACTTTACTGTAGGTGAGCAATTACATGCGATTAAAAATGTCACTATTAATGAACCATTTTTTCAGGGACATTTTCCAATACAACCTGTGATGCCAGGTGTACTAATTTTAGAAGCTATGGCACAAGCCACAGGCTTGCTTGCATTTAAAACCATGAGTACAGAGCCGTCTCCTGACGTATTGTATTATTTCGCCGGTATTGATAAAGCGCGTTTTAGACGTGTAGTTGTACCAGGCGATCAAATACATTTTCACGTTAAAATGATTAAAGAGCGTCGTGGCATTGGTGTGTTTATTGGTGAAGCCCTGGTTGATGGCGAACTGGTTTGTTCCGCTGAAATCATGTGTGCACGTAGAGAGATTGAAAAGTGATAGATAAATTAGCATTTGTTCACCCAACAGCCAAAATTGGCCATAATGTCACTATTGGTCCTTGGACTTATATCGGTGAAAATGTTGAAATTGGCGACGACACATGGATAAGCTCGCATGTTGTGGTTAAAGGTCCAACGGTTATTGGTAAAGGTAACCGTATTTTTCAATTCTCTTCAGTCGGTGAAGAGTGCCAAGATAAAAAGTATGCCGGTGAGCAAACTCGGTTAATTATTGGTGACAATAATATTATCCGTGAGTCAGTCACTATTCACCGAGGCACTACCCAAGATCATGGTGAAACACGCATAGGTTCAAATAATCTATTTATGGCTTATGTTCACATCGCCCATGACTGTGTTGTAGGTAATAACGTCATTATGGCTAACAATGCATCTATCGCTGGCCATGTGCATGTTGGTGATTGGGTTATTTTAGGTGGCATGACAGGTGTACATCAGTTTGTTCATATTGGTGACCATGCATTCACTGCTGGTGCTTCGCTGATTTTAAAAGATGTACCTCCATTTGTGATGGCTTCGGGATCTCCTGCTGCACCACGTGGATTAAATTTAGAAGGTTTAAAACGCCGTGGTTTTACTAAAGAAAGCCAGCGTGCAATCTTGAATGCGTATAAAGCGATATTTCGTAAAAGCTTAACCATTGAAGAAGCCAATGCTGAACTGGCTGAGTCTGCTAAAAATGACGCCAATGTAAAAATGTTAGTAGATTTTGTAAACCACTCTGCTCGTGGCATTATTCGATAGACGGAAACGATGACCAACTCTTCTTCAAAAGTATTTGCCATTGTCGCCGGAGAAATCTCCGGCGATATTTTAGGTGCCGGTTTAGTTCATTCACTCAAACAACGCTACCCTGATGCGCGATTTATCGGTATTGGTGGCCCGCGCATGCAAGCCCTAGGATTTGAAAGTTTATTCTCAATGGAAGAGCTTTCAGTGATGGGGTTAGTTGAGGTGCTTTCGTGTTTACCCCGGCTTATGCATATTCGTTCCAGTTTAGTGAAACAGATTACTGAATTAGCTCCAGATTGCTTTATCGGTATTGATGCACCTGACTTTAACATTGGCTTAGAGCTTAAGTTAAAAGCTAAAGGAATAAAAACGGTCCATTATGTTAGCCCGTCGGTCTGGGCTTGGCGTCCAAAGCGTATTTTCAAAATTGCCAAAGCCACTAATATGGTGTTGTCGTTACTGCCATTTGAGAAAGCCTTTTACGACCAGTATCAAGTACCCTGTACCTTTGTCGGTCATACACTTGCTGATGACATACCTATGTACAGCGACAAGCAGGCAGCGCGTCAATTATTAGGATTAGATGCCGATGCTGAATACTTGGCGGTATTACCAGGGTCTCGTGGCGGTGAGTTAAAGCAATTAGCTGAACCTTTTATCAAAGCAGCCCAGTTGGTTAAACAAGCTTATCCGGACATTAAATTTGTCACGCCAGTGGTTAATGATGCTCGTCGGCAACAATTTCTAACTGCGCTGGAGGAGTTTGCGCCCGATTTAGAGGTCACTCTTATCGAAGGTCAATCTCGTGAGGTGATGGCTGCTGCTGATTGTATTTTGTTAGCGTCAGGCACTGCAACTTTAGAGGCAATGCTGGTAAAACGCCCAATGGTGGTGTCTTATCGTGTTAGCCCTATTACTTACGCCATTGCGATTCGTATGATGAAAATCAACAACTATTCGTTGCCTAATCTGTTAGCAAACGAGACCATAGTGCCTGAGCTCATGCAAGCAAATTGCCAGCCTCAGTTAATTGCAGACGCGGTAATTAACCAACTCAATCAAGATTTTGCACCGCTAAATGCCCGTTTTGAGCAATTACATGGTTTACTTAAATGTAACGCCAGCGAACGAGCTGCAGATGCTGTAGTGGCATTGTTACATGCGTCTTAGGTTTACAGGATAAAACAGATGACATCTCTTGATTCTCTTCCTGTGGTGATTAAAAATATTACCCCAGAACACGTCGCCATGATTTCACAAGGTGTGGTTGCCGGTGTTGATGAAGTCGGCCGTGGTCCATTGATTGGTGATGTGGTCACCGCCGCGGTGATCTTAGATCCGAGTAAACCAATTGTTGGCCTTAATGATTCTAAGAAACTCAGTGAGAAGCGCCGTAACGCTTTATATCAACAGATTATGGGTAACGCGTTAAGTGTCAGTATTGGCCGTGCCAGTCCACTTGAAATCGATGAGCTTAATATTTTGCATGCCACTATGCTGGCGATGCAACGCGCTGTGGCAGGTTTGGCCATTTTACCTGAGCGAGTATTAGTTGATGGTAATCGTGTGCCTCATTTTGGTATTGCCAGCCATGCTATCATCAAAGGTGATGGGCTCGTTGCCGCCATCAGCGCAGCATCTATTATTGCTAAAGTGACTCGTGATGCCGAGATGGATGCCTTAGACATCCAGTATCCCCAGTATGGCTTTGCTAAGCACAAAGGTTACCCAACCAAAGCACATTTTGAAGCCCTGGCATTATATGGCGTGTTACCTGAACATCGTAAAAGTTTTAAACCTGTTGCTGAGCGTATTTTACTTCAGGATCCATTGTGATAATCACCAAACTAAGTGAGTTTATCATTGGATAAAATCACTTAGTTTGGTAGTCTAAATTCCGCATTTTCGTGTTGTTTCATTCATCTTTTTCGAAGAAAAATAATCTATGTCCGATCCTCGTTTTGTTCATTTGCGCGTCCACAGTGATTATTCAATGTCAGATGGCGTTGCCAAAGTTAAACCTATTATTGCTGCTGCTGAAAGTCAGGGCATGGCAGCTATAGCGTTAACTGATCAAAACAACTTTTGTGGTTTGGTCAAGTTTTACGGTGCCTGTCATGGCGTCGGGATTAAACCTATTATTGGTGCCGATTTTTGGGTACAAACGCCTGGTTTTGAAAAAGAGTTTTGTGCGTTAACCATTATTGCGATGAACAATGACGGTTATCAAAATCTGACCCAATTAATCAGCGAAGCTTATCTTCGCGGGCATATCGATAACCGCGTAGTGATTGATCAAGACTGGCTGATCAAATATAACAGCGGCTTGATCATTCTTTCTGGCGCCAAAGACGGTGATGTGGGCAAAGCCTTATTAAAGGGCAATCAAAATCAAGTTGAGTCACTGATTGCTTTTTATCAACAACACTTTGAAGATCGCTATTACCTCGAACTTATTCGCACCGGCCGGGCACACGAAGAACGCTATTTACACATGGCGGTTGAGCTTGCGTCAATTAAAGGTTTACCCGTTGTGGCCACTAACCAAGTGGTATTTTTAAAGCAAGACGATTTTGAAGCTCATGAGATCCGTGTTGCGATCCATGATGGTTATACTTTAGTTGACCCACGTCGCCCTAAAACCTACAGCGATCAACAATATCTGCGCACCGAAGATGAAATGCTTGCGCTGTTTAGTGATATTCCGTCGGCGATTCAAAACAGTGTTGAAATTGCTAAACGTTGTAATGTCACCATCCGCTTGCATGAATACTTTTTACCTAATTTCCCCACCGGTGATTTATCGATTGAAGACTTCTTAGTCGCGGCCTCCGAAAAAGGCCTCGAAGAGCGTCTGGCGTTTTTATTCCCCGACCCACAAGTTCGTATCGAAAAGCGTGGCGAGTATGACGAACGCCTTGCGATTGAGCTGAAAGTCATTAACCAGATGGGGTTTCCTGGCTACTTCCTTATCGTAATGGAGTTTATCCAATGGGGTAAAGATAACGGTATTCCGGTTGGCCCAGGTCGTGGTTCAGGTGCCGGTTCATTAGTGGCATACGCACTTAAAATTACCGACTTAGATCCACTCGAGTACGACTTACTGTTCGAACGTTTCTTGAACCCTGAACGCGTATCCATGCCCGATTTCGACGTCGACTTTTGCATGGACCGACGCGATGAGGTCATTGATCACGTAGCAGAGCTGTACGGCCGAGAAGCGGTATCGCAAATTATTACCTTTGGCACCATGGCGGCTAAAGCGGTTGTGCGCGACGTTGGCCGTGTTTTAGGTCATCCATACGGCTTTGTTGAACGTCTCACTAAAATGATCCCAGCAGAGCCTGGAATGACGTTAGCTAAAGCGTTTGAAGTTGAGCCATCGCTACCAGAAGCCTATGACAGCGACGAAGATGTTAAAGAGCTCATCGACATGTGTCGGCGCCTAGAAGGTGTGACGCGTAACGCGGGTAAACATGCCGGTGGTGTGGTTATTGCGCCCACTCGGATTACCGATTTCGCGCCACTGTATTGCGATGCAGAAGGTCTAAACCCGGTTACGCAATTTGATAAAAACGATGTTGAAACCGCGGGTTTAGTTAAGTTCGACTTCTTGGGTTTACGTACCTTAACCATCATTGATTGGGCATTGCAGATGATTAATCCGCGCCTAGCCAAAGAAGGTAAAGAGCCGGTACTGATTGAAGCCATTCCACTTGCCGATCCTGCTTGCTTTAGATTACTGCAACGGTATGAGACCACTGCGGTATTCCAGCTCGAATCTCGCGGCATGAAAGATTTGATCAAACGTCTGCAACCAGACTGTTTTGAAGACATGATTGCGCTTGTAGCGTTATTCCGCCCAGGTCCTTTGCAATCAGGCATGGTGGATAACTTTATTGAACGTAAGCATGGGCGTGAAGAAGTCTCATACCCAGATGCCGAATATCAGCATGAATCGTTAAAAGAATTATTGTCACCAACTTACGGCATTATCTTGTATCAAGAGCAGGTGATGCAGATTGCGCAAGTATTGTCGGGTTATACCCTAGGTGGTGCGGATATGCTCCGTCGTGCCATGGGTAAGAAAAAACCCGAAGAAATGGCCAAGCAGCGCGGCACGTTTAAAGAAGGGGCGATTAACAACGGTATCGATGGCGATTTGTCGATGAAGATCTTTGACTTGGTGGAAAAGTTTGCCGGTTACGGGTTTAACAAATCTCACTCAGCCGCTTATGCACTCGTCTCGTACCAAACCCTGTGGTTAAAAACCCATTTTCCGGCGCAGTTTATGGCGGCGGTAATGTCTGCCGACATGGACAACACTGATAAAATTGTCACCTTAGTGGATGAATGTGAGCGCATGGGCTTACCGTTAATTCCGCCCGATGTGAACAAAGGCCAATTTAAATTTACCGTCGATGACGACTTAAATATTGTTTACGGTATCGGCGCGATTAAAGGCGTAGGTGAAGGTCCGGTTGAGTCCATTTTAGAGGCCCGAAAAGACGGCCCATTTATCGACTTATTTGATTTCTGTGCCCGTGTTGATTTGAAAAAACTCAACAAACGAGTGATTGAAAAACTGATCCTTGCGGGTGCACTAGATACCTTAGGCCCGCATCGCGCATCAATGATGGCAACTTTGCCAGAGGCTATTAGTGCTGCCGCGCAACATGCTAAAGCCGAAGCCATTGGCCAGCATGATATGTTTGGTTTACTCAACTCTGAGCCAGAAGACAGTAAGCAAAACTTTGTTCAGTGTACCCCTTGGCCAGACAAAATTTGGCTTGAAGGGGAGCGTGAAACATTAGGTTTGTATCTAACGGGCCACCCGATTAACCAGTATTTAAAAGAGTTGAAGCAATACACTAACGGTCGCTTAAAAGACATTCACCCAACAGAACGTGGTAAAACCGTTAAAGTTGCTGGTCTAGTGGTCGCTACGCGGGTAATGATCACCAAGCGTGGCTCTAAAATGGGCCTAGTCACCTTAGATGACAAAAGTGCCCGTTTAGAAGTCATGCTGTTTACCGAACCGTTTGAAAAGTTTGGCCACATGCTTGAAAAAGATCGTATTTTAATTTGCGAAGGTGATGTCAGTTTTGATGATTTCTCTGGTGGTAACCGGATGAACGCCCGTAATATTATCGAAATTGGTGAAGCTCGTAGTCATTTTGCTAAAGCGGTTGCAATAAATGTTCATGGCAACGATGTTACCCAAGCATGGCTGGAAACCTTTGAACAAACCTTAACCCCTTGGCGAAATGGTGTGGTTCCGGTGACCATTAATTATGCACAAGACCATGCTAGCGGTAAAATTACTTTAGGTGATGAATGGCGAGTTAATCCCAGTGATGAGTTGATGTTAGCACTCGAAAGTATGCTCGGGTCAACCAATGTTAAAATTGTTTTCTAGGTACATACCATGACAGTGAAACACTCGACTTTAGCTCAACTCAGCGGCCAACAATTGCTTAGTTTGCTTGAACAAGCGGTAATGCCACTTTATCAACAGACGAGTTTGCAACATGAGCGCACACCTAAGTTAGTGCTGGCTTACAGTGGTGGAGTTGATTCTGAAGTATTAGCTTATGGTTTGAGTGCGTTCGCCCAAAAATACCCACATATTGCGTGTTTACTTATCCATGTTCATCATGGGCTCAGTCCCAATGCCGACACTTGGGTGCAACACTGTATAACGCGCGCGGGTTATTACCAATTACCCGTGCAAATTGAGCGCGTTAATGTTGACAAAGGTCCAAGGCAAAGCCTTGAGGCACAAGCGCGTGACGCCCGTTATCAAGCGTTTGACCGCTACCTTAATCCGGGGGATATCTTACTCACTGCCCATCACCAGGATGATCAACTTGAAACGTTATTGCTGGCATTAAAGCGTGGCCAAGGGCCTAAAGGGCTTGGTGCGATGGGCGCCATACAAGCTTATCATCACGCTTGGTTGGTTAGGCCACTATTAGATGTCAGCCGAGAGCAAATAGAGCAATTTGCACTGCAACAGCGTTTAACTCATATTGAAGATGAAAGTAATCAAGACGACAGTTATGATCGTAACTTTCTGCGTTTAGATATTATTCCCCGCTTAAAACAACGCTGGCCAAGTATCGCAGTAACAGCCGCCAGAAGTGCGGCATTGTGTACTCAGCAACAAGACGTTATTGATGACGAAGTCAGTCATCGCTTACCTCAATGGCTAATATTAGCCAATGATGACAATGCATCAATAACCGAATCAAGCGGATTTAAGCTTAGCGGTTTTGGTCAATTAAGTGCCGCTTGGCAAGCATTACTATTTCGCGGATATTTAAGCCATTGTGGCGTTAGTTTACCTTCGCAAGCGCAATTACAGCAGATACTGTCACAACTGCTGGCTGCTAAAGATGATGCTAATATGGCGATCCAATGGGGTGGCTACCAAGTAAAACGCTATGCAGGGGTGGCCTATGTACTGAGCAATAGTGATCTTAACACGCCCGATCCGCTCTCATTAACCGCTGATTTTATTCGTCTATTAAAGGGTGATATTACCGAGTTGCAGATAGATATCGGCCAGCATCAATGCCTTTTAAGCCAACAACTATCTGCTGATAAGCCTCTATTAGCGTTAGCGCCAACTAACAGTAAAGTGACGATTCGCTATGGCGCAGCAGGCTCTATTAAGTGCCAACCACAATTTGCTACCTCACAACGGCCAAAACCGCGTGAGTTAAAAAAACTATGGCAAGAGTGCAATATCCCACCTTGGCGTCGGCAACATATTCCGTTAGTTTTCTATGATGAAGTATTAGTTGCTGCTATCGGCCTATGGGTAGACAAACGCTATTTAGCGCAAACAGGGCACCAAGGCATTAGTTTGCTTTGATGTTAATGCGTTATCGGGTTGCAAATATTGCCCTTTGCCAACATATTTTTGGCGATTGTTTCAATATCTTCGTCTGATTGGGTATGACCATAATTAAATTCGATAGCAAACCATGAGGCGTCAAATTCGGCTTTATTTTTTAATGCAATAGGCAGTATCGAACACAGCTTGTTGACTACCATATCGGTTTGATTTGATTCAAGCAGCTGTAAGGTACTCGCCGACATTTGAATTTCTGCAGCGGCTACGCTTTGACCTCCATAGGCAAAAAATTTAAGTGCAATCATACCCGCGCCAGTTATGCCCAGTGTAAAACTGATTACACCAACGATGATAAATTTCATATATTTCCCTTTATATTTCGGTATTGTCACTATTCACCTCGGGTGTTTTATTAACACAAGCTCATACACGTTAAATCATCAAAATGGCAAACAGACCCTCGATGACATTTTATGTCTCACTATAGAACGCTGCGACATATTATGTCAATAGGTGTTGTTGTATTACAAATGCATGCCGATCATTTTTAGTCAGATAGCTATGCATTTAGTTAGAGGTGGCCGTATGCAAAGCGTCTTAATTATCCCTACCATGTGTTTTTTGTGTAAAGCCAGCTGGGGTTATTTATTAAGCTGCGTTAACGACTTTCGCTTTAGCTGCTTGCTGTTACAATGGTTGCTCTCAATACTCAACAGGGGACCTTGTCCGTGAATACCTTTCGTTTATTAGCTGTGTTTGGTGTGTTGCTTCTGCCAAGTGTCAACGCTACGCCATTTCAATTTGATCAAAAAACCTATCGTCAAGATGTCCAAACCTTAGCCAGTGATGAATTTGAGGGCCGTGGGCCGTTATCTCATGGCGAAAAGCTAACCGTTGAGTATTTAGAAAACGCATACAAAGCAATGGGACTCGCTCCAGGTTTCGGTGACAGTTATCGTCAAGCTGTGCCGATGGCTAAGATTACCGCGGATCAAAGCATGCAACTCACTATTGGCGATTTAGTGTTTAATAATGGCACTGATTTTACTGCACGTACTGAGCAAGTTCTACCTCAAGTGAGTGTAGATAACAGCGATATAGTGTTTGTTGGCTATGGTATTAATGCGCCGGAATATCAGTGGAATGACTATGCCAACATTGATGTTAAAGGCAAAACCGTCATTGTATTAGTTAATGATCCAGGCTTTGCCACTCAAGATCCCGCTATCTTTAAAGGCAATGCCATGACCTATTATGGCCGTTGGACCTACAAGTACGAAGAAGCAGCCAGGCAGGGCGCCAAAGCGGTGTTTATTGTCCATGAAACTGCACCTGCAGCCTACGGCTGGAATGTGGTAGAAAACAGCAACACCAATACTAAATACACCTTAGTTGATGATCACAAAAACCAATCACATATTGGTGTCATGGGCTGGGTGCAACATCAAACCGCGCAAAAGGTGTTTCAAGCAGCAGGCCTAGACTTTGATAAAGTGAAACTCAGTGCAGCAAAAGCGGGTTTTAAATCTATACCACTTAAACTCAAAGCCAATTTAGCAGTAAAAAATACCATCGAATTAGCCACATCTTATAACGTAGCAGGACTCATACCAGGCACTAGCCAAGCCGATGAGTGGGTAGTCATGCATGCCCACTGGGATCACTTAGGTAAAACCGTGCAAGACGGTAAAACGGTAATTTTAAACGGTGCCGTCGACAATGCCTCTGGGGTTGCAGGCGTATTGCAACTTGCGCGTCATTTTAAACAGCAAAACAAAGCACCTAAACGCTCTATTTTATTTACTGCATTCACCGCAGAAGAAACTGGCCTTATTGGCGCGCAATACTTTGCCGCGAATCCTCCTGTACCGACTAAACAACTGGTATCGTTTTTAAACATAGACGGCATGAACGTAGGTAAAGGGGTTAATTACATCTTGCGTTACGGCCAAGGTGTATCACAACTTGAAACCTATTTAGATGATGCCGCCAAAGCACAAGGCCGCACTGTAAAGGCTGATCCTCGCCCACAAAATGGTTTAATGTTCCGTTCAGACCATTTTGCCTTAGCCCAACAAGGCGTCCCCGGTTTAATGTTCATGAGCCTAGGCGACACCGATCCAGACTACATCGCCCATAAGTACCACCAAGGCGCAGACGATTACGATGCCAGCTGGAATTTAGGCGGGGTAGAGCAAGACTTAGCCTTGATCAGCGACATTATTGAAAAGCTCGCCAATAACAACGACTGGCCAAAATGGATCGAAGATTCAGACTTCAAAAAGCGTCGAGCACAAGACGGTAAGTAGTGTTAGCTAGTTGGATAAAGAGAGGAGGCGAAAGCCTCCTTTTTTATTAGTTATGGCCTACGGCCACCAACGTCGTGGCGCTTCACCCACACCAGACCAAGAGGAAACCAAGGGCTGTTCCCTCTTGGAACTCCCAGCCGCCCCGCAACATTTTCAAACAGCGAAAAGGTCGCCATGGGGATTGATCCAGCTTTGGGCTTTATTTGGAATCGGCCTCGGACTTATTCGAAAATGCTAACGCTTCCGATGGTACATCCTGTACCGCGAAAGCTAGCCTGACGTCCTGTCAGGCTCACGCTATTTTCTTCAACGTCCTCAAGTTCAGAGTTGAATCACACCAATTGAAAGCAAGGTATGCAAATCATTTATGCCCCAAAGCTTGTTACGCTTTAATGAGTAAGCTGTCCATTGGCAGGTGATTTTAAGTGTATTTAGCGTGTGCTATCTCATTATTACGATTTAGATGTATTCATTTACTATTGAAAACAGCAAAACTACGTTACTAAATCTGTACTCTCAGAAACATACATGCTGACTTTGTTTGTTGAGAAATATTTACTTGAAGTATTGAGTAGGCTTTTCGATAAAGACCATTATTTACTGGCTAGGTTGTGCTTAACCGAATGAACTGATTTTATATATAGGTTTAAATAGATTTAACTTAATTAAAATCAACTAATTCATGAAGTAAGCCAAAATTTCATTAAGTAAGTCTAAAGTCGTAATATGGATTTATTTTGAAAAGTATAATTGATTGATAATATTGCAAATAAATTTCACCGCTTGTTTTTTTAACGACATTAACGTGCAACCTCGGTTTGTTTTGGGAGGTTGAGAGTGTTTTATCACTTTACATCAAAGACATAGAGAATGTAGGATGATTTAAATCAATAACTTGAACAGCCGACTTATCGGGCGATACGTTCAATAAGCGTTAGCAGTACAGAAAAGGAGTTCAGTTTGAGTTCGATATTAGAGATCATAAATAGCTATACACCATTTGAACAAAGCTTGATTGGTTCAGCTGTATTTTTATTTTCCTCTTGGTTGTTTAGAGTTATTTTTAATAAAGCTAAAAGTAGTGGCAAGGTTTTCTTTAAAGAGTACTCAAAAATTGATGTGGTTAAACATATCCTGCATAAAGAATATATAAATACTAATAACATGCAGCTTTCTACTTTTGGTTCGGCTATTGCTCTACTCCACGCTAGTAGTTGGTTAATCAGAGCTTTATTAATCTTTATATTTTTCTCTGGGTTATTATCAATTTTAAATGGTGACTGGCTGTTTGTTGCTGCATCTTGGTTTTGTTTTAACTGTGTTCTTGAAGCAAATAACTGGGTAAAAGACTCTAGTAGTGAAAGTAGTGTTGCACATGTTCCTGAAGATATTAAAAATGAGCTTTACGATAAGTTTAAGCCGCAACTTAATAATGAAGTGCAAAGTACTGCTCACAAGAAAATCAACAAGGACACGTAACAGTTGGTTACGTTTCGCTTCGCTACACAATTTTAGCCAACCATTACTTAGCCTGTTATTTGGGCGTTGAGGCTGTAGAATTTCTATCTTTTAAGAAAAATAGCCTATTTTATGGGTTCCAAATGCATTACCTAGTGTCTTAAAAGCGCTTAGAATTGATTTCAGGAGCTCGTTTTTTAATTGGATTTGGCTGTTAGAGTTATTCTACAGTCTCGTTAAATGCCCATCATGGAATAAAAGAATGAGTGAAATATCAGAATTACTAAAGGCAATAGCTACTCTTTTATGGCCTATCTTTGCTTTTGTGGTGTTACTGGTATTTAAAAGTCAGTTAGCCGAGGCTATCGGAAGGCTGAAAAAAGGTAAGTTGCTTGGCCAAGAAGTAGAATTAAGTGACTCATTAGCAGATCTTCAACGCTCAGCATCTAAGTTGTCCGAAGAGGTTTCAGAAATCCCCGTAAGTAATACTGATAGTTTCGACGGGAATAACACTGAAAAAGAAGATGAATCAAGTATCAAGGCAATTATTCATGAGGCAGCAAGGTCTCCTAAAGCTGCACTGATATTGCTAGCTACTGACATTGAGAAAGAGGCAAAGCAGACTCTCGCGAGCATTGGAAAACTGGAAGGCAGAAAAAACGTTAATGTTCGTCAAGCAATTGATGAGCTGGATAGTCATTACGGTTTGCCGAAACATATTTCTAACAGTTTGCGTCTTTTTTGGGAAACTAGAAATAAAATAATACATGGTGGTGAAACGGACGAGCGTAATATCTTAAGCGCATTAGATTCAGGGGTTAGTATTCTAAAATCATTGCATGCTCTCCCTAGAGAGACTAACTGGGTTCATCATACAGCTGTTGATATTTATTCAGATCCTAAATGCAGTATTCCAATTGAAAATGGTAAAGGGGTGATTTTAAAGAGTGCATCTTCTAGTGGGGCAAAAATATTCTATCGCATATTTCCAACCACACGCTCACATTTCCAAAAAGGGAAAAAGGTGGCTTGGGAGTGGAGTTTTGATAATACGTGGTCTGATGCATGGTACAAAGACCCGGAAACAAATGAGATAAAGTTGGCTTGGAACAGCTCTGCGGAGTTTATTGGTCGCCATTTAGACGAGGTTTAGCACTTAACAGTATACAAACCCAGCTGCCTAACAAGAGACTATGGCTCAATAACTATGATTAAGCTTTATCACTTGAGGCAGAACATCATTCTTCTGACGATAAATAAAACAACAGTTTGGTGTAACAATCAACTCATTCAATACTCGTACAACCCGCGTATACAGGCGTCTTAGAATTAGGGGGGGGAGGGTTCAAATCTCTACCCCCTTCGTCACATAAAGAAATTAATATTTATAATTACTGATCCTTAACATTGAGGAACTCGTTTAAAGGGTTTAATTAGCCCGTGAGCTTTATTAGTCTCCCAATAACGTTTACTGAACATGTATTTATAGTCATGAATATAACTTCATTTTGGCAGCTAGAGCTAACTCGTTTCTGTCCAAAAACGAGTTGGTCTCAGCTTTCAAATGGTTAAATTCAACTCTGAACTTGAGGCTGTTGATGAAAATAGCGTGAAGCTCACATGGATGTGAGCTTAGCTTTCGAGGGGAAGGGACGCCCCATCGGAAGCGTTAGCATTTTCGGATAAGGCCGAAGCAGGCTATAAATGCAGTTAAACGCTAGATCAATTTCCGTCGCAATTTTTTCGCTGCTGTTGTTTGGTTAAAAAGCGAAAATGTTGCCGGAACGGCAGGGGTGATCCAAGAGGGGATTGCTGTTGATCCCCTTTTGGCCCGTGCAGGGTGGAACCTTGCGATGTTAATCTGGTGTGGGTGAGCGCCACGACGTTAGTGGCCGCAGGTCATAAGTACAAACAACAAAAGAAACAGCTGGATTCCGGCTTAACAGCATTACCGGAACGACGTGAAATAAAGCTGGATCCCAGTTAAACAACACTACCGAGATGACAGTAAATTTGACTCATGCAGGGTGGAACCTTGCGATCTCAATTCAAACGAAGTGTGATAAATCGGGTGTGGGTGAAGCGCCACGACGTTAGTGGCCGCAGGCCATAAAAGCTTAACCATCATTAAGCCAAAGATGACTTCACCACTAAACAAGAAACCTGTTTCTGCTTCCCATACTGCATCACTTGCGCCAGCTCCGATTGGCTAATCGGTACATACGCCGCATTAATCGCATCTTTCTGTGCTTCAACAAACGGGTCGTGAATAAACATAAACTGTTCGTTGTAACCACTTAATACCACCCAATGTGGGCCTTTTTCGCCATTAAATCGATAGGTGCTGATCATCAATAACACAGCATAACCGCTGTCAATCCAATGTCGAAGTTGAGTCAGACTGGGTGATGCATTGTGGATCTGAATTCCTAGTGAGGCTAATTGCTGACAAAAGTCGTCATGCACTATGGTAATGACGGCTTTTTTATTGCTGTCACGAACGCTATCAATAAAGGGGACTGACGTTGACTGGCTGTACATCTCAATCTGTAATCCGCGCTTTATGGCTGCTAAAGCCAAACCATGCACACTGCAACCACCATGACCGCTGGTCATAAAAATAGTGGTGGCTTCGCGCCAAATACTCAACTCATCAACTCGGCTCGGATTATAGTGCGTTTTTACCGCACTCATGGCCATCATTAAGCAAGCGGCGCCACACGTAAAGGGTGTGGTTTGCACATACAAAGGCATCTTGATGACTTTGCTTGGCCCTGGCGGGTCTAAGCGTTTGTGCATGCGCACGCCATCAGCTAAGTCATCGTAATAATGCACTAAGGTTTTGAGTACTTTATAACCCATTTTTAAATAAAGATTTTTGGCCGCGATGTTGTCGTTTCGCACTTCTAGGCGTAATGTAATGAAGCCGCGCTCGACCACGGTATGTTCACATTTTGTGACCAGTTCAAAGGCAATGTTGCGACCTCTAAATTCGCTCGCAACAGCAATAGAGTATAGCCTTGCTAGACGTGTGCCACGATGAAATAGCACCAATGCATAACCAGCAAGGGTGCCGTCTATGTCGGCGACTAATAAGCTGTCCAGTGGCGAGTTTATAAAGCGTTTCATCTGCCGAGAGCTGATTTTATCACCACTAAAGGCATTGGATTCGATTTGGTTAAGCTGGGATAAATCGCTGGGAATAGCTTGACGAAGCAGCATGAGTTGGCTCGAGTTGGCAAACATGATAGTGACTTAATTTACGCGCTAAACCGCACAAGAGGCAATCGATATTTATGGCTCATTTTTTAATTGTCACCGACGATGTTAATGATTGGCGTCCCTATTTACCCAGTGACCATATGGTCACAGTGCATGATTATTTAGAAATGGGTGCGTTTTCCGAGCAAAGTGCCATGCAAGTGATTAACTTGTGTCGCAGTTATGATTATTTAAGCACTGGTTATTACTGTTCGTTAATGGCTGAAGCACGCGGTCACCGGGTGATCCCGCGCGTGATGACCATTAATGATTTATCTCAGGACCGTTTTTTTAGTTTACCTCAAGCTGGTTTAGATAAGCTGCCTGATACTGTGACTGAAATATCCATGAAGCTCTATTTTGGCTATTGTGATAATCCGTCGCTTGACAAGCTTGCTCGCAAAATTTTTGAACGTTTTACTGTGCCGGTATTGCAAGTGAGTTTGTTAAAAATGTCAGGAAAGTGGCAGGTTGGCTCCATTGAGCCTGCGGCTTTTCAAGACTTAACCGAATCAGAACAAGATTTATTCGCTAAGTATTTAGAGGTGTTTTCACAAAAAGTATGGCGTTTACCTAAACCGTCGAAACGCTATCGTTATGAAATTGCCATGCTGGTGAATGAGCATGAGAAAATGCCACCATCAGATAAAGCGGCGCTGAAGTTATTTACTAAGTCGGCTAATCGTATCGGCATGGATTTAGTCCAAATTGGTTCTCACGATCTGGCGCGGTTAAGTGAGTTTGATGGCTTGTTTATTCGCTCTACCACTAATATCAGCAACTTTACTTATCGATTTGCGAAAGCGGCAGAGCAACTTGGCTTGGTGGTAATGGATGACCCTGAATCCATTATGAAGTGCACTAACAAGGTGTTTTTGACCGAGCTATTAAACAAACATAAAGTGCCAGTGCCTAAAAGTGTCATCTTTAAAGCCTCGGATAAAAACTGGGCCGATAATGTGATTAATACCATAGGATTACCGATTGTACTTAAAGTACCCGATGGGGCATTTTCCCTTGGGGTTGTTAAGGTGAACGACCGTGAAACCTTACTTGAACAAGCAGCGATTATCTTTGAGCACAGTGCGTTAATTTTAGCGCAAGCGTTTATGCCTACCGATTATGATTGGCGCATTGGCGTGCTAAATCGCCAACCTATTTATGCCTGTCGTTACTTTATGAGTCGTGGTCACTGGCAGATTTATCAACATCATCAAAGCGGCCGTGTCAGTAGTGGTGATTTTGACTGTATCGATTTAAAAATGGTGCCGCAAAATATTGTTGATGCGGCGGTTAAAGCATCAAACTTAATTGGCGCTGGTTTGTATGGTGTCGATTTAAAAGAAATTGACGGTAAGGCTTATGTCATTGAAGTGAATGACAATCCGAGTATTGACCATGGCGTAGAAGATTTGTTTTTAGGGGATTTAGTTTACGACAGGGTGATGACTGAATTTTTAAGGCGTATTCAGCTTCGCGGAATGTAATCACGATAGCGTAGGCCATGGCAAAAAAGACCTGTTAAGGTCTTTTTTGGTTAATTAGTTGTGTACTGTATTACGCATTTGCGGCGTTATATTATGCTGTTTTCACAGACCCGAAAACAATTACGTCCGGCTGCTTTTGCTGCATACATGGCTTTATCCGCTCGCTCATATAAGTTTTCTGCTTGTTGCTGTGGTAATGATTGCGCAATGCCTAAACTGCATTGAATATTATATTCGGTCAGTTCAGAATGTTTTGGCATCATATCAATAATACGTTGGCAAATAATTGCCGCTGCATCTGCATTTCCTTGAGTAATAATCACAAACTCATCACCACCAATTCTGAAAGCTTGGTCCGTATTACGGATCGCTTCACTAATTAATGCTGCAAACCCTACTAAAACGTAATCACCGGCTTTATGGCCGTGTACGTCATTGAGTTGTTTAAACTTATCCAAATCTAATATCACTAATGATACCTGACCTTGTTTGCGATTCGCTCGGGCTAATGCAATATCAAGAGCTTGACGATAATAATATCGATTACCTAAGTTAGTTAGCGCATCAAACATGGCTTGATTAGACATTGCTTGATATTTTAATGCATTATTAAACGGTTGAATGAGCATGTTTTCAAGCCGTTGTAATAATTTCTTCTGCGCCGAGTTGAGTGGCACAGACAACTGATAAGTGATAGCAAAGCTGTCATTGTTATCGTTAATAGTATGTTTTAATTCGATACCGTAATGACGTCCCCAAACAAATTTTTGTTTATCTAGGGTCAACTGCAGTCCTTTAATCGGCAAATGTTGTCCTAGGACTTTGCCAAAACAGGCAAAAACTGTCCGAGGATCTAAACTTCCATGTAGTTGTTGAATTACTTGAACAAGGTCTAGATCAGACTCTCGATTCAAGTAAGCGTCTGAACGGTACCAGTAATCATCAGGATAGAACTCTGTTGCTAGCGCGAAATCCATATTATTTACTCCAGTACGTTACAACTAATTGTCAATTTATTAGCAAAAACCGTGCCTATGAAAATTTTTCTATAGTTATTAGTTGCTTGTTGTTTTACTGTAGTATTTAGAAAACGTTTTATTTCCCTTTCGACACTTTTTTGACGAGGAGCCAAAGCCATAATGGAACACAGCATTTTTATCCATATTTTGTCGATGCTTGTGATTGCGATTGTGGCGATTGCATTATTACGCCGTCTCGGCTTACCTGCCATTTTAGCTTATCTACTCACTGGGGTGGTCAGCGGTCCCAGTGGTTTCCATTGGTTTACTCAGTTACAAATGCAGTCTGTGGCTGAGTTAGGTGTCGTGCTATTGATGTTTACTTTAGGGCTGGAGTTTTCTGTGCCTAGATTGTGGGCCATGCGCCGCACAGTGTTTGGCTTGGGCAGCGCCCAAATGTTGATAACGGCTTTTGTGGCTGGCGGCATCGCCATGTTGGTTGGCCAGGATTTAGTGGCCGCAATAGTGATTGGTTCAGCCATTGCCTTGTCGTCAACGGCGATTGTATTAAAGTTGCTAAACGAACAAAACTGGTTAAGGCGCAGGCATGGCGAATTATCCGTCAGTGTGTTGTTATTTCAAGACTTAGCCGTAGTGCCGTTATTGATTTTAATGCCGCTGTTAGCCAAAGGCGATGTGGAAATGAGCTTCAACAGTATTATGTGGGAATTGCTCACTGGTATTTTGGCTTTTGTCGGCTTAATGTCATTTGGTAAGTGGATACTGCCACGTATTTTCGATGAAGTGGCTCGCTCACGCTCAAATGAGTTATTTGTATTATCGACCTTGGTTGTGGCCTTAGTGACGGGCGCGTTTACTCAATGGCTTGGACTGTCAATGGCATTAGGGGCGTTTATTGCTGGTATGCTACTGGGCGAAAGTCAGTATCGACGTCAGTTAGAGGCTGATATTAGGCCGTTTCGTGATTTATTAATGGGCCTGTTTTTTATCTCAATCGGCATGCTACTGGATTTCAATCTGGTGATGCAATATTGGTGGCAAGTGCTATTAATTTTAGTCGCAGTGGTACTGACTAAAATTTTGATCGTGCATGGTTTACTCAAGCTTGTAGGCGAAAATACTAAGGTATCACTCAGTACGGCAATCAGTTTAGGTCAAGTGGGTGAATTTAGTTTTGTGTTATTGGCATTGGCGGTGAATTATCAATTGCTCAATAACGAAGTCAGCACAGTATTAGTTGCTGTGGCAGTGATCTCTATGTCTATGGCACCTTGGTTGATCCGCCATAGCCTTGATATTGCTAAAAAGGTTAGCGGTAACAAGTTAGCAGCTAAATCTGAGCCTATTGAGGTTGTTTTACCTCATTCTGATGAAAGTGACGTGGTGCTTATTTTAGGTTATGGCCGAGTAGGGCAAACAATAGCGCGCTTTTTGAAAAAAGAAGCCGTGCCATACATGGTACTCGATTTAGACCCCACCCGCGTGTCAGAGGCCAGAGCGGCGGGCGAGAACATTCATTTTGGTGATGCTTGCAGAATGGCACTGTTAAAGAAGATGGGCATCCGTGATGCCAGTTTAGTGGTGGTGACATTTTGTGAACCACGCCAGTCTGAAGAGTGTTTAGCCGTAGCACGCAAGCTTGCTCCTGATGTAAAAATACTCGTGCGTACTCGCGATGATGCTAACTTGCATGAGCTTAAAGAAGCCGGCGCAACCCAAGTGATTCCTGAATCCCTTGAAGGCAGTTTGATGCTGGTTTCGCAAGTCTTGTTTAAATGTGGAGTACCATTAGCGCGTATTATTAAGCGTTTAGAATCAGAGCGACGTAACCATTACCAATATTTACACGGTTTTTTTTCGGGCACCGAAACTGATTTCACTCTGGATTTACTCCATGCAGTATCACTGGCGTCAAGAGCCAGTGCTGTGGGGAAAACCGTTGCTGATATTCCATGGCAAGCATTAGACGTTGAACTTAGAGCTGTGCGTCGTAAAGGGGAGGAGATTAATCCTCCGCCACCAGAGTGGGTGTTAAGGCGTAATGATATTTTAATGCTGGTGGGTAAACCGCGCAGTATCGAAAAAGCTGAAGAGTACTTGCTGCAGGGATAGTGGTTCCCTGTTTGCATCACTTTTCTGGAGTATAACTCTTCTATTTCATCAATTTTCCCAATCATAGGATCAGTATATTAAAGGGCGCTGCTCGTTTTTTATTAAACTTGCATCCAATTAGCAGGCTGTAACGTATACACTCTGAAGGGCTTTTTTTATTCTATATATGCAGTAACAGCCCGTATTAACGAAATCGAATCATTACCGGGAAGCGTGGCATATTATGGATCAAGACACATTACTTAACTTATTGAGTGCCAGTGCGGATGGAGATAAACAAGCTTTTGCTGATTTATACCAGTCGACTAGCAGTCAATTATTTGCGGTTAGTTTGAAAATGCTCGGTCGACGGGAGCTGGCTGAAGAGGTGCTGCAAGAAGCCTACGTAAAAATTTGGCATAACGCGACCGAGTATCAACATGGCAAGGGGTCGGTACTCACTTGGATGATCAGCATAGTGCGTTACCGAGCATTAGACATGCTGCGTTATCAAAAAGTCAGAAAAGAAGATCCGCTTGAAGAGGGCCAAGAAGCGATTTTTGATGAGCCCAGCAATGACGACGGTCCGCAAGTGCATAAAAATCAACTCGATCAATGTATGAGCGAGCTTGAACCGCAACAAAAACAAGCGATTCATTTAGCGTACTACAATGGTTTATCGCATCATGAAGTGGTAGGGCATCTAGACTTACCTTTGGGCACGATTAAGAGTTGGATCCGCCGTGGTTTACAGCAATTACAGAGGTGTTTATCGTTATGAATTATCATGATCCTCAATTGAAAGATGCCTTGGCTGCAGAATATGTGCTGGGCACATTGCGTGGCCAAGCTAGACGTCGGTTTCAAAAATTAATGATGCAAATACCCAGCCTGCGCGAAAGCACTTGGTTATGGGAGCAACATTTGCATGGTATGAACCAGTTATTACCTCCGGTAAAGCCTGATGATCGTGTGTGGCAAAATATTCGTCATACGCTGGGTTTTGTTGACAATTTGAGCCACACTCCAGCACCAGAGACACCCAATGTCGTGCCTTTAACAACTCGCCATCGCGTCTGGAAAGGCCTGGCCTCCATGGCAACAGCCGCAGCCATTATTATGGCGGTCATCCTGGTGAATAACCAACCTGTGCCCGTCGCTGCGCCGCAACAAGTTGCCGTTGTGCAAAGTGCGCAAGCTAAAGCATTATGGCTTATTGAAGTCACGGCCAATACTATTGAAGTTCGCTCTACCAGTAACCTAAAACCTTTACCGAACAAAGATTATGAGTTGTGGATGGTGGCGAAAGGTGTTGAAAACCCCATCTCATTGGGCTTGTTACCTAAATCGGGTAAGCTGAGTTTAGCTAAAAATAGTCAGTTTGATGATGTCGATATTGTTGCTTTGGCGGTCAGTTTAGAGCCTTTAAACGGTTCACCGAATGGCATGCCTACTGAAGTGTTGTATACCGCAGAGCTGGCAATTTTATAATCCATTAATGGGTCTGTGAATGCGGGATAACAATGATGTGTAAATACTTATTCACGCGACAATAAGCTGAAGCATAAATCGAGACGGCCAAAGGAGATATCCTTGGCCGTTTTTTATGGGGAAAGATTTTATTATCGCGAAATTATCACTCTAGCAGGAATTGATCATGACGAACCGTGACGGGGTGAATGTACTCAGGTTTACTGAGTATCAAGCTGCATTATTGATGCAAAATCGATAAGGTTTCAGATGATTATCAACAAATATTCAAAAATCATCAAAAATAATTCAAATTAAGCACGGGTTTATAATCTTTATAATTCAGTATCTTAGTGTTAATTTATTTTTGTTTTAAAATTAATGCAACAATAATGGCTAAATTCTGCATCCAAAATGGAACCTGAGCCGTTTACTTACATGACTCTACTACACAATAAGGAAATGGTCATGAAAGTACTAAAAATATCCCTAATCGCCAGTATGGTATGCAGCACTTTGTTAGGCGCTAATGCATTTGCCTCAAGTCATCGAGAAGCACCGAATATCACGCGTTTTCCGACATTAGATTCTACCGATTTTTATGCATTTAACAGTTATGAAGCAGGACGTGAAGACTACGTCACTCTTATCGCTAACTATATTCCATTGCAAGACGCCTACGGCGGACCTAACTATTATGCGATGGATCCTGCTGCGGTATACAGCATTCATATCGATAACGACGGTGATGCAGTAGAAGATTTAACCTTTCAATTTAACTTTACCAATGAGCTTGCCAATAATAATCAAGGTATTGCGTTAACGGTTGGTCCAGCTGGAAATCAACGCAGTGTGTCAGTCCCGCTTAAAAATATTGGTGGCATTACAGCAGCAGATCAAAGTGCGGCAAACTTTAGCGAGTCGTATCAGTTAACACTTGTTAAAGGACCACAAAATAGCGGTAGTGCAACAGTGTTGAGCAATACTGCTGGCGGGATGTTCCATAAACCTCTGGATTATATTGGTAATAAAAGTTTCGGTGATAGCAGCGCTTATGCAAGCTATGCTGGACAATTCATTTACGAATTTAACCTCGACGGTTGTGCCAGTCCTGGTAAGGTGTTTGTCGGTCAACGTAAAGACCCTTTCGTGGTTAACTTAGGCAAAACTTTTGACTTAGTAAACTATGTACCAGTGGAAGGTGATAGTGCTCCGGGTGCTGGTGATCAAGGCGGTTTTCCAGGTGGTATTACCCAATCAGCCGATAATGATGACTTAATGGATAAAAATGTTACAGCCATTTCAATTGAAGTACCAAAGACATGTTTAACCACTCAAGGTAACGGCACTATCGGTGCATGGACTACCGCCAGTTTACCGCAAGCGCGTATTTTAAATCCAAATGCAAAAGTAGGTAAAACTGAAGTTAACGGTGGGGCATTAACTCAAGTCTCTCGTCTAGGTAATCCGCTGGTGAACGAGTTAGTGATTGGCCTAAAAGACAAAGACACCTTTTCGACTTCACAGCCTAAAGATGATACTCAGTTTGCTGATTATGTCACCCACCCAAGCTTACCTGAATTGCTCAATATTTTGTTTAAAGATGCAGTTAATCAAACTTTAGGCACAAATATTGAGACATTAGCACCAACCAATTTCCCTCGTAATGATCTCGTTACTGCATTTCTAACAGGCTTTGCCGGTGTTAACCAACTTGAAACGGTGACGCCATCAGAAATGTTGCGTCTTAATACCGGTATTCCAGCAAAACCTCGCGATATGCAGTCCGCTTTTGGTGTTGCAGGCGATGATTTAGCTGGTTTCCCTAATGGTCGTCGTCCTGGTGATGATGTCGTTGATATTGCCCTGCGCGTGGTCATGGGACGTTTATGTTACCCGATCCCAGTTAATGGAACAGATACTGATTTAGGCCTTTGTACTAGTGATGATGCCAGTGTTGGTACTGTGCCATTTACCGATGGCGCACCGGTTGATGCGACTATGATGATGGATCACTTCCCCTATTTAGCGACGCCACTTTCTGGCTCAAAATAAGGAACACAAGATGAATACTTCTATCCAATATGCGACTCGCCAGCTTATTAACGCTATGGCTAAGCCAGTGGTATTAGTCAGTGTGATCAGCTCAGGATTATTAGCTGGGTGTAACTCAGATGATGATCCAATGGCAATGGTTAAAAACAGTGCGCCTATGGTAAGTGGTTTGATGCTGTCTACTGTGACTGAAACTGCGGTAACCGATCAAGTAGCTGCCACCGACAAGGACGGCGATAGCCTGACGTTTACGCTAGTGAATGAACCCACGCTGGGATCGCTGAGCTTAATGGCAAATGGTGAGTTTACCTATACTCCGGCAAATGAAGTCACTGGCATGGACAGTTTTACCTTGGCTGTGAGCGATGGCGTAAATGATCCTGTTACTGCGCTGGTAAGCATTACTATTGATGCTGAGCAAGTGATGTTTTCAAGTTTAAGTCGTCAGGCATTTTCACAACCAAGCCAAGCAGCACCTTTGCGTGTTAATGGCCGTGTGGTTGACAACGATGTATCAACGACTGATTTTTACGATGACTTATTACTCGACTAATAGTGCGTTTGTTATTAGCTCAGGTAACAATATAAATAGGACAATATACCCTGCTATTGCAGCGATTAATCATCTTATTAACAGGGGGTTAGCGGTGTATTACAGGGTATAAATGACCAAGGATGGCATTTTGGAGGCGTTATGCAAGTGACAACAGGGCGGTTAACACAAATGATAAAGTACCGACACTCTATGGTTAATATGGGCATGTTTGCCAGCCTATGCTTATTGTTTATCGGTAATAGCCTTGCGGCGCCCTATACACCTAAGGATAACAACGAAGTTGTTGCAACTTGGAAGGTGTTTAATGATACCGATCAACAGATGAGTTTAGATGACATCAGTGATTTTATTGAACAAGGACAATATCCTGGTGAGGCGGATTACCGTTATGGCCGCGCAAAAGCTTGGTTACAAACCAAGATGGCTAATGCCAGTCCCAATGCGCAAACCTATTACTTATATGCTCGGGTATTACAACATCAGCATCAATTCGATCGGGCATTAAAAGCGTTAGATCGCGCTATTGAATTAAAGCCAACCGCGGTTAACAGTTGGTTATTAAAAGCCAATATTCATCTGGTACAGGGGGATATTGTTGCAGCAAGACAAGCGTGTTTAACGTTAATCGGTAAAGCCGATATTTTATTGATTTCTACCTGTGCTCTAGAGGTCGCTAGCCAAAATGGCAAACTGGCCGAAAGCTATCAAGAATTGGCTCGTTTGTATCGCTTGTATCAGCCGGCGAATGAACCAGAAAAAACTTGGCTTGTGCAAATTCTTGCAGATATGGCATTAAAGCAAGATTTAGCAGAAGCAGCATTAGGCTATTTAGATCAGGCGAACATGGATAATGCGCCAGTCAGTTTATTAGCCTTATGGTCAGATGTGCAGTTTTCACTTAATCAGCATCAAGTTGTGTACGACAAACTGTCTAACGTCATTGAGCAACATCCTGTGCAGGATGATGCATTACTGTTGCGCCTTGCCATAGCGGAAAAATACCTTGGCAATACTGTAAAATGGCAATGGGCTTTTGCTCAACGCGTGACACTGCGCGAGCAAAGACATGACAGCTTGCATGCATCCGATTTAGCACAATATTACTTAAAGGTTGATGTACAGCCCAAAAAAGCACTTTACTGGGCTAAAATAAACTGGCAGGTAGCACGTCAAACTAATGACAGAATGCTATTAGAGCAAGCTAAGGCATTGTTCAGTCAGGCTAAAAATGATAAAAAGTCAGTACAAGCTAGTGGCAATCTTACTGTCGACAATTTAGCAGGCTAAGGATAAATCAGTGAAAGCATTAACAGGATTTTTTTCGATGATAAAAGGCGGTTTATTATTGCTACTGTTGCTGTTCAGTCATGTCAGTTTTGGCCATCAAATGAGCACCAGTTATTTGGCTGTTAACTTGGATAAGCAAGGGCAAGTTGACGGGACTTGGCAAGTGCGCCTTTTCGATATCAACCAAATCGTTTCTATTGATGACAATCAAGATGGCCAACTTACTTGGGCAGAGTTACAAGCTCATCAAGTGGCGGTGATGGATTATTTACGCGCATCATTAATGATCAGTAGGCAACAAGATTGTCCGCTCAGTTTCAATCCAATCCAGCAAATTGATCAGCATTTTAGTGAAGGGTATTTGGTTAGTTCATTTAACGCTGCCTGCGATAGCTCTGGTCCGTTATCGATAAATTATAATGCTTTTTTTAATATCGACTCCGATCATAAAGCTATCACGACAATTATCACGTCCGATCATCAATATGCTCGTGTGATCAGCAATGATAACCGCATAATATTGATTAACTTAGGTGAAAGTCAGGTGAGTGACACATTTACTGAATATGTGTATCAAGGGATTATTCATATTTGGAAGGGCACTGACCATGTTCTATTTCTGCTGGCGTTATTATTAACCTGCGTATTAGTGCGTGAGCAGAGAAAATGGAATCCGATAGACAATCCTAAGCAAATATTTAAAGACACAGCATGGATTATTACCGCGTTTACACTAGCGCATTCTGTGACATTAACGGCCACAGCATTAGGGATACTCAATTTTAGTAGCCATTGGGTTGAGCTGGGTATTGCATTATCGGTATTGTTTGCCGCACTAAATAATGTTTGGCCGATTGTGTTGCGATTAGGCTGGATTACCTTTGCATTTGGTTTATTGCACGGTATGGGGTTCGCGGGAGTATTAGGTGAACTTGGATTGCCAGAAAATCAAAAACTATTAGCGATTTTAGCTTTTAATGTCGGCGTTGAAATTGGCCAACTGGCGATTCTAGCTCTAGTGCTGCCGTTGTTAATCTTTTTACGCCACACAAACTGGTATCGAAACTGGGGCATGCAGCTTGGATCTATCGCGATTGGCTTGATGGCGATTCAGTGGTCGGTAGAGCGTTTCTAATATTGATTTAATAAACAAGTCGCCAGCGCTTATCTGTGGCGACTTGTTATTAAGATTACACTCTCGGCAATGGATTAAACTGCGTGGCGTTAGCGCTTACTGGTATTGGTTATACAGAAATGCGCCAACATGACTGTCTGTTCACTAGCCTTTGACCTACCCATTAAGCAGCAGTGTTAACCCAGTAGCATTGGACTAAGCCCAATGTCTTTCAGCCATATCTCTAAGTACTATCCCTTAGCAACAATAGGCACACTCTATGGCCATCTTTTCATCGCCACAACCTGATAGCCAATACTGATGGTTCATATTGATTGGCGATACATTACCCGTTAAAAAACCTCTAGGTTATTGCTCGTCTCAATTGCCGTTTAATGGCACAGTATTATAACAATGGTCGCATAAAACCAGTTTGCCACTGGTTTTGCTAATTTGTCGCAAACATAAGTAAAACTTTTTTACGGGTTAATTCGTATGATGATTCGGTTTGCTGCTGTATCTGTGTATTGATAGCAACGCTGAGTGCGTAATCTCAATAATATAGTGTGTTTGAACGAGTTTTTTGTCCGAAACACCAGCTAAGCCTAGATATTGCCCGCTTTCTTCCATAGAATGGCAAGTTAACTTTTTTATCAGCAGCCAGTGTTTATTTTGCTGCGGTTTTATTAGGTATATTGATGTCGGCGAAACTGTTTAATCTTCCCATTAAGCTTTCATTAGAGATGATTGCGAAACTGTTTTCGGCCACGCAAATTCAAAAAGCGCAAAACTATTTGATCCAAGGCCGGGTACTCGAAGTTACTGCCAGCAGTAACAACCATGATATTGAGGCCTATGTAGAGGGATCTGCTGTTGAGCCTTATCGTCAAGAAATTACCCTAGTCAACGTTAATCACAAAATTGTGATGCGATCTCATTGCACTTGTCCGGTCAGAACCAATTGTAAACACGTTGCTGCAGCTATGCTGGCACTGGTGGATAAAAAACCGGTTGAAGAACAGCGCATTCATCAATGGTTACGCCAACTTGATGAACAAAAAACGGTAGCAGAATTTGAAGATGAAGAGGAAGAAAAAGACCGCATTATCTATGTGTTATCTAATGATCCTCACGGCATATTTGTCGAATTCAAACGCAGTAAATTAAATAAAAAAGATCAATACAATAAAGGCAGTAAGCTGGCATTAGCCGATATTCGTTATAGCATGCCTTGGTGGATAGATCCTGAAGATAAACAAATTATTAGCTTGCTATTATCATCTAACAATCAAGGCTCAAAAATTTATATCGATGGCGAAATTTCATTTTTAGCCCTGACAAAAATGCTTGCCGCCGAAGTGTGTTTTTGGGAAGAAAATCGCACTCCATTGACCTGGGCCAAAGCCATTACCCCAGAGTTTATCTGGTGTGAGATAGATAAAAAACATACTCAAATGCAAATGCGCATGCCTGGGCTTGAAAATTGGGAGTTTATTGCCACCGAGCCCCCTTTGTATGTGGAACTAGACTATTTGCATTTAGGCCGAATAGACACAGATTTACCCGTGAAAAAACTCAGTTTGTTACAGCATATGCCGCCGGTGCCATTGGCTCAAGTTGATGCGATTAGCCATAAAATGCTGCAACATTTTTCACCTAAAACCGTGCCTGTTCCAAGCGAGATTGATTTTTGTGAGATAACCGCGGAACTGGTTACGCGTTTAACCTTTACGCGTGAGTTTTTCAGCAGCAGTCAGATCATGCAACCGGTTATTCGAGTCGATCATTGTTATGGTGAAATTACTTTTAATGCCTCGACTAAGCCAGAACGGATTAGCTTAGTTAAAAAGGATCAGGTGCAATATCAAGTGCATCGACAGGTAGATCATGAATTAGCCGCGCTGCAATCATTAACCGATATTGGCTTAGTGACGCTTGAGCCCGACCCTGTCTTAGTCAGTTCACATAAACCCTATTATGTCAGTGTCGGTTTATTACCTGAGTCTATTTTTGAATGGTCTGAGTTGACCAGTGATGGTCTTGATGCGTTAAGTGCATTGGGCATGGACATTCACTTTGATGATGATTTTGACTTACAAATTACTGATGCACAACTTGATGTCGACTTGGTTGACGATGATGAGTCGGGTTGGTTTTCGTTATCACTCAGTGCCGACATTGATGGGCAGAGTGTACCGTTATTGGCTTTAGTGGCTCGTTGGTTACAACAAAATGGTGAACCAGCAGATGACGATGAATTGCTGTTACCTGGTCCTAATGGCGGCTTTATTAAAATTAAAGCCAAAACCATTAAGCCACTGATCAGCATTATCCAAGAGTTATTTAACCGCCATTCTGGTGATGTAATTGCAATACCTCGTAACCGTGCACATATTTTAAATGATTTGTCTGCTAGCGATGTGCGTTTGCTTAATGGCGAGCGAGTGCGCAACTTAGCCACGAAACTGGCTGAGTTTAAAGGGGTTGTTCCGGTTGAATTACCCAATGGTTTACATGCGACATTACGTGATTACCAAAAACAGGGTTTTGATTGGTTGTGTTTCCTCAAGGAATATCAACTGGGCGGCATTTTAGCCGATGACATGGGCCTTGGTAAAACAGTTCAAGCTTTGGCATTTCTACTCAAAGCTAAACAAGAAGCGACTGAACATCGCACCAGTTTAATTGTCTGCCCGACCAGTTTAGTTGGTAACTGGTTAAAAGAAGCCAACAAGTTTGCACCATCGCTCAATGTAGTGGTGATCCACGGTAATAAACGCCAACCATTATTAGACCAAATTAACCAGTTTGATGTGGTCGTGACCACTTATCCTTTAATGTTGCGTGATGAAGCTATTTACTGTGAATATGTGTTTGAACACATTATTTTGGATGAAGCACAACAGATTAAAAATGCCCAAGCCAAAGTTACTCAAGTCATTAAAACCCTCAAAGGTAAGTTCCGCTTGTGCTTATCTGGTACGCCACTTGAAAATCATTTAGGTGAATTAAAATCGTTGATGGATTTTTGCTTACCAGGTCTATTAGGTCAGCATACTTACTTTAATAAACAGTTTCGTGGTCCGATTGAAAAGCAGGCTGATGTCGAAAAATCCTTGTTACTGAGCCAGCGTATTGCGCCCTTTATGCTGCGACGCACTAAACAGGAAGTGGTATCTGAGTTACCTGAAAAAACGGTAATTATCCAAACCTTGGAGCTTGAAAAAGACCAACGTAATTTATATGAATCTATCCGCTTAGTGATGGAGAAAAAATTGCGTGAGTTGTTTGCTAAAAAAGGCGTATCGAGCAGTCATATTGAGTTTTTAGATGCGTTACTCAAACTTCGCCAAGCCTGTTGCGACCCTCGTTTAGTTAAGCTTGAACAAGCTCAGCAAGTAAAAGATAACGCTAAAATGACTTGGCTTATCCAAAACCTGCCTGACATGATTGAAGATGGCCGTAAAATTCTTATCTTTAGCCAATTTACTGGCATGTTAGCGCTGATTGAAGATGAGTTAAAACGCTTGGCGATTACTTACAGTAAGCTGACAGGGCAAACACGCGACCGTCAAACCCAGATTGATGCGTTTCAAGAAGGCGGCAACTCAGTGTTTTTGATCAGTTTAAAAGCTGGCGGCACCGGGCTTAATTTAACCACTGCGGATACCGTTATTCACTTTGATCCTTGGTGGAACCCAGCCGCAGAAAGGCAAGCAACTGATCGTGCCCATCGTATTGGTCAGTTAAATCCGGTCTTTGTGTATAAGCTGATTGCCCAGGGGACTGTTGAAGAGAAAATTCAAGAAATGCAGCAGCATAAGCAAGGTTTAGCGGACAGTATTTTATCGGATGGTACTCAAGGTCCATGGCAGGGCAGTGCCAATGATTTATTGGCTCTATTAAGTTAACTCACGGTGAAGTTAATTGAATAACATATGGTTAATGAGGTAACGTGATTGCCAGCAGTGTACTTTAAACGAGGTTCGTCGCAGCCAAGACAACGGCGCTCAAATCGGGCTACACCTGTTCAACATATGGCGTATTTTGAGCAAGTGTTTGCCGAGCTTCGGCTTCATCCTGAAAAAATAGCGATTGTGAGACACAATATTGCTGAGTTTCAGGCTCAGCCATACTTGAAGAAAGGTCTGCATACGGCAATCGACAGATTGTTGTTAGTGTTTGAAGATGATGACGACATTGAACGTTTGTATCGACAAGTGATGAGTGATGATATTGGTCAGAGGGTTAGGCGTTATCCGCTTATTTTTAAAGGTATTATCTCAATATCGTCAGACCTGATTTAAGTGCATTGTGCCTATGCCCATATCATGTTTGCTCCAATCGATATGGGCGTTAACTCATGCTTAAAAGTAGCCTTAGATTAACGCCCTGCTCAGCACGCTGTGATCCAATGACCGCTTATTTTATTACTCCTTTTGGCTTCATTGAGCCATGATCTCAAAACCATCACTTCAACCCTTTTCCTCTCAGCTTACTCATTTTATTAGGTCAATTTATTTACCTGGAACAATTGCAGCATAGTCGATTGCATTTACCTGATGGCATATTACAGATAATCGCGATTGCTGGTGAAAAGACGGGCTTTATCGTTAAGCCAAATACCGTTGGAGTATTAAAGATGATTCATATTGTAGGGGAAATACATAAAACGATTAAGTTTTTCTGCTATTAATAACTAGAAGCTCTACTATTAATAAATAGAAGTTTATGTTCAAACGACTTGGTTTCACTCTCTTGCAAAGCTGAGCCCATGTTGTCGTGATAAACCCAGTACAAACAAGGAACCTTAAATCGGGATAATATCGGATATCAAGCCGTCCTTTGTCCTGACATTGTGATGAGTAAAACCCATATTCAAATTTGGCTCGTTTATCCCATTGCTTAACCCAATCTGAGGTTAAGCCGATATCAATGATCTTCGATTAACGCCTACCTCGATCAACATTATTTCCGATTAATAGCAGAGGGTCAGTTCAGTTACTAGTGCGATATTGTGATGTTATTTTGTGAATGCTCAATTAAGGAGTTTTATATGTTAAGGACTTTGAATCTGTTTTGCGATTCACCGGTTAAACAAAGGATTTATGACCAATTGTCTGTCAAAGGTTTTCTTAACCTTGTCGTATTTGTGTTACTCGTCTCATGGACAAACCTTGTTAACGCTCAGACAACAATACCCAAAACGGATGGTAAGGCCTTCTCCCATGACACAGTCGTCGAGATTGCACGTAAATTGTCGCAGAAACCTTTTATTGAACCTAAACAAGCCCCTGAAGCGCTGACTAAAATAGATTATTCCACCTATCGCCAAATTAATTTCCAGCAAGATGCCGCTATTTGGGGCAATGCACCCACACCTTTTTCTATACAACTATTTGCGCCTGGCTATATCTATAAACAGTTAGTCGACATTGATGTGGTCGAAAACGGTAAATCATTTCCGGTTGCCGTGTCTGAATCATCATTTAGAGTGCCAGATGAGTCAATTGGTCAGTTACTGCAACAAGTCGGTAAATATGCCGGCTTTCGTCTGCATTACCCCATTAATCGCGATGATTATAAAGATGAGTTCTTAGTGTTTCAGGGGGCCAGTTATTTTCGGGGAGTATCTAAAGGGCAAGCTTATGGTTTGTCGACCCGTGGACTAGCCATTAATGTTGCCGATCCTAAAGGCGAAGAATATCCGCTGTTTAAAAAATTCTGGATCGAACGTCCATCAAGCCACCAAAAGGCGATAGTGGTTCATGCGTTGCTTGACAGTGTTAGCGTAACCGGCGCCTATCGTTTTGCTATTTACCCTGGCGATCCAACTCGAATGGGGGTCGATGTAATGCTTTTCCCAAGGCGAGATGTGCAAAATGTGGGTCTGGCGCCGTTAACATCAATGTTTATGCATGGCGGTATAGACCGTGCTGATACAGCTGATTACCGTCCAGCGGTGCATGACTCTGAAGGCTTGCTGATGGAGAAAGGTAATCGTGAGAAAATTTGGCGACCACTGAATAATCCACGGGGATTGCAGGTGAGTTCTTTCATGGACGAAAATCCTAAGGGCTTTGGTCTGATGCAGCCACATCGACAAGTTGATTACTATCAAGATCTTGAAGCCAAATACCATCAACGTCCATCCGCCTGGGTTGAACCAACAGGTGATTGGGGCAAAGGCAGAGTAGAACTGGTTGAGATCCCATCGGATTCGGAGGCCAATGACAATATTGTTGCTTATTGGAAACCAGAAAATGGATTGAAAAAAGATCAGCCATTTGCATATTCATACCAACTCACTTGGGTAGATAATATTCCCAAAACTGAGGGCAAAGTTAAAGTCGTTCGAACGGCTGGTGGTCGTAAGTTATTTACCGATAAAAACGAGATCGTTATCGATTATAGCCATCTTAGTGCAAATGATGTTAGCAACATTAGCGTTGATGCGAGTATCAGTAGTGGCGCGATTTTAGAGGCCCGTATTGAGCCCAATCCTAATGTTGATGGTGCAAGAGTGTTTGTTACTTTTGATCCAGAAGATGCCGATGTAGCTGAATTGCGTGTACAGCTGAGGAATAACGATAAACCGCTTGGCATGACGTGGTTGTATCGATTTACGTCGGAGGACTGGCCATTATGATACAACAAGATAATGCTTTGTCGGCGGCAATGACCGAAAAAAATCATCGTAAACGAGCCTTGCCTGACGAATCGCCATTGGTTATGAATCGTCATGAAGTTTCTGAGGCTGGTCATCGATTGAATTCCAGTCAACAGACTATGTGGTTTAGACTTCGCACGTTTGTTGCCCAATTATTTGTGTTTATGGTCACTGCGGGCTTATCTACTTACGGTATAAGGGAAATGTATTTGGTGCTAAACACCAATAACATTACCAATTTACAGATAGTCTTTTTAGTGTTGTTTAGTATTAACTTTCTTTGGGTTGCTTTTGCTTTCTCGCAGGCCTTATTGGGTTTTCTATTGCATCTCAAGCCGCGGTTAGTAAAAGAGAGCGAGATAGACCCCAGCTTTAAAACGGCTATTTTACTGCCGATTTATAATGAAGATCCGCTGCGCATTAGGGCCACAATTGAAGCCATGAGTGCAGATCTCATTGCCACTGCGCCAGGCAAGTATGCTTTCTTCATTCTCAGTGATACTAATCGAGCTAATGCTTGGATTGCTGAAGAGGCTACCTTCTTAGCACTTATCAATAAATATCAACCAGAGTGTCCAGTGTATTATCGTCGTCGTCACCAAAACAGTGAACGTAAAGCCGGTAACATCGGTGACTGGGTGCAACGTTGGGGCGGTGATTATGAAGCCATGATAGTGCTTGATGCTGACAGCATTATGAGCGCAAAGTCGATGGTGACACTATCACGTCGTTTAGCCGCCGCGCCTGGTGTCGGCCTTATTCAAACCTTGCCGACACTTGTTTTCGCCAATACCCTATACAGCAGGCTACAACAGTTTGCTAATCAATGTTTTGGTCCCATCTATGCTGCGGGCTTGTCGGCTTGGCATGGTTTGTCTTCAAATTTTTGGGGACACAATGCCATCATTCGCACTAGAGCCTTTGCTGAAGCCTGTCATTTGCCTATTCTGCCCGGTAAAGCACCTTTTGGCGGCCATGTATTAAGTCATGATTTTATTGAAGCGGCGCTGCTGCGCCGTGCGGGGTGGGGGGTACGTTTTGATACCGATATTGAGGCTTCATTTGAAGAAGCCCCTCCTTCGTTACTTGATGTGATGATCCGCGATCGCCGCTGGTGTCAGGGCAATTTACAGCATTCGGCATTTATGTTCGCCCGAGGGTTTTCCTTGCCAACCCGTTTGCATCTTTTGTCTGGGGTCATGTCTTACCTAAGTGCCATTTTTTGGTTAGCGTTAATTATGGTGGGGCTGGCGATTGCCGTTCAGGCGGCTTTTATTCGCCCTGAGTATTTTGCTAATCCATCGCTGTTTCCAACCTGGCCAGTGTTTGACTCTGAGCGCGCGTTAAGTCTGTTTGTGGTTTCAATGGCAATTGTATTGGCCCCCAAAGCCTTTGGCTGGTTTGCTGCGATGATTAATATTCCTCGGTGCTTAAGATTTGGTGGTCCCATCTTGTTAACCTTGAGTACCTTATTCGAAATGGTAATGTCTGCTCTGTATGCGCCAATTCTGATGGTGTCGCAGTTTGGCGTGGTGTTATCTATATTTCGAGGTAAAGACAGTGGCTGGATGCCCCAATCAAGAGATGACGGCGCATTGAGCTGGATACCAGTGATGCGTGCACATCTTGGCCATACTGTGTTTGGTGTTGTACTTGCTTTGACTGCAATGTTGCTAAGTAAGGAATTGTTTTACTGGTTATTACCGATCACCATAGGGTTAATGTTATCGATCCCACTTTCATGGTTGAGCGGCGGCGCGCGGCGCACGAAATGGATTAAAACCATTGGGTTACTGCGAGCGCCAGAAGAAAAGAAACCAGTTCACATTCTGGTTGAATTGAAAGCCAACCTGGCTAAAATGCCACATCTACAACACATGCATCCGTTCAGTCGACTGGTGAATAATCCACAGTTATTTACATGGCACCTTGCTCAGTTACCTGACTTAGATGAGCAAAAACCGTTGTTTTATGCTCCGAGGATCATTGCCGAGTGGAAATTGGAGCATGCTGAAAGCTTACCGCAATTAGAATCATGGTTAGAACCGGCAGAAGTCATAGCCTTACTCAGCAAAGCGGATTATCTACAAAAGCTGCAAACAATCGGCAAGTAATGTCTGTCATAGAATTAAAAAGGCCCGAATAACGCGTTATTCGGGCCTTTTTTACTACTCAAGCTTAGACTCTAGATGATGATTTCATATCGGCTATTATGACGTTGAGCCATGATGGACTTTACATCATGATTAATTGTTAACCATTACACGTGTTGCAAAATCAGTTGGCCCTGCCAAAATGGCGCGGCCAACTGCCACCAGATCTACTTGCTTGTTCGTTAAAATGGTCTCAATGTAATCAAGGGTTTCAATGCCGCCAACACCAATAACCGCAGCAGCAGTTTTACCTGTTAATGGCGCAGCATCGGCAACTAAAAAGCCTTCGCCGCGGATATCTTTAGGTCTGTTCCAACCGCCAATGCCTGACGACACATTGAGTATTTCCACGCCCGCATCAACTAACCACTGGCTAACTTGGCCCATATCGCTGTGGGATAGGCCTCCTGGGTAACCATCTTGACCGGGAATACGGGTCATTATGGCTAATCTAGGCGCGGCTTGTTTTATCTGACTGACCATCTCTAGCAAGATTCTGGCACGATTTTTAACACTGCCACCGTATTGGTCTGTACGTTGATTGGTTAGCGGCGATAACCACTGATTGATACCATAACCATGAGCACAATGGATTTCGACTAAATCAAATCCAGCTTTGTCGGCACGAATAGCGCTATTGACGAAGTCTTGCTGCCATCTTGCTATATCATCCTGTGTCATGGCGCGCGGTGTGGGTAATACGCGATCGTATGCTGGCACTACAATGCCAGAAGGACCCATAATATCGGTGCTAATAGCAGCACTGTCTTTGCCGCCGCAATGGGTAATCTGTAAGCCTGTTTTAACATCCATTTGGTGTAATAGCTTGGCAATTTGACTCAGTCCAGGTAAACAGGCGTCATCATGGGCGCCAAGCTGATTTGCTTCGCTGCGACCTGCTAGATTGACATGGCTATACTCTACCATCACTAAGCCCGCACCAGACTGGGCTAAGCCTTGATAATGGCTAAAGGTTTTCTCGGTGGCTAAACCATTATTGTCTGCCGTTTGGGATGCCATTGGCGGTACCACAACACGGTTTTTTAAGGTTAATCCATTGACTAATGTAAGGGGAGTAAAGCGTACTGCGCTCATTGCAACATCCTAAATATTTAACACAATCAATATGCCAGCAATCAACATAATACTGCCTGCGGTTCGATTGATTATGGTGACCGCATTGGGTGAGGTAAATACATGCTTTGCACTAGAGGCTAAATAAGCATAAGTCAGATTAACAGAACCAAAAGCCAGGGTTGCAGTAGCCAGTATGATAATAACATCGGTCACATCTACTTGGTTCATCGGCACAAAGGCAGGGAAGAAACTGACGTAAAATATTAAGGCTTTAGGATTGCCTAGCGCAATTGCTGTGCCGGTGATGATATTCTTAAGCTGACTGACCTTGGGCGTGGTGGCTAACTGAACGCCCCTTGCTGTGTTTCGCAGCATACTGACGCCAAGCCAGCATAAATACAGCGCACTAGCGTATTTTATTAGCTCAAATGTTGGCCCCATGGCGTTAGCTATTGCCGATAACCCAAACAGTGCTAATAGGATATAAATAAAATCCCCCAGCAATACACCAAAGGTAATGGCAGTACCATGATTAAATCCATTCGAAAATGATCGCGATACCACCGCAAATACAGCCGGACCTGGCACTATGGCTAAAATGAGCATAGTGAAAAACAGCGCGATAACTTGTTGTAATAGCATTATCTCAGCTCAACTCATATTAAGGGGTAGGATAACTTAGCAAAATATTTTTGCGATTATAGCGTAAAGTGATGCTGGTAATGAACAGGTTAACGCTAAAGTATCCATCTAATTTTTATTGATTTTTTTATCTATCTTGAGTTTATTCTATCGTTTTTGCATCTGTGTTACATTGCGAAATTAAATTAATCATTTGTTCAGTTGAGTATTGTTGTGAATATTATTTTGTTAACTCATCCTCGCGAAATGTTACGAGCCAATAATACGGGCAAGTTAGTGTCTCAGGTGTTAGGCGAGCGCGCTCGTGTGGTTGAGTGGCACCGTAAACAGCCTGATGCTGAATTATTACGTTTGATTGCAGCTGGTAAGGTGGGGTTAGTTTTCCCCAGTGATGATAAAAATATTTCGCAAAAAGTATGCGAGATATCTCAAAGACTATTATATTTAGTGCTTATTGATGCAACTTGGCAAGAAGCTCGCAAGATGTTTAATCAAAGTCCATATCTCAAAGCACTACCTAAAGTGTTATTAATTAATTCACCCAAGTCGATATACCCACTGAGGCGAAACCAAATAGAAGGAGGATTATGTACGGCAGAATGTGTTATACATTTATTGACCGAGTCAGAAAACATAATCGAAGCACAGCAGTTAAGTGAGTTATTGATGACATTTATTGACACTAAGGCCGGTGTTTGAATGGGGAATAAGCGTTAGCCATTATAGATTGATAAATTTGTTGTTTAATCACAAATAATAAAAATACCTAAATTACAACATTCATCGGAGGTTGCTATGTTTAGCACTATTCGCGCTAAATTCTCATTGATATTCATTATATTTGCAGTAGCTGTAGCCATTATGGCCATTACTAATGCCACTCAGAGTCAAAATCAACTAGAGCAGATCCATGAGCTCAGTCGTCAATTTAATCCTGCTATTTCAAGCATTATCAATGGTGATCGCGATTTATATCAAGCTCATTTAAGTGAAGTTCTTTTGCTTAGTAGTGAACTAAGTGCGCAGCAAAGAGATGATCAAATCAGTAATTGGCAAGAGAATGCCGATCAAGCTAAGCAGCGAGTTGCCGAATTTAGCCGTCTGTTAACACTTTACCCAGATGTGGTCAGTGGGCTAAACGGCTTTGATACTCAATATGACAAATGGTTTACGGCCTCGTCGTCGGTAATCAGTGCAGTTAAAGCGGGAGACTATCCCACTGCAAAACAACGTTATAAGGACGTGTCTTTATCTGAGTTTTCAAGATTGCGTGATATTTATAATACGGCCGGCGAGCGTGCCGATGAGCAAGTTAAATTAATCGACCAAAATAATACTCAAACAGCAAAAAATCAGCTAACAATATTATTTACAGTGTCTGGCATTCTGATTATTTTGACCATCTTCTTGGCTTATTACGGCCCTAAAGTGGTGGTGGATAGAATTAATGATGTGAACGATCGTATCACTGATATTAGTCGAGGTGATGGTGATTTAACCCGTCGATTAATCATTAGGCAACATGATGAAATTGGCGAGCTAGCCACAACATTTAATCATTTCATTGATCATTTACAGCAAATGATTATTGCTATCGATAAACAGTCTAATGAGGTTAATAGCAGTATTGGACAGCTAGCGGGCAATGCTGCAACTGCCAGCCAAATTAGCCAAGAACAGCATTATTCAGTGGATAGTATTGTTACCGCCGTCAATCAAATGAGCTCAGCGGTTCGTGAAGTGGCTAAAAATGCATTGGATACCGCATCTGAAATTAATAATGTGAATGATCAGACGGTTGAAGGTAAACGCATTCTGTCGTTGTCTATCGATAATATTCAACAACTGTCGACGTCTGTTCAAAATGCTGTGGTGGTTATTCAAGCCTTGTCGACTAATTCGTCACAAATTGCGTCGGTTCTTGATGTGATCCGCGGTATTGCAGAGCAAACCAACTTGCTGGCGTTAAATGCGGCAATTGAAGCGGCTCGCGCTGGTGAGCAAGGCCGTGGATTTGCGGTGGTTGCTGATGAGGTACGAACCTTGGCCAGCCGAACAGAACGATCAATTCAAGATATTCAGAATATGATTGAGCAGCTGCAACGTGGTGTTAACGATGCCGTTCATACCATTGAAGCGGGGGCGAGTTTAACCGCGACTACGGTCGAGTTATCTTCACAAACACGAATTTCCCTTGATTTAATTTTGCAAGCCACAGCCAAAGTGACCGATATGTCGACACATACCGCCGCGGCAACTGAACAACAAACCCATGTAACCGAGGAGATTAATCGTAATCTAACTGAGTTATCTGATAAAACCCGTCATTGCAATGATGTGATTGCTGAAAACCAACAAATTGCGCTAAAAACAGCTTCAGTGTGTCAATCATTACGCTCAGAAGTGGCTCGATTTAAGGTTGTTTAACACGAGATTGAATTGAGAGTGTAACGTTATAAAAATGGCTTAATGTTGATTACATTAAGCCATTTTTCGTTAGATCTTTTGAATATAATGATTTATTTTACTTACTGATACTCAAAGGTTTTACGTAAGCGTATGTCTGCAACCGATGCTCCAATCATCACTTCAAATGTGCCAGATTCTGCTAGCCAATCATTGGTGTTAACGTCCCAAAATGATAAATCACGTTGAGTTAAGGTAAAGCTAGCTGTTTTAGTTTCGCCGGCTTTTAACCACAGTTTATCAAAACCTTTTAGCTCTTTAATGGGGCGTGGGACGCTGGCTTTGACATCGTGTAAATACAGTTGAGCCACTTCTGCACCATCGACTTTACTGGTGTTAGTAATATCGACTTTGACTGTGATGGTGTCGTCGCCTGCAATACTCGCACTTGATAGACTAATGTTTTGGTAACTAAATTTGCTATAAGACAAACCATGACCAAAAGCAAACAAAGGCTTAATTTTTTGTTGCTCAAACCAGCGATAACCAATAAACACACCTTCGGAATATAATGACTCAGTTGCATTGTAATCATTTAACGCAATAGGTGCGGTATCGATGAGTTTTTTAGGCAAGGTTATCGGCATTTTACCGCTAGGATTAGTATCCCCAAATAACATGTCGGCATAGGCGTTGCCTGCTTCCATACCACCATACCAGCCCCACACAAGCGTACTTGCGCTATCGGCCCATGGCATTTCAACCGCCGAACCGCCAATCATAAACACGATTGTGTTGGGATTCGCTTTCAGCAGCTTGGCAATAACCTCATCTTGCTGACCGGGTAAGATCATGTCTGGACGATCAATTGATTCTCGGTCATCGGCATGGCTTAAGCCTGCAAAATAAAATACTGCATCAGCCTTCTTCGCCGCGGCTAAATATTCTTTTTCGCTATTGTACAAGCTGTTGGGTGTTTCCCAGCCCAAGGTGGCTTGTTGGTCGCCCTGATAGCGTAAGCTAACTGCATAGGTTTCGCCTGCTGTTAGCTTTATTGCTTTAGTGATGATGCTATCTGACTGTGCCGTGGTTGAGGTTAATAAAGGTTTATCATTGATAAATAGAGCAATGTTTCCGTCTGCTTTGATATTAAAGCTATGGCTGCCGCTTTCGATTGGTTTAAGGTTGGCTTTTATCTCCACAAATTGACGTTGGCCTTTTGCATCAAACTGCGGATCGGCAATCCAAGATTCACTGGCAAGCTTGGTCATTGCTTTATCAGTATAATAGTTAATTTGCCAAGACGGGGTGCCAGTCCAATGACGAGTAGTCAGATAGTCATTAGGAATAGGCATAAACTTGCTGCTGGCAGCTCGCATTAGGGTAATATCAACCTTGTTACCTAGTTTAGCTTTTAATCCCTCTAGCGGGCTAATTTCATATAAGGTTTTAACCTCGGATGAACCTCCACCAAAGCCGTGACGCTTGTCGGCATTGGGGCCTAAGACTAATACTCGTTTAAGTTTGTTGGCGTTCAATGGCAGGATATTGCTGTCATTTTTGAGTAGCACTATGCCATTGGCTGCAATAGTGCGAGCATCATCACGATGTGCCTGAGTATTACGCTCGCCCGATAGGCGCTGCTTATCCATCATGCCGATACTGAGTTCTAATCGTAAAATACGACGAACTTTGTCATCTAACACCGCTACTGGGATTTTGCCTGCATTAATCATTTCCAGTAATGGCTTGGCAAAAAAGTAGTCGTCAAAATCAGCGACATCGGTGCCCATCTCAATATCAAGACCGTTCATCGCAGCATCATAAGTGTTTATGTCGACATTCCAGTCAGTTAATAACACCCCTTGAAAACCCCATTCGCCTTTTAATATTGTATTAACCAGATGTGCACTTTGGTTGGCATTCGTGCCGCGAAACTCGTTATATGAGCCCATAATAGAATGGACATTGGCTTGTTTTACTGCCGCTTCAAATGCAGGCAAATACACTTCACGAAGTGTGCGTTCATCAGGTTTGGCATTCACTCCAGTGCGGTTGAGCTCTTGAGTATTTAACGCATAATGTTTTACGGTTGCACCGACATCATTAGCTTGAATCGCAAGCACTTCAGGTACCACTAGACTGGCAACTAAAAATGGGTCTTCTCCCATGTATTCAAAGTTACGCCCATACAATGGCAATCTTGCTAGGTTAACACCAGGACCAAGAATAAGGTCTTTATTACGATGACGCGCCTCTGCACCTAAAATATTGCCGTGCAGGCTGGCCATGTTTGGGTCCCAGCTGGCGGCTACTGCGGTTAATGGTGGTAAATAAGTGGAATAATCGTTAGTCCAGCCAGCAGGTGCCCATGAATTACGGTCAATTTCATAACGCACGCCGTGTGGGCCGTCAGACATCCACATTTCATGTATTCCTAAGCGTTCAATGGCTGGGATGTGAAACTTGCCCGCAGCATGTACTAATGACACTTTTTCAGCCAATGTAAGCTGTGGTAATAAGCGGTTAACCTCGTCTTCGACTTGGCTGATACGATCGCCAATACGCAACTTCTCGCTATCGGACAATACTGTTAATGCATGCAGGGTTTCAGGCGTAATATTAGGGTGTTCGGCAAGCGCTGCTGGACTGATGGTGACAAAACTGCACATCAACAGGGCGCTATAAAGAGGGCTTAAGGTGGTGCTAGACGCACTGTTTTGTGGCTTATTTTTATGGCGAATAGGCATTATTATCCCAAGAGGATTAACCATAACGTGTTCCTTATGTTATTGAAAATTTATAAAAATATTAGTGGTGAGCCGACCTGAACTAGGATTTGCATCAATGTCAGTTTGTGGGTTTACTATGGTTGAATGTAATAAGTTACCGGGGTAAATCACTAAGCGATTTGGGCGATATTCGATTTGATGATACAAGCTGTAATGCTCGTCGCTGGCAACAAAGTAACTGGCTGGTGTTTGGGTTTTGCTGTCGAGAAAAGGCTGCGCTTTGGTAAAATAGTCTTCGATATTTTCCGCCGTTATCCGCTCAAGATCGGTGAGGTTATGCCTAAAAAAGCCTGTATTGCCATGTGGACCATCGTTAAGATAATGCAAAATGGCAAAGTAATGCGGGTTTGTCGCATCGAAGTGAGGCAAACATTGTAGTGGAGCCAAGGTTTCTGGCTGTTTGTCGATTAATGAATAGACATATTGCTGCGGCTTTAATCGTAATGATGCTGGAATGCGATAAACGTCGTAGATCAGTTTGTACAGCGCATTGAGAACCTCGATAACATATTGCTTGGGCAATGATGTACGACATCCTGGGTAGTATGAGCCTTTATCTTGACGGAATGTGCTGTCATTGACCGCAATAGCGATCAACTGAGCGATATCTTCAGCAAAATTATCAATCACAATCACAGGTGTTTGTTGTTGGCCAATCAATTGCACCTGCGGTGCAATATGATTGACCTTGATAATGGGCTTGGTTGTTGCTGATACAGACATCAGGATTAGCCCTGCATCGCCGTTGATTTACAATAATGCTGCACAAAATCATGGTGTACAGGCAAGGTATCAACTTTGCGTTTTACGGTGGCTTTAATACTGTTTAAAAAGCTCTGTAATTCAGCATCGTCCATCATGTCGACAATTGGATGGTACTCTTTAGGTTGTAGACCTTGGCCCATCATAACTTGGATCCATGAGCTCTCACCAAACAGCTCACTGCCGTATTTGTAGACTTTGCCTGATTGGCTAAACATGTCGATACGATGTTGTAATGACGTTGGGATCGGCATGTTTTTGCAATAACGCCAAAAGCGGCTGTCTTCACGGTCAGTGACTTTGTAATGCAAAATAATAAAGTCGCGAATGTTGTCTAATTCAATCTTGGTTTGTTGATTAAATTCATCAATGTCGGCTTGAATTATCCCTTGAGATGGGAACAGTTGCAGTAAGCGGACAATGCTTCGTTGGATCATATGAATGCTGGTTGACTCTAACGGCTCTAAAAATCCCGCTGATAAGCCAATGGCAATACAGTTTTTATTCCAATGTTGACGACGCGTACCGGTTTTGAACTTAATGACTCTAGGCTTATTGATTGGTTGACCTTCAATATTGTTGAGTAACAGTTCGGTGGCATCGGCATCAGAGAGGTACTTGCTGCAAAATACTAAGCCATTACCAGTACGAGTTTGCAACGGAATGCGCCATTGCCAGCCAGATTCACGGGCAATTGAACGTGTGTAAGGTATGGGGTTTTGCACGGCTTCGGTTTGTACGGCAATAGCACTGTCGCACGGTAACCAATGACTCCAGTCTTCAAAACCAGAGTTTAAGGTTTGCTCAATGAGTAAGGCTTTAAAACCAGTACAATCGATAAATAAATCACCTTCGATGAACTCACCATTTTCAAGTTGTAATGCGCGAATATTGCCCGTGTCTTCATGTTGCAAAACATCGGCTATCTTGCCTTCAATGCGCCTCATTCCATGTTGCTCAGCAAATTTTCGCAGAAACTTGGCGTAAAGACTGGAGTCCATGTGGTAAGCATGGTTGTAATCTTGATTGGGCAGCACAGCAAAACGGCCTTGGCGAGCGGCTAAATGTTCGGTGCAGTAATCACCAATTTCGCTGACCATGTTTTTTTGTTGGCCTTTAAGCCAAAAGTGCTGAAAACCACAGGCCCAGCAGTCTTTGCCTAAAAAGCCAAATGAATGCAAGTAGTCTTTATTAACATCATGCCAGTTTTCAAATTGGATACCGAGTTTAAAGGTGGCATTGGTAGCTGCCATCACATCTTGCTCTTTTAATCCCAGTAAACGATGAAAGATATGCAGGGTAGGGATGGTAGCTTCACCGACACCAATAGTGCCGATTTCATCTGATTCGACTAAGACAATATCAAGATTTTTGCCCAATAGTTTGCTGAAGGCGGCAGCGGCCATCCAGCCAGCGGTACCACCACCGGCAATCACTACTTTTTTGACTGTTTTATTCATCTTGAGCGTCCTGTTTGATATCTTGCTGTTCGCAGCATTATCGTTTTAATTTGTTGATTAAATCTGCGCGTAACTTACGGGCGTTGAGTTCATCTAATGGCTTGGTTAACATGCCTTTAGCTTGATCTGGTATATGGCTGTCATCAATATCGTCGTGGTTAAAAATGTAATGTTCAAAAAGTGCTTTCCACGCTTGGCGTTGTGCTTTAGGTAATGATCGAAGGCTTAGCATGCTGTGAAGCAGGGCATTGTTGGGTCTGCCTAAATAGCCTGGTGTGTCACGCCACCAATGGGTAATGAGTACGTTAAAGTCGTCAACTCCGCGCACGTGATGCCACCACATGCTGGGAATAAACAACACATCACCCGGATTCAGTTGTGCGGTCAATGATGCCGCAAGTGCCTGCTTAAACTTAGGAAAACGCTCGAAGTCCGGTTCTGCAAAATCTACCATGCTGATGTCTTGTCCACCTGGAGCGAATTCCATTGGGCCGACATATAAATTGCTGATTTGCTCAGGCGGAAATAAGGTGAAAGTGCGTTTCCCCACAGCGTTACACGCGAGGTTGAGCGGAAAGTCAAAATGCGCTGCTACCTTGGTTTGGTTACCAAGCCAAATACTCGTCAATGGTTGCGTTGGCGATAAATCTAAACTGTTTTGTTCACCCAGCCCCGGCAGACATTGGTGTATGTCTGTTGAGCCCATGTAGATCCCAGCAGGTGTTTGGCTGGCATTTTCTTGTTTTAAGCGGCTTAATAATTGGTTGAAATCCAGGCGACCTGCTTGGTAATTAAAACCATTAACCTCTTGATTGTAAAATACCCGTCCATGTTGCTCGTGGGGAAGATAATATGCGGTCACCGCCGAGCCTTGATAAAATTGACACAGATAATCCATTGCCTTGTCTGCTGACTCAAGACCCGCTTGGACTAAAGGCCAGTGATGGCATAGGCCTTTAAATACCATGGGCTTATCTGCATGCTCAATATGAGCGAGCACTTGCTCTAAGGTCCAACCGCTTACGCTGTCGACAGCTTGTGTCGAGTGAGCTTGTATCGACTCTGATAGGTTTGGATTTGTATTGTGGCTCACCATTATCGATTAACCTTGAGCATTTTTAAGGTTAAGTAGCTCGCGAACTTTGCTTTGCGATGCCAGAGCCATATAAATGGCTTGTAAATAACCTTGCTGATGCAAAGTGCCTAGCACTTCTGCAGATAACGCGGCTAGGGTGTTTTCATTAATGGTATAAAAACCAATCATTTGATGTTTTTGGCCATTGTCTAGTTCGAGGTCTAAGGTAAACGATTCCAGTAACTCATGCTCAATTAATACATCGATAAAACGATTACTGTCACTGAGCCCATGATGAATCGCTTCAAGCATTTCACCGACTTCATCTAATAAAGGCGTGTTACCACCATAAGGAAAAAACAGCGCTTCACCGTCGTTATGGCTTACTCTTGGGTGGTCTAAATCGATGTGAATAACCCGTTGCTGACGCTCAATGCCATCTTCTTGAACGGTTTGTTGTCCTATCAAAAATGGCTGGCGACGCACACTTAGAGGAATATAAGATGCATTCCAACCAGCGTCAGATAAAAACAGATTCTCATTTTGCTTAAAACCAAATAATGCCACCGCATAAAACTGGCCAGTGGTAGCGTCTTTATGAAAGAAAATAGGGTAATGAGCTTGAATGCTACGAAATTCTTGCGGAAAGGTTAAGCCGAACCAAAGATTATCGCCTAACGCACTAGAACGGGTAGTGATAACCTTAAGGTCTTTATGATCGATGCTATTTAGTAATACATGTTGGCTCATTTTGATGTCCTATCTTGTTCGTTCAAATACGTTATGTAGTTATGATTATTGTAGGTGATCTTAGTTAGTCGTTTGATATTAGCTGTCTGCCATCCTAGCAACCCATCTGAGTTAATCTAGATTACAGCTTAGCAAATCCATATTGCACGACTTTGGCTAGCAAATCGCGATTGCTCAGTAAGCTTTTACTTAATACTTGAGTGCGCTGCTGATTATCATTAAACAGTTGCTGTGCCTGTTGTTGCATTGATGGTTTTACATGGCTGGGTAATTGAGTATTAAAACCCATGCCATAGAGCACATATTGAAAACTGGCAGCCGGAAATAAGGCTTCTTTATAGCTAATATCGTGTTGGTTTGGCACTTGATAGCGCCATAATTCAAGTTGCGCTTGCAGACTATCGGGTATTGATTGCTTATCGCGATGATCGCGCCAATAGCGGTCAACTTCACGTTGACTTATTACATAGTGCAGCTTTAAAAAGTCGATAATTTGTTGCCAGTGCAGTTGATAGCGCTGATTAACCCTTGCCGCAATCGTATCCATCACTTGGCGATTAGAGGGGAGTTGTTGGGCTAGGGTAGCTGCTGTCCATTCAATTAACGCTAATGCTGAGGCTTCTAGCGGTTCGATAAATCCTGCAGCCATGCCAATGGCAATACAGTTATTTTGCCAGCATTTGGCTCTATAGCCTGGATTGAACGATAATTTTCGTGGCGTTAGTTTGTCGGCCGTGGCGCTATCAAGCCCTAAATAAGTTAATAGGCTTTGCTCGGCGTCAGCGTCATTAGTATGGCTTGATGAATACACATACCCCACGCCCTTGCGTGTCGGCAAGCCTATGTCCCAAATCCAGCCATTTTGCTGAGCCGTTGAATGAGTACAAGATGCGATAGGGCTGTCTGCTTGCTCATAGGGTACCTGTACAGCAAGGGCGCTATCATTAAATAACACTGACTTTTGAGATAAAAATGGTACTTGTAAATGCTCACCTAATAACAGTGATTTAGTGCCAGTACAGTCGATAAATAATTGCCCGTGGATTTCACCATGTGCTGCAGTGATCACTTTGGCTATATCACCATTATCATGATTAATAATATGACTGACATGATCACGAATATGACTAACGCCAAGCTTTTGGGTGCAATGTTCGCTTAACATCTGGCTAAATTTGCCAGCATTAAGGTGGTAGCCGTAATTATTTTGAAAATGATATTGCGCCGATGCAATGGTTTTGGGCGCTAATCCAAGTTGAGTCAACACTGCTTGACTACTGACCGCCTCAGCAAAGCTGACTTGATCTGCATGGGGTAACCAAAATGGGCATAAGTCGAGTTCTTGGTGACCGTGAGGTAGGCTAAAAGGGTGTAAATAGCTGTTTGACTGAGTCGGCGCTTTGCTGTCGGCATCTTTGCTTGGGTCATTGCGCCAATCAATAAATCTTGAACCTTGCTTAAAGCTTGCGTCACAGCAGCGAATAAACTGGTTTTCATCAATGCCGATTTTGCTTAAAGTTGAACGCATCGAAGGCCAAGTGCCTTCTCCTACGCCAATGGTGGCAACATCTGGTGATTCAATAAGGGTAATGTTGAGCTTAGGAGAGTGGGCCAGGACACCTTTGTCGACATTATGCTCTGCAGCCAGTAATCCAGCGGTTATCCAACCGGCTGTACCGCCACCAACAATGACTATTTGGGTGATTGGTTTATGCATTATCTCTACCTACGCCTTTGGCACTATTGTTATTATTAAGTTGTTATCAATATTTTTATTGCAGATTTTATTATGTTGAAGTCTCATCATAAGTAGAATTTAGAAAAATGTAACCACTTAATACGTATTGGTTATTCATCTTCTCTTAGCAATGTTTTTAGTTCTTATAAGCAGCATAAAAATAGTAACGTCCTTGTTACTCAATATGTTGCAATAAAAAGAGGTGACAAATTACGTGCACCTCAACGACCTAAAAGGGAAACTTATATGGATAACACCTAACACTGAGCGTGTTAGGCACCATAGTATAAGGTTAAATCATTGAGCTAAGTGGTGCTTAGCTCAATATTGCTAACGTTATTCACTTAGAAGGTATAACGAGCACCTAAGCTATAACGTGCGCCGGTTTCAGTCAGGTTTAACACTTGCTCTTCAGCACGGCCGTGAACACGGACATACTCTTCTGTAATGTTAAGTCCTTCGAAAAACACGGTTAAGCCTTCAACTGATTCGATATCATAACTAACAGACAAATCGATTTGTGAGTAGGCTTCAGTATACTTAGGGTTTGCCCCAGTATCTTGACCACGTGAGTTTAAGAACTCATCACGCCAGTTATAAGCAACACGAGCTTGGAAACCATAGTTTTCATAAACTAAGACTGCGTTAGCGGTATCACTAATGCCGATAAGTGCTGATTGGTCTGCTAATGAGTAGTTGTTGTAGGCTTCATCACTATTAACCAAGGTATAGTTGGCTATGACACCAAAACCCGTTTCACCGAAGAAATGTTGCGCAGCAAATTCCCAACCATCGATCACCGACTTACGTGGGCTGTTTGACGGGGTATCGATATTGAAGGTCAATAGATCATCATTATTTGCAGCACTACCGGCGATAGTTTGATTAGCAACATCTACCGCAGCATTGTCAGCATAGTTTGCGAAAATATAATCACGAACAGCCCCAGCTTCGGTTGTACCCGTTGCTGCCACAGCAGCTTTATATAAATCACCAGATGCTGGGTTATAAATACCGTTAGTCGTTTTAACAATACCATTGCTAATGAAGTTTGCAGTATCCTTGCGGAAATAACCTACAGACACATAACTTGACGGTGCGTAGTACCACTCTGCCGAGAAGTCGATATTTTCCGATTCTAATGGCAATAGTGTCGGGTTACCTGCAGATCCACCACCATTAGTTCGGTTTGCGAGAGTTGCTAATACCGTACCACCTTGGATATCTGTGTAGTTAGGGCGCCCAATGGTTTCGCTATAAGCTGCACGTAAGATCACATCTTCAACCACTTCAATGTTGAAGTTGAAACTAGGAAGTAAGTAGTCGTAATCACCCGTTTTAGTTTCAAATACTTGTTCACCGGTGGCAGCAAGTGCTATTTCAGTTTCTGCAATCCAAACTGCGCCATCATAGCCCGCTACAGCAGCTGTTGATGTCACGTCAGTTTTTTCATAACGCAAACCAAAGTGAACATCATATGGCATGCCGGCAATTTCGTTGTCGTAGTTGTACTGGACGTAAACTGCTTGTGACTCTTCTTCAGTATAACGGTCTGTTTGAGCCGCATAATTAGTAGAAGGACAGAAACCATTACCACAATCACCACTAACAGAAGAGGTGTAATTAGCTGCTGAGAAGTCACGAACAGCAGCAAAGTCCCACATGAAGATGGTATTTAAAATGTCAAAGTTGCCATCAGCGAGTGAGAAGTCACCACCATTGGCATCAAATTTGTCAGTAATCGTATCGGCTGGGAACCATGATTCGTCGAAATCACCAGCAGAACCTACACCACCCCAATCGTTACGTTGTACGTCAACTTGCTGAGAGTGATTGTTGACATTAGTAAGCTCAACACCAAAGTCGATACTACCTGCGTCTTCAAACAAGTACTCGCCATCAAACTGATATTGATCAATTTCAGATTTGTTGCGTGCATTAGAGAAGTTGGAACCAGTAAGTAACATGTCTGCAGGAGTCACAGCATTACCACCACCAACCGCAAGCACTGGTAAATCACCGCTAAAGTCAGTAGCCGCGCTGGTACGTATAAATGCAGCGGTACTTAAATTGTTGCTAGAACCATAAATGTTATTGGGTTTAAATTCGGCCGTTGAGTTATGTGCATCGAAAGTCAGTTTTAAATTATCTGTCGCTTGCCATTCAATGTTAAAGCCTAATGAGCCACTCTCGTTACGAACACCAAAATCGCCAGCTGCCATCGATAAGTCTACAGGTGAGCCGTAAGTTTCAGAATAAATGAGCGGTGATGCGACTGGGCCGTCACTCCACACGTTTTCAGATGGTACAAAGTTAAACCAAGCTGATACATCATGAGATTGAGTGTCGATATCGTTACGCATGTAGGTATAGTCTAGGCTGGTGACTATGCTATCTACTGGGCTGTACTGTAAAACTAACTGGCCATTGGTACGAGTACGTTGTTGCTCTTCAAAACGATAAACGGTTGTCTGCGGCACTGAGTAAATATCATCATCACCAGGACGGTTTACTTGAGTGTCGTCTTTAGCGACACCGCCCCATTGACTATTGTTGTCATCTGTACCAGCAAAACTACGCCAGCCTGTACCAACTTGCGCTTGTTGGTTACCGCTTTCGCGTTCTTGATAACTGGCCGATAGCGAAATACCAAATTTGTCGTCAGCAAAAGTATTTGAATATAAACCGGACAATTCTGGTGTCATTGAGCCTTTATCTGTTGATTTATCATCAACAGCTTTTACCCCAAATGTGGCTTTCAATCCAGGAGAGCTAAATGGTTTGTGAGTCAAAATATTGATAGTAGAACCGATACCACCAGTGGAGTTTGACGCTGAGCTGGTTTTATATACTTCAACACCGCTAATACTTTCAGATGCGATATTGGCAAAATCAAATGAGCGCGAGCCAGTCGTTACTGGCATTTGACGACCATTGAGGGTGATCAAGTTGTAGTCTGGGCCAAAACCACGCACGGACACTTTGCTGCCTTCACCGTTAGAACGGTCAATTGATACACCAGTAATACGTTGTAATGATTCTGCTAGGTTGGTATCAGGAAACTTACCAATGTCTTCAGCAGAAATAGAGTCCACGACACCACTTGATGAACGTTTAACGTCCATTGATTTAATTAAACTGCCACGAATACCTGTAACTTGGAGTACTTCAATATTCTCATCACCAGCTTCATCAGCTGCGTAGGCAGGTAACATACTGCTTACACCAAGCACTAGCGATAAACTGGTCGCTAGCTTGGTTTTTGTAAATTTTGTTGTTTTCATCTAGGAAATCCCCATTGACTAGATTTTGCTTCTCTCAATATTGCGGGTTAGGCGCAAATCGTTTTTTTAATTCTCCATCAACGCTGTAGTCATTATTTATAATGGTTATGTTATAAAACAGCTAATGTAAGCGCTTACATAAAGCTAGTGTAAATTGTGACCGCCGTCAACAAAAACAAGTTTTAAATATTACATTTCATTAACCATAATAAGAAGCTATTCAAGATTTGTTTTATTAGTTGTTGTTTAGTAAGCTTTTTATTTTTTATGAACATTTCAAATAAAAATGTAAGCGCTTTCTTTTGTTGGTTGAATTGTTACCACTTAGGTTGGGTTTTATCCGTTACTGAGAACAAGTAAGGTTATTCTAGACTAACTTTCTAGCGCGTTAATATTTTGTGCATGTTGCGACAGTGAATTGATGTGGTTGTTGCTTATGGTGTTAGGGCTTATTTCAGTGTTATCGATAACAAAAGTATGAGTCATTAAGATGCATGTGAATGACCACAGGACTTGAGACAACATATTATCCAAAGGTTAACTGATTAATCATTGCGCGGCTGATAGCTTGCATAGGTCGATTGAAATCTCACTATTGCGGTATTTTATGGCCATGCTTGTTCTCTCATTACTCATAAGGTGCGTTTATGTGTGGTTAAGTTGTTAGTCTATAGCGCATATTGCATTATTTGTTTGCGAGCAGATGCTTGATGGCACGTCACAGAGAGATGGTCAGTATCAGTACTTTTTAATCGCTACGAGATACTATCATCTCTGCATAAGGAATCGTTGACTCACTCGTGATCGATTACTGACTTGGGGCAGCCACTTATGGGAAGAGGGACTAATCATCTGGCTTTTTTGGATGTCGTTTATCGACATTGCAGCTGGATAGGTTAACCGCTAAATGGTTCGGTTGACTCTTACTGATTGATTGCTCTTGCTGATTCACGCACAAATAGCTCTGGTGTAAACGAGCTTTCAACTAAGACGGCTTTATCGTTATACACTTGTTGTAATACCCAGAGGGCTGCCATTTTACCCATTTCGTGAATAGGGTTGTTAACGGTCGATAATTTCGGTGAGATGTACTGTGGAAATGGAATATTATCGTAACCAATAAATGAAATATCATCGGGTACGCGGAGTCCGTGTTCTAAACACACCGCAATTGCCCCTGAGGCCATTTGATCATTCGCACACACGACTGCTGTGATGGTTTTATTCATCGACAGTAAATGCTCCATCGCTTCACAACCGCCAGCTTCTTTAAAGTCACTTTCAATGCAAAGGGTGTCATCAAAATCGATATTGTATTGTTGCAATGCTCGTTTATGTCCTTTTAGACGATCTCGTACGTCGAGCTTAAACAATGGCCCTGAAATGTAAGCGATGTCTTTATGACCAAGTGATAATATGTGCTCGGTAGCCATGAAACCGCCTTGCTCATTTTCAAGATAAACACAACGTTCCTTGATGGCGTCGATATAGCGGTTAATAAATACCACTGGTGTTGGGCCTTTACTCAATTCAATCAAGTAATCGTCTGATACCGCCTCAATGTCCAAAATAAGAGCATCACAACCGCGACTCATCAAAAACTCAACCCCTTCTTTTTCTTGCTTCTCGTCGCTATGACCAGCAGCAATAATCACGTGCTTGTTAGCTGTTCGAAGGGCGGTTTCGATTTCTGTCATCATGGGACCATAAAAAGGACCGTCAAGCTGAGACACTAAAACCCCAACACTGTTGGAGCAATTTGAGGCTAATGATTGGGCAATAGTATTAGGGCGATAGCCTAAAGAGGCCATCGCATCGAGAACCTTTTGTTTGGTTTTATCGCTGACTTTGGTGTTGTTATTCATCACTCTAGACACGGTCGCTAGAGACACACCAGCCATTACGGATACATCGTAAATTGTTGCCATATAATTAGTTTTTAAAAGCCGTCTTGGAGCACATGGCTCCAAGACTATCATGCTTTTATTTTACTTCTCTATTTAATTCTAAGTGTATTTGGTCCACTTTTTCATTGTCCAAGGTGTACCAACGCATAACAAAGGCCACTACCAATGAACCGATAGCAGGGTATACAGTGAATGAAAGTAATATTCCTTGTTGAGTCTGTTCAGTTTGGATGATATCTGGCTGATAACCATAACCTGCCAGTAACCAACCAGCTGCCGCACCACCAATAGCAACCCCAAGTTTGATAAAGAATATGACCGATGAGTAAATCATTCCGGTAATGCGTACACCGTTTTTATGTTGACCATAGTCGACCACATCAGCCATTTTTGCCCAAAGCAGTGGTGTAGCCATATTGAAAGTAAAACCCCATATGACATACATCCCAAAGGCCAGTATCACTTGATCGCTTGGCACAAAGTAGCTTACGACACACATGGCCGCTGCCAGCAGTTGCAAGGTAATATAGGCTTTTACTTTACAAAAACGTTTTGCTAAAGGTTGAGCTAAAATACAACCGAATATATTACCAACCATGCCAAGAGTGATGAAAAGGGTAATAGAATCAGGCATGTTTAAGAAATATTTTACATAGTAAATCGCTAAGCTGGTACGCAATACCATGCCTGATAATAGACACACTGCTGCAATGGCCAATACTCGCCACTGATCATTTTTTAACATGTCGGTGAAGTCTTTTTTAAAGCTTGTTTGTTGGTCTATAGGTGGATGTAGACGCTCTTTGGTGCCCCAAAAGCAGGCTAAAAACATCGCAACACCCAAAATGCTCATCGCGGCAATCGTCAGTTGATAGCCTTTAGCCTGATCGCCTTTACCTAAAAACTCCACCAAAGGTAAGGTTAGGCCTGACACCAATAATCCGCCCAGCATCGCAAACACAAAACGGTACGATTGCACTGACACGCGTTCTTTAGGATCCGCCGTTAATACCCCGCCTAATGCACAATAAGGAATATTAATCGCGGTATACACCATCATCAATGCGGTATAGGTGACGAAGGCATAAATCATTTTACCGTCTTCAGACAAATCCGGCGTAGTAAAGGCTAATACGCTGATAAAGCCAAAGGGAAGGGCAAACCATAATAGATAAGGTCTAAACTTACCCCAACGAGTGTTGGTTCTGTCTGCTAGCGCGCCCATTAGTGGGTCGGTTATCGCATCAATTAAGCGAACAGCTAAAAACATTGTGCCCACAAATGCAGGCGAAATACCGAAAATGTCGGTATAGAAAAAAGTTAGAAATAGCATCACGGTTTGAAACACAATATTACTGGCGGTGTCCCCAAGTCCGTAAGCTATTTTTTCTCTAGTGCTAATCATACATGCCTCAATTATTGTTGTTATTGCTTAAAATGATGCAACTATTTGAATAGAATAAAGCCGTTTATATAACGGCTTTATTCTGGTTAACATATTATGTTCTTGCGTTAATAAAGTCTCTATACGCGTATGCACTGGCTTTTAAGGTACGTTCTTGGGTTGCATAATCAACATAGACAATACCGAAGCGTTTTAAATAACCTTCTGCCCACTCAAAGTTATCCATCAAACTCCAAGCAAAATAACCCACAACATTAACACCTTGTTCAATGGCATTATTTACCGCATTTAAGTGAGCGTTATAGTATTCGAGTCTGTCTTGGTCATCCACTTTACCGTTTAACAATTTATCATCCATTGCCGCACCGTTTTCGGTAATGTAGATCGGTGGTAAAGGATAAAGTGCATCTAAAGAGGTTAATAAATCACTAAAGGCTTGTGGGTAAATTTCCCATCCCATGTCTGTTTTAGGTTTGCCGACCATGTCTACTTGGCTAAAGCCATTAACTGGGTCGGCTTTATAGACTGCACGGGTATAAAAGTTGATGCCTAGAAAGTCGATAGGTTGAGCAATAATATCAAAGTCGCCAGCTTCAATAACCGGCACATCTTCTGCGGCAAAGTCATTGATAATCTCTGGGTAGCAGCGGTCAAACAAGGGTTTGATGTACCACTGATTGAAATATTGGTCGGCTTTACTTGCTGCGTCAATATCTGCGGCAGAATCAGTGGCGCTATAGCAAGGCGTAAAGTTAAGCACGATACCATTTTGGCTGTTAGGGCTGTTTTTTTGCAGCACTTTCATGGCTAAACCATGAGCCAATAATAAGTGGTGTGCAGATTGACGGCCATAAGCTTTTTTAGCTAATCCAGGAGCATGAATGCCAATTTCATAACCTAAGTATGAACTGCAAAAAGGTTCGTTGAATGTGGCATATGAGTAAACTCTGTCACCGAATGCTTGGGTTATTTTGTCGGCATAGTCAGCAAATAAATAGGCTGTTTCGCGATTTAACCAACCACCATTATCTTCAATATGTTGTGGTAAATCCCAATGGTACAAGGTCACAAAGGTTTTAATGCCACGACGGTTTAGTTCATCGAGTAAGTCGGTATAAAACTGCACACCTTGTGGATTCAGGCTGCCATCTTTGTGCATAACGCGAGGCCATGAGATCGATAAACGGTAGGCGTCGACACCTAGCGATTCTATTAGATCGACATCTTCACGCCATAACTTAACGTGTTCGCATGCTTGCGAGCCATCAGACCCATCACGAATTTTGTCAGGCGTCGCACAAAATGTGTCCCAAATACAGGGCAGGCGAGTTGCCACAGCACCTTCAATTTGAAATGAAGCTGTCGCCACACCAAAGGTGAACGCTTTTGAATGCATTTTTGAATCGGCTGGTAACATAATTTTCATATTTTAATTCACTTAGTATTGATTAATTTTGTCTTTTTTTATTACTAACTTATTAGCTTAAAACACACTGATAAAAGGCCTAGTGTCGCATTGTCCTAACCGTAAATATTATGCTCTCGCGTTTAAAAACCGTTGACATCAGTTATCGATATGTTAAAAATGAAAGCGCTTACATTGAGATTAGTGATTAATTATCCAAAGGTCAATAATTGATTTGGTTAAATATTGAATCCTCATCTGCTTGCACAAGTGTGGGAATAGCGATATGGAAAATGCCTAGCGTTTACGGGGAGTTAACTCTTAGGTAATGACAAAGAGCATCCAGTTCAGTGGCGTTATGTACTGCAACCCAAGATAACTATTAACAACAATAAGGGAATGTCATGACGACTTCGCAGCTTCAACTCGAATCGACTCCGGTTAATTCAACTCATCAGCAAGGAAACTTTCGCTTTGCGTTAGTGGCGTTAACATCATTATTTTTTATGTGGGGTTTTTTAACCTGTTTAAATGATATTTTAATCCCTTATCTAAAAAACATGTTCGACCTTAATTACACTCAAGCGATGCTGGTGCAATTTTGCTTTTTTGGTGCGTATTTTGTTGTGTCGATCCCTGCCGGTGCGCTAGTCGGTAAAATTGGTTATCAAAAAGGCATTATTACCGGACTGGTTATTGCCTGTATTGGATGTTTATTATTTTATCCGTCAGCAAGTTATGCTTCTTATAATATGTTTTTGTTTGCCTTTTTTGTATTGGCATCAGGCATTACTATTTTACAAGTATCTGCCAACCCTTATGTCAGTGTTTTAGGCCCTGCAGAAACGGCATCGTCTCGTTTAACCTTAACCCAAGCATTTAATTCATTAGGTACAACAGTTGCGCCATTTTTTGGCAGTTGGTTAATTTTATCAACGGTTGAGCATGATGAGAGCATCACTGAGGTAGGTGAAGTTATTGGCCGATTATCAGTAGAGCAACAAGCCAGTGCCGTTCAAACCCCTTACTTAATTTTAGCCTTGTCATTGTTTGCATTGGCATTGATTTTTGTGATGCTAAAACTACCGCTATTGGGCAAAAAAGATGCGGCATCGACCACCTCTGCAACGGGAAGTGCTTGGCAGTATCCGCATTTGGTGATGGGCGCGGTAGGGATTTTTGTATACGTCGGTGCTGAAGTTGGTATTGGCAGTTTTCTGATTAGCTTTTTAACTCAAGATCATATTGGTGGTGTGTCTGAATCGCAGGCAGCCCATTATATTGCTTATTACTTTGGTGGCGCTATGGTCGGCCGTTTTATTGGCGCCGCTGTGATGCAGAAAATTAATGCAGGTAAGGTGTTAGCGTTTAACGCACTGTGCGCGTGTATTTTAGTGGCTGCAGCCATGATGAGTGTTGGCACGGTAGCCATGTGGGCCTTGTTGTTGGTCGGTCTGTGTAACTCAATTATGTTCCCAACGATTTTCAGTTTGGCACTACAAGATTTAAAACAACACACTAGCCAAGGCTCAGGCATTTTGTGTTTAGCCATTGTTGGCGGTGCGATTTTGCCCTTATTTCAGGGCATGCTGGCTGACATCATGGGGATTCAATTAGCCTTTATTGTCCCCTTGCTATGTTACTGTTTTATCGGGTACTACGGTTTAATTGGCTGCAATGCAAAACGTCCTGTATCAACAGAAAATGCGTAAGGGAAATACAATGAAACTGACTCAAATACAGCGTACAACGAGATTAAAAATGCCGATGAAAACCACTGTAATCACTTTGGGGCTTTTTCTTGGCGTTAGCGGGTGTGGTGATAATCAAAGTGCTCAGCAACAAACGACAGAAGCCGCTGTAACTTCGGAGCAAACGGCATCAACAATATGGCCTGCATTACCCCCAGCTATCGCTAAAGATGAAGCATTAGAGGCCAAGATAGATGCCTTAGTTGCCAAGATGACGCTAGAGCAAAAAATTGCCCAAATGATCCAGCCAGAAATTCGCGATATTACGGTTGAAGATATGCGTAAATACGGTTTTGGTTCTTATCTCAATGGCGGTGGTGCTTATCCTAACAACGACAAGCATGCCACGCCTGCAGATTGGGTTGCCTTAGCGGAATCATTTTATCAAGCATCTGTCGATGACAGTATCGATGGGATTAATATTCCTACCATGTGGGGCACAGATGCGGTACACGGTCATAACAATGTTATTGGCGCAACCTTATTTCCGCATAACATTGGTTTAGGCGCTGCCAACAACCCAAAATTGATTGAAAAAATAGCCGCCATTACGGCTCAAGAAGTCATGGTGACTGGGATTGATTGGGTATTTGCTCCTACCGTTGCCGTGGTGCGAGATGACCGTTGGGGCAGAACCTATGAAGGGTATTCTGAAGATCCACGCATAGTAAAAGAGTATGCTTATGCCATTGTTGAAGGCTTGCAAGGTTCTGTCAGCGGTGACTTTTTATCAGACCAACATGTTATTTCAACGGTAAAACACTTTATCGGTGATGGTGGAACTGAAAACGGAATCGATCAGGGCGAAAACCTTGCTAGCGAACAAGATTTATATGACATTCATGCCCAAGGCTATGTCGGCGGACTTAATGCTGGGGCACAAAGTGTTATGGCGTCATTTAATAGTTGGCAGGGGGAAAAAAATCATGGCAATCAATACCTATTAACCGATGTACTTAAAGATAGATTAGGCTTTGATGGCTTTGTAGTCGGCGATTGGAATGGTCACGGACAAGTCGCTGGTTGTACTAATGAGTCTTGTGCTAAGTCAGTCAATGCTGGATTAGATATTTTTATGGTACCGACTGATGCATGGAAACCATTGTATGAAAATACTATCGCCCAAGTTAAAAATGGTGAGATCAGCCAAGCGCGTATAGACGATGCGGTTAGCCGTATTTTACGAGTGAAATTTCGTGCCGGCTTGTTTGATAAACCTAGCCCAGCCAATCGTCCGTTATCAGGTAAAACTGAGTTAATTGGTCAAGCGAGTCATCGCGAGGTTGCTCGCGAAGCGGTGCGTGAGTCATTAGTGTTGCTTAAAAATAATCAATCGATATTGCCGCTTAAGCCTAATATGAAGGTGCTTGTTGCCGGCGATGCAGCAGATAATATTGGTAAACAATCAGGTGGTTGGTCAATTACTTGGCAAGGTACTGACAATAAAAATAGCGACTTTCCTGGTGCAACCTCCATTTACTCAGGTATCGAGCAGGTCGTCACCCAAGGTGGCGGCAAGACAACCTTAAGCGTAAACGGTGACTTTAACCCTGAACAACAACCTGATGTTGCTATTGTTGTGTTTGGCGAAGAACCTTATGCCGAGGGCAATGGTGATATTGATAACCTTGAATATCAGCGTGGCGATAAGCGTGATTTAGCATTATTGAGAAAACTTAAAGCGCAAGGTATCCCAGTTGTATCAGTATTTATCAGCGGCCGTCCAATGTGGGTTAATGCTGAATTTAACCAGTCAGATGCGTTTGTTGCAGCTTGGCTTCCTGGCACCGAAGGCCAGGGCATTGCAGATGTATTATTTACTAAGGCAGATGGAACGGTTGCATATGATTTTGTGGGTAAATTGTCATTCTCATGGCCAGCTACACCACAACAAACTCAGGTCAATGTGCCATTAGTGCAAGATAAACGTGCGCAAGCACAAGCTGACTATCAACCACTGATCCCTTACGGATATGGATTAACCTATCAGTCTGTTGCAACCGATGCGATAAGCTTAGATGCGTTATCAGAAGATAATTTAGCCGCCAGTCAAACACTCGAAGACTTAGCCCTATTTGAACGTGCAGTGAAATCTCCTTGGTCAATGTACATTGCCACTGATAATGAACAGCAAGCCTTAACCAGCAGCGTGGCGAGCAACAGTGCGCTTAATATCCGCACCATGGATCGCGCCGTGCAAGAAGATGCCCGCTTGGTGTCGTTTAATGGCACCGAGCAAGGTACCGTCGGCTTAATAAGTAGTTTTCCACGTGACTTAAGAGCTTACAGTAATAGTGATTCAGCATTGTCTCTTAGTATCAAAGTTGAACAATCAGTGTCAAAACCTCTGTGGCTAGGTCTCGCATGTCAAGGTGATTGTCGCCAACAAGTGGATATTGCCAAGCTGGTGAATACTAAATTAGCTGAATGGCAAAACGTAAGTATTTCGCTGGCTTGTTTTGCTGGAGAACCGATGGACTTTGGTAAAATTGCCATGCCGTTTTATCTTAGTACTGACGCTAAAGTCGATATTAGTTTTAGTGATGTCGTCATTAAAGCGACTGCAAACGACCATACTATCCAATGTCACTAGAACCCTAATCCAGCTAGACCTCATTTAGGTCGAGCTGGATTTAGTTTGATTATCTTCAGGGCGTCAGTCGATAATCGTCGGCCGTTTGACTGCAATCACGTCAGATTTGAGCGGTCTCATAGACTGCTGAATACGAATGCAAAAACGCACTGTTTGCTTTGAGCAAAGCGGCGCTTAGCTTAGTATCGAGCAGCCTTTGAGGTATTGCAGCTATCTTGTGTCCCCGCGGTGGTTTTTTTCGGTCAGTTTTTTGAGTCGATTTTGAATCAAGTGCAATCAAAAAGTTATCAATCTATGATGTTAACAATGGCATAATAGCGTATCGATAGTGTATTGATCGCTAAAGCGATATGAATTTGATAAGGAATTGATTTGTCTAATATTGTATTTTCTAAAGCAGACTTACAACAGATAGTGCTCCTCGCCAAGCAAGCCGGCGAAGCAATTATGCAAGTTTATGCGCAAACTGATTTACAGATTGAAGTGAAACAAGATGATAGCCCAGTTACTGCAGCCGATATTGCCAGTCACAATGTGATCATCGCTGGGCTTAAGCAGCATTTTGCTGATATTGCTGTCATGAGCGAAGAAGACGCTGATATTAGTTGGGCTGAACGCCAGACTTGGCAAACCTATTGGTTGATCGATCCACTCGATGGTACTAAAGAATTTATTAAACGTAATGGTGAATTTACGGTTAATATTGCGCTGATCCATCAGGGACAAGCTATCGCAGGCGTGGTGTATGCGCCCGTATTAGACAAATGTTATAGCGGTATTGTTGGCCAAGGTGCATGGCTAGAGCACAACGGATCGACATCAATATTAGATATTCGTCTGCGACCATTACAGACACCTCCTGTTGTCGTTGGCAGTCGTTCTCATATTAGCCCTGATGTCGCCGCCTATTTACAGACCATCGGCGAACATCAAATGCTTAGCGTTGGTAGCTCATTAAAGTTTTGTATGGTGGCCGAAGGTCAAGCCGATGTGTACCCAAGATTAGGCCTCACCAGTGAATGGGATACTGCAGCAGCGCAAGCTGTATTGGAAAGTGCTGGTGGTAAAGTGGTTGAGTATCCAGCACTCACAGCGCTGCAATATAACCAGAAAGAAAATATTTTAAATCCGTATTTTATTGCCGCGTCCTTGGCGTGGTTTGAACGTAAATAATTGTGCTTTAAAGTAATTTGCGTTAATCGAACATTGAATCTAATTAATAATAAGTAAATGGAGTAATAAGTTATGATGCGTATGGGCGTCGATCTCGGTGGTACCAAAATAGAATTAGTGGCGTTGGCCGATGATGGCGCTGAGATATTTAGAAAGCGCATTCCTACTCCAAGAGACTATCCAGCGACATTAGCAGCGATTGTGGGCTTAGTCGCCGATGCTGAAACCGCAACAGGCCAAACGGGTTCTGTGGGTGTTGGTATTCCTGGTGTTGTGTCACCGTTTACTGGTTTGGTTAAAAACTCTAATTCAACCTGGATTAACGGCCATCCGCTTGATAAAGATTTAAGCGAAGTGTTGCACCGTGAAGTGCGTGTAGCCAATGATGCCAATTGTTTTGCCGTATCTGAAGCCGTCGACGGTGCCGCTGCCGGAAAAGGTGTTGTTTTTGGCGGTATCATTGGTACAGGTTGTGGTGCTGGTATCGCTATTAATGGTCGTGTGCATGGCGGTGGTAATGGTATTGGCGGTGAATGGGGCCATAATCCTCTTCCGTGGATGACGGCTGATGAGTTTAATTCGACTAGCTGTTTTTGTGGTAATCGTGACTGTATCGAGACCTTTATATCGGGTACTGGCTTTGTGCGTGATTTTCGTGAAGCAGGCGGCGATGCAATCAGTGGTATCCAAATTTCTGAGATGATGCAACAAGGCGATCCGTTGGCTACCGCAGCATTTGAGCGTTATATCGATCGATTAGCGCGCTCACTTGCGCACGTGATCAATATGATGGATCCAGACATGATTGTATTAGGTGGCGGTGTATCAAATATTGATGCTATCTACACTGAATTACCAAAAGTGTTACCCAAATACGTAGTTGGTCGCGAATGCGGCACTCAAGTGGTTAAAAATAAGTTTGGTGCATCTTCTGGCGTTCGTGGTGCGGCCTGGCTTTGGGGCAAAGACGAAAAGTAGGCTTAACTTGTATAGTAGAGCCTTGTTCAAGATAGAAGTTTGTGAGAATGAAGCCAAAGGTCATTTCGATTCACTCGGCTGAGCGTTCATCTGGCAATATGGTTAATTCATCAAACGGCACTTAAATAGTGCCGTTTTTGTTTGCTTGATAGGGTTTGTATTCAGACTTTATAACGATAAACTAGCGACAGTTTTCATTGTTCAAGTGATATACCGATGTTTTGGCTTAAAAAAATCTTATCGCAATTAGTCATGCCCATTCCGCTTAGCATTATGCTATTAGTTATAGCAGCCGTGTTATGGCGCACAAAAAGAACACGGTTGCTGCAATTTGGGCGTATTGCCTTGGTGGCTGCGATAGCGCTACTGGTATTAACCAGCCAAGCGAAAGTAAGCTATTATTTAGCGGATTCGTTAGAGTCACAGTATCAAGTTAACCATCAGCCAATAACAGGGGCTTGTGTTGTTATGGTATTGGGATCGGGTAACCGTGAGCAGCAAGGCCATACCGCAGTGCAGCAATTATCATCAACAGCACTGGCTCGATTAACTGAAGGCGTGCGTCAGTTTAGCCTTGGCCAACACTGCACCTTAGTGGTCAGTGGTTGGAGCGGCGGTAATCAGCCAACTGCTCATGCCACTATTATGGCTCAAGCGGCCCAAGAATTAGGTATCCCCAAAAAGAGTATTACGGTCTTCAGTCAACCTAAAGACACCATTGAAGAAGCCAATGCACTTAAGCAATTTTTGGGCACTCAGCCTTTTAGATTGGTGACGTCGGCAACACATATGCCAAGGTCTATGCGCATATTTAACGCTTTAGGGATGCAACCCCAAGCGGCGCCAACTGACTTTATTGCTAATAGTAGCGATTGGTGGCGTTTAAATGCGGATAATTTGTTAGATTCACAGCGAGCCATTCATGAGTATGTCGGTATATTATGGTTGTGGGTTAAAGATCTATTAGTGAATAATCACTAGCGTTGTTTACTAAATAGTTGGGTAGCAGTATTTTGAATAATTTATCAATCAATTCCAAGGACACTATTGTGAGTGATGAGCACATGTTAATTAGTCCTTATGCTAAGCGAAATGGCATCACGCTTACAGTTGTTGGCGCGTTAAGTTTAGTGACTAGCTTGATTATTTTTATTGGGCTTAAAGGCTTTTTTGTGCCTGGTATGTTGTGTTTTGCCTTAGGCTCAGTCGCACTGGTGTTAGGTGTCGCTAAAGTGTATCAGCCAGCGGTCAGCTTCAAACTAATGCCTACAGGAGTGGTATTTTTTCATCGTCGTGGTCAGGTATTTATTGAATGGCATAATATTCAGCGGCTTGATAGCGTGCGGGTAAATCAAAATATGGAGATGATTGAACTGCCTTATATTGGCGTCAAACTTAAAAAGATTAATCCCATATTAGATTGTATTTCACCGCGTTTGGCTACCGGATTACTAACCGAACAGCGGCCACTTTTGATGACCGCAGCCACACAAGATGAGGACTTACAAAGTTTAGAAGGTTACTTAGGTGCAGAATTTACCCCGCTAGTGGTTAACGGTGAACGTTATCGTGGTGTTCTGGCGATGTTCGGTCATCGTTGCCAAACCTTGAATGAGCAGCTTGGTTACCATGTGTACCTATCCATTGACAGTTTAGATCGAGAGCCCAAAGAGTTTGTCGCTTTGTTGCGTCAATGGCAGCGACAAGCACTAATCAATAGTGATGAATAAGCCATTATTAAAGGATGTGGTGATCTTCTAGGAGGTAACATGGCACAGCTTGAGCTATTACAAGGAGGGTGTTTATGTGGCGCCATCCGTTATCAAGTTAATGGTTTGCCATTTGATGCCGATCACTGCCACTGCAGTCAATGTCGAAAAAGTGCCGGTGCGGTGATGATGAGCTGGATGGATTTTTGTTATGAACAAGTTGAATGGCTACAAGGGCAAGTCACAGAGTTTGCTTCATCAAAGGATATTCGTCGGGGTTTTTGTCAACACTGTGGTTGCTCACTGACTTACCGACATCTGGATTATCCGTAGTACATAACATTATCGATTGCATCGCTTGATCTACCACAAAAAGTGCAGCCAACTTACCATATACACACTGATGAGCAGGTTAGCTGGTTAAATATCGATGACAATTGTCCGCGTTATAAGGCAGGAAAAACGCTGACAAAAAGCTCAAATTAGCTTTTTGATGAAATCAGAGTCAATGGTTCTACGTGGCGATAACCTAAAAACTGGCCACCGTCTAAAATTTCGATGTTTTCACAATACGCATCCCCTTCAAAAATACCTTGCTCATGGAGGGTCATTTTTTTACAGTGTGCCTTACCTGTTAGTTGGCCTGCAATCATTAAGTTTCGGCACAAAATATCACCATCAACTGTGCCATTGGGTTCAATCGTCACATTGCCTTGTGCTTTAATATCGCCGTTGATATGCCCTGCAATGAGTACATCACCGCTGAAAATAAGTTTGCCGGTTAAGTGACATTCTGGGGCGATAAAACTCAGCGGATTTGCAGCTTGTTTTTGACCAAACATCTCAGTGCTCTTATGGCTATATTTTGGCTGATAATATAGCGTTAAAGGCAAATAAATAACACCAAAATCGCTCGCTATATTGCTAACTGATTAACATACCGTATTTGATAAATCAGCTCGGTTTGCCAATCTGTATGGCATTAGAAGGGCAGGGAGATACACAAGCACCACAACCCGTACAGGCATCAGTATCTATCAAGGGTTTAGGCACTTGTCCTACTGCCATGATAAAGCTGATTGCGCGTGGATCGCAGGCATCTTTACAACTCTGGCACCAAACACCTTGATAGGTTAAGCAGCTGTCTTTTATGCTGGCTCGAATTGACCAAGGTAAGGACTGGGCGAGATCGAACACCGGCTCTGGGCACACATCAACGCAAAGCTGGCAAAAAGTACATTCACCAAGATTAAAATCTATTTCAGGAAACCCACCTTCACCGCGTTTAATTATTTGGGTTTCGCAGGCGGTAATACACTTGTCACAGCGGGTGCAATTGTCAGTAAATTCTTGCTCTGTTTTGCTCCATGGCGGGCGGGTGACATTGGATTTTCTGCGACTAAATAGATTACGCCGACTTTGATTAATACTTTGGCTCATGGCTATCCTAATTGGACGTAAACGCATTAGCTGGCGCTAGGGGTTGTCGCTCTATCAGGCTGAAAATGGCTTCGAGCTAAAACCTGTGCTAACAAGGGCGTTTAATCGCAAGTTTTGGGCGGATTGTGGCTTGTTTCTACTGGGTTATCGCTAATTCATGTTAAGTCGCTACATGAATCAGCTCCGCCTAGTATAACATCACCACACAGCCGCAAAATTTACTTTGAAAGATTAACACACCCTGATATTAGCATTCGCTGCAGCTAAAAATTGTTAAGCGCTAGGCATTTTATAACCATCAGGGTTATGTGATTGCCATTTCCAACTGCTATTGGCCATATCTTCAACGGTATGAGTCGCACGCCAGTTAAGTTCTGTTGCTGCAAAACTCGGATCGGCATAACAAGCGGCAATGTCACCAGGACGGCGTGGACTGATTTGATAAGCAATGGTTTTACCACAAGCTGTTTCAAATGCTTTGACCATGTCTAACACACTGTAACCGATACCCGTACCGAGATTATAAGTCACCAATCCAGGTTTTGTTTGCAGCTTTTTAAGCGCTTGTAAGTGACCCACAGCTAAATCAACAACGTGAATATAATCGCGGACACCTGTGCCATCTGGTGTGTCGTAATCATCGCCAAACACGCTTAATTTTTCGCGTTTACCGACAGCAACTTGGGCAATAAACGGCATCAAGTTATTCGGAATGTCGTTAGGATCTTCACCAATTAAGCCACTTTCGTGAGCACCAACAGGATTGAAGTAACGTAGTCGAGCAATATTCCAGCTGTTATCTGAGTTGTACAAGTCGGCTAAAATATATTCAACCATCAATTTTGACTGACCATATGGATTGGTCGCGCCCGTTGGGAAATCTTCTTTAATGGGCAGACTCGCTGGATCGCCATAAACCGTGGCGGATGAACTAAAGACTAAGTTTTTAACGTTATTTTCGGCCATGACTTGGCATAAAATAATCGTGCCAGTCACGTTGTTTTCATAATACTTTAATGGTTCGGCGACTGATTCACCGACGGCTTTTAAGCCTGCAAAATGAATAACAGACTCAATGCTATGGTCTACAAATACTTTTTGTAGCAAAGCTTTATTTAAAATATCGCCTTGATAAAAAGTGACATCCTTACCAGTAATAGTATGAACACGGGCTAGGGCTTCGACACTTGAATTTGATAAATTATCAACAATGATCACTTCCTGTCCGGCATTTAATAGCTCAACGACTGTGTGGGTACCAATATAGCCGGCGCCACCGGTTACTAAAATTGCCATAAATAAATCATCCTATGAATTAATGAGTCATGTGTGAATGATATTGTAAATTATCCCAGCTCTATCGTCAGTTAAATTATCGATGGCGCGCTAAATTAACTTGGGTTAAGTCTTGCTGTAATGTGTTCATTTATGGTGATAAAACCTTAGCCTACTCATGGGGCTTACAGCTCGTTTGTATTTATTTGTTTACGATTAAAGCAACATAACCGCATGAAATAAACTGTGAGGGAGTTAACAAAACGTCAACGTTAGCACACTATGTAGGGAGTGAAGTTGACGTAAAGTGGAACCTATGAGTACAGCAACAAAGTATATTGCCCATCAACCTGATGCCCAGGGTTACATTGATTATTCTGAGCATGAGAATCAATTATGGCAACAATTGTATCAGCGCCAAGTGACGAATATGCCGGGTAAAGCTTGTAATGCTTATCTGCAAGGACTCGATGCCTTAGGCATGTCGAGTGACCGTATTCCGCAGTTACCCGAAATCGATAAAGTGTTATTAGATGCTACGGGTTGGAAAACCGCAGCGGTACCAGCATTAATTTCATTTGGGCGTTTTTTTGAGTTACTGGCCAATAAAGAGTTTCCAGTAGCGACGTTTATACGTAGCAAAGAAGAGTTTGATTACCTGCAAGAGCCTGATATATTTCATGAAATATTTGGTCATTGTCCATTATTGACTAATCCATCATTTGCACATTTTTCGCATATGTATGGCCAGTTAGGACTTGCGGCATCCAAAGAAGAGCGAGTGTTTCTAGCGCGGCTATATTGGTTCACTATTGAATTTGGTTTGGTACAAGCGAAAAATGAGCCATTAGCCATTTACGGTGGTGGTATTTTAAGCTCTCCTGGTGAAACGCTTTATTCGCTAAGTGATGAGCCAGAACGTAAACCTTTTGACTTACTTGATGTGCTGCGTACTCCTTATCGTATCGATATTATGCAGCCTATCTATTACGTGATTAACCATATTGATTATTTAGATGAAATTGCCCGTATGGACATTATGAGCATGGTGACCAAGGCCCGCCAATTAGGCATGTTTGAGCCTAAGTTCGCCCCTAAAATCAATGCAATTTAATCGATTTACTGCTACTGAATAGAGGGTTGTTTTCTCATCAGTATGCAAGTTAGACATTATTATAATTAAGCCTAGGAGTAAAAATGAACGCATTAACCGAGATGAAGTGTGAAGCATGCCAAGCCGATGCCCCGAAAGTGAGTGATGCTGAGTTGGCTGAACTTGTCGGTATGATCCCCGATTGGGGCGTTGAAGTTCGTGACGGTATTATGCAGCTTGAGCGGGTTTATAAATTTAAAAACTTTAAGCTGGCCATGGTGTTTACCAATAAGTTAGCTGATTTAGCCGAATCTGAAGGTCATCATCCTGGAATATTAACCGAATGGGGCAAGGTCACGGTCACTTGGTGGTCACACTCAATTAAAGGTTTACACAAAAACGATTTTATCATGGCTGCCAAGACAGACCAGTTGTTAGACGCGTAATTATCGTCATCGATTTCAGCACATTACGTTAACGTAATGTGCTGAAATAATCGCTCTGTTACAATTCTACTGTAAACTTCACTTGCCACCGAAGCAATATCCCTCTAACGTTATGCCAAATTTCCGCAATAAAACTTCAATAAATAGGGAATCGTTACATTATGCGTTTGGAAGTCAGCTGTATTGATCGCGTGGGTTTAGCGAAAGACATCCTCGTCGTGCTCGAAAAACATGGAATTAACTTAATCGCAATTGATGCCAGTAACAAGGGGTTCTTATTCCTGCAATTTGCTGAGATCAGTTTTGAAACATTACGAGAGTTAATGCCGCAAATTCGTAAGGTTGAAAGTGTACATGACGTCCGTACTGTGTCTTTTATGCCGTCAGAACAAGAGCATTATGCCCTTAAAACCTTACTTAAAACCTTACCCGACTCAGTGTTTTCAACTGACGCTAAAGGGCGAGTGCGCATCGCTAATGAATCGGCCTTGTTGACGCTCGGTATGGCTGAACATGAAGTGGTAGGGGAGTCACTTAACCATTGGGTTCAGGGGTTTAACTTTGCCCGTTGGATGAGTGAAATACCTGTATTGGCTCAAGCCACTCGAGTGCAAATTAACTCGAACGAGTATTTGGCCGAAATGCTACCCATTTATTTACCTGACGATGATGACAAAACCATTTTAGCGGGGGCCGTTATTTCGCTCAAATCACCTGCTAGAGTCGGTAAACAATTTAACGCGCTGCAAAATCAAACCACAGGTTTTGATAATGTATTAGCGGTTAGCGATAAAATGAAAGACATACTCAAGCAAGCTAAGCGCATGGCACAGCTCGATGCGCCTTTGCTGATAACCGGTGAAACGGGGACGGGTAAAGAGCTCATGGCGCGTGCTAGTCATGATGCCAGTATGCGCCGCGAACATCCGTTTATTGCGATTAATTGTGCTGCACTGCCAGACAGCGTCGCAGAAGAAGAATTATTTGGTTTTGTCAGCAATGGCACAGTTGTAAAACGCGGGTTATTTGAAGAAGCCAAAGGCGGGACGGTTTTTCTGGATGAAATTGCCGAAATGTCCAAAGCGGCGCAAGTTAAATTACTGCGTTTACTTCAAGACGGTACCTTTAGGCGCATTGGTGGTGATGAAGAAGTTCGCGCAGATGTGCGTATTATTTGCTCAACCCAAAAACATTTAGCTGAGCTCTGCCAAGCGGGTGAGTTTAGAGAAGATTTATATTACCGTATTCATGTATTAAGTTACCACATGCCATCCCTGCGTGAGCGCCGAGTCGATGTGCTGCCATTAACCGAAATGTTCTTAGAACATTATAGTCAGCAGTTATCGAGTCCATTAAGACGGATCTCGGCAACTTGCCGCGACTATCTGTTTACCTATGCGTGGCCAGGTAATGTGCGTCAATTGAAAAATGCTATTTTTAGGGCGGTATCCATGTGGGATGGTTCGACAGAGCTGACCGTTGAACAACTCAAATTACCATCCTATGCCGAAGGTTTTGGTTACTTCGATGAAGAGTTTGAAGGCACCTTGGATGAAGCCATGAAAGAATACGAAGCGGGTTTATTGCGTCGATTGTATCCTGCGTACCCAAGTACACGACAGTTGGCGAAGAAACTTGGGGTGTCACATACCGCAATTGCTAATAAATTACGCGATTATAATATTAGTAAGAAAAAGTGATGTAACGATTTAATGCCAGTATTTTGCTGGCATTTTAGTCACATAAACGCTGTAAATCAGTATTTGCGGTGCGTTTTTATTAATGTAACGAATAATTTACAAATAGCCGTGAGCACCAACAAAATGTGATTGAGCTCACGCTATAGGTTTTTCTGCCGTGATCGGTTATTTGTATCGTCAAATTGAGCGTGTAGTGTGGATAATCCGCTGCGCTCACCCAGTATTTAGGAGCAATAATGAAACTTGCAAGTTATCACAACGGACGTCGCGACGGCCAATTGATGTTAGTCAGTAAAGATTTGAGCAAAACCGTCGCCGTACCTGCTATTGCACATACTATGCAGCAATTATTAGATGCTTGGGATCTGCTTTACCCACAATTGAATGAGTTATATGAAGCGTTAAACGCTGGGCATATGGATAATGCGGCAGATTTTGACGAAAGCCGTTGCTTATCACCTTTACCACGAGCTTATCAATGGGCCGATGGCAGTGCTTATGTCAATCACGTTGAATTGGTTCGCAAAGCGCGTGGCGCTGAAATGCCGGCATCTTTTTGGACCGACCCTCTGGTGTATCAAGGTGGCTCAGACAGTTTTATTGCGCCTAAAGCTGATATCGAAATGGCCAGTGAAGAATTTGGTATTGATTTTGAATCTGAAATTGCCATTATCACTGATGATGTCGCCATGGGTGTTAGCAGCGAAGATGCCGCTAAGCACATCAAACTATTGATGTTGGTTAACGATGTATCACTGCGTAATTTAATCCCTGGCGAGTTAGGCAAAGGCTTTGGCTTTTTCCAATCAAAGCCATCAAGTGCGTTTTCACCCATTGCTATTACCCCTGATGAATTAGGTGATAAGTGGCAAGACAGCAAGGTGCATTTACCCCTAGTAACACATTTAAATGGTGAGTTGTTTGGGCGTCCTAATGCGGGTGTGGACATGACTTTTAACTTTAGTCAGTTAGTATCACATGTGGCTAAAACACGCCCATTAGGCAGCGGTGCGATTATTGGTTCTGGCACCATTTCAAACTATGACCGCAGTGCTGGCTCAAGCTGTTTGGCTGAAAAGCGCATGCTTGAAATTATCGCTGATGGTAAAGCCTCAACACCTTTTATGCACTTTGGCGATACGGTACGTATCGAAATGTTTGATGAAAATGGTGTGAGTATTTTTGGTTCTATCGATCAAAAAGTGGTTGAGTACAAAGCCTAAGATTATTAGGGTAATGTAAACCGACATAATTAAGGCAATAGCGTTCAGTCGTTATTGCCTTTTTGTTAGGCAAAATAAAATAAAAATAAGGAAATTGACATGAAGCTCTATGGTTATTGGCGCTCAAGTGCGGCTTATCGGGTTCGTATAGCATTAAACTTAAAGCAGTTATCCGCAGAACATATTTCGGTGCATTTAGTTAATAATGGTGGTGAGCAACACAGTGCTAGTTTTCATCAATTAAATCCACAGCATTTAGTGCCAGCCTTTGTTGATAGCGGCGAGCAGGGTGAGCTGACATTGTCGCAATCACTGGCCATTATTGAGTATCTTGAAGATAAGTATCCAGATCATCGTCTACTGCCAAGCAATATTGAAGATCGTGCCATTGTACGTAGTATGGCTCAGGCCATTGCGTGTGAAATTCACCCTTTAGACAATTTGCGAGTATTACAATATTTAGTCAACGAAATGGGCGTGTCTGAAGCCGATAAAATGCGTTGGTATCATCATTGGATCCATGTTGGTTTTGCTGCGCTGGAAGTGCAACTAGGCCAATATTCTGGACGCTTCTGTTTTGGGGATACGCCTTCGCTGGCTGATATTTGTTTGATCCCCCAAGTGTATAATGCCAAACGCTTTAACTTAGAGCTGGCCGCGTACCCCAATATTGTCAGGATTTGGCATGAGTGCCAGCAATTAAGTGCTTTTGCTGACGCTGCACCAGAGCAGCAGCATGACGCCAGCTAATGAACCCTGTGTGAGTAATGAGTTGCAACGACTAGGGGCTGATGCGTTACAGGCGCAGTTATCGACATGGTTGCAACAAGATGCTCAGCGTCTAAATGCCTTGCAAGTATGCTGTGAAGTGTTAAATCATTTCAATATTGGCGATTGGTATATTGCTGCCGGCTTTGTACGTAATTTGGTATGGGATAAATTACATCATATTAGGTCACAAGCATTAAATGATATCGACGTGATTTACTGGTGTGATAGTGATGTATCTGTAGAGCGTGATCGCGCGATTGAAGCTAAACTAAGGCAGCAAGCCGATTTGCCATGGTCAGTGAAAAATCAAGCCAGAATGCATCTCAGAAATAACGATCCTGCTTATTTATCATGTCTTGACGCCATGTCTTATTGGCCTGAAAAACAGACAGCAGTCGGGGTTAAGTTAGTCAATACCAGTCCTGCTGTCGCTGTCCATATTAATCAAAAAGTGCCTTTTACAGGCCCAAATTCTGCAACAGTGTTAGCCCATGACTACGAGATTAAAGTGGACGCTGTTTTTGGATTAGCCTGTCTTTTTTCTCTGAGTTTGCATGCTAATCCTAAACGCGACATCAGTGTGTTTAAATCTAGAGTCATTCAAAAGAAATGGCTACTCCAGTACCCTAAATTAATCATGATTACTGAGCCATTTCTAAGCTCTAAATAATGCTCTTTGTGACCTCTCATATTTTCTCAATATGCGCTTAACAGTCTGATTTACTCAGTTTGATATGTGATCTAAATCAAGCTAACTCAATTAAGTTGTTATCTCTAAAGGGGTATTATGCTTTTGTTGATCTATGTCAATGTTACTCATAGATTACTTATGTAGGTTGTTGGCAAATGTTGAGGATGCACTCAACTGCATCTAGTTGTCATTGCCAAGGAGTGTTAAAAATGAATAAGAAAATTACCCTAAGTTTAGTTGCCGTGTCTTTATTATCTGCCGGCCTGTCATTTAGTGCTGCGGCCCATCAAGCTGGAGATATTATTGTCCGTGCCGGTGTGGCGATGGTTGCTCCAAATGAGTCAAGCCCAGTAGTGGCAAATGTTGCTGAATTTAGTGTCGATAATGATGTTCAGCTAGGGCTAAACTTTGGTTATATGTTAACTGATAATGTCGGTATTGAATTACTTGCAGCATCGCCTTTTAGCCACGATGTTTCATTGGGCGCATTAGGTAAAATTGCAGACTCAAAGCAATTACCGCCAACACTAGTCGCACAATACTACTTTGGTGATTCACAGTCAGCTTTACGTCCATATGTGGGTTTAGGCGTTAACTTTACTAATTTCTATGACAATGAATTTACTCAAGATGCGAAAGATCTTGGCTTAGAAAATTTAAGCTTATCGAATTCTTGGGGACTTGCGGCTCAAGTTGGTCTTGATTATCAAATTGACAAAAAATGGTTAGTTAACGCGTCAGTTTGGTATGCACAAATTTCTACTGATGTGAGCTTTGATATGGGTGCCGATCATGTTGTGGTTGATACCGATATTGACCCTTGGGTTTACATGGTCAGCGTGGGTTATACGTTTTAAGTCGTTCAAGTTACTTAGAATACCTCTGCGATAATGGCAGTGATAACGAAACAGGAACCTAAGGGTTCCTGTTTTTGTTGGTGTTGCTTATTAAGATTTTTTACGTGGTTTCCAATGGCGAGTGTTGTAAATATATTCAGGTAATAAGCGATTAATCCACGCCACAAAACGCCAGCGTTTAGTGACATACACTCGGCGTTTACCCTTTTTAAGGGCGGTTAATATTTGTTTGGCGACCTTGTCTATCGGCGACAATAAAAAGCGCGTATTGAGAAACATCGCTTTATCATATAAGCCGAGCTGGATATCACTAATCGTAATAGGTAATTTTAATCGTTGTGCATGCATGCACAAACCTTGCAGATAATTAGCGGCAAACGCTTTAGAGGCATGATAAGCCACATTTGGACCACCACGTTGGCCCGCTATTGAGTTAATCGCCGCCAGTTGTCCATAACCTTGTTGACACATCAACTTAAACACACAGTTACTGATGGCGGCAAATCCTCTGACATTGATATCAACAATATCTTGTTCAATCGGCCAAGGTAGTGCCGCGTCATAATGATTCACACCCGTATTGACGATCACTAGATGAGCACCATTGTGCTGCTCCCATGCAGAAGTGAGTTGCTTAATTAAGGTTTCGGGCTCAAAAATACTTAACGGGTAAACGCTCACTTCCCCTGGTAAGGTTCGACAAAAATCGGTTAATACATCAGGATCTGGCACAAAAAGCACTAGGGATACATTTTGTTCCGATAACTGTCGTGCAAGCGCTTGGCTTAATTGCGAAGTCGCCCCAATAATCATTGCCGTTGCGGTAGGCGTGGTTGTTAACATAGTCAGCATCATCGTAATGTGGTGTCTTATAATAGGAATATCGGCTATTGATAACAAGCGAGAAAATATTTCAACTAAAGACGTGTAGACTTCTAGACATCCTTGTGTATGATGAAAGCGACTAACAATGAGTGGTCAGTTAGATGACAATAATGGGCTGTCAAAGCGTATCCATCGCCTTAGCGCTAAGTAAGACATTATTTTCAATGATAATGTGCTGACAGTCCTGAGAATATCTAGGTGTTATTTTAGGCGAATATTTATTGTGATTTTGTGATCTTAAGCGGTGACTCACCCACGGCTAAATACGCTTATCACCTCGGCATGCTCTATCTGTGGCAGTGATAGTGCGATATGGTCGATATGACAAATTCATCATTATGGCTAAATACACAAGATAATTTATTTTCTTCACACAAAAGGTAATCAGTATGCCGGTTAGAATTCCAGATAACCTGCCAGCAGCAGGTATTTTAGAGTCAGAAAATATCTTTGTGATGTCTGAAACCCGTGCGGCTAATCAGGACATTCGTCCAATGCGGGTATTAATCTTGAATTTAATGCCCAATAAAATTGAAACTGAAACCCAGCTATTGCGCTTATTGGGTAATACGCCATTACAAGTCGGGGTTGATTTATTACGCATCCATGATAAAGAGTCAAAGCACACTTCTGTGGATCACATGAATACTTTTTATCGTGATTTTGAAGAGATCAAGCACAACAATTACGATGGCTTGATTATTACTGGCGCGCCTTTAGGCCAAATTGACTTTAAAGATGTGGTCTATTGGGACCATATTCGCGAGATCATTGATTGGTCTCAGCAACATGTGACATCAGTATTATTTCTGTGCTGGGCTGCTCATGCGGGTTTCTATCATCTTTACAATTTAGAACGTAAGTTATTGGCCACTAAACGTTCGGGGGTGTTTAATCATCGTCGCACCAGCGATCCACATCCATTATTGAGGGGTTTTGATGATGAATTTTTTGCGCCACATTCTCGCTTCGCCGAAATGGATATTGAACAAGTTCGCCAACATCCTGATTTAGACGTGTTGGCAGAGTCTGATGACGCTGGAGCCTATATTGTTCTCAGTCGCGATAATCGAAATGTGTTTGTTATGGGTCATCCTGAGTATCAAAAAGATACCTTGAATGACGAGTATGTGCGCGATAAAGGCCTAGATCTTAATCCTGATATTCCACAAAATTATTATCGTCAAGACGATCCAAACCAAGATCCTATCGTGCGTTGGCATAGTCATGGCAGTTTATTGATCAGCAATTGGCTTAATTATTATGTCTATCAGTTAACGCCTTATGATCTGTCCGACATGAACGCCAAAACGCCATGGGAAAGTAAAAAATAATTACTTATTATTCAATTTTATAGGCGTTTATTTTGTTGCGTTGAGGTGACTTTTATTAAGGCTATTACGCGATAACGTGAAATAGCCTTTTTTGTTTATCTACTCTCCAGAATGTCACTATTCTGATGTATTGCTATCAGCCGTTAAAACACGATTAATCATTAAAATTTACCGTCAATTATCAGCATTCATAGCACAATTGTTCATGCTGGGGCCACTTCATAGACTAAAGTGTAATCCAATTTTCCACAGTAAGACCTCCTGATAATAACTAATTTATAAACAGTTAGTTAGCTACCATTTTTAGTGTTTTTTTATCCAGTGTAAATCTTCGATGACAACGCCATGAGATTAACATCACCTTTTAGACCATTTTTTACTTGCTTTACGTTAGCGTCAACGTCAAAGTGGTGTGATATTATTTTCAATAATTTTTAAAGCGCAGTGAATTGGAGTGGTTATGAGTACAGAGCAAACAGGTCAAGATATCGTTATTGTTGCCGCGAAGCGTACACCAATGGGTGGGTTTCAAGGTGCATTGTCTGAGGTCGCGTCGCCAGTGTTAGCGGCCACGGCGATTAAAGGCCTTTTAGCCCAAACGGGGATCAGTGCCGATAGCGTAGATGAAGTGCTAATGGGCTGTGTGTTGCCTGCTGGTCTTGGCCAAGCACCAGCTCGTCAAGCCACATTAGGTGCCGGTTTACCTCTAAGTGTTGGTGCCACAACAGTGAATAAAGTCTGTGGTTCAGGTATGAAAACCGTCATGTTAGCTCACGACTTAATTAAAGCTGGCAGCAGCCAAGTGGTCGTGGCTGGCGGCATGGAAAACATGAGCAGAGCGCCATATTTACTCGATAAAGCTCGAAGCGGAATGCGTATGGGTCACGGTAAAGTAATGGACCATATGTTTTTAGATGGCCTTGAAGATGCCTACACTGGTGGCGCTATGGGCACGTTTGCACAAAAAACGGCCGACGACTTTGGCTTAACCCGTGAACAAATGGATGCTTTCGCATTATCATCACTGGAAAAAGCCAATGCAGCGATTCAGTCGGGAGCGTTTAAAGATGAAGTGGTATCTGTCACCGTAAGTGCTCGCGGTGGTGATATCAGTGTTGATATCGATGAACAGCCTGGAAACGCACGTCCTGAAAAAATCCCCAGCTTACGTCCTGCTTTTACTAAAGACGGCACCATTACTGCGGCTAACTCAAGTTCAATATCAGATGGCGCTGCGGCACTGATGTTAATGACCCGTGAGAAAGCCACTCAGTTAGGTCTAACCGTTATGGCGACCATTAAAGGCCATACTACTCACTCGCAAGAACCATCAATGTTTACTACAGCTCCTGTTGGCGCGATGCAAAAACTGTTCGAAAAAGTGCAGTGGAGTAAAGATGACGTTGATTTATATGAAATCAACGAAGCATTTGCCATGGTAACCATGCTTGCCGTGTCTGAACTTGGTTTAGATAACAGCAAAGTCAATGTTAACGGCGGTGCTTGTGCATTAGGTCATCCAATTGGTTGTTCTGGCGCCCGTTTATTAGTGACATTGATTTATGCCTTAAAAGCCCGTGGTCTTAAGCGCGGCGTGGCATCACTATGTATTGGTGGTGGTGAAGCCACCGCGATGGCGATAGAAGTGGAATAAAGCCACACTCGCTAAGTTCAATAAGACCACTGCGCAGGTAAATGTACATCCAGCCACTCAATGAGTGAGACTGACAAACATAATAAACGGCATTACCTGTGCAATAACTCAATACGAGTGATGTTACTCACTCATAGATGTTCAAGGATCGAGGAAAACCACATGACTACACAAGTTAAGCATTATATTGATGGCGAATTCACCTTTGGTAGCGGCGATCGCAATATTGATGTGACTAACCCTGCTAACAACAGCGTTATCGCAAAAATAAACTGCGCTACTACCGCCGAAGTCGAGCTGGCTATTCACAGTGCTAAAGAAGCGTTTAAAACCTGGAAAGAAGTTCCCGTGTCTGAACGTGCTCGGGTTATGTTGCGTTACCAACATTTGCTCAAAGAGCATCACGACGAATTAGCGACAATTTTAGCGCAAGAAACCGGTAAAACCCTTGAAGATGCTAAAGGTGATGTATGGCGCGGGATTGAAGTTGCTGAACATGCTTGTGGTGTTGCGTCGTTAATGATGGGTGAAACGGTAGAAAACGTTGCTCGTAATATCGATACGTATAGCTACACGCAACCATTAGGTGTGTGTGCCGGTATTACTCCGTTTAACTTCCCAGCAATGATCCCATTATGGATGTTCCCATTATCAATTGCTTGCGGTAATACCTTTATTTTAAAACCGTCTGAACAAGATCCCATGACGCCACAACGTTTAGTGGAGTTATTTGTTGAAGCGGGCGCACCAAAAGGCGTGTTACAACTTATCCATGGTGACAAAACCGCGGTTGATATTTTACTACGAGACCCAGCAATTAAAGCGATTTCGTTTGTGGGGTCTGTGGGTGTGGGCCAATACATTTATAAAACCGGCACTGACAACCTCAAACGGGTACAAGCGTTTGCAGGGGCAAAAAATCATTGTGTGATCATGCCTGATGCGAACAAGCAACAAGTGATCAATAACATGGTCGGAGCCTCGGTTGGCGCTGCAGGTCAGCGTTGTATGGCCATTTCAGTAGCCATTTTTGTCGGTAAAGCCAAAGAGTGGATCCCTGAATTAAAAGAAGCGTTAGCTAAGGTTCGTCCTGGTTTATGGGATGACAAAGATGCTGCTTACGGCCCTGTTATCAGCCCTGCGGCAAAAGAGCGTGTCCTAAAACTGATTGCTCAAGGCAAAGCAGAAGGTGCTGATTGCTTACTCGATGGAACCGATTTCACTGTTGCAGGTTATGAGTCTGGTAATTGGGTTGGCCCAACCATGTTCACCAATGTCACCACCGACATGAGCATTTACAAAGAAGAGATTTTTGGTCCAGTACTGTGTTGTATGGAAGCGGATAACTTAGACGATGCTATCGAACTGGTTAACAACAGTCCTTATGGTAACGGTACCTCAATCTTTACCGCATCAGGCGGCGCAGCGCGTAAATATCAACATGAAATTGAAGTAGGCCAAGTGGGGATTAACGTTCCTATTCCTGTGCCACTACCTTTCTTCTCATTTACAGGTTGGAAAGGCAGTTTCTATGGCGATCAACACGCATATGGTAAGCAAGCTGTACGTTTTTGCACTGAAACCAAAACCATTACCACACGCTGGTTTGATGCAGAAGCGGTTAGCGGTCCTAACATGAGTATTGACCTCAAATAAGCTCATTGGCCGCGGTATGATAAAACCTATCGCGGTTATTTTTATCTGCTAATACAACAAGACCATTTTGACTCGCACCATCGGATGGTGATGTCGTAAGCTCAAACATCACCATTTAATGACTAAGTAGCTCAAGCTGCAGGTGGGCAAAATATCAAATGACCCGAGAGTCATCCAAGATAATATAAGGACTCCAGTATGGATTTTAATTTAAATGAAGATCAGCGTCAGTTTGCTGATTTAGCCCGTCAATTCGCAGCAGAAGAGCTGGCGCCATTTGCCGCCAAATGGGACGAAGAACATCATTTTCCTAAAGACGTAATTCAAAAAGCCGGTGAGCTGGGTTTTTGTTCACTTTACTCACCAGAATCAGAAGGTGGTATGGGTCTGTCTCGGTTAGATTCTTCAATTATTTTTGAAGAATTAGCCCATGGCTGTACAACAACCACAGCAATGCTAACCATCCATAATATGGCCACTTGGATGGTTACTACTTGGGGCACTGAAACCTTACGCCAACAGTGGTCAGAAGGCTTAACCACAGGGCAGTTATTGGCGTCATATTGCTTAACTGAACCAGGAGCTGGCAGCGACGCTGCTTCATTGCAAACTAAAGCGGTGCGTGATGGTGACGATTACGTGATCACAGGTTCGAAAGTCTTTATTTCTGGAGCGGGTGAAACTGAGCTTTTAGTGGTGATGTGCCGTACCGGTGAAGCTGGCCCTAAAGGGGTTTCTGCCATTGCAGTACCAGCCGATGCCGCAGGCGTTACTTACGGAAAAGCGGAAGATAAAATGGGCTGGAACGCCCAACCGACGAGAATGATCAGCTTCGAAAATGTGCGCGTCCCAGCGGTTAACTTACTTGGCGAAGAAGGCCAAGGTTTTACCTTTGCCATGAAAGGTTTAGATGGCGGACGGATTAATATCGCCACCTGTTCAATTGGCACTGCACAAGCGGCCTTAACGCGCGCGACCGAATATATGAATGAGCGTAAACAGTTTGGTAAGCCATTAGCGGCTTTTCAAGCACTACAGTTCAAATTAGCGGATATGGCAACAGAGTTAGTTGCTGCACGTCAAATGGTGCGTTTAGCGGCATTTAAACTCGACACTCAAGACCCTGAAGCCAGCGCATATTGTGCCATGGCAAAACGCTTTGCCACCGATGTGGGCTTTCAAGTGTGCGACAGTGCGCTGCAAATTCATGGTGGTTACGGATACATTCGTGAATATCCATTAGAGCGTCATTTCCGCGATGTACGTGTGCACCAAATTTTAGAGGGCACTAACGAGATCATGCGGTTAATCATTGCTCGTCGTTTGTTAGCCAGCGATGCACATCCTATCCTGTAACGGGTGGCTCACTGCTGACTGATCCACAACTGAATGATCCATAAATGATTACTAACATAAGGACATAAGGTTATGACTGCTCAAACCAATATACTGGAACACATAATTGGTCACACGGCCATTTTGACGTTGAACAACCCGCCAGCCAATACCTGGACAGCTGACAGTTTACAAACGTTGAAACAGATCGTGCTTTCATTAAATCAACGCAAGGATGTTTACGCGCTTGTTATCACTGGCCAAGGTGATAGGTTTTTTTCTGCCGGTGCCGATTTAAATTTATTTGCCGACGGTGATAAAGAAAATGCCGCTAATATGGCCAAACACTTTGGTGAAGCCTTTGAAACTTTAAGTGCATTTCGCGGTGTATCAATCGCGGCCATTAACGGCTATGCCATGGGTGGCGGCTTAGAAGTCGCATTAGCGTGTGACTTACGTATTGCTGAAACCCAAGTGAAAATGGCGTTACCAGAAGCCACTGTAGGTTTATTACCTTGTGCCGGAGGCACCCAAAACTTAACCGCACTAGTGGGCGAGGGCTGGGCGAAACGGATGATTTTATGCGGTGAACGGATTGATGCAGCCACAGCTGAAAAAATAGGTTTAATTGAAGAAGTGGTTGAACAAGGCCAAGCCCTCGACGCAGCAGTCGCATTAGCCGCTAAAGTGGCTAAACAGTCTCCTGGCAGTGTCAGTGCATGTAAAACGCTGATAAATGCAGGGCGTACAATGCCAAGAGTTGAGGCATTACCGCTTGAACGTGAATTGTTTGTTGACCTGTTTGGCAGTGAAGATCAAGCTGAAGGTGTGAACGCCTTTTTACAAAAACGCGCCGCAAATTGGAAGAACAGCTAATGACTCAAGAGGTAATATTTCAAACGTTAGGCACACTATCTGGCCAATCTATTGGCGTAGTGACCCTGAATATCGAAAAAGCGCTCAATGCATTAACGCTTAACATGGTTGCAGCGATGCAAAACCAGCTCACGCGCTGGAAAAACGATGACAGTATTGCTTGCGTGGTTATCAAAGGCGCTGGCGACAAGGCTTTTTGCGCTGGCGGTGATGTTCGTGCGATTTATCATGCGTCTATCGCTAATCCCAATAACATCACCGATGAAGCCTGTGAATTTTTTACCCAAGAATACCAACTGGATTACTTACTGCATCAATTCGGTAAGCCTGTACTAGTATGGGGCGACGGCATTGTCATGGGCGGCGGATTAGGACTCATGGCTGGTGGTAGTCATCGCATTGTGACTGAGCGCAGTCGTATTGCGATGCCAGAAGTCACCATTGGTTTATATCCCGATGTCGGTGGCAGTTACTTTTTAAATCGTATGCCAGGAAAAACAGGCTTATTTCTAGGCTTAACGGCTTACAACATGAACGCCTCAGACGCCTTGTACGTTAACTTGGGTAACTATTACTTAACCAGCGATGAAAAACAGCCGCTGTTTGATGCTATGGCCAAACTAACGTGGAGCCAAGATAACGATACAAATCATCAGCTATTGAGCGACTTGCTTTCTGGTATGACACAACCGTATCTAGCGTCGCTTACAACCAGTCATTTACAACAATTTCAAAGTCAAATTGATTTATTAATGACAGGTGACATTCTGGATGTTCATCACCAATTATCGACGCTAGATACTGAGCTTGATTGGCTTAAACGCGCGCAGAAAACAGCATTAGCGGGGAGTCCGATCAGCTGGCATCTGATCTTTTCTCAAGCGGCATTAGGTTCAGCGCTGAGCTTAGCCGAATGCTTCAAGTGGGAATTGGGTGTTAGCGTTAATTGTTGCTCTATGGGGGATTTTTGTGAAGGTGTAAGGGCATTACTGATTGATAAGGATCGCAACCCTCAATGGCTGTTTACCGATGTTGAAGCGGTTGAACCGAGTAAAATAGCCCAACTTGTCACATCTCCTTGGGCTGCAGATAAGCACCCATTAGCAGACTTTTTATAAAAGGATTATCAACATGGCAACAGTAGCATTTATTGGTTTAGGCAATATGGGCGGCCCAATGGCGGCCAACTTAATTAAGGCGGGTATGACAGTCACAGTGTTTGACTTAAACCCGGCCGCAGTCACAGCGTTAACTGATCAAGGTGCATTAAGCGCTAAAACTGCCTGTGGCGCAGCAGCCGCTGCCGATTTTGTGATAACCATGCTTCCCGCGGGCAAACATGTACGCAGCTTATATTTAGGTGACGATGACAATAAAGGCCTGCTTGATGTTGTGTCAAAGCATGCACTATTAATTGATTGTTCTACCATAGATGCAGATAGTGCCCGTCTAGTGGGAGCTAAAGCTGCGGAAAAAGGCATAGAGTTTATGGATGCACCCGTTTCTGGCGGCACAGCAGGCGCAGCCGCCGGCAGCTTGACCTTTATTTGTGGTGGTAGTGATTCAGCTTATCAACAAGCGCAAACCGTACTGACTGTTATGGGCGGCAATATTTTTCATGCTGGCGCTGTGGGTGCTGGGCAAATTGCCAAGATTTGTAACAACATGCTGTTATCTGTGTTGATGGTCGGTACTAGCGAGTCATTACAATTAGGTTTGGATAATGGTTTAGATCCTAAAGTGCTATCTGATATCATGAAAGTCAGCAGTGGCGGTAACTGGACTCTCGAAAAGTATAATCCATGCCCAGATGTGATGGAAAATGTACCGTCGTCGAAAGATTATCAAGGCGGCTTTATGGTCGATTTGATGGTAAAAGATTTAGGCTTGTCGCAAGAAGCGGCAGTCGCGTCTAACTCAAGCACACCGATGGGATCTTTGGCTCGCAGTTTATATGTTAATCATGCTCGTCAAGGCAATGGCCGTCGCGATTTTTCAAGTATTTTTGAACAGTTTTCAAAGAAAAAATAAAGGATTCAGTTGATGGAATTAAAAGATAAGGTTGTCGTCATTACTGGCGGAGCAGGTGGATTAGGTCTGGCAATGGCGCAAAATTTGGCTGCACAAGGGGCTAAATTGGCACTTATCGATGTCGACCAAAGCAAACTTGAACAGGCTTGTGCTGATTTAGGTTCAATCACTGAAGTGCAAGGTTACGCCTTAGACATTACTGATGAAGAAGACGTCGTTTCTGGTTTTAAATTTATTGTTGAAGATTTTGGCCAAGTTAATGTGTTAATCAACAATGCAGGTATTTTACGTGACGGCTTAATGGTTAAAGCGAAAGACGGCAAAGTCGTTGATCGCATGTCATATCAACAATTTCAGTCCGTCATTAACGTCAATTTAACCGGTACTTTTTTGTGTGGTCGTGAAGCCGCTGCAGCCATGATTGAGACTGGTCAAGCTGGGGTTATCATTAATATTTCTAGCTTAGCTAAATCCGGTAACATGGGGCAGTCTAATTACTCAGCCTCTAAAGCTGGCGTTGCAGCTATGTCTGTTGGCTGGGCCAAAGAGTTAGCGCGCTATAATATTCGCAGCGCCGCGGTTGCGCCTGGTGTTATCGCCACTGAAATGACCGCAGCAATGAAGCCTGAAGCATTAGAACGCCTTGAGCAAATGGTACCCGTCGGTCGTTTAGGCCAACCGGAAGAAATTGCCTCTACAGTGCGTTTTATCATTGAAAATGATTACGTCAACGGCCGAGTATTTGAAATTGATGGCGGTATTCGTTTATAAGCCGGTAGTATTTCGCTTAATCAGTTTGTTATGATGCTGTCACGCCGAGTGAATACCATGTGTATTATCTTGGCGTGACTTTTTTACTTTTTAAGGATTAATTACGTGGCCAAATTAGAATACCTGCTTAAAAAAATCATGTTAATAGTGGGGATCTTCGGCGTCATTATTATTTACGGCGGCTTTTTATATTTACAATTCTCAGGTCGCTCGACAGCTGCGTTACCTTGGTTTTTACTTATCTCTCCGTGGATCTGTGTTTATTTTGGCTTAACTCACGTTCAACAAGTCGGGGTAATACAGTGGTTTGTGCAAAAGTTTACCTTTAAGAAAAAAGCATAGTCGCCTGTCTATGTCTGTTCTATTAGCATATTTATCGACGCTTTCTGTGGCCTTGTATACCCTAGTGGCTCTGGTCGCATTTGCGGCTAATTCGGTATTGTGCCGCATGGCATTATCAGTTCAGCAAACCACACCATTAATTGATCCAAGCAGTTTTACCGCTATTCGTTTAACTGCAGGGGCGTTGGTGTTGTGGCTATTAATGTCATTGCGAACCCGTCGCCTCCACACCAATACAAGTGACGTTAATACAAGTGACGTTAATAAAAGTGCTGCCAATAAAACCAAGGCAGCAACATCAGCGAGTCACGGCAGCTTTCTAGCTGCGGGATTACTGTTCATTTATGCAGTCACTTTTTCATACGCTTACGTGCTTCTTGATACCGCAACTGGCGCATTAATTTTATTTGCCGCAGTACAAATGAGTATGATGCTGATGAGTTATATTCAAGGCCAGCGGTTAACCTTACTCGAGGTTATTGGCGCCTCATTGGCATTTGCAGGTTTTGGATATTTAGTTTTACCGGGCGTCAGCGCTCCTTCAATCATAGGCCTAATATTAATGGCCATCAGTGGCTGTGCTTGGGGTGGCTACACGTTATTGGGTAAACAGTCGCGCAAACCACTGTTTGATACCGGCTATAATTTTATTCGCACCTTGCCGTTAGTTGCGGCAATGATAGGTGTAGTCTGGTTACTGCCATTATTTAGCGTTGTTGAACCCATTAATCACCTTATCTTGTCGCCCGCAGGCATTTTATTGGCCGTATTGTCAGGTGGGCTGGCATCTGGCGTCGGCTACGCATTATGGTATCAAGCTTTACGTGGGTTAACAGCAACACATGCGGCAGTACTACAACTGACCGTTCCTGTTATCGCCGCCTTTGGCGGGGTACTATTTTTAGATGAAGTGATCAGTATTCATCTTAGTATTTCGGCCAGTATCATTTTTTTAGGCATAGGCTTAGTTATTTTAGCTAAACCTAAATCCGTCACAATAAATAAACTAACGTAATAGATTAACTCAATAAAACAAACGATTAACGAGGTTATATGAGCAATTCAACAGCGTATCCAATTGGCATTCCTGGACAAAAATGGACCGATGATCACAAAGCCCAATGGTTAGCACAAGTGACTATCAAGCGGTCATATCAAGATGAAGTAGTCAGTAAGTTAACCCCGCTTGCGGCTCAATTTGAGCAAATACAGTATGGCGCGTTATCTTATGACGTCGACAAGTATCCTTTATTTGGTTTTAAGCCACTCAAGTGGGACAGTACTAAAAAAACCATTTTGATCACCGGCGGCGTACATGGATATGAAACCAGTGGTGTACAAGGTGCCATTCAATTTTTAGCCACTAAAGCGCAAGATTACGCTCAGTATTTTAATGTGGTGGTTGCGCCATGTATCAGCCCGTGGGGTTATGAAACTATTAATCGTTGGAACCCAAAAGCCATCGATCCTAATCGCTCTTTTTACCCTAACAGTCCAGCGGAAGAATCAGCGGCATTAATGGCATTTGTGGCCACACTGGGTGAGGTTTATGCACATATTGATTTACATGAAACGACCGATACTGACGAGATAGAGTTTAGACCAGTATTGTCTGCTCGCGATGGCGTTGATTATGCTAAAGGCATTATTCCTGACGGTTTTTATTTGGTGGGTGACAGTGATAATCCAACTCCCGCATTTCAAAAAGCGATAATTGATTCCGTTGCCAAAGTGACCCATATTGCACCAGACGATAATGGGCAACTAATTGAAGTGCCGATTGAGCAATTTGGGGTGATTAACTACCCGGTAAAAAAACTCAGTTTATGCGCCGGTATCACTGACAATCACTTTAACACCACGACTGAAGTTTATCCTGATAGCCCTCTGGTCACAGCGCAAGAATGTAACGATGCCCAAGTCGCCGCTATCACTGGTGGATTAGACTACATTATTGAGTATTTAAAACGATAAAAATGCTCCTAGGCTAGTCGCGCAACTATAAGCGCTATGGCGTTGTTGTCTGAGCATTTTTTAGTATAATAGCGATGAGTATTTGTATGAAGGGAATCTAAAAGACTCATTGCGATTACAATTTGTGGTTCCGCTGTTCACTGCTTGGTCTGATCACTAATCAGCTATTTTTTATTCATAAAGGATTAAAATGAAAAATATTTTCTTACTATTGCTATTCTGCTTGCTTATAACCGCTAATATTTCGCATGCCAAAGCGGGATTAATTTCTTTTGGTGGGGAAAACATTATTACCCTAGTGGAACTTCCCGATGACGAACGATTTCAAACACCAGAGGGCGATAACGTCGATATTGGCTATATCTATAAATCGGTTGAAGTATTATTTATTCCACTGTGGAATTATGATGGCCGTTTTGCTGGCATGCTGCCAGAAGATGATCTATACATCGATCTGATGCCGCTAGAGGTTGAAGCGCTAACCTTGGAAGCCGGGATTACTTTACCGGATGCGCCATACCTAGATTTTTGGCATCGTATTGGTGGCAAAATCGTCTTTTTAGTGCTTTGTGGTGCCCTAGCGGGTTACATGAGACACAATATTCGCAAGAAAGAGGCGTATTTTAGTGCATTGCCGACAGCCCGTGAGCGTTTAAAAGACATTTTAATCAATAGCAACGGCTTTGTAGAGTTAGCGCCATCAACACTCGAGACAGACGGTTCAGCTAAGTTTGAAGGGCTTGAGTTTATTGCGGCGCAAAAGTATATCAATAGTGTTATTTCAATATCCGTATTTGATATGAGTAAAGTCTCAATTGCGCAGGTTCAAGCACAGAATGAGCAATTAGTGACTCGCTTAGTAGAGTTAAAGAAAGTGCTCGGAATGAAGTCTCAAAATACGATTCATTATTTGTATTTTACTTTTGACCATTCGCCTTCGAATGCCGATATCAGCGCATTGAAAAAATTAAGACAGCGTAAAATCACCAAAGCGAGCCATTTTATTCCTATTGTTGTCGATTTTGATGCGCAAATAATTGATAGCACAGCAAGTATGTACCCATCGAAAAAAGTGCTACAAAACTGCTTTATCCAAGCAGAAATTCACCCAGACCATGTAACAGATCCAGCAAGCGCCTAAGCTGAGGCAATATTTTTACTAAATACTTCACACGGTTATCATTGATACCGAAAACATATTGATGTTTTCGGTGTTAAGCCACCTTAGTGTATTTATCGTCCCTGATATATTCATAATGGTTGGCATATACTTGCTTGTATCTCAAAAGTGGCCAGTATTTGTCTGCGCTATTGTTGATTGCTAGGTTGATAAATAGGCCAAAAATCCTTACACTATCGCGCTTCGTATTTACCTCGGCTTTGCCGTATTCTAGTTTCAATATCATTTTTGCTTGCTTGAGTCATATAGATGTCAACTTGAGCGAATACACTATAATTTGATATCGGCTTCAACACACAACACGATTTGGAATTTCATTTTGATTACAACAGCTAACATCACAATGCAGTTTGGCGCTAAGCCACTGTTTGAAAACCTCTCAGTCAAATTTGGTGGCGGAAATCGCTACGGTTTAATTGGCGCGAATGGTTGTGGTAAATCCACCTTTATGAAAATCCTTGCCGGTGATTTAGAACCATCAAGTGGTAACGTCTCAATAGATGTTAACGAACGTATGGGTAAATTAAACCAGGACCAGTTTGCATACGAAGCCTTTTCTGTCGTAGACACTGTGATCATGGGCCACCGTGAGTTGTGGAAAGTAAAGCAAGAGCGCGACCGTATTTATTCTTTACCTGAAATGAGCGAAGAAGACGGTATTAAAGTATCTGAACTTGAGATGGAATTTGCCGAGATGGATGGTTATACCTCTGAATCTCGTGCCGGTGACTTACTTTTAGGTGTCGGTATTGGTACCGAACAACACTTTGGCTTAATGAGCGAAATCGCTCCAGGTTTTAAATTGCGTGTGCTTTTGGCACAAGCATTATTCTCCGACCCGGATTTACTGTTACTTGACGAACCTACCAACAACTTGGACATCGATACTATTCGCTGGTTACAAGATATGTTGAACCAACGTAACAGCACCATGATCATTATTTCGCATGACCGTTATTTCTTAAACTCAGTCTGTACTCATATGGCTGACTTAGATTACGGCGAATTACGCGTGTTCCCAGGTAACTACGACGAATACATGATGGCTGCACAGCAATCTCGTGAACGTTTAATGAGTGACAACGCGAAGAAGAAAGCACAAATTGCAGAGTTACAAACCTTCGTTGCGCGCTTCTCGGCTAACGCATCTAAAGCTAAGCAAGCGACATCACGCGCCAAGCAAATTGATAAAATTAAGCTAGATGATATTAAAGCATCAAGCCGTGTGAACCCGTTTATTCGTTTTGAACAAGAAAAGAAATTGTTCCGTAATGCCTTGGTTGTTGAAAATTTAGCCAAAGGTTACGATGCCCCGTTATTTAGTAAATTCGACCTTATGGTTGAAGTGGGCGAGAGAATTGCTATTTTGGGCCAAAACGGTGTCGGTAAAACGACTTTGTTACGTACTTTGGTACACGACATCCCACAAGATGAAGGCACCATTAATTGGTCTGAAAATGCCAATATTGGTTACTACGCCCAGGATCATGAAGCTGATTTTGCCAATGACATGACCTTGTTCGAATGGATGAGTCAATGGCGCAAAGAAAATGACGATGACCAATCGGTACGCGGTATTTTAGGCCGTATGTTGTTTGGCGCCGATGACATTAAAAAGTCAGTCAAAGTGCTATCTGGTGGTGAGAAAGGCCGTATGTATTTCGGTAAACTTATCATGCAAAAGCCGAACATCTTATTACTCGATGAGCCAACCAACCACATGGATATGGAATCGATTGAGTCATTAAACAACGCGCTTGAAAAGTACGAAGGTACATTAATGTTCGTATCTCATGACCGTGCATTCGTATCATCGTTAGCCACTCGTATTCTTGAAGTGACCCCGACAGGGATTAACGATTTCAAAGGCACATACGACGAGTTTTTGGCGAGTAAAGGTATTGACGCATAATTCTGCTTTATCGTTACTAATATCGCACTAACACCATTAGCCCTGAACATTTGTTCGGGGCTTTTTGTTTTTATTTATTCAGCTAAGCCATATACTCTAGTGATATAAATCAATGACATTACCCAGCACAGGCATCCACTTTATGAGCATCACCCTTGAACAAGTTGCATCAACCTTGAATGAACTCAAATGTCGTACTAATTTTAATATTAAGAATGTCACCGAATACATGCTTCCTGAGTTAAAAGAGCCGGTTTATTTACATGTTGAAGGTAAAACCCCATTACTGATCATTCGTCCGGCATTTGAGGTTTTTTCTACTGAACTGGCCACTATTGATGGCGTCCATGCCAAATACGATTATTACCACAATGCTCAAATGACTCGTTTTCCAACACGCCGTAACAAAGGCTTAAGTGAAATTCATTACGGTTTAGCATTTAGGTTTGATACGACAGATGCAATCATATTATTTATTAATAGATTGATTGAAATTGTAAAAGGATAGACAGATAGGAGAACCACAGGCCATGACAGAGCAATTTAATATCAATCAGTTTAATTGTTCCATTAGCGGTAAGGGGCAAGCCTTGGTTTGGGCCCATGGTCTGTGTGGCTGCATGCAAAGCGAAGATGCTATTGGCGTGTATGCTTGGCATCGGTTTCCTAAAAAGTTACAACTTATTCGTTATGATGCAATCGGTCATGGATTATCTACTGCGGGTGAGTCTGTTGACGATTACCTTTGGCCGTCTCTTGCTAAAGACATGTTGAGGGTCGCGGCGCATTATCAAGCACCGACACCAATGATTTTGGGTGGTCAATCCATGGGCAGTGCAACCAGCTTGTATGCAGCATTGGCCAATCCAGAAAGCATTCAAGGACTCATTTTAATGACCCCGCCTATCGCGTGGCAGGCTAGAGCCAATCAAGTTAATTATTATTATAAAATAGCCAAAGCCGCACGCATACTTGGCGGTAAAGGCTTAGCCCAAATGAATGCCAAGCATTTAGACAAGATGTTACCTCGCTGGTTAATCGATGCCCACAAGCACAGTGTTTTGGGGATGTTAGATGGACTAAAGTCGATGAAACGCCAGACATTAAGTCAGTTATTTACCGCGGCCGCTCAAAATGACCTCCCAAGTAAGCAGCAACTTGCCAGCATTAGGGTGCCAACGCTAATTCTTGCTTGGCAAGATGATGATGCTCATCCCATTGAAACAGCTATTGAACTTGAAAAGGCGTTACCCAATGCCAAACTGCATATCGCTAACTCTATGGATGATGTTGATGATTGGCCTGAACTGATTAGTGATTTTTGCTTAGCATTGCAGCAATAGTGTATCGGTTTACTATTGCTGAGTACTAGTTAGTGGCGAACGAGGCTAAATCAGCTTGGGGCAGGTGAAATAAGTTGTCATTGAAGTCAGCCTTGAAACAGGAGTTGATAATCATCGGCGATCGCTAACCAACACGATAGTAATCAGTTTAGGTATTAGCTGGTTTTTACTGCTAGAGACGATAAAAGTTTAATTTTAATTTA